>NZ_NSDG01000038.1 GCF_002289345.1 Pseudoalteromonas sp. HM-SA03 | reverse complement strand
TCGCTCCAGCTCATATTCAAGAAGTGCTCGATGTTATTGACGAACGCGGCAAAGACACCTTACTTGATAATGTAGCCATTGCACTTGGTGATAACGATAGACCTATTTCGCCCACACTCTACTACCCTGAAATTTATCAAAACCTTTCACTCGCTTTTACAGTACCCAATGAACAAAAGCCTGATTTACTCAAGCAATTTGCACAAAGTTGGTACAGTAAGTTAGAGGGCTTGGCTGACTGGCATGATAATCATAACAGTGAATGCGAATTCGAGTACACGGATTATTATATTGGTTATTGGTGCTTTGAATTAGCTTTAGTCGCTAATGTTCTAGAAATACCAAGAGAATCCTTAGAAGATAGTGTTTATGTTCCGGTTGATTTAATCAGATAAACTTCTGCGCATGATTTTTAAGAAAGGATAGGCTGAACCACTTGGGTGTTGCAGGGCTAGGCAGCTAACCTTCACCGACAGTAGTCGCCCCTCGATTTCCATGATACCGATTATCGACCAAGTCATGGATTTACGAGATATCATTGCCAATGTCATGTTACTGACCGACGATGATGAAGCCAACGACACCGACGCTTGGCTTGCCTTTACCCTTACGGGCATTGGTTTAGTGCCAGTTGTGGGCTCAGCCGTCAAAGGCGTGGGCAAGGTTATTTTAAAAAATACCGGAGAGTCTCTCTCTGCTGCGCTTGCGGTACTACGCAAGCTCGGCAAAGGCGACCCAGTTAAATACCTAAGAGACATCAACTGGCAAGACCTAGGAAAACAATCCGCCACGGAAGTTAAAAACATCGTCAAAGGCCTACGCGATTCACTCGACGACATGTCTACCAGTTGGCACTACGATTTACTACTTCCAGACGCCGCCATCGAAGGTATGCAAGCCACAGTAAAACGCCTAGACGACGTCACCCCCAAAATCGACCAGCATATGCAACAAGCTGCCCAAGAAATTGGGCAGCGAGTTAATAAAGCGCTGGATGAATATCAAGGCCAATCACCAATTCGAGGCGTCACCGACAAGCCCACCAAAGCCAAAGCCGATGAATTGGAACCGCCAAAAGGGAATGATCTGCCGGGGGCTNGCAATAAAACGTATGCCGCAATACAACGTGCCTTGTTTTAAAAAGAATGCCAAAGGAACCGCTGTTGAATATGACCGCCAATTAAAAGGACAAATGGACGGGCTAAATAGCATGNACTGTAAAACAGTATCTTGAAAATCGCGATGCTTATAAAAAGATTGGACGAAAAGGAACTGGAAAGGCGCAGAAGGCGGCTAGAGAAAAGTTTAAAAGTAAATTAATTAGTAAATATAAGAATAAACTAAGAAAAGAGAATAGATTAAGTGGTCAGGAGCTTTCAGATCAAGCAGAAGCACTTGCAAGGTTGGACATGAAGACTCTGAATGCTTTGCATAACCCTGATATGATTGCAGGAGGACTAGATGAAGTTGTTGATTTAGGCGACGCCAGTGTTAACCAATCTATTGGCGCACGATGGAATAAAAAAGGTTTTGATGACTCAGGTAAAAAGACTACGTTGAGTCGTGTTGAGCTAATGGATAATGAAGCAGAGAAAGCACTAAAAGCATTGGGTCCAGATGCAAAATTAAATATGAACTTGTACAGGTGTAAGTAGATGAACGAATACTTTGAAGAATTTTATAACTTTGGCGGTTTTGGACCTGCAATTAAAGAGATCAAGCCGACAGGTGAAGATATTAAAGCGTATAAAGGCTTATTGCCTGATAACTTGCTAGAATATTGGAAAGAGTACGGCTTTTGTGGCTGGGGAGCGGGACGGCTATGGATGGTAAACCCAGCTGATTATCAAGATGTTTTAGACTCATGGCTGAAAAGCACTAGATTTGAGCAAATGCAAAGAGATGGTTTGGATAACTTCTCCGTAATAGCCATTGACGCTTTTGGAGAAGTGTATATTTGGGGAAAGAACTCGGGTAATAGCCTATCGATAACAAGCTGTTATGGTATGATTTTTCCAACATTTAACGATCAAGAGTTTATTGAAGATGGAAAAGAACTAACTTTAGATTTATTTTTTGCAAATAAAGTTAGCTCCGAAATTGATTTAACAGATCACAATGAACAACCTCTTTTTGAACGTGCTGTCGAAAAGCTAGGCCCACTTGAAAATGGAGAAATCTATGGCTTCGTGCCAGCTCTTGCCCTTGGTGGCGAACCTAAGCTTGAGAATCTCCAAAAGGTAAAAGCCACGGAACATTTAGCTTTCTTAGCTGACCTTGGAGAGAAGCGTGTTATGGCTGATATCGTTGCGCTATCTAACCAATTACCCCATAACCAATAGCACCTTTTTAAGTCCTTTAAATGCATAGATGTTGCAAGGCTAGGTTCAATTATCCTCCTAGCCTACATTTCTCACCAAATTTCTTCTGCTGCTTTCATGTACATTTTTAATTAGAGAAACCACGGTTGTTAATCTTTAACTACTCTACTGAGATGGTATGCAGTGGTAAGACAAAGCCATAAATAAAGGCCCAAGACATACCACAACCATAGTCAAAGTTATCTTAAAAAAAATACTGGGAATCCCTCTCCGCTGCGCTTGCCGTGCTGCGGCTTTTTACCCAAAGAAAAGTCGGTAAAGGCGACCCAGTTAAATACCTAAGAGACATCAACTGGCA
>NZ_NSDG01000037.1:1052-1318 GCF_002289345.1 Pseudoalteromonas sp. HM-SA03 | reverse complement strand
CTGGACTTGAACCAGTGACCCTCGCCTTGTAAGGGCGATGCTCTCCCAACTGAGCTAACAACCCAAATTGTGTTTCAATTTATACTCTTGAATCGAGTTTAACGTCCAATTCTAATCTAAGAGTAGAAGTGGTGGGTTGTACTGGGCTTAAACCAGTGACCCTTGCCTTGTTCAGGCTTAGTGCGATGCTTTGCATCGGCCACTCTATCTAATAAAGAATAAAGTGGTGGGTTGTACTGGGCTTAAACCAGTGACCCTTGCCTTGT
>NZ_NSDG01000037.1:0-903 GCF_002289345.1 Pseudoalteromonas sp. HM-SA03 | reverse complement strand
GACTTGAACCAGTGACCCTCGCCTTGTAAGGGCGATGCTCTCCCAACTGAGCTAACAACCCAAATTGTATTACAACGTCTGCCGTTGTGGGGCGGTATTATAGGTTTAGTTTGAAAAGAGTCAACACTTAACTTTAAAAAACTATACTGTATGATGTTTTTATGCTCAATGCTTTAAGCTCTTCATTATAGAAAGGTGAGGGGGCTTATATTTTTGGCCCTAGAATCATCTCATTTTTGGGGGGGAAATAAGTTGCTGTGCTTTGCGTATTATAGCGCGAAATTAAGCAGGGTTGGATACCATGCGGAGTAAGAAAAGAGCCGTAAATCACTCTGGCCTAATTGGATTTAAAACAAAAAGGCAGAGGTGCGGTAACTATGCGTTTTAAATTGTGTAATAAATAATCCAATTCAAGGTGTTAGGCTTGCAAAGGGGAGTGGTTTGGTTATATTCTACGCTTCTTGATTTAAAATGAATCAGTTAGAAAAAACTTTCATAAAAGTTGTTGACTTTATTTTTGCTCCTGCATAGAATGCGCCCCGCACTCAGCGATACAGGCTAGCAGTTCAGGTCTGACTATTATGGGGCTATAGCTCAGCTGGGAGAGCGCTTGCATGGCATGCAAGAGGTCGACGGTTCGATCCCGTCTAGCTCCACCAATTTATCGTTAGTGCATATGTCCTAGTACATAATTCAAATGGCAACGCCTCGAGTGCGAAGTTGTTTGTTATTGTNTAGAGGCCTAGGACACCGCCCTTTCACGGCGGTAACAGGGGTTCGAATCCCCTAGGGGACGCCACTTACTTCGGTAGGTAACTCGGTTAGCGAGAGAATAAACAGCTAAATAAAGTCCTAGTGACACAGAAATAGCAAGTCCGTGATTTGCAAAAAATTCTGCGTCCC
>NZ_NSDG01000036.1 GCF_002289345.1 Pseudoalteromonas sp. HM-SA03 | reverse complement strand
ACTTATCAAGATGGCAGCCCAATTATGGGCGCACCTTATACCATTCGATTTGCAAACGGCACAGAGTTGACTGGTAACTTAGACGACAGCGGTAAAGCAAAAATTGAGAATGCACCGCCAGGTCAATACACCGTGCAATATGGTGAGGATAAACGCGATTACCTGCCAGAAGATAATCGCCCTAAAAACCCACTGTATGGACAAATCACCCCAGCGCGAGCGGCTGAAATGGTACGCAGCGGCAATACCGCACCACTGATAGAAGCCAATGGCATTGCAACCCAAGCTGGTGATTGGTTGTGGGGCACACTGCAAGGCGACTTTAATCAAAACCCCTCCACGTCACAAATCGTGGTAGGTACCTTGATTTCCATGATACCAATTATTGACCAAGTCATGGATTTACGAGATATCATCGCCAATGTCATGTTACTGACCGACGATGATGAAGCCAACGACACCGACGCTTGGCTTGCCTTTACCCTAACGGGTATTGGTTTAGTGCCGGTAGTGGGCTCAGCAGTTAAAGGCGTAGGCAAGGTTATCTTAAAAAATACCGGAGAATCACTCTCTGCTGCGCTTGCAGTTTTACGCAAGCTCGGTAAAGGCGACCCAGTTAAATACCTAAGAGACATCAACTGGCAAGACCTAGGTAAACAATCCGCCACG
>NZ_NSDG01000035.1 GCF_002289345.1 Pseudoalteromonas sp. HM-SA03 | reverse complement strand
AAAATAGTGAACACACTTCAGAAAAATAGTTTCTTTAATCGATTTTTTAGCGAGCATAGCTTTAAAGGTGGGATCGATGAAAATAGATTTGGGTGTGCAATTTTTAGAAAGTTTCATAAACCAAATGAAAGTAACTACTTTAATTTAAAGCAAAGATATTTGTTCATAGCAAACCCTCAAAGTTTAAGATTGATTCTGCTTCTTCTTCCTGCTTGGATTTCTGTTGCACTTTGGCTATACCTATTTTTAAACTTATTGATTCTTATGGTTGAGGGTGAATCTTTTTTTTGGGGTATACTGTTTATCATACCAATGTATTCTGTTTTGGTGCTAAATTTCACAGGTTTATTTTATGATAGAATAAAATTTAAAGGAGCTTATTTTGACCGTGTGGAGCAAAAAGTAAGTTTTACATGGAGTATAAGTAATGCTGAAGAGCTTGATGGTTTTGGTAATCCAACATTCGATTGGGATAATATAGAATGCCGAATTAAAAATGAGTTTGGAGCGCTAGGTATTATGAAAGCGTTTATTGAAATCAGACATAAAGATTTCGAGCGTTACCCGAATGCGAAACTAACAATAAATGCCTCTGGTGATACGTCGAAGCCTGTGCGATGTTTTTTGGAATGGGAGTCGATTGTTAGGCATATGGAGCAAGATAAACCTTTACCCGATACACCGGAATACGAGCTGTATCGAGAGTTGGATCCAATCACTAAGTCTTTTGATGAAAGTAATGGTCGACCAAAAGGCTTTTGGACACAATTCAGCCTTGAACAACAAAGAGAAATTGAAGAGCAAATATTTCATNNNGAAGCTATAAAATTTGACTGGNTCTGAGGGCAAAGTTCAACCAGAAATTACAAAACCGTGGGAAGTATGGACCCCTGATCCCACACGGCCACCCAAGCCAAGAGGTATGTTTACTATGATAATGTTACAGCTAGTATTTTGCTATCCGGAATAGGAGTTGTGGATAGCTTTTAACTTCTTATGCTTTTATAGGCTCGGTAAGCAACACCCGGTTGCGAGCGTATTTAGCCTCATACAAACCTAGATTGATTTAGTCTGCGCTCCGGTCGTCAACATGGCAACACAAAATGGAAAATGCGTTAACCGATTTTTATAGTATGTTGTACTCTCCCTCGAGAAATATTCAAAGATTTTTAAGTGTGTTTAAAGTGCAGGTAAGCGCGCCACTAACCAATGAATTAGAAGGGTTTTCTGCTCGTTTTTATTGGTCAAAAGAAGGTGATGATGAAATACAGGAGATAAATAATCATCAGTTGGCCAAGCTTAGCAGTGGTTGGAAGCTATATCCTAATCGAACCGGTTATTACTTTGAGTTCACTGAAGGAAAACTCTGTGAACTGCTAAATCTAGAAGTTGGTAGCTCTATTGAGTTAATCATAGAAGTAGAAAGTTACCCCAATGGCAAAGGTAAAAAAGTGATCGAGAGCGCTACAGAGTTGTACTCCTTGCCGACGGTGGTGACCAAAAAAGACGATGGTTATTTGATTGTGAAAGGGGTTAGATACATCAAAGAACTATCCAGATTAAATCAAAAGTTCAGATTTCCTGAAAGGCCGCCAATTAGATAGAAGGAAACGACGAATGAAAAAGATTGAAGAGATGACTCAAGAAGAACTTGAAGAAATCATCAAAGAAGGCGACAAAAGAAGAGAAAGATATTATCAAGAAGAAGCTAGTGAAGCTGAGAAAAAAGAATTGGAAGAAATGCAAAGGTACTCAGAACGAAGGTTAAAATATATTAGAGAGGGAAATTTTTATGATGCGTTATCAAAAGACTACCTCCATAACCAAAGCTATAAGGAGCGCTTAGCCAAGGCTGAAGAACTAAATGGCTGTAAGTTTAAAGACGCAAAACCCTGTAAAGACAGATTTGCGCCGAGAGACGACTTTAGTAGTGTAAGTTACCCTAGCCAATGCGATGGTCGGGTTGTTTCCGTACCACGCTCACCGGGATTATGGTCCCTTAGGCTACATGGGTTGGTATTGGGCCCTATCATTGGGATTTGTCTGTTAGGGGTAAGTATGACAGACGACAGTATGCCAGCTTGGCATTCATGGTTGGGGCTGTTTTTACTGACTGCATTCCCTTTAATAATGTACAAATTAGGGAATGCAATTCGTATTGTGGATGCAATTGAGTTTAACCGCCATACCGGACTGGTAAGAACGCCCTACACCTTATTCAGAAAGCCATTTTATATCCCCATAGAAGACCTAGAGTTTGTTGTCGGTCCAGAGATAAAAAATATGCGAGGCAGCGCATCGATGCAAACGGGTTACTTAAGTTGTAGAAAATACCCCGAGCACTATTGGTTTGGAAATCGTATTGGTATTGCAGGGGGCGGCGATGCTCACGATTGGTCACAAATGAATAGGTTTATGGATATTACTCAACCAATTGACGAGTACTATCACAGTGCTATGGAGTATACGTTTAAGAAGAATAGGAATGCCCATGGCAACGGCCCATTTCCAGAGGTGATGAAAAAGTACTTTGATGCAGATGACTGCCAAATTAATCGTATGGAAGTGTGGTAATGACGAAAAGTCAAAGTAGGTACAAGCAAGGCGTTAGTAAAGCGGGTATTCATTTTAGGCCGTCTAGAGTGCATGTTAAGTTTTTGTGGCTAGCAGCTGCATGTACTAAATGAGCCAAAAATTTAGGAGATTATGTAATGGATAGAAAATGGTTATTACCATCATTATTGGCATCAAGTAGCCTTCTGGTCGCGTGTGGGGGCGGTAGTGATGACGAACCGCAACCTGGCGATAACACCGGAGCCAAAGGTTCAATAAAAGTCATTGTACAAGGCTTACCAGCTGGTGCAGATGCGGGCTTAACGCTAACAGGCCCTTCTAGCTATAGCGAAGACATTACAAGCACGACTACTCTAAATGCCTTAACAAACGGGGAGTATAAATTAACGGCGACTTCTCGTTCTGTGGATCAAGCACTCTATCAGCCAAATGAAAACTCGGTTACTGTCGATTTGAGTGGTAATGAAGAAGAAACAATCACCATTACCTACCGTACATCAGTAAGTGCACAGGGAACGGTAACTGGGTTTGGCAGTGTATACGTAAACGGTGTGCGTTATGAGACGACGCCAGATCAACAAGCCAATCTTAAAGTGGGTATGCAGGTAAATCTGCAAGGTAAGCAAGGCGCAGATGGTGATTTTGCATTAGCTGACTCCATTAGCTATGACGCAACCGCTAAAGGTGTGGTTACGGCAGTCGACTACGCCAAACAAATAATCACTGTTTTGGGTCAAGAATTTAGTGTTGATAAACGTACGAAATTAGAGGTAGCTTTCACAGAAGTAACCACAGGTGATTTCGTGGAGATCAGTGCGTTGCGTCAAGGGCGGGGTCAGTATGTTGCTACCCGCATCGATGTGGAAGAGCAAAATGGCGAATTTGAAATTGAGGGTAAGGTTGCTGAGCTAGATCTTGATACGAAAACATTCAAATTAGGCATGCTAACTATAGATTATAGCCGAGCAACAGAAGTTGAAGGGACGCTTGAAAACAATGCAATAGTGGAGGTGGAAGCATCAAGTTTACCTATTGATGGTGTATTACTTGCAGACAGTGTAGAGGTTGATAGCAACGAGCCAGTGTCAACAGGTTCGGTCGCTAAATTTGAAGGTATTGTTACTCAAGTCAGTGACGACGCCTTTGCAATCGGCGGGCATAGCTTCACATTAAATGATGACACTGATTTCAAAAAAGGTGATGACGATGACCTGCAAATCGGTATGCGTGTATTTGTGCTTGCAGTTGCAACCGAAGAAGGTTTAATCGCCAAAAAAGTACGCTTTGATAAGCACTCTGAAATCGAATTAACCGGTGTTATTGAAGCAATTGATCTTGAAGCACAAACAATTACGGTATTTGGTAGCACCTATTTTGTGGATAACTATACCCAGTTTGAAGATGACTCTGATGCAGAAGACAACGAGCTAAAACTTGAGAAACTTAGTGTGGGCGATGTCGTTGAAATTGAGGCGTTTGGCTTTGAAGAGGCCTATGTCGTGAGAGATTTAGAGCGTATCTCTGCAAGCGATTTTGACGATCAACAAGAACATGAGGTTGAGGGTAAAATCACGGCTGTTAATGCTGGCGAGCAAACAATCACAGTAGGCAAACTTGTCTTTGCCATCAATGGTGCGACAGAGCTGGAACTTGAAGATGATGTAAACCTCACGACATTTTTTGAACAAGTGGCAGCAGGTGATATCGCGGAAGTTGATTATGTGATCCAAGGAGACTCATTGATCGCAACTAAGGTTGAAGTTGACGACAAAGATGATGACTTCGATGATCGTAGATTTGAGTTAGAAGGTAAAGTGATAAACTTTAACCCTGTCGATGCGACTTTTAGTGTTGATGGTAAGACCGTATTCTTTGATGGAAATACAGAGTTTAAAAACGGATTGTTTGTTATTGGCGATGAAGTCGAAGTTACCGCTATTCAGCGTGCTGATGGCTCAATCTTGGCACTCAAAATTGAAATCGAGTCTGATGATGGTATTGAACTTGAAGTTGAAGGCAAAATCACAAACTTTGTCTCAGCGTCTGAGTTCATGGTGAATGGTGTTTCTATTGCAACTGATGGCAACACGGAATTTAAAGATGGCAGTAGCAGTAACCTTGGAAACGGTGTAACGGTTGAAGTAGAAGGTGTGTTAACTGACGACAATGTATTGTTGGCTAAAAAGGTCGAATTTGAGGAAGATGACGTTGATGAAGTCGAAATTGCAGGCGTAATTGAGGGCTTAGTCAAAAACTCTACGTTTGAATACGAGTTCAACCTTGGTGCGCAGCGCGTTCAAATTACGGCAGATACAAAGCTTAAAAACGGTAATTTTGAGAAGCTTTCAAATGGCTTGGCAGTTGAGGTTGAAGGTTACACAACCGACGGTGTCACTGTTATTGCTAAAGAGCTCAAATTTGATGCCGTAAAATATGTGGAGGTTGAAGGTTCAATTACACAAGTTGAGACAGATGAGGCGTTTTACGTCCTTGGCCAAAAAGTCAAAGTATCTGAGCAAACTCAGTTTAAAGATGGCAGTCAATCTGATATTGCAACAGGCAAAAACGTTGAAGTTGAAGGCTATTTAGTAACTGAAAATGGTGAAACTTATATTCAAGCAGAAAAGGTAGAGTTCGAAGACTACGCCTATTTTGAGCTCGAAGGTAAAGTTGCAAACTTGTCTGGCGACCAATTTACATTATTTGGAATGACGATTCATGTAACCAATGACACCGTATTCAAAGATGGCCAAAAAAGTGACCTTAGTAATGATGTTAAGGTTGAAGTTACCGCTCAAATGGTCGAAGGCACGATCATCGCGCTAGAAGTCGATTTTGAAGATTAACTATTGGTAAATGTAAAAGTCACAATTAAAGCCTCCAATGTGGAGGCTTTTTTGTGTATATTTCACTTTAAAATTAATTCACTTCTCCTGACTTAGTACCGTCATATTTCTAGCACTTAACTGCCATAAAAGCTTAGCTTTCTTGACTTTTTTCCCTCGTATAGTTACACCCGCCACGCAAAACGCAACGGTTTATCCTGACTCGCTGTTCTTCTTGGTTCAGTTTCTATTAAGTGGAATAAGAAGAGACGTGAATAGGCATTACTGAAATAACTAAACGCATGCGCACGGGTATGCAAACAAAGTAAAGAAAGGACTTATGAAAACAAAACTACTTCCAATCGCACTACTGTGCGGTGCCACAAGCATTATTACTGGTTGCTCAGATTCAGATAACGATATTGATATAAACGTGCCGAAAGGACCTGATATTCCAAAAGAGGGCACTGCGGTGTCTTTGCGTTTACTAGAAACCACAGATTTGCATGCAAATGTATTGAACTACAACTACTTTTCAGACAAGCAAGATGACAAAGTGGGTCTCGTGAAAACCGCAGCGTTAATCCATCAAGCGCGAAGCCAAGTTAAAAACTCCATGTTGGTAGATAATGGCGACTTGATCCAAGGTAGTCCGCTTGGCGACTATATGGCGAAAATCAAAAACCTCAAAGAAGGTGAAGTTCATCCTGTTTATAAGGCCATGAACACACTAGAGTACGATGTCGCAAATATTGGTAATCATGAGTTTAACTTTGGCTTGGCGTTTTTAGACGAAGCAATCGACGATGCGAATTTTCCCTACATCAGTGCAAACGTATTTAAGGTTGATGGCGACGAAGATGAAACAAATGATGTGCCGTTATTTAAGCCTTACCTAATTCAAGAAAAGCAATTCTTTGACGAGAATGACAAACTTCAGGTGATTAAAGTCGGCTTTATCGGGTTTGTTCCACCGCAAATCATGCAATGGGATAAGGCCAACCTTGAAGGCAAAGTGATAGCCAAAGACATCGTAAAAATGGCAAAACACTACGTGCCTAAAATGAAAGCTGAAGGCGCGGATATTGTAGTTGCTATTCCGCACTCAGGTCTTGATGTATCTGCCGATAAGCCAATGGCTGAAAATGCATCTTATGCTTTGTCCAAGGTGGATGATATAGACGCCATTATGTTTGGTCACGCGCATGCAAACTTCCCTGGGGCAGGCTACGCAGACTTAGCGGTTCACGGTGTTGATAACGATAAAGGCACAATCAATGGCGTTGCGGCTGTAATGCCTGGTTTTTGGGGTAATCATCTTGGTGTGATTGACCTAGATATCCAATTTAAATCAGGTAAATGGGTGGTGGTTGACTCACAGTCGACGCTGAAGGCTATCTATGAAACGGATGAAAATCGTAATACGGTATCGTTGGTAGAAAGCGATGCGGCAATTGAAGCAGCGGTACATCGTGAGCATGCTGAAACTCGCGCATGGGTGAATGAGCCTTTTGCTAAAATTACCAACACAGTGAACAGCTATTTTGCGTTAGTGAATGACGACCCCTCAATCCAAATCGTGACTGACGCACAAGCATGGTATACAGCAAAAATCGTGCAAGGTACTGAGCTTGATGGATTACCTATTCTGTCTGCGGGTGCGCCTTTCAGAGCAGGGCGTGGCGGGCCAGATGACTTTACCGCAATACCTGCAGGTGATATCGCCTATCGTAACGTTGCAGATATGTACATTTATCCTAACGTACTTAAGGTGTTGAAGCTCAAGGGCAGCGAAGTGCGCGAATGGCTTGAAATGTCTGCAGGCCAGTTCAATCAAATCACACCGAATACTGAAGGCGTTCAAGCGCTGATCAATCCAGACTTTCCTTCATATAACTATGATGTGCTAGATGGTGTGACGTATCAAATTGATGTCACTGAGCCTGCACGCTACGCGGCAAACGGTGAAAAGGTGTCAAACGGTAACCGCATTAAGGCATTGAAGTATCAAGGTGAGTTGGTGAAGGACGACCAAGTATTCTTGGTTGCAACGAATAACTATCGTGCATCTGGTGGCGGTAATTTCCCAAATATTAAGGGAGATAAAATCGTTGTCGACTCGCCAAATGAGAACCGTCAGGTCGTTGCTGACTATATTACTTTTGTTAGCGACCAAAATGGTGCCGCAGGACTTGATCCATCGGCAGATATGAACTGGTCATTTGCACCTGTAGTTGGCACTAATATTGAGTTCTTTAGTTCAACTAGTGCGGATGCTGAAACCTACAGTCAGCAATTTAATCATATTCTACCTACTGGCAAAACCGACGAAAGAGGTTTTGCACTTTATCAGCTGGATCTAACACAACCGCTGAACTAATACATTACGCCGCCATATTTTGGCGGCTCAGATTGATGATAAACCCCGCTTTTTTAAGCGGGGTTTATTTTTCCCAGTTGTTGGAGCAGTTTTCT
>NZ_NSDG01000034.1 GCF_002289345.1 Pseudoalteromonas sp. HM-SA03 | reverse complement strand
CAATTCCCGAACTCATCTCGCTCTGCGCAATTGGGTATATCCAAAGTAAACGATACTTTTTGTTTTTCTCTGTCGAAGTAAACGCATTTTTCTCCAACGAAAGTAGACAAATATGGAGTAAGATTAACCAACACTAAATTTATCACCATTAGTAGCGCTATTAGCTGCAAATGGTAAGCTTGTAGCTCACCAGAAAATAGAGCGACTAACATTGTGCCTATGAATAGGAACATACAACATAGAGAAATAAGAAAAGGACCTAATAAGACTAACCTTACAACTGAATTTNCCGCTAGTGCAGGTTTTAAAACGATGCGGCTTATTAAATCGCTTACCACAAACACCAGTTATCATATCTGCTGTANAAGCAAATTCCAGCTCTTTTTTTATAAAATCCAAAGTTGTTGATAGTCAAGTAATAATTGTAATGAAAAGAGTCAAGCATCGTACTCCCCTTGTCTTTTTTGTTCCTTAATGGCCTTAACCTTTCTTTTAGTCGACTGACGAACCACTTATTATGATTAACCCCTACCACACATCCATACGATTAATTTGGCAATTATCGATATCAAAGTATTTTTTCATCACCTCGGGAAATGGACCATTGCCATGAGCATTGCTATTCTTCTTAAATGTATACTCCATAGCTTTATAGTAATATCGATCTACTGGTTGAGTAATATCCATAAACCTATTCATTTGTGACCAATCGTGAACATCTCCGCCCCCCGCGATACCAATACGATTTCCAAACCAATAGTGATCGGGATATTTTCTACAACTTAAGTAGCCCGTTTGCATTGATGCGCTGCCTCGCATATTTTTTATCTCTGGACCGACAACAAACTCTAGGTCTTCTATGGGGATATAAAATGGCTTTCTGAATAAGGTGTAGGGCGTTCTTACCAGCCCGGTATGGCGGTTAAACTCAATTGCATCCACAATGCGAATTGCATTCCCTATTTTGTACATTATTAAAGGAAATAAAGTCAGTAAAAACAGCCCCAACCATGAATGCCAAACTGGCAGACTATCGTCTGTCATACTAACCACTAACAGACAAACCCCAATAATAGGGCCTAATACCAACCCATGTAGCCTAAGTGACCATAATCCAGGTGAGCGTGGCACAGAAACGACCTGACCATCACATTGACTTGGGTAACTCGAGCCGCTAAAGGCATCTCTCGGAGCAAAAGCATCTTTACAGGGTTTTGCTTCTTTAAACTTACAGCCGTTTAATTCTTCAGCCTTGGCTAAGCGTTCCTCATAGCTTAAGTTATGGAGATGGTCTTTAGTTAGATCTTCATAATAAGCTTCACTTAGGCAGTAACCTACTCGTCTATCACTGTATGCTTCTAGTTCTGCTTCCCGCTTCTCTTCTTCAGTAGCTCCTTTTTGATAGAGCACTTCTCTTTCTTTAGCCCTCTTTGCTAAATAATTACGTATCTCTTCATGAGTCATGTCCTTAATTTCTTTCACCACCAACTCCTTTTGATTAACTACTTAAAGCACTTGTAATACTAACGCCCTACCACACTTCCATGCGGTTTACTTGGCAGTCATCAGCATCAAAGTACTTTTTCATCACCTCGGGAAATGGACCGTTAAAGTGGGCATTCTTATCGAGCTTATAGTGATACTCCATAATTTCGTAGTAATACCTATCTATCGGTTGGGTAGTGTTNCATAAACCGATTTATCTGAGCCCAATCGTTTAGGTTCCCACCATCTCCAAGTCCAATCGCGTGACCAAACCAAAACTTTTCTGGATACTTTCTGCAACTTAGGTAACCCGTTTGGAACGAGCCGCCTCCTCTTGCGCTTTTCACCTCAACGCCCACCACATATTCAAGGTCTTCTNATTGGGATATAAAATGGTTTTCTAAACAAGGTGTAAGGCGTTCTCACCAACCCGGTATGACGATTAAACTCAATGTTATCAAGAAACCGTAAAGCGTCAGAAAATTTAAACAACAAGAAAGGCGTGATGAAAAGGCCTGCCAAACATAAATATAAATAGTCTACTGGAAATGTATGAACCAGTGTCAGTACAATCAACATAAACCCAGCAATTGCGGACAATATGGTGATTACCATTCTAAAAAGTATTAGGCTTGGGTGGCGAACTACCGCAACTTTTTCACCGTCACAATTCCAAGCACCAAAGAGGCGTTTNAGGGCCATCAAAATCATCTCTTGGGGCAAATGCGTCTTTACAGGGTTTTGCGTCTTTAAACTNTACAACCGTTTAATTCTTCAGCCTTGACGAGTCGTTCCTTATAGCTTAGGTCATGGAGATGATCTTTTGGTTGCTCTTCATAAAAAATACCGCTTCGACGATAAACTAATTGTCTATCAAAATACGCGTCTATTTCAGCATCCTTTTTCTTTTCTTCTTCTGTTGCCTCCTCACGGTTATATCGTTCCCTCTCCTTCGCTCTTTCCTTTAGATATTTATCTAACTCTTCTTGAGTCATCTCTTCAATCTTTTTCATCACCAATTCCTTTTAGTCAACCACTAGAGAGCACTTGTAATGATTAACGCCCTACCACACCTTCCAACGGTTTATTTGGCAATCATCAGCATCAAAGTACTTTTTCATCACCTCTGGAAATGGACCATTGCCGTGAGCATTCTTATTCTTCTTAAACGTATACTCCATAGCTTTATAATAATAGCGGTTGATTGGTTGAGTAATATCCATAAACCTATTCATTTGTGACCAATCGTGAGTATCGCCACCTCCCGCAATACCTATACGATTTCCAAACCAATAGTGCTCGGGGTATTTTCTACAACTTAAGTAACCCGTTTGCATCGATGCGCTGCCTCGCATATTTTTTACTTCTGGACCAACAACATACTCTAGGTCTTCTATGGGGATATAAAATGGCTTTCTGAATAAGGTGTAGGGCGTTCTTACCAGTCCGGTATGGCGGTTAAACTCGATTGCATCCACAATACGAATTGCATTCCCTAATTTGTACATTATTAAAGGGAATGCAGTCAGTAAAAACAGCCCCAACCATGAATGCCAAGCTGGCATACTGTCGTCTGTCATACTAACCACTAACAGACAAATCCCAATAATAGGGCCTAATACCAATCCATGCAGTCTTAGAGACCATAACCCAGGAGAGCGCGGCACAGAAACAATTCGACCATCACATTGACTTGGGTAACTCGAGCCACTAAAGTCATCTCTCGGTGCAAATCTGTCTTTACAGGGTTTTGCTTCTTTAAACTTACAGCCGTTTAATTCTTCAGCCTTGGCTAGTCGTTCCTTATAGCTTAGGTTATGGAGATGGTTTTTGGGTAGTTCTTCATAAAAAATACCACTACGACGATAACTTGTCTCTCTAGCCAAGTATGCATCTCTTTGTGCTTTCTTTTCTATTTCTTCTTCAGTTGCTTCTTCTCGATAATATCGCTCTCTTTCCTTCGCTTTATTTGCCAAATAGCTATCCAGCTCTTCTTCAGTCATCTCTTCAATCTTTTTCATCAACAACTCCTTTTAGCTGACTACTAGAAAGCACTTGTAATGATTAACGCCCTACCACACTTCCATGCGATTTACTTGGCAGTCGTCGGCATCAAAGTACTTTTTCATCACCTCTGGAAATGGGCTATTGCCGTGAGCATTCCTGTTATTCTTAAACTGGATTTCCATAGATTTGTGATAGTACTCGTCAATCGGTTGAGTAATATCCATAAACCTATTCATTTGTGACCAATCGTGAACATCACCTCCCCCTGCAATCCCAATACGATTTCCAAACCAATAATGTTCTGGGTATTTTCTACAACTTAAGTAACCCGTTTGCATCGATGCGCTACCTCGTGCGTTCTTTACTTCTGGACCAACAACATACTCAAGATCTTCTATGGGGATATAAAATGGCTTTCTGAATAAGGTGTAAGGCGTTTTTACCAGACCGGTATGGCGATTAAACTCTATTGCATCAATAAAACGAATTGCATTCCCTAATTTGTACATTATTAAAGGGAATGCAGTCAGTAAAAACAGCCCTAACCATGAATGCCAAGCAGGCATACTGTCGTCTGTCATACTAACTACTAATAAACTTATTCCAGCCAAAGGACCCCATACCAATGAAAGCAATCTAAGTGACCATAGCCCTGGAGAGCGCGGTACGGAAACAACCCGACCATCACATTTACTCGAGTAACTTACACCACTAAAGTCGTCTCTTGGCGCAAATCTGTCTTTACAGGGTTTTGCGTCTTTAAACTTACAACCGTTTAGTTCTTCAGCCTTGGCTAAGCGTTCCTTATAGCTTAAGTTATGAAGATGATCTTTGGATAGTTCTTCATAAAAAACACCACTAAGTCTATAGTCTGACCTACGATTTACATAGGCATGCCTCTTCGCTCTTTCTCTTTTTTCTTCTTCGGTAGCTTCTTCTCGATAATATCGTTCTCTTTCTTTCGCTCTTTCCTCTAGGTATTTATCTAACTCATCTTGAGTCATATCTTCAATCTTTTTCATTCTTCGTTTCCTTCTATCTTAATGGCGGCCTTTCAGGAAATCTGAACTTTTGATTTAATCTTGAAAGTTCTTTAATGTATCGAACCCCTTTAGTGATCAAATAACCATCGTCTTTTTTAGTCACCACCGTTGGTAAAGAGTACAACTTAGTTGCACTTTCTATCACTTTTCTTCCTTTACCATTGGGATAGCTTTCTACTTCTATGATTAACTCAATAGAGCTACCAACTTCTAGGTTTAACAGTTCACAGAGCTTACCTTCAGTGAACTCAAAGTAATAACCGGTTCGATTAGGATATAGCTTCCAACCACTGCTAAGCTTGGCCAACTGATGATGATTTATCTCCTGTATTTTATCATCACCTTCTTTTGACCAATAGAAACGAGCAGAAAACCCTTCTGATTCATTGGTTAGTGGCGCGCTTACCTGTACCTTAAACACACTTAAAAATCTTTGAATATTTATCGAGGGAGAGTACAACATGCTGTAAAAATCGGTTAACGCATTTTCCATTTTTTGCTGCCATGTTGACGCCCGTATAGCTGAAGACTTATTGCTATCGTCTTTATATTTTTGTTGGCGCTTTTTACTCCAAGGACAGGCATTTAGCCAAGCCTCAATTTCAGACTCATGAAAAATCAGTAGTAGGCCAGCACCAATCAAGATAATCAACAACCCCAATAACCCTAGCGCACTTGCAATAGCGCCAAATGTTGCGACAGCGCCAACACTTAAAGCGGAAATTAAATGTGTTGCAGCGACTAAACTTGCTGAAGCGGTTAGTGACAAAAAACCCACCATCATCGTCATATTGGCATAATATAATGCGGTATCTCCGCTTTCCTTTTCTAACATCGCATCCTTAAACGCAACATAAGCGCTAACAGCTGCAGCAATTAATGTTACTGCATTTGCAGTAAAAACCAGTATTCCTCTTAACATCCCAATTGGGGATATATGTTCCGCTGAATTCCTTAAAATAGCGTTAACCTGTTTCGCGGTGGGTAACCCTGCCTTTTTTTCTACCACATTCGCACCGATGTTGATCATAATATCGGCAAAGTCAAATACAGCTGACACTTTAGCAAGCCCACTAGCGTTAGCATTTGTCATTGTGTCGTATAAATTAATTACTTCTAATGCAGCAATAAAAGATAGTGTCCCATTTAATGCTATATTGTAAGTTCGAGGTTTAACACTAAACTTTGAGAGTCTTTCCAATGACTCAACTTCCTTTTGTAGACTATCAAACTGCCACTCTTGTATATCAATGTCATTTACTAAGTCTCTGATCTTTGCTTCAGCTGAATTTATATCACCGGTCAAGCCTTTAACTTTTCTCGCATCCAACACCAATACTTTTTGCTGTAAGCGTTTTTGTGCAAATTCGGCTTTTATTTTTTGCCGCTCCAGTGTTTTTTCAATTTCACCCAAGGTACCGTCTAGAGACAAAATATGATCTAACTGTTGCTGAACAATCTGTCCTCCACCTAACTCAGTTCTGACATAAGGGTATGCTACAGGATTCTTCTGATGACTATCAGTAAATGCCTCTGCGGCTTTCTCCAGCTCATTCAGGCGCTTAGATGCTCGTTCAGCTTTTGACTGAAAATCCAGAGGTAAAAATCCATCAGGTAAATTGCCATCTAAATAGTCTGCAATTGATAGGTTAATCTCTTTTATCAAACCATTTGTCGAAACATCTACTAATTGCTTAAATCGACCAAAGAGATCCCCTCTGACACTGTTTTCAAATCTAGCTGATTTTGCATACTCTATAGAGCTTGACAATGCATTAAGCTCTCTCTTTGCATTCGTTAGTTGATATTGCACATTGGAGGCAGTTTTTTTCAAATCACGTAATGCTTGCTCTTGCCGTTTTATGTGTAAATCAAGAAATTTCTCCACGCCATTTGCATCCAACCCAGCAGAAGTGGCCCAACTTAAAACTTTGTTGCGCGCTTTAGTTTGAGCACTAATTTCCGCTTGTTTAGCTTCAATAGAGCGCTCGAGTGCAGCCTTTTCATCTTTTAGTGCATTTGTATCAAGCGCTAGCCTTTCTGCTTTGGCTTTACGGTCTCCGTATACCGATTTGATATCCTGCCCTTGAGCTGCATTTAATCCGGTTGGCACCTCGAGACCAATCACCAAGAATCCCCACATCGCCTGTGAGGCTCTTCGGAGCACTTGTTTTACCACATCTGTATATGATGAGTCTTGGTCATGTAAGGGCTGCAAGTTATCTTGCATAAGCGTAAGATCAAAGCGCGTGTCAAATTCGCCGTTTGAACCTTTAAGACGGCACTCATACGCAGTCATCTCATCCTTTATCTTTTTAGGATAGAGCAGCTCAATTAATCTTAGCCTTTCAGTCGGATGCGTCCCCATCGCTTTTAGCCAACATTCTTGCCCTAAGTCATTCGCATCTAATTCATCTAACTTTTTGAAATCATCATCTGACACCGCAAAATGACTGATCAGAGTAATGGTTAAGTCCTTTATTGGGCCGAGTACATCGGAGCATACTGCGTATAGTAAGCACCGGCGTATATCATCGTAGTAGGCATAGTCTTCAATGGAGTAATAAAAAGAATTGTTTTTTTGCTCGTCGCTAATAATCTCAAAGAGCTTCGCTTTTGATTGGTTTATTAGCAGACCGAGTTCAAAGGCGCGATCAGTGTGTAGATACTTTCTAAACTCATCGGTGTTGAAGCTATCTTCTATATACTCCTGATACTGCTGTGCAAGATCCTCAGCGTCTTCATCAACTTCCACTCCGAGCGCCTTCTTCTTTTTGATTCCATTTGGATATTGAAAGAAGGTGCTCTGAACTGCAGTTGCTAACGAATGCTTTGCCAATTGGTTTGGACTAGGTTCAAAACGTTCTGTGTTTGACTCTGATTTAAATTCAGGATCTTGTTGTATTGATTCTACGGGAAGGCTTAACAACTCCTTGCGGTATATCGCAACTCTGGCGCTGGTGTCACGGGCTAACCCTAAACTGTCGGTTAGTATCGGTACATACACACCTGACATATCTGGAACGGGTAAAACTAAGTGATCAGGCAACCTCGAATTATCGTAACCCTGCTTAAAACTCGCCAGTTTATCGAGCTTTTGCATCCTGTTGCCACGCCTACTTGTAGCTTCATCTCCGTTAACACCTGGCTTTACACTCGGCCCGTAGTTTAAACGCGGGTCGGTTTCCGCCATACCGCCAAATGCTTCAATTTGCTTCCAGCTCCATTGCGTTTCTGAATAGGCTATTTCTACATCACACTGTTGACCATACAACTTGTTTGGGACGATGATGGTACTTAATTCTTCTGTTGTGGCTTTTCGCTCGCCTTTGTCGACCATCTCAAGTGCTAATTCTGTATTATCTACACTACACTCTTTGCCATAGTTATCTTTTTTACACACATCACCAGCAACACGAATAACTCTATGACCCTTTTGGAAGGCTAAATTGACATCTTTAAACGCGACGCCCTCACCATTCTCTCTTGGAAGTATTTCCAGCTCTCGCCATAAGTGTCCGTCAACGTAAATATAGATAAATCCTTCTCTTAGCTGATCTTCCCCCTCTATCCCCATTCTCAACGGATAAATATGGACCAACTCCACTTCTGCATCTTGCGCAGTATCATTCGCCGCTGACGTTCCCAAAGGTATTTTATAATATCCAGAGGTGCCAAGATCTGGATTAGTATCAGCAACCATCAAAGATACTTTCTCTTGGTCGTTTGCTAGCCCTTCAAAAACCAGCTCTCTGTGAGCGGTTTCAAGATTCGTTAGGTCTGGTACTGTAAAATCACTCATCCTAGTTTCACTCCATCCTTGTAATACTCTTTACCTGATACGCTTACTTTTAACTTTTTACTTCCTGATTTATCGGGGGTTGCATCTCTTTTCGCCACTGACAGTGAGCTAGGGGTCGCACCACCCGGTTGGTTAAGAGGAGCAGGCGGCGTATTTTTACTGTTAGAGATCATAAGATCTCCTTGGCGTACGGCGGGTTTTCCTTCGATATACACATCAAAAGAGCCAAGAATGAATTCGGCTTTGCCTTTGATTGTGCCGCTGGCAATGCCTTTCTTTTTACCGGGTTGATCACCTGTACTTTTTGAAAAGTTACTTTTTATATTGGCTGCAGGGTTGCCATTAATTTTTACCGAGCTTGCCGTGCTCGCTGCATCACCAGATTTGGCGAGATTGCTATAAGGAATTGGCACAACAACCTTACCAATCTTAGTCCAGCAAACATCTATGGTATTTAGCATGCCACCGCTATCTTTGTGTACTGCGGTGCGACCATTAATTAATACGTTTTGGCCGCTTACGATACCGACTTGCTGTGCTTCGCTATCTACGTCTTTCTCAATTTGTTCCTCAGTGCCAGCCTGCCATCCGATTTTGCGTTCAACCAAATCTAAAAATGCTCGAGCATTGTCAACCGGTTTGTGCATATCCATGCCAGTATCTGGCTCTTGATGAGGTAAAATTGGCTCGTTTTTTTCGTCGTTCCAGTTGGGCGGTGGGNNNNACAATATAGTCACTGGCAAACTCAGTTATCNATTTCACCCAATACCATATCGCCATATTTAGCGCGCGCAATCTCATCTATAAATGCGTTTTCACCGCTGGCTTTGTCAGGAAATACGGCTATCCCATTTACACAGCCAATGGCGCCATTATTTTTCGCTGCGATAGTAAGCTTTAACAATGCAGGATTGTTATGTCGCCACGACACGCTCCCGCCTACTCTCAGCGTTGCAGACATGGCATCTTGATCGTACTGAATCGAATCTGGCTCTTTTCCCTTTACTGCTGCGATAAAGCTCATAACACACTCCTTGTTAGTCTCTATTTGTTTCCTGATGTAGCACACAAAATCGTTGCCTTAATCAAGAATGAATCACAAGCCTAAATGTACAAAAATTAACGTAAGATTAAAGTTAGTAATGTTTTACAAGATTAATGTAGTGAGCCCTTCTATTCGATTAGGCAAACAAACACATACTTAAATTCGTCCATCCCAATCAAAGTTACACTAATTAAATCCACTCAAAATTTACTTTCGCTCACTTTTTAAACAAAAAGTTGCAAACTTCATTGGACAGCGCCGTAAGAACGCTATACTATATGCAGGCTTTAGATACTTAGAGCACTTACTACTGCTGCACTGTTTTTTCTTGATACTCTTTTTTTTAAAAAGTCGTTTATAGATATACCAATGCGTTACTAGCTAAGTTTTATCTATCGCTTTATCGGTGATTTTCACCACACAATTAATTTTTTGAAAAAGGTTTCAATTATGTCTAACACAGTAAACGGCACAGTTAAGTGGTTCAACGAAGAGAAAGGTTTTGGTTTCATCACTCAAGAAAACGGCGGTAAAGACGTATTCGTACATTTCCGTGCTATCGTTTCTGACGGTTTCAAAACTTTAACTGAAGGCCAATCAGTGTCTTTCACAGTTGAAGAAGGCCAGAAAGGTCCTCAAGCAAGCAACGTAGTAGTTAACTAATACGTATTGCTCAGAGCTAGTGCCTGCACTAGCTCTACGAATTTTCCCACTTCTCACTTAGCCTTTCGGCAACATATCTGACAGTAACAACGCAATCCCCAAAAATGACATAAAACCCGCTATATCTGTAATTGTCGTAAGTACAATTGATGAAGATTGCGCAGGATCGAGTCCAAATTTTTTCAATGCTATTGGTACAATAGCGCCTGAGCTTCCCGCAATAACAAGAGACGATATCACCGCCAGTGCAAGACCGAGTGATTGACTGATGAACGATAATTTGAAGCTTAAAGAAGCGAGGTTCATAAGGTGACATGCTTGCTTACACTTTAAGCAGCGTAAGCGCTTGAACTCATTTTGGAGAGAATGTTAGTTTCGACTGAACCTTTGAAGTGAACAGCTTCAAGTACTGATATAAATAATAACAACAATATGGATAAACGATGCTAAATCGAATCAAATCAGGGCTCATGATTGTTGGGTTCTTCTGCGCTCACGTCAGTGCACAATCTCAACCTTTTGATTTAGAAGCTATCTCGGCCTCAAAGAATGTCTATAGCGTAATCTCTCCTTTTTATGGCAGACCAACGGTCTGAGAATAAAGGGTGGAACTCTAACAGTCACTTTATCGTTACGACTCAAGGTGTGTTAGTGTTTGATTCTGGTTCATCGGAGCACATTGGTAGCGCTATTATCGCAGCAGTTAAACGCGTAACTGAACAACCAATTCGCTGGGTAGTCAACTCTCATTGCCATGCCGATCATTGGCTTGGCAATGGCGCTTTTGCAGAACTCGGGGTAGAGCTTATCTCAACCTCTTTATCCGCAAAGACGATGAGAAGCGACGGACCAGTTGATGTTAAGACATTTTTTAATATGACTGAAGGCGCAACGGGTGAGAGCACACTCGCCATACCTACCTCAACCATTTTACATCAACAAGCTCGTACTTTTGGTGATACTGAAGTCAAATTTGTGCTCGCCAACGATGGTCATTCACCAGGTGATGTTATGCTTTAGCTACCCAAACAACGCATTCTAATTGGAGATGACATAGTAAACTCCAACTTTATGCCCATCATGACACCTAGAGGTAACATTACCAAGCTCATTTCTATACTCAAAGAAGTAGAACAATTAAACCCTCTCTTAGTACTAACCGGACACGGGGAAAATACCTCGGTGAAATCAGTTTCTAGAGATATTCAATTTTTAACTTTTGTCTGGAATGCAGTACATGAGTCGCTAGCAAAAGGTACAACGCCAGCGAGGATACAAGCATCATTACCAGCTACATTGCGTATAAAATTCGGCAAAGCGTATCAAGATTTTGATACCAGTATTTCGTACCTACTGGAAATGATGATAGATAAGCAGCGACTTCAGTTTGCCCCAATTACATAGATAAGAAATATAACAACAGAGGAGGTTGGCGATTATTATATTTGTTTAATTGTTTCCAATGATACTAAGACCAGCAAGCAGTGCCTCGCCATTACAGTTAAAAACGTCAATGACGTCCTGTAGTCGCAACGAATAGAGATTTAACGCTTGATGTAGGTACAAAAATAAGCATCATGAGCGCTGTTTGCAATCGATGTGGGTGGTAACAGTACAGGTTTAACTTATACGGTAACTACCTTACCAAGTCACGGAAATCTCTTTGTAGGTGCTAACAGGAGCGTGTATGCTCGGTTATTCAGCCATCTAATTGATACTTTTTAAGAATTCCCTGATAAATACCATTCGTATTAAGTTGTATCAAACCCTTATTGAACAGCTCAATTATTTCGATTGCATTCGGATGAGATTTGCTAACGCCAATATGAAGCGGCCATTGTGCTATGGTCGGTTGATGTACTTTGAAGCTGCGAAATTCAGCGTGTTGAGATTGTAAATACACAAAAGCAAGCTCGTCGCTTACTACAGCATCTACTCGCGCTTTATTGAGAAGCGACAAACAGGAAGTCAAGTTGGTGAGCTTT
The DNA here is from genome assembly GCF_002289345.1 of Pseudoalteromonas sp. HM-SA03. Taxonomy (GTDB): domain Bacteria; phylum Pseudomonadota; class Gammaproteobacteria; order Enterobacterales; family Alteromonadaceae; genus Pseudoalteromonas. The sequence goes on along the minus strand of NZ_NSDG01000034.1, from coordinate 15,241 downwards.
TCTAAGCGAATTTGTGGGATCTGAGCGAGTGCAATTTCAGAACGAAAGCCCCGAATAGCGCATACGCTTAGCCCTTTAAGATCATTCAGCTCTTTAAAATGAATGGCTGGCTCTATACGTGAAATAAGTACCAGTCGGTTACTGTAATAAGCTTTGCTAAAAATAAAACGTTTATCGCGACTGTCCGAACGCCATAATGCGGGTATAATATCGACCTGCCCTTTCTCTACCATTCGCATGGCACGACTGAAAGGCGTAATAAGCATTTCAAAATCTTGATTCTCTGCCTTAAATGCCGCACGAACTAAATCGACAGTAAAACCAGAACCTTCATCAATAACATAGGGAGGCCAAACATTATGCGCCCCCACTATGGCATCATTTGCAGATGATGTGCACGACAGGGCAATAAGCAGGAGACATGACTGTTTTAAACTTTTTATCGCCATCTCCACTCTCTCCCGCCTTTACCTTCAAACTAAGTTGGCTGCCAACTTTGCTATAAATATTTGCCCCGATCCTAATTGAGTATAGCGCAACCGTTGCATCACGAAATATACACATATTTGAACACTAACAACGCTTGAATATGACATAAAATTCAACGACTTTTGTCCTTCAGCACACCATTTACTGTAAACCAATGTAAACAAATAGTGAAGTTTAATTGAATTGTCATCAATAGCGCTTAGAATACTGCGTCCGAATAAAAATTCGGATAATTCTAATACACGGGAAAATAAAAAATGATTAAAAAATCTATCCTAGCTTCAGCTATTGCATTAGCTTGCCTAAATGCACAAGCAGAGGTGATTATCTCTGAATATGTTGAAGGTAGCAGTTATAACAAAGCCATTGAGCTCTACAATGGTAGTGATGAAGCTGTCAGTCTAACTGGTTACTCTGTCAATTTCTTCTTTAATGGCGCAACAGAAGCGCGCACGAATATAGAACTAAGTGGTGAACTTGCGGCTAAATCAACTTATGTTATTGCTCATGCTGACTCCGCAGCAGAGATCATCTCAAAGGCACAGTTAACAAACACAAGTAGCTGGTTTAATGGTGATGACGCCGTGACGCTTACCCTCAATGGTGCAGTTGTCGATAGCCTTGGTCAGGTTGGTGTCGACCCAGGTAGTGAATGGATTGATGGCGATATTAGAACAAAAGATAAAACGCTTGTCAGAGATCCTGCAATAACAACCGGCCGCACAGATGCAACTTCTGCATTTGTTGGCGCTGGACANTTGTACTTGCTAAAGACGATTTTAGCAACCTAGGTATCCACATGAATGGCGGTGACGTACCCGAGCCAGAGCCTGTTATCTGTGGCGAAAATAATACCTTGATCAGTGCCATTCAGGGCGCTGGCGATGCAAGTCCATTGGCTGGAGAAACGGTTGAGGTTCAAGCTGTTGTCACTGCAAGCCTACAATCAAATGCAGGGCTTGGCGGCTTCTTCATTCAAGAAGAAAGCACTGACTATGATGCTGATAGCAATACGTCCGAAGGTATTTTTGTCGTATATACTGCAACACCAGTGAGCACAGGCGATGTGGTTAAATTACGTGGTAAAGTTGAAGAGAAGTATGGTCAAACCCAACTTATTAACGTCGACGCAGTCGAGCTATGTGGTTCTGCAACGGCTTCAGCGACTAGCGTTACTTTACCTGCAGAGAATGGTCTTGAAGCCTACGAAGGCATGTTGGTTTCGATTTCAAATGAGTTGGTCGTTAATGATACATACGGACTTGCACGTTACGGCGAAGTACGCTTAGGTACTGAACGTTTGTACCAAAGCACTCAAGTTGCAACTCCTGGTGACGCAGCAAACCAGCTAGAAGCTGAAAACAAGCGCAAAGAAATTTTACTTGATGATGGTTCATCAGTACAAAACCCTGAGGTTATTCCTTACCCATCACCCACACTTGATGCCTATAACACCTTACGACTGGGCGATTCTGTGACGGGCCTTGAGGGTGTAATGGGATATGGTTATAGCCAATACCGTATTCACCCAACATCAACACCAAACTTTGTTCATACTAATCTACGTACAGAAGCACCTCAGGTAGAAGTGCGTGGAGATTTACGTATTGCTAGCTTCAACGTATTAAACTACTTCAATGGTGACGGTCAAGGTGCAGGTTTCCCAACCTCACGAGGAGCTGACAATCTAGAAGAGTTTGAACGTCAAAAAGCAAAAACGGTTGCTGCTATTTCGGCGCTCGATGCCGATATCATCGGTCTACTTGAAGTAGAAAACGATGGCTTTGGTGAGTTTAGTGCGATTGCCGACCTCGTTAACGCTTTAAATGCGACAGACTCTGCTAACACTTACGCATTTGTAAACCTAAATGTTGACCAAGTGGGTGGGGATGCAATTACATCCGGTATCATTTATCGTAGTAACAAAGTAGCTGAAGTAGGCACGCCTGCATTTACCGAAGCCGTACCATTTGATTACGGTAACCGTCCTCCTGTCGTACAAACTTTCAAAGAGGCAAACGGCGAAGAAATCTTCACTGTGGTAATGGCTCACTTACGCTCTAAAGGCAGTTGTTCAAAAGCTGAGGGCTTAGATCAAGACCAAAATGACGGTCAAGGTTGTTGGAACCAAACTCGAGTCACTGCGGTTAATACCCTAGCGACTTGGCTTGGCACAAATCCGACAGGAGTTGCAGAAGATGATGTGATTATTCTGGGTGACATGAATGCTTACGCTCAGGAAGATCCAATCAACACCTATGTCGAGAATGGTTATGCCAACATCAAGCAAACGCTTCATGGCAATAGCTTAGATTATTCATACGTGTATCAAGGACGTATCGGTAGCCTAGATCACGCCTTTGCTTCAAACACGATGATGGAGAAAGTAAAGTCAGTAACGGATTGGCATATCAATGCTGACGAACCCGTTGCGCTAGATTACAACACTGAGTACAAGTCAGATACTCACAAAGCAAGTCTTTACGCAACACACGCTTATCGCGCATCGGATCATGACCCTGTGGTTATCGACCTTAACCTTGCTAAAGAGCCGACGATTATTGAAGGCGAGTTTACAGGCCTTGCAGGTTGGTTCTGGTGGCAACATCGCTCAATCGAGCTACCAGCGGGCTTTGATAAACTAGAAGTATCAATCACAGGTCAAGGCGAAGCAGACCTATATGTGCGCCATAAGAAAATGCCAAACTTCTTCAAGTACGACTGTCGTCCATACCTTTGGGGGAGTGAAGAAAGCTGTGTATTTGACGAGCCTGCAGAAGGTAAATGGAATTTCCGCCTACGCGGCCTATTCCCTTACTACAATGTAACTATCAAATATAAAGCGACAAAAGCGAATTAATTGCTGCTTTAACGTAAAACCCAAGAGTTTGGGCTCTTGGGTTTTTACCTATCCACACTTGCCGACTAACAGAACCCACAAAACTCCGACTTTAAACAAAGTAACCAGACCTTGGCGGTAGCAGAACGCGAGAGCGGTGCGACTAACGCCATTCCCGTGCTTAAAAATCGCTCACTTACCTAATGCAATCGGCATTACTTTTTAAAGATTACGGTTGATTAAATTACATAACAAAATTATTATATAATAAATTTATTATGTGGAACACTTATGAAAATTCTCTTCTTATGCTCAGAAAATTCAGCCAGATCCATCATGGCTGAGGCATTGCTAAAACATCATGGAAAAGGTGAGTACGAGGTCTACAGCGCGGGGACTGAGCCACATAGTGTTGATAATCGAACTCTGTTAGCCATTGAACACTTTGGATTAAGTACCGACGGCTTACGCTCAAAGCACCTCAATGAAGTTTCCAATATCCATTTCGATTTTGTTATTACCCTGTGTGATAAAGCTGCTAAAGAGTGTGATAGCAGAGTCAATGGTACAAATTGCCTTGCTTGGGACTTCCCTGAGCCTCGCTCACGTCCAGAAGCCAACCCGTTTGAAAAAACACTGCAAGAATTAAACGAGCGGATCAAAATGTTTTTGCTCATAAACGATAAGCAAAAACCTGCACCAATCACACCGACAACTTTTTACAAAGCACTTGCAGACGATATTCGCCTAAAAACACTACTAATAATTGCTGTAGAAAAGGAAGTTTGCGTCTGTGAACTGATGGTAGCACTAGATGAAGAAAGCCAGCCTAAAGTATCTCGTCACCTTGCACAGCTCAGAAAAACTGGAATTCTATCCGATAGAAAACACCAGCAATGGGTGTTTTACTCGCTCAACCCAACGCTACCTAAATGGATGAAACAAACAATTACTGCCACGGTAGTAAATGAGCCGATTTTTATTGAACAAGAGCTAGCTAGATTGAACACAATGGGTGATAGGCCAACGCGGGTCGCAAGCTGCTGTAACTAGGGAGACTGTTAATGGGCATTTTTGAACGTTATTTATCTGTGTGGGTTGCAGTATCTATTACTGTGGGCGTCGTCCTTGGGGTTATTTACCCTACTCTCTTTGAAGCTGTGGCGACGCTTGAAGTTGCTCATGTTAACGTGGTTGTGGCGGTATTCATCTGGGTGATGATATACCCCATGATGGTACAAATAGATTTTTCAACCATCAAAGAAGTGGGTAAAAACCCACAGGGACTAGTATTAACTTTAGTGATTAACTGGCTTATCAAACCCTTTTCTATGGCGGCATTAGGATGGTTGTTCTTTGAAGGGTTGTTTGTCAACTTCGTGTCTCCAGAAACAGCTCAAGAATACATCGCAGGCATGATATTACTTGGCGTAGCGCCATGTACGGCCATGGTGTTTGTCTGGTCGCAGTTAACCAAAGGTGATGCAAATTACACCTTGGTTCAAGTTTCAGTTAACGACATCGTTATGATTTTTGCATTTGCCCCAATTGCAGGTTTATTGCTCGGAGTAACTAATATTCATGTGCCTTGGGGAACTCTGTTTATCTCCGTTTTACTGTATGTGTTGCTGCCTTTGGTCGCAGGTATAATGACTAGAAAAAGCCTTAATAGCTCAGGTCGTGATGAAACCGCTATCGCAGCCTTGCTGGAGAAGCTCAAACCCTTTTCTATCATTGGATTACTTTCAACAGTAGTACTCTTATTTGGGTTTCAGGCGAACACCATTTTAGACCAGCCACTCAATATCTTGCTAATTGCAATCCCGCTTATTCTGCAAACCTACGGCATCTTCATAATTACTTATTTTATCGCGGTAAAAATCAAGCTGAAGCACAATATTGCAGCTCCCGCCTGTTTGATTGGAACATCAAATTTCTTTGAGTTGGCAGTAGCGGTAGCCATTTCTCTTTTTGGTCTACATTCTGGTGCAGCATTAGCTACTGTAGTGGGCGTACTTGTCGAAGTCCCCGTCATGTTGTCTCTTGTTGCGATAGTGAATAGAACAACACATTGGTTCAATGAATAGTAATTAGAAGGTTACTTATGCACACTCATCCATATGACAAATTGACACTTGATAACGGAGCTAGCTTGATTTTTACCCCTTGCCCCGGCACAAAGGGCGTTGATTTGACCTCGTCGATACAACAATTGAAAGCAGCTGGAGCACAAGCCATCGTCACCTTAATGTATGACGCTGAAATGAAGAACAACCAAGCTAACGACCTTCCAATTGTATGTAACAAGCACAGCGTACAGTGGTTTCAGTTACCCATTCCCGATGACGATGCACCTAATGAGGTGTTCGCCACTGCTTACAAGTCGCATATTAGTTGCATGCTATCTATTTTGCGCAATCAAGGCACAGTTGTGGTGCATTGCAAAGGCGGCTCTGGTCGCACTGGTTTAATCATTGGAATACTAATGTATGAACTAAGCTACAAAAAGGCAGAGATCCTTAGCTTGATAAAAAAGTACGCCCAAAAGCATTCTCTCACCCAGCACAACTTTCATTTTTCAATGAGTTTCAAAAAGTAGGAGCTTAACAATGACAATAAAAATTGGTATTAACGGTTTTGGCCGCATGGGGCGCTTAACACTCAGAGCGGCTTTTGCTTGGCAAGACTTAGAATTTGTGCAAGTTAACGACCCTGCAGGCGACGCAAAAACGTTAGCGCACTTATTAAAATACGACTCTGTGCATGGCACTTGGTCGCATGATGTATCTCATGATAACAATAATGTGATTATTGATGGGCAAGCCATTCGTGTGACACAAAACAAAGCGATTAGTGAGACTGACTGGTCTGACTGTGATTTGGTCATTGAAGCCTCCGGAAAAATGAAAAAAACGGAGCTACTACAAGCCTACTTAGACCAAGGTGTGAAAAAAGTTGTGGTTACAGCACCTGTAAAAGAAGAAGGCGTACTCAATGTAGTAATGGGAGTAAACGATCATCTGTATGATGCTAAGCAACATGCCATCGTAACTGCTGCTTCTTGCACCACAAACTGCCTTGCGCCAGTGGTAAAGGTATTACAGGACAGCATTGGTATTAAACATGGCTCAATGACGACTATTCACGATATTACTAACACCCAAACCATTCTAGATGCCCCACATAAAGATTTACGTAGAGCACGTGCATGTGGCATGAGTCTGATCCCTACAACCACAGGCTCAGCAACAGCTATCACTCATATTTTCCCTGAATTAAAAGGTAAGTTAAATGGTCATGCAGTGCGCGTACCTCTGGCGAATGCATCAATCACTGACTGTGTATTTGAAGTCGAGCGCCCAACAACTGACACTGAAATTAACGGGTGGATGAAGGCCGCCGCAGAAAGCGAGTTAAACGGTATTCTTGGCTATGAAGAAAAGCCACTTGTGTCAATCGACTATAAAACCGACCCTCGCTCTAGCATTGTCGATGCGCTATCAACAATGGTAGTCAACGGTACTCAAGTGAAGCTGTATATTTGGTATGACAACGAATGGGGATACGCGAACAGAACTGCGGAACTGGCTCGCAAAGTTGGCCTCTCCATTAAAGGGTAATGTAACACTATGAAGCCCTTGGCATCATTATCAGACGATATTAAGCAGTATCTCGTTGTAACTGGCAACTATTGGGCGTTTACCTTAACTGATGGCGCGCTACGCATGTTAGTCGTGCTTCATTTTTATGCCTTAGACTACAGCCCGCTTAATATAGCGATGCTGTTCTTGTTTTATGAAATCTTTGGCGTTGTCACTAACTTAGTCGGCGGCTTTTTAGGTGCTCGCTTAGGGTTAAATAAAACCATGAACATTGGCTTAGCGATTCAAATTATCGCTTTGTTGATGTTGGCCGTTCCGGCTGAATGGTTAACCGTCGTGTATGTGATGATTGCGCAAGCGCTCTCAGGCATTGCCAAAGACTTAAACAAAATGAGCGCCAAAAGCTCGATTAAAATGCTGGTTGCCTCAGGACAAGAAGGCACGTTGTTTAAATGGGTTGCAGTATTAACAGGTTCTAAAAATGCCCTGAAAGGTGTTGGCTTTTTCTTAGGTGGCCTGCTGCTAACTTGGTTGTCGTTTAAAGGTGCGATGTTGCTGATGTCAGGTGTGTTAGCGCTTGTGTGGTGTTACAGCCTATATGCATTGAAAAATGACTTAGGTAAAGCCAAGCACAAACCTAAATTTACCGACATTTTTTCAAAGAGTTGTTCTATCAATATTTTATCGGCTGCACGGCTGTTTTTGTTTGGCGCTCGTGATGTTTGGTTTGTCGTTGCACTGCCTGTATTTTTATCCCAAGCCTTTGCATGGGATCACTGGACAGTAGGTGGCTTTTTGGCCCTCTGGGTAATTGGTTATGGTATTGTACAATCTATGGCACCCAAGCTTGTGCAGTTCAAAGAACATGTTTCACCTGCTGTAGAAACGGTAAAGTGGGCAGGCTTACTGGCCTTGGTTACATTAAGTATCGCCCTATCGCTGTTTTTTAATTGGGAAGTAAAAATATTACTTATTGTTGGTTTAATGATCTTCGGTGTGTTGTTCGCAATTAACTCTTCATTGCACAGTTATTTAATTGTTAGTATGGCAGATGCTGACGGCGTTTCCCTAGATGTTGGCTTTTACTACATGGCGAATGCAATGGGACGTTTGATAGGCACCGTTTTATCAGGTTGGATTTTCCAGCTATACGGTTTGGCAGCTTGCTTAGCGATCTCATTTGTCTTTATTGCCTTGGCGGGACTAATTTCGAGTAAGTTACCAGCAACAACGACTAACATAAGCCAATAACAAGATTGCCCGCGCTCCTTTGATATACAACTGTCACAGGAGCGTATCGCCTTTCTACTTAACCTGAGGTTTGGATAAGAAATGAGCTAACTAATTGTTTTTAAACATACATTAAATTATTTCCTTATCTAACCAGAGAGTTTTAGGGATAACTAGACGAATTTACGCACCAATAGCTGGCTATTGGAAGTGAATTCAACGCAGTTAGCGCAAAAACTGGCTGCTAGAAAGGCATTAATTATCCGAAGCTCAGGTTACTTAAGCTTTTTGTTTGATATTTATTTCACATGAGCAACAAGCGGGATGTTTAGTAGCTCATATCTAATTGCTCCTACAGCTTAGATAGGTTCAGACTTCACCTGACCGGCTGTTATCAGCGAAGAGTGGACGGCCGGACAAACTCATATTTGGACAGAAATGATTCAAAACTGAAGAGAGCCAAATTTCTTTTAGCTGTAACACAAGACTTGCCCAAAGCCATATGCTTACTCTCAACCAGCCAATTCGGTGCTTAAATTGGCTGAAGTTTAAATTATTAAAGATAACTTAAACGCGAGTAACTTTTACGAAAAAGGAAAGCATGGTTGCTATGGCAATTAAAATTGCAATTACGACTAACGCTGCTGCAAGTGATGTGAAATGTGCAATTTGTCCCACGCTTGCAGGCCCCATTAATACACCAACATAGCCAAGTGTAGTCACCGCTGGAATTGCAGTTGCCTGTGACATATAAGTTTGCTTACCTGCCGCAGAAAACATAATAGGAACAACGTTGGCACAGCCGATTCCCATTAGTACATAACCAAATAGCGCAAGGTAAAAGTTCATAGGTGCAATAGCTATGAGAAGCCCAAGGCTTGCTGTTAAGCCACTAATAGTAAGTACAACTCTTTGTCCAAAATGAGTAATAATTCGATCACCAAACAACCTACCCAATGTCATTGTGATTGAGAAGCTGAATATCCCCAAGGCCGCCATTCCAGTAGATGCATTTTGGTAATCCATTAAATAAATACCACTCCAATCTAGAACGGTTCCTTCGGCTAAAAACATCGCAAAACAAATAACACCTATCAATACAACAGGTCCTTTTGGTAAAGCAAATGCTGGTCCTTCGGTTTGGCTTGCAAACGGTAGTAAATCCCCCCTAGCAATCAGCAAACATAGTAAAACAACCAAAGCCATCGCCAAACAAATTTCGAATGCAGAGAAAGCTGCAATCAATAGCACAGCAACAGCACCTGCTCCAACAATACCACCTAAGCTATAAAAGCCGTGAAAACCAGACATTAAAGACATTTTCGAACGCTCTTCAACTAAAACAGCTTGAATGTTCATTACACAATCAGTTGTCCCGATAGATAGACCAAAAATAACGAGTAAAACGGCCAAACTAACAACACTATTGACTAAGGCGAAAAAAGGTAAGCAAACAACAATCAATATGGCCGAGGCCTGCAAGATTCGCTTACAACCATATTTAATAGCGAGCGCTCCAGAAATTGGCATTGCGAATATTGCACCTGCGCCAAGACATAATAACAAAAAACCTAAAGTACTCTCATCTATACCTACATGCGCTTTTATAATAGGGATAAGTGAGGCCCATGTTGCAGTGGCTAAGCCCGCACACAAAAATAGTAATCTTGTAGCTAAAACTTCTCGTTTATTGAATGGACAGTTTTTTAACGACATTGAATAAAACCTTTCATAAAACATCACAATCGAGCATACCATTGAAGTATTTTGAGTTAAATATAGCCTAATCATTGCAGAAAACGACTTACCTAAGGTTGTTACGCTGCTAAGTAATCTGCTGCTAACATTAAATAAATCATAAAGTTGCCAAAAGAATCACTCAATGCTACATTAACACCATTCACGTATGCTCAATTATGATTCATTATGCTCGATTATGCTTCATTCCCAAATCAGAGGCAAGCACTGATCAAAGATCATTTACAACAAACAGGCCGAGTTGTGTGCGTTCAACTTGCCAAACAACTCAATGTTTCAGAACACACGATCCGTCGAGATTTACAGGAATTAGCGAATCAAGGTATATGTAAAAAAGTCTACGGCGGTGCTGTTATTAATGCTAAAAGTGATGGTAGTTTAGTCCAGCGATTAGACTTAAATAATGATCGCAAACAGATCTTAGCAAAGGCTTGTATCCCTTATTTTAAAGAAAAAGCATTCATCTTTATTGATTCTGGAAGTACGAATTTAGCTATCGCAAAGATGATCCCGCAAAACCTTGCATTAACAGTTGTTACACATACACCATCGGTTGCAGTCGCATTACAATCCCATGAGTATTGTGATGTTGTTTTGTTGGGAGGAAAAATAAGCAAGCAACAGGGCGCTGCTGTTGGAACAAGTTCACTTAAACAACTACAAACTATGCACTTTGATTTAGCAATTCTAGGAGCTTGTGCAATCGATGTGGAAGTCGGAGTTTCTGCTTTTGATATTGAAGATGCTCAATTTAAACAAGCGATTGTAAAACAAAGTAATAATGTGCTAATTGCAGTAACTGAAGATAAATTATCTTCCGTTGCAAGACACAAAGTGACAGATTTAGATTCAATCTCAATACTAGTCACAGAAGAAAAAGTAAAAGAGGAAAAGCTAGCCGAATTTAGAAAAGTAGAATTACAACTTATACTTGCTTGATAGTAAATTACCTTCATTTTTTAAGTGAAAAAACAATGATTAATATCAACCTGAGCAATAACACACACTTTTACTCTATTCGTGTTGCACTCATTAAAATTAAAAAATAGAACTTAAATCATAAATCAATAACACCCACCTAATCCAATGCCCGCTTAGCAATAGTGTACTTTTGCTTTTGGGTATGATTGTGATAAGCGTACAGCTGACCACACCTAGAACTTAACTTTCCTAAAGTAAATGAAAGTAAGCACTATGGTAAAGGGAAACAATTAGCTTCCCTTTCTTTAAAAACAATTACATTTAGAAATTATACCAATTCGCTTAATTAAGTGATCTATTTTGAGGCAAAAAAACCTTGTCGATAACACGGCGAAAACTTTGCTATTTAGTTGTTCTAAATGAGGAATGTTTAACACAGTTAGCGTCAGATTTATTCCTTCAAATTGAGCAAGTATTAAGACTAATTGGTATTAGCATAAACCTATTTTTGTGCAGGTCTGCGTGCGTATAGGACACTCTTGTGCGTTAGTGATCAAAGGTGGCTGAATTGTTGTGTCACCACCGGCAATCATCGGTGTATATTTGTTATTAAGTGTCTTACTATTTACCGAAAGTTCTACAAGCTTACTTTTCTTGAGCTTAATTTTCATTTTTATATTCCTTATCAATGATTTTTTGATTTGCCAATCAACTTAAATAACTCATTCAAGAGACTGGTACTTTGAAGCTATCAGCTTACTCATGCTTGGTAAAGTAACACGGGGTGAATTTCGATCACAGTTAAGCTAATACTCGTTTAATAAACGGCCACTTTTGTTGGGTATATTGCTCGCGGTCATCTTTGTATTCTTGTGCTAACCTCTGCTTTAACACACTGTACTCAGCTCTTAAACCTGATGATGCTCTTAATTTATCCCTAAAAGAAATACGCTCTTGCCAAAGTAGGCTGTTGAAAGGAACAAGGTGTAAATGATGGGTTCTAAACTCAGGCGTTGGTTTGCAAAACCAGTGCATGACGTCAGCTTTATAGGGGTAATAACAATAACCGTGTTGAGTGAGCACTTGGATGGCTTCTTTTGACGCTATTAGCGACTTAACACCCACCATAATATCTATCACAGGCTTAGCAACCATACCAACCACAGCTGTACTACCCACATGCTCAATACCACCTTCAATCCAAGGGCATAGCAAAGGCGCTAACCTTAGCTTTTCATCTTGGAACATCCGTGGCCAATCTTGATTATATTTAGAAAGTGAAATAGCTTGGTCTGCCATTGGAAGGAGGATCCCATAGTTGCGTCAGGTTCGGTTTTTGACAGTATACAACTAAAGCAAAGCTTTACTCATCACTACCACATCAACGCCTCGATAAATGCACTATTGAAGTACGGGCTCGGGCTAACACGGGCTAACACTGACACGGGCTAACACTGACATCCACCATAATTTGTATTTATGTTATGGCGGGTGTCTGCCATTTGCAATCTAACGTATTGATTATTTTTGTATTTCTTGTAGTTGTAATGTTTGCTTTTTTTGGGTTTAATGCTTGCGATTAGAATTTGACAGGTGCTTGTAATGCCGCACCTTTATGTAGTGAGAAGTAAATATGTTTAAAACTATGGTTGTTGTTTGTTCTCTTTTTCTGTTTGGTTGCGCGCAATTGGCATATGATGCTAAAAAGCCTTTGCCTGAAGGACATGGCTTAGCTTTAGCCCGTTTTATTACCTCTGGCGATATTGGTAATGCTCAATTTATTACCCGAAATACACAAAAAATGCTAGACAACTACAGCTTCGTTCTAAAAGACACCCGGGAAAAGTTGATTGTTCTGCCACTGCCAGTGGGGACGCACGAAATTGACCAGGTGTTATATATGCAAGGATCCAAATTAGTTGATCCCGACTTAAACTGCCTTGGCACTTTTGATATAGCAGAAAATAGCCTCACCTATATCGGGGATATTCATTTTCATGTGAATGACTACGATAACTATATTTTATTTTCATCGCATCCTTGGAGAGTGCTGGTTAAAGAGAACTTCGAGCAAGCGCTTGAGGAGATAAAAACACGGCATCCGGAAATTGATACCAAATTTGCCATCAAAAGCGATGTGGTTGGCCCATTTTCATGTGAGCAAGATGAATAATACTAGGCTAACACTTACGCCCACCATAATTTGCATTTATGTTATGGTGGGTGTCTGCTATTTGCACTAAATTGTTTCTGTCCGAACACAAGTTGGATGAACGTCCGTTAAAGCAATTGGATTTAAAATAATAAGTTGCTGTTGAACGATCTAGTTTTGCACATATGAGACAGTCGAATTTTATTAAGCCTTATACCTGAGCGTACAATCTAGCTTGTTTAACTAAACTACTGTTTTGCTCATCACTACCACATCAACGCCTCGGTAATTGACGTTTTCGAGTGGTTGCCAGCCGAGTTTTCGATATAACCCACCCTCAGGATGCTCTGTTTGTAAATATAGCGTTTTGACACCAAATTTAATGGCTAATCGCTCTGCTTCTTTGACTAAACGTGACGCTAGTTTATTTCCACGATAGGGCTTATCCACATAAACGCCACCAATCCAGTGCTCTTTATCTGTGTAGATACTCATTTCATGAAATTTAAGCTGCACAGCTCCTGCGACTGTATCGCCATCAAGCGCAACGATTACACAAGGAATACATGAGTCGTTAAGGTAGTCTAAAAGCTTTTGCTCAAAACGCTCTACAGAAGCCTCTTCAACAATGCTCCCCCACTCGTCAAAGTACCACTTAGCAATAATTGGTATCAGCGCTTTGTGCTGCGCTAAAAGTTCAAATTCCATTTTAATTGCCTCAAATCATAAAAGCGCGGATACGTTCGCGCGCTATGCAGTAAAACGCTACGCTTAACGCCCCAGAATGGAGGTGAATTTACAGTGTTGCTTTGCTTCATCCAAATTTTTTTGCCCTTGAATTACAAAATAATCAAGCTTCGCATCGATTAATATAGCCTGACGCGCAGGGTTGTTATCATCGGGGATCCAACGCCACTTTTTAATAGCCTGAAGCGCGCTGATATCAAAAACGCCCTCGGGATAACTGCTGGTGATTTTATAGCTTCCCACTCTCCCATCTGGGGTTATACCTAACGTCAAAGAAACACATCCCGATATCCCATCTTTGGCCGCCTCTATTGGATATATGGGTTCTATCCGGCGTTTTTGAATCCAATAACCATCCGCTTGAGTTTTGATGGGTAAATGTCGCATATCTACATAGCGAATATGTTTTAGCTCTTCAGCTGTTAACGGCACAGAAGTGTTACTAGTTTGACATCCACAAAGTAGCAGCAACGCCAGAACGGTTATTCTTTTCATGACACATTTAATCCTTTAAAATCAAGTACTGTAATTCGTTCCCTTTTATAGGTCAAGCTTCATAAACTCAAGTTAGTTTCTATTTAACTGGAAGTTTAGAGCTAACTCATTGTTTTAAAAGCACCTTAAATTATTTCCTTATGTAACAACTCAGGTTATTTAATTGATAGATATAGATATCGTGCTTTTCACTGCCTATATCCAAAAAGGCTTTTAAACGCGTTTTGCGTTTCATCCCTAACTTGAGCATCAACCGCTGCGACTGCAGATTTTCAACGGCGCATATGGCCTGAATTGTATCTAAAGAGAGACTTTGAAAAGCCTCCTTTATCAGTGCTGTTGCGGCTTCTTCCCCATAACCCTTGCCAATTTCAGCCTCAGCTAATCGGAAACCAATCTCACCGACCCTTTTTCCTGCATCTACATATTTAAAAACGAGTTCACCAATAAGTTGAGCTTGTGACTTTTTAACGATCGCAAGGATCAAACGCTCATCGACCCCGCCTTTCCAAGGTTGGCAAGCTTGGATTACCCTCTCTTTTGCCAACTCGAGTGTGGCAGGCGCACCGATATATTTTGACGTATTCGGGTTTTTCCGATGGCTGTAAACCGCATCTAAGTCGTCCATTGTCATACGCCTTATGGTTAAACGTTCTGTTTCAAACTGCATTGTTATTTTTCCCAAACATAAGATCACATACATAGCCACCAGTCTCATAGATAAACGCTATGTAGCAGTGGTCCTGCATTTTATTACTCCTTACAAACCGGCATAAGGACAGTGCGTAAATGCCGCCAGGTTATAAACAGTAACAGCGCACAACCAAAAACGAGTGCCGCGAGGAAAATAAATGATCGGTTTAGCAATAGACTTTGATATTCATAAAAGAGCGCGTTTGGCCGTAATGACATTAGCAAATCACTGACACCCACCACTTAACTTGCACCTTCCTAAGATCCCGCCTAAGCTTTAATTCTGCACTCAAAGGATTGGGGAAACCAAACGAT
>NZ_NSDG01000033.1 GCF_002289345.1 Pseudoalteromonas sp. HM-SA03 | reverse complement strand
GCAGAGAAAACTGCTCCAACAACTGGGAAAAATAAACCCCGCTTAAAAAAGCGGGGTTTATCATCAATCTGTAAGGGCTATAGAAATAGCCCTTATTACATTTACTCAAACTGTTACTTTTCATCATCAGGTAAAGTAACGTTCAATTCTAATACTGCTAAATCATCCTCGTTTTGTTCAAACTGGACGTTGACGGCATCCGAATCTACTTTCACGTATTTGCGAATAACATCGAGGATGTCTTGCTTAAGTTGTGGTAAGTAGTCAGGTGTACCACGCTTTGAACGTTCGTGCGCAACGATGATTTGCAGTCGCTCTTTCGCTAATGACGCGCTATTTTTTTTCTCAGAACGAAAATAATCTAGTAATGACACCTTACCCTCCAAAGATCCGTTTGAAGATACCTTTCTTCTCAACTTGTAAGAAACGAAAATCAACGACTTCACCTAATAAGCGGTTAATTGCATCGCTATATGCTTGGCCTGCATCAGACTCTTGGTCCAAGATAACCGGTTGACCTGAGTTAGACGCATTAAGTACTGCTTTTGACTCAGGTATTACACCAAGTAAGTCAATCGCTAGAATTTCTTTAACATCGTCTACCGATAACATTTCACCGCTATCCACACGCTCTGGGTTATAACGTGTTAGCAATAGATGCTCCTTAACTGGCTCTAGGCCCATTTCAGCGCGTTTCGACTTGCTTTGTAGAATACCTAAAATACGGTCTGAGTCACGAACGGATGAAACTTCAGGGTTAGTTGTTACCACTGCTTCATCTGCGAAGTACAATGCCATCATCGCACCCGCTTCAATTCCGGCTGGTGAGTCACAAATGATGAAATCAAATTCTTCTTTCATCTCATTTAACACGCGCTCAACCCCTTCTCGAGTGAGGGCATCTTTATCACGAGTCTGAGAAGCTGGAAGAATATAAAGTTTTTCAACGCGCTTATCTTTAATCAATGCTTGATTTAAATTTGCTTCACCGTTGATAACGTTGACAAAATCATAAACAACGCGACGCTCGCATCCCATGATTAAGTCGAGGTTTCTAAGACCAATATCAAAATCGACAATGGCTGTTTTATAACCCTTTAGCGCTAAGCCAGTACCAATTGCTGCACTTGACGTTGTTTTACCAACACCGCCTTTACCTGAAGTTACGACAATAATTTTTGCCATCTGATTTATCCTTTGACCAAAGCTGTAATTTTTAATGATTCGTCTTGTTGTGTTATTTGAGCAGCTTGACCCCAGTGTTCACCTTGCAGCGAATCACTGATCCAATAACTCCCGTTTATAGACACCAGCTCAGCTTCTAAGCGCTGACAGAATATACTCGTGTCTTCTTGGCCTTGCGCACCTGCGATTGCACGACCACGTAAAGTACCGTAAATGTGCACGTTACCATCGGCGATAACTTCTGCACCATGACTTACAGCACCTAGCACGATCAGATCACGGTCTTTAGCATAAATTTGCTGACCACTACGTACCGTTCCGTTCACAATTTGAGCAGGAAGATAAACTTGTTTTTCTACTACTTCAGCTGCTTGAGATTGTGATGGGGTACTCGGTTGCACATCCCTTGAATAGTTTAGTACAGAAAACCCGGCTTCTTTGGCTAAGTCGTGCTGACTTTGAGTACCGCTACACACACCCACTGGATTGAGCTGTAAATCGACCAGTGTTTGCTTTAACTCTTTGAATTCTACAGTTTGCTCCTGAACATCAGCTAAATTAACCACAATTGGTGCACCTTGAAAAAATTTAGGCGCTTGCGAAATTTTGCTATCAAGATCTTGCCTTAACTTGGTCAGATCTAAAGAAAACAACTGCAGCACAGAGAGTGTAAATAGATTTCCTTTTAGTTCGAATGTTTGATTTGCCATATGTACTCAAATTTCTGTTACAACCGCCGCTAAAGCCTTATCTAGCTGACTTTAGCGCGTAGTAAAACTTTCCACAACTTACTAATAGCATGGTATAGTGACCGCCCATGATTAGCAAGAATTTATAGGCTTATAATGCTCACTGCCATATACAAAAGTCCAAAAAAAGCGGATACGTATCTTTTTGTAACTAAAAGAGATGATTTTTCCAATGTCCCTGCACCGTTAATGGAAACTTTCGGCACTCCTACCTATGTCATGATTATTGACCTTGCGAGAAGAACAAAATTGGGAATTGCTGATCTTGAAACGGTTAAGCAAAAATTAACTGACGATGGGTTTTACTTGCAACTTCCACCGCATACAGAAAGCTTGCTTGATGAATTTAGAAAGCAAAACGGAGTAACAGATTCGTGATAAAAAAAATTTCCCTACTAGTAGCCTCAGTTTGCTTGTCCACATCAGTCTTTGCTAACACTCAAGCGAAGTTTGATGAATACCTCAAAAACTTAAAACAAGAAGCGATTGACAAGGGCTATACACAACAATTAGTTGATGAGGCTTTTGCAACAGCAGTATTTAAGGAAAAGGTGATTAAGGCTGATAAATCCCAGCCAGAAATTGTCGAAACACTAGAAACTTATTTACCCAAGCGCGTCCCTGAATGGAAAATCCAACAGGCCCGCAAACTCTACAAAGAACACCAAGAATCTTTAGAAAAAATAGCAAAAGAATATGGCGTACAGGCACGGTTTATCGTTGCCCTGTGGGGCCTTGAAAGTAACTTTGGTCGTATTCAAGGAGGCTATCCTGTCATCAGTGCGTTAGTGACGCTTGCTTTTGATGGCCGTCGAGAAGCTTTGTATAAAAGACAATTATGGGCTGCGCTGGATATTTTAAGAGATGGTCACATCGGCCTGAATAATTTCAAAGGATCGTGGGCTGGAGCTATGGGGCAAACCCAGTTTATGCCAACTTCATTTACGTCTTATGCCGTTGATTATAATAAAGATGGTCGCAAGGACATTTGGACGACGCAAGAAGATGCTTTTGCGTCAATAGCCAATTACCTGAAAAGTGTGGGCTGGAACGATGATCTTACTTGGGGTCGCCAAGTTAAGCTACCTGAAGGCTTTGATAATAGCTACATTTTAAAGCGTGGTACTAAAACGCACAGCGAATGGTTAAAGGAGTGGAGTAAATCAGAGCGTTCATTGCAGGAGTGGCAAGCGCTTGGTCTTCGTAGGATGGATGGCACTGACTTGCCAAAAGTGAATATCACAGCCGCTTTAGTGATGCCAGATGACGCCAATGGTCGTATGTATCTGGCTTATGACAATTACAAGGCCTTGATGAACTGGAATAGATCTTATTATTTCGCCTCAAGCGTTGGGTATTTATCTGACCGCATAGGCTATCCAAAAATTTAACCGAGAAAGTCAGTCTTAGCCCGTTCTAGCAACGGGCTTTTTTATGCCTATTTATTGGATGATAAAGCTTGCTTCGCAGGCATTAAATTTGCAGTAAACAAAAAGACATATAGCAAAGACGAGTAGTATTCATAAAGCAATAAAAAAGGCAGCGTCCAACTCGCTGCCTTTTGGTTGGGCTAATGTATGCAAGTGTCAATAGTAGGACAAAGGTTGAACTTTGCCCCAAAAGACTCGGTACGAAAATAACGTATATGCAATTAAGGTCGGCACCACAATGACTACACCATATAATAAGAAGGTAAGAGCCGATGCATCAGCGACCGCTTCGAAGATGGTTAGCTTGCCTGGCACTACAAATGGATAAAAGCTATAAACTAAGCCAAAGAAGCAAAGTACAAAGATAAATGCTGAAATCAGGAACGGTAACCAAGCACCATTATCCGGCGACTTTGGCAGTTTTTGTAACACAAGTTCTAAAATCACAAAGAGCGACAAGCAAATAATCGGGGCTGGTAATACGACTAAGGCCATCGGGAGGTCAAACCAACGCTCATAGATCCACTCATTAATTGCTGGGTTGATGATAGAAACGAGCAACACCCCAACAAAGGCTACTCTCGCAAATTTTTTGCACCAGCTAATAGCATCTTGCTGCAATTGCCCTTCACACTTCATAATTAGCCATGCAGAACCAATCAAGCCATACGCGCAGACAACGCCAATTCCACTAAAGACCGCAAATGCATGGGCTAGAGGGGTATTTTCAAAGCCTATAACATAAAGCCCCAGCATATACCCTTGCGCAAATGATGTGAGTAGTGACCCAAATTTAAATACTTTGTCCCACCGCCTTTGGCGTTTAACTCTCGCTTTTGCTCTGAAATCAAAAGCGACACCACGCATAATTAAGCCAAAGAGTAAAAACACAACAGGAATGTAGAGTGCCTGCAAGATCATGCTATGGGCTTGAGGAAACGCGATAAATGCGAGGCCTACAGCTAAAACTAACCACGTTTCATTAGCATCCCAAAATGGACCGATAGAGGCTATCATTGTGTCCGCTGTTTCTTTATCGTCCAGCGGGATCATCATGCCAACGCCAAGGTCGTAACCATCTAATATTGCATAAACAAGCACTGCGAGTGCCATCAAACCTGCATAGATGAGAGATAGATATTCCGGATTAAACACGAGTCACCTCCTCAGCAAATTCCTTCATGTCGTATTCTTCCACTTCTACAGACTTGCTAGCAGTGTGGAACAAAGTGCGAATATAAGCGTACAGTAAGATTGCGTATATCGTCAGATAGCCAACGAGTGTAAATAAGACGTTTTCTGAGGCAATTGTTGTGACAGCATCTTCAACTCTTAAGATACCACTGACGATATAAGGTTGGCGGCCAATTTCTGTGACATACCAGCCTGCGAGGGTAGCCACCCAGCCTGAGAAAGTCATCGCAACAAGCGTTTTCAGTTGCCACTTCGGTAACTCGCCCTTTTTCCATAATGTAAAACGAGTGACAAACGCAACTAAGATCATCAGCATGCCCATCCCAACCATGATTCTAAAACCGAAAAAGACGGGCTTAACAGGTGGGTGTTCACCTTTAAATTCATTAAGCCCTTTAATTTCACCGTTAACGTCGTGGGTAAGAATAAAACTTGCCATGTTAGGAATACCGAGCGCAAAGTCGTTGCGTCTTTCTTCCTCATTCGGAATT
The DNA here is from genome assembly GCF_002289345.1 of Pseudoalteromonas sp. HM-SA03. GTDB lineage: Bacteria > Pseudomonadota > Gammaproteobacteria > Enterobacterales > Alteromonadaceae > Pseudoalteromonas. The sequence continues at coordinate 7,917 of NZ_NSDG01000033.1, read as the reverse complement.
GCGAATAATAGTAGTGGTGCACCTTTCTCTGTTTCCCAAACCCCTTCCATTGCTGCAATTTTTTGTGGTTGATGTTTTAGCGTATTTAGGCCATGCAAATCGCCAACGAAAGCCTGCAATGGAGTAAGCAGCGCCGCAACTGTTAACGCAACGGTTAGCGCTTTCTTGGGGGCATGTTTTTCATCGTTTTTCAGCATCCGATACGCACTGACACCAGCTATCAAAAATGAAGCCGTCAGCGCACTAGCTAATAACATATGGAAGAAGCGATAACCGAATGAAGGATTGAAAATAACTTCGAACCAGTCCGTGGGATATACGATACCGTCTCTAAGTTCAAAGCCTGTCGGGGTTTGCATCCAACTATTCAAAGACAGGATCCAAAATGCGGAAAGCGTTGTACCTATGGCGACGATAAAAGTGGCTAAAGTATGTATTTTAGGTGGTACGCGCTTCATGCCAAACAACATGATCCCTAAAAATGTTGCTTCCATAAAAAATGCGGTTAATACCTCATAACCGAGCAAGGGACCTGCAATATTGCCGACTTTCTCCATGAAGCCGGGCCAGTTTGTACCAAACTGAAACGACATGGTAATGCCGCTTACGACACCGAGTGCAAAGGTCAATGCAAAAATTTTGACCCAAAAGCGATAAGCTCTTAACCAAACAGGGTGTTCGGTTAGGTCATACTTGAGTTTAAAAAACACCAGAAACCAAGCTAACGCGATGGTTATCGTGGGGAAGAGAATATGAAAACTAATATTTGCTGCGAATTGTATTCGCGACAACAACAACGTATCAAGCATGACGCACCTCGCACTTTAAGACTTACGTAATAATTTATCCTTTAAATCTATTACTTTACTCACAGAAGAACCGAGCTTCATCAACGATTGCAATTGCTCTGGTGATAGACGTTGAAGTTCCGCTGACCACTTAGTGACGGTTTCAAGTAGGTCATGAATGGATTGCATTTGCTGCTGTGCATACACTTCTTCTGGTGAGTTGGCGCTATCTAGGATTTGGTCACGAAGTAGAGTTAGTGTTGGGTCGATTTCCCTTTTTCTTCTCTCTTCAAATACGCGGTTAGCGAGATCCCAAATAGAGCCGTTTGGAGAGTAGTATTCTTTACGGTCGCCGGGAATATGATGCACCTTAACTAGTTGCCAAGATTGCAATTCTTTTATTCCCATACTCACGTTACCGCGTGAAATTTTTAACGCATCGGCGATTTCGTTCGCTGTTAATGGTTTTTCATTAATAACCAACAAACCAACCATTTGTCCTATTGTTCTGTTGAAACCCCAACGGCTTCCCATTTCGCCGCAATGAAGTACAAAATTTTCTATTTTTGGTGATAAGTTCATTGTTCTAAACTTTCAGTAATTATTGAAACTTTAATATAAAGGTCACTTTGACTTAGATCAAGCATTAATTAAGCTCAACTACAACATAGTGAAAATTAACCTTCCCCGAATATCTATAATTGCCATCCACTGACCGCAAATCAATATAAATTTCAAATCATTGTGATTTAATGCGGCCGCAATCACACGGATTATGCTGCTCAGCCTCCTACTTTTGCAGCGGTACTCACATGACACGGGAATTTATACATGCTAAGAACCCTCCTTTTCACCTTATTTATCTTTAGTTGCACTGCTTTTGCTGAGCGCGCGACAACCATATTGATCTCCATCGATGGGTTTAGATGGGACTACATTGAAAAACACGATGCAAAGAATATTGCAAATCTTGCGAAGCAGGGCGTCCGCGCGACTAAGCTATGGCCTCAATATCCGTCTAAGACATTTCCGAATCACCTGTCTATTGTTACGGGTTTAAAACCAATCAATCATGGCATTGTCGATAATTACTTTTGTGATAAGAAGCGTGAAGAGTGTTATAAGATGGGAATGGGTAAAGTGGATAGCTCGTGGATAAGTGGTATTCCCTTATGGAATCTTGTAAAAATGCACGGGTATAAGTCTGCCGCGTATTTCTGGCCTGAATCAGACGCTAGAATCAATGGTATGACGCCTGACTATTACTATCACTATTCAAAACAAGCCGATTACAAGAACCGTCTAAATGAAATACACAACTGGCTAAAATTACCAAAAAGCGAAAAACCATTGTTTGTCGCCAGCTACTTTTCTCTAGTGGATACCATGGGTCATGAATACGGACCAGATCATGAAAAAACGAGAGAAGCGGTACAATTTGTTGATGGCTTAATTGGAGATTTTGTCGCTGCATTGAAAAGGGACAAAATTAAAGTGAACTTAGTACTCGTTTCTGACCACGGTATGGCAAGCGTAGAGCCAAGCAAAGCCGTGATCCTCGAAGAGCTAGATATACCTAAAGAATGGACTATTAAAAACAGTGGAACGAGGGTGTCGCTTTATGCGCTAGGCGAAGAAAAACTTGAAACAGAGACGCTTATACAGCAGTTACGTAAAAAAGCGAATGGTCGTTATGAAGTATTGAGTAGTGAGCAAAAACTGCAACTAAATGGCGGTGAGTCTTCTCGTATCGCTGACATTATCCTGCAAGCAAAAGCGCCTATTGTCTTTATGCAAAAAAGCAAGCAAGGCTATTATGGTACGCATGGGTATGAGGTGACACCTGATATGGCCGCATTTTTTGTCGCAAGTGGCCCTGCCTTTAAATCGGGTGTAACGATAGAACAAGCTAGCAATTTAGAAGTTTACCCAACACTTACACACATTATGGGGCTTAAGCCACTTAATGAGCTTGATAGTAGGGGGGAAAACCTATTAAAGCTGGTTAGGCAGTAAAACAGGCCATTTATTGTGTTCAGAGCCAATAAATACGAGGCTCTGAACAAAAGCAGTAAAGCGCGCTACTTTTTATTGGAAGCCTTCATTAACCGTTTTGCTAAAGCAAAGACAATATAGACAAGAACCAAGGAATTAAGGACAAGCAATGCATCTTTATCAGATACGAACATCCATATCGCCGCGAGCGCAAGGCAAGCAAGTGTAAAGTGGCCAACTAGTGGATTAGTAGTCTTTTTCTTCATTAGAACTTCGCTGTATTTATGTTCAGATTATTTTACACCTGATAGCTGAGACAATACCAATAATCCGTTCAAAAAACTAAATATTTTTGGCTATGTGGTTATAATACCGGCACACAGAATGTGCACGTTCTTATTCGTTATTGGTCTGACCAGAAGTTTGATATAGATTAACTGTTTCATTCAAACGAATAGCTAAAATGTCATGGAAGTACATTAAAGAGAATTCTTAGTGGTACAAATAAATAAAGCAAAACATTGGTTAGACCTCAAAAAGCTCATACTCATTCTTGCCACATTATGCGTATTTACTTCGTTGCTAAACGCTCTGTTCTCGAGCTACCAAGTTCAAAAGCAAGTGATGGTAAAAGATACCTTGGAGGCAAATCGCGCTTATGCAACTAAGCTCGCGGATGTTACTGATCTCTTTTTACAATCAGTTTTGATGCAATTAAAAGCGTCGAGTGAAACTATTGCCTCGCAGCTAGATAACCCAGAGTTGGTTGATAACGAACTTAAGCAAATGCTTACTCGAACTCATAGTTTTGATTCAATCGTGCTAGTCAACGCTGATGGAGAAATTATCGGTGCTCAACCCAGTTCACTCGGTGTTGTTGGGACTACGCTTATAAATGAAGCCGAAACATCGCCACTTCGTAAACAGGCACCTTTCATTGTAGGGCCATTTATCTCTCCCGCCGGAAATTTGATGGTGAGCCCAACACACCCAATGTTTGATAGAGAAGGTAAATTTGTCGGCTTTATCGCAGCTGGGATTTATCTAAAAGGAGATAATATCTTAGGGCGGCTTCTTGCTAACCACCATCACCAGGACAAGACCTATATTTATGTTACTGGCCCCAACGGTAAACTCATTTATCATCATGATGATCATCGTATTGGGCAAGACGTCACCAAAAATGAGGTCGTTGAATCATTACTTAGCAAAACAGCAGGTTCTGCCCAAATAGTCAATACCCAAGGTGTAGCAATGCTAGCTGGGTATGCTTCCGTACCGACAAGCGGTTGGGGCGTAGTCGCACAACGTCCGTTAGAAGTTACTATGTCGCACCTTTCTAATACTATGCGGCATGTACTCAAAACTACCATTCCATTTACTGTATTTTTGTTGATTTGTGTGCTTGGACTCGGAACCTTAATTGCTAAGCCTTTATGGCGATTAGCTAAGTTATCAGAACAAGTGGAAGATGGCAGAAATATCGATTTTCCACACGTATCCACATGGTATTACGAAGCAGCATGGCTTTATCAGGCAATGCACAGTAGTGTTAAGAACTTAGGGGCACAGATCCAACGCTTTGACGATGAGAGAAAGCAAGATCAGCTGACTCATTTATTCAATAGACGAGGAATGGAAAAGTGGCTAGAGACTGCTTATGAGCAGCAAACCCCGTTTAGCATTATTGCGCTTGATATTGATCACTTCAAACATGTGAATGATACTTACGGTCACGATGTTGGTGATGTGGTAATCAGAAAACTCGCCGAGCTGATGCGCACTAATGCACGTGAACAAGATCACTTATGCCGTAGTGGTGGTGAAGAGTTCTTAATGTTTCTACCGCATGTAGATATAGACAAAGCAGATAGGATTGCTGAACGCCTGCGCGCATGTACCGCTGAAACTGAGTTTGGCGAGGCGGGACATATCACGATTTCTCTGGGGATCTCTCATTGGCCGCTGTGCTCTGAGGATTTACATCATGCACTCAAACTAGCGGACCGTAGTCTATACCAAGCGAAGGCTAACGGTAGAGATCGTGTAGAGCATGCCGTTTTAGCTAATCATAATGTAGCATAATTGAAAATTCGATATTAAAAAGTGAAATCTGCTCCGAATATCGGTAAGATGCATTGCAATTTTTACCGTTACCTAATTTGGAGCTGTACTTTCCATGGCAAAAACATTGAAAGTTCCTCATACGCTAGTGCTATTACTAGGTATGATGCTAATTGCATTGCTGTCGACCTGGATTATTCCACAAGGCTTTTTTGATACTGCAACCACTGACACTGGCAGACAAGTTGTACTTGCTGGCACCTACCATATGGCAGAAGAATCTGTTCACCTTACTCCTTGGGATCTGTTAAAAGCTATTCCTCGTGCTTTTGCTGCTGCGCAAGACGTAATCTTTTTCGTTATGATTGTTGGTGGTGTACTCGCAATCGCACGTGCAACAGGCACTGTTGATGCGTTGATCGGTCGCTTACTTGAGAAAAATGGCGATAAACCACAAAAGCTGATTTTTATGGTGGTGTTCTGTTTTGCAATTGCGTCAAGTGCTATAGGTACCGCAGGTGAATACATTCCGTTTGTACTGATTTTAGTTGCGCTCTGTAAAGCAATGAAGCTGGATGCCATGACTGCCGTTGGCATGATCATCGCGGGTTATGGTATTGGATACGGTGTCTCAGCATTTAACCCGTTTACGGTATTAATTGCCCAGCAAATCGCTGAAGTACCAGTCTATTCAGGTATATGGTTAAGATTTGCTATTTTTGTTCCATTTGTACTGATTGGCTTTCATCATGTATGGAGCTATACAAAAAAGGTACAACAAAATCCTGAACACTCTGTGATGAAAGATGTGCCTTGCCCACTGGCAGGTCAAGCTGCACCTAGCTATCCGCAGCTTAACGGTCGTCATCGAACTATTTTACTTACCTTCATCGCGACGCTAGTGTGTGCCGTTTGGGGAATTGCGACTCAGGGGTGGTATTTATACGAGCTGGGTGGCTTATTTATCGCATGGGGGGTCGTGATTTCAATTCTTGGTAAACTGTCAGCAGACGAAGCTGCAAACCGTTTTATCGAAGGGGTTTCAGACCTAGTTACTACCGCGGTACTTATTGGCGTAGCTCGTGGTATTGCTCTTATTCTTGAAGATGGTCAAATCCTTCACACGATTGTACATGGCCTTTCAACTCCTCTTTCTTATGTTGCAGCAGAAGTTTCGGCCGTCGGCATGCTACTTATCCAAACGCTTTTAAACATGTTTATTCCGTCGGGTTCAGGTCAGGCATATGTGACTATGCCATTGATGGTGCCGGTGGGCGATTTAGTTGGCGTACCAAGACAGGTTGCGGTACTTGCGTATCAGTTTGGTGATGGCTTCTCAAATATGATAGTACCAACGAATGCAGTATTAATGGGGATACTGGGCATGGCGGGCGTCCCTTATACGCATTGGTTTAGATTCTGTCTGCCGTTGATGGCTAAACTCATGATCGCAGCGGCAACGGTATTGGTACTCGCTGTGATGTTTGGTTACGGTTTGGACGTACAACCGCAACTGTAGATAAACAAATTTTCTTCTTAGATAGCGCCAATCGGCGCTATCTTGCTTTTACTAGACCCAATTTCTCATCACAAAGCAAATTTATTGATCTGTATTTATATTCTATGTAGTTTAATAAGCTATTATTATTTATTGAACAAAAATTTTGGTCGAGAATAAGCCATACAGACTTCTATGAATTTAACGTTTACCCATTTTTACAATTTAACATCTACTAATCAGCGATATCAATTTGCGTTGAAACAGTTGTATGAACGATTTGATGCGGATCATTGTTTTGTGGGTAAGTTTATCGATAGCGATAAACGCGTAAAGACCGTGATGTACCTCGCGGATGGTAAAGAAGTCGACAATATTATTTATGACCTTGAAGGGACACCTTGTTTTGATGCAAAAGCAAGCAATGATGTATGTTGCGTCACAAGTGGTTTACAGCAGCTTTATGAAGAGGATGAGATCCTTCGCGTTTTAAGCATAGAGGGCTATCTTGGTTTAACCTTGCGAGCATTAGATCATACACCCATTGGAATAATGGTCTGTTTGTTTAATAAAGAAAAACAAGTCAGCCTAGAAGAAAAGCAATGGTTTCAAGAATTAGGGCACCTGATCTCAACCGAGCTTAGCCATAATTTAGAATTGACCAAACAAGGAATTTTACTAAAGCAACTTGCAAAAGGTGAGCAAATAGCGAACTTATGCACTTGGACGTGGCAACTTAAACAGAACAAACACTACTTTTCTTCACATCTTAATCATCTACTTAAGACAAAAACTCATTCTCCGTCGCTGTCATTGTTACTGTAGTGGTCAACTAATTCCGGACAGTGAATTAAGTTTTTCTTCTGCTACTGCTGGAGCTTGCATATCGTTATGACTATGAGGCCTTCTCCAGTTGTAATAGTTCATCAAGTAAAAGCTAACGTCTTGTTCAGCTTCTTTAAATGAACTGTAGCCTGTACTTGGAAGCCATTCCGTTTTGAGACTTCTAAATAAACGCTCCATCGGGGCATTGTCCCAACAATTTCCTCTGCGGCTCATACTTTGTGTTATTTGATATCGCCATAGTCTTTGCCTAAATTTGATTGAGCTGTACTGACTGCCTTGGTCAGAATGGAACATAACTCCCCAAGGCTTGCCTCTTTGTTCATATGCTCTATCTAATGCTTTGATAGTTAATGCAGTATTTGGCTTTTCTGACATCGCCCAACCGACAACTCGCCGCGCGTATAAATCAATAACTACTGCTAAGTATGACCACTTCTGACCAGTCCAAATATACGTGATATCTCCACACCACACTTGATTTGGATTTTGCACATCGAACTCTCGATTTAACGAGTTTGGTATATCAGGGCGTTCATTCACCGCTACTTTATANAACGTGTGGTCCTGGTTGTTTCGACACAAGGTGCATATCACGCATTATCCGCCTGACCTTGAATAAACCTGTCTCAATCTTTAAATCTGCAAGCATTGCTATGAGTGTACGACTACCCGCAGCGCCTCGACTGAGATTAAAGCAAGCGTTTAGTTGCGCTCTCAGTTTAATCT
>NZ_NSDG01000032.1 GCF_002289345.1 Pseudoalteromonas sp. HM-SA03 | reverse complement strand
TCTCTAAACTCACTACGCTTATTAGATCAAAGGGCTAGATCTGTGTCCAGCCCTTTTTCAACAGTCTGAGCGCTTCCAGAGGAAGCGCTTTTTTGTGGATGCTATTTTATAACTGCTACACCGATTTGCTCCTGCAAATTGAGCAGGTATTAAGATAAATTGGTATTACTTAGCGTTTGGAACAGGACAGTATGAACCGCCTCGAGGGATCCAGACCGAGCGTGTTTCCCAACGGCAGTTATACGCTACTCGGCGTTCTTCTTGTTGGGTTGAAAAAGTATCATGCTGATGAACATAGGTACCTCCAGGCACCTGATAGTTTGGGATTGGATGAGGAATAGTCCAACCTCCGGGGCAGCTTTGTGACGCGAGTACGGTTTTAGTTTGCCATAAAGTATAGGGACCGTAAGGTTCACCTGCTATTAATTTGTAGTGGCAAGTCTTATAACTCACATCAACGAGCTCTGTACGGTAGTCACATACCCACACACGTCGCTCATCCCAGTAGCCACCGCAGTCAACATTGTTTACTTGGGTGTCATAAAAAGTGTTGTAATCAATAACTTTAATTTGCTCTTGAGTAGAAGCGGCTTGAGCAGTACCAAGCAGTAGTGTGCTAAAAGCTGCAATTTTTAGAATGTTTTTCATATCGATTCCTGTCGAATTTCGTTATTTTATTACTTTGAGTTATTTCAAAGTAATAAATATGTTTCCATTTTGTGGTCGAAATAACAACCATGAATTGATTGAAAAATATTCAAATTTGCTGTTGTGTCTTTCTGCTCATGAGTTTCTTTCAACCACACCATAAATAGGTAAGCTTGACAATTTTAACGCGAAAGCTTGCATCGTTCTAAAATTCACCTCATGCTGAAGTTTAACAACGAACCAAGGTATAAAAATGAAAAAAATCTCTTTGCTAGTAGCGTTATTAGCCTTGTCGGCGACAGCTGCTGTCGCTGACGAGAAAGCGCCCCCATTTGCGATCGCTATTCATGGGGGAGCTGGTACGATTGAGCGCAGTAACTTCACACCAGAAAAAGAAAAACAATACAAAGCTAAATTAAAAGAAGCCGTTGAAGCGGGCTATAAGGTACTAGAACAAGGTGGAGAAAGTCTTGATGCGGTAACGGCTGCCATTAACATTCTTGAAGACTCGCCTTTTTTTAATGCTGGTAAGGGAGCCGTGTACACCTATGATGAAGGGCATGAGCTAGATGCGTCAATCATGGATGGTCGCAACCGCCAAGCCGGCGCTGTGGCGGGGGTGAAGCACATTAAAAATCCAATCGATCTGGCAAAAGAAGTAATGCAACACTCAGTACACGTCATGCTAAGTGGTGAAGGAGCAGAAGACTTTGCTAAGAAACGCGGTTTTACGTTAGTGGAAAACAGCTATTTTGACACCGATGCTCGCTATCAATCACTCTTAAAGGCGAAAAAGCGATTGCAGATGAAAGAAGCGGCGACCAAAGACTATCAGGCGGCACACCAACAATTAGAGAGCCAATATAAGATGGGAACTGTGGGGGCTGTCGCACTCGATAAACAGGGGAATTTAGCGGCTGGAACGTCAACAGGTGGCATGACGGCTAAACGCTTTGGAAGAATAGGTGACTCACCGGTGATTGGTGCGGGCACATTTGCGGATAACCGCTCTTGTGCTGTGTCAGCAACGGGACATGGCGAGTATTTTATTCGATATAATGTCGCAGCTGATATTTGTGCTCGCGTCGCTTATCAAAACAAGTCGATTGAAAAAGCGGGGAAAGAAGTGATTTTTGATACGCTTTATCCAATTGGTGGCACGGGAGGGGTGATCATAGTTGACCCTAAAGGAAATATTAGCATGCCATTTAATACCGCGGGAATGTATCGTGCGAGCAAGTCGTCAACAACACCTACCTATGTTGGTATTTATAGCGAGTAAAACAATATTTCGTTGAGACTAAGCAAGTTCTTCAAACGCCAGCTATTATTATCATGATAGCTGGCGTTTTTAATGGAGATGAGCAATGCAATCAATAAAAGTCGCAGACTACTTAAATCATCGCCCCGTAACATTCAAACAGGACATGCGCGTAGAATCAGCGGTAGAAAAGCTGCTACAAAGCGGCCAGTCGGGCGGGCCGGTTATAGATGAAGCAAGGCGGGTTATTGGGTTTTTATCTGAGCAAGATTGTCTTAAAAAAATGTTAGAGGCGACCTATCAAAATGAGTCTCATAGCGTGGTGTCCGATGTGATGACAAAAGAGCCTCTGTGTGTAAAACGCGAAGACAGCATAGTGCAAATGGCAGATTTGATGATTTGCAATAAGCCCAAAGTGTACCCGGTAGTTGACGATGAAGGGCGCTTACTTGGGGTTATCAGTCGTGCAAACGTGTTATTAGCGTTGGATAAGCATTTACATGATGCTTATGTCTCTGGTCACCGCTACGTATAAAGCGATGAAATTTACGAGCTGTTAAGGTAACCCATGAGGAATTGCCTTGAGAGTAACAGCAAAAATCTCAATTCCTAACCAAATTTAGTTGGGTTCGTCTAATCTGATTTGATAAACTACACGGCGTTTTATGTAATCACAAGGTGTCGTGTAGTGCAGGTTGACTCGCTGTTCAAAGAGCTAAATTCATGTCTTAAAAAGGATCACTTCATCCTCAAAAAGCGCCTCCATGGTGCGAAAAAAATTACCGATCAAGAAAAGCAAAAGCAGGTAGTCGCAAAAGTAGCGGCTGCGATTGCAAAAAGCCAAGAATTAAAGGTAACAAGAAGTGCTAATATTCCAGCAGTAGAGTATCCTGAGCAATTACCTGTTAGCCAGANAAAGCAGCCATTGCGAATAACCAAGTGGTTATTGTTGCCGGTGAAACAGGCTCGGGGAAGACCACGCAGCTGCCTAAAGTTTGTTTAGAGTTAGGTCGAGGCGTGGATGGCTATATTGGTCATACACAACCAAGAAGACTAGCGGCAAGAAGTGTATCTACCCGTATCGCAGAAGAAATTGGCTGCGAGATGGGGCAAGAAGTTGGATTTAAAATTCGCTTCTCAGATCAAGTCTCTGACAATACATACGTAAAACTGATGACCGACGGTATTTTGCTCTCGGAAATTCAACAAGACAGATTCCTCAACCAGTACGACACAATCATCATTGATGAAGCGCACGAGCGTAGCCTGAATATTGATTTTATTCTGGGTTATTTAAAGCAGTTGTTGCCGAAGCGTCCAGATCTTAAAGTGATTATCACCTCAGCAACCATTGATCCTGAGCGTTTTTCCAAACATTTTAGTGACGCACCTATTATTGAGGTGTCAGGACGAACTTATCCAGTAGAAGTGAGATATCGTCCAGTTGAAGATGTTGACTCAGAAAATGGCGAAGCAGAAAATGACCAATTGCAGGGCATTTTTGATGCGGTTGATGAGCTTTGTGCCGAAGGACCTGGGGATATTTTGGTATTTATGAACGGTGAGCGTGAAATTCGTGACACCGCTGACGCGCTGGCAAAACGCAATTTAAAAGGCGTTGAGATTTTACCTCTGTATGCGCGCCTGTCTAATGCCGAACAAAATCGCATTTTTGCGCCCCATAGCCAACGTCGCATCGTATTGTCTACAAACGTTGCAGAAACGTCATTGACCGTACCAGGTATTCGCTATGTTATCGACCCGGGTACTGCAAGAATAAGCCGCTACAGTTATCGAACCAAAGTACAACGCTTACCGATTGAAGCGGTATCACAAGCCAGTGCAAACCAGCGTAAAGGTCGATGTGGGCGTGTGGCATCCGGTATTTGTATTCGCTTATATTCTGAAGACGACTTTTTAGGGCGCCCAGAGTTTACCGATCCTGAAATTCTAAGAACCAATTTAGCTTCGGTTATTTTGCAAATGCTCGCACTTGGACTTGGTGATATAAGTCAATTCCCATTTGTACAAGCGCCTGATAGCCGCAATATCAAAGATGGCATGTCGTTACTAGAAGAGCTGGAGGCGATAGTTCCTGCTAAGCGCAGAGAACAAGCCAAGCTCACAGAATCAGGCCGCAAACTAAGTCGCTTACCCATAGACCCAAGGCTTGCCAAGATGGTGATGTCAGGGGCACAAAACAACGCGCTTTGGGAAGCGATAGTGATCACTGCGGCACTGTCTATTCAAGACCCAAGAGAGCGTCCTCAAGACAAACGTGCAGCAGCTGACGAAAAACACAATCGCTTTGAGTGCGAACACTCTGACTTTGTTGCATATCTAAACCTATGGAATTATATCGAAGCGCAGCAGCAAGCACTAACGCGCAACCAGTTTAGAAAACAATGCCAAAAAGACTTTTTGGCCTATATGCGCGTACGTGAGTGGCAAGATATTGTATATCAGCTGACCACGGTATGTGAGGAGCTCGGTTTTAAAATAAATAGCAGTCCTGCAAGTGATGAAGCCGTCCATCAATCATTGCTAAGCGGTATGCTTAGCCATATTGGTGTGAAAGACGAAAAGCAAAAACAAGTGTTTAAAGGCGCACGTAACAGCCAATTTCATATTTTCCCCGGTTCAACACTGTTTAAGAAAAGCCCTAAGTGGCTGATGTCTGCGGAGCTTGTGGAAACCAGTAAACTTTATGCTCGGGTTAATGCCAAAATCGATGTAAATTGGATTGCGCCGCTCGCTAAGCATTTAGTTAATAGCAGCTATAGCGAACCGCATTGGGAAAAAAAGGCTGGAGCGGTTATCGCATTTGAACAACAAACCTTATACGGCTTGATCATCGTTGGCCGCAAGCGCACGGTGTATAGCGATATTGATCCTGTGGTTAGCCGAGAGATATTTATTCGTGAAGCGTTAGCAAACGGTCAACTAGGCCAGAGCGAAGGTTTTTTAAGCGCAAACCAAAAATTGGTTGAAGAAGTGCAGGCGCTTGAAGATAAAGCAAGGCGTCGCGATATCCTAGTCGACGAAGAAGATGTGGTTGCGTTTTATAACGATCGAATTCCACAAGACGTAAATAATCGTGCTGCGTTTAGTAAATGGTGGCGTTCACAAAAGCAAAAAGACAAACGCTTTTTGCATATGACGCGCGATCTGTTAATGAAGCATGACGCCGAACATATCACGGATACTCATTACCCAGATACGTGGCAGCAAGGGAATTTGATCTTGCCTCTCAGTTATCACTTTGACCCAGGCCAAGCACTAGACGGCGTGGTGGTCAATATTCCTCTGGCACTATTGAACCAAGTTCAAGATGAAGGTTTTGATTGGCATATTCCTGCGCTCAGACATGAGCTGGTTTGTGGGCTTATTAAGTCACTGCCGAAGACCTTAAGACGTAATTTTGTGCCAGCACCAAATTATGCCGATGCAGTGCTTGCCGCCGTTGAGGTAATGCAAGGCTCATTTATAGAAGCGGTGGCCAACCGTTTACTCAGAATGACAGGTGTCAAAGTCGTCGAGTCAGATTGGGATGTTAGTGCACTTGAGCCGCACTTAAAAATGCAATTTCAGGTAGTCGATGACAAAGGTAAGGTGATAGCCCATGGCTTTGATTTATTGACACTTAAAGCAAAGTTGCAAGGGCAAGTGACCGAAACGCTTTCGCAAGTGGCAGAGCAAGGGATCGAGCAGACGGATATTCAGCAGTGGGATTTTGGCGAGCTGCCAGAGCAATATACTAAAAAGCAAGGAAATTATGAGATTAAGGCTTTCCCTGCATTAGTCGATAAAAAACAAAGTGCGGCTATAGAACTGTTTGATAACGAAATAAAAGCTCAAGCGGCGCATCAAGCAGGATTGCGCCGTCTTGTGCTACTCAATGTTCCTTCGCCTGTTAAATATCTGCAGCAACACTTACCAAATAAGGCTAAGTTAGGATTGTACTTTAACCCCTTTGGTAAAGTGCATGATTTAGTTGATGACTGTACGCAAGCTGGGGTTGATAAGCTGCTGCGTGCATTTGGTGAGATCAGAGATGACGTCGCGTTTGAAAAAGCCAAAGAACACATTCGAGCTGAGCTAGGTGACACTGTAGTCGAAATTGCGAAGCAAGTTGAGGCTGTGCTTAGTATTGCCCACAGTATTAACAAGCGTATGAAAGGCAGAGTGGATCTTACGATGATCACCGCGCATGGCGACATAAAATCTCAGTTATCCGGTCTTATCTTTAAAGGCTTTGTCACTGCTCATGGTGCTGACAAAATCTCTGATATTTTGCGCTACATGAAAGCGATTGAGAAAAGGCTTGAAAAACTTGCGGTAGATCCAAACAGAGATAGGCTGTGTGTACTAGAATTGGAAAAAGTTGCTGCGGCCTATCAAGACAAGTTGGCAAAAATCCCTTCTGGATTACCTGTACCAGAGTCGCTTATAGATATTTTTTGGATGCAACAGGAACTTCGCGTGTCTTTGTTTGCTCAAACATTAGGAACGGCTTATCCGATTTCGGCTAAACGCGTTCTGAACTCGATAAAAGAGTGCGAAATATAAACTTGCATTTTAGAGTACGACAGTTACTTTATTATATGAGGAAGTAAAGTTTTGGATTGTGAGAAGGAAGCGGCATTGAATATGTCCACACGAGAGAAAAGGAAAAATGCACCGCATCTGCTAGTGGTCGACGACGAGTATTTTAACTATGAAATGCTTGAAATGGCGCTGTCGGGGTCGTTTGAGCTGAGTTATGCAAACTCGGGCACGAGTTGCTTGTCTAATGCGATTGCTGATCCTCCTGATGCTATTTTGCTTGATGTGTGTATGCCGGGTCTTGACGGCTACGACACCTGTCGAATGTTGAAAAATACACCAGAGACGAAGGACATTCCTGTATTAATGGTGTCTGGTTTAGAGTCAGAAAAAGAACAAAAAGCGGGATTCGATGCAGGCTGTGATGCCTATGTGGTTAAGCCATTCTCAATGCAATCGCTATTAGAAAAAATAAAATCAATGGTGTAGGAGCATTATATGATCAATGAAGATAAACGCCGTTTTATGCGTATGTCGGTGGATGCAGTAGCAAAATTAACCGAGCTCGAGTCGGGTAAAGTGCACCAAGGAGTTTGTCACGATTTAAGCGCTACGGGGTTGTCGGTGACAGTGAGCGACCCAATTGAAGCAAATTCAACCGTTGACATTTTCATTGATTCTAGTGGCGATATGATCCAGCCGCTTAGTGCTCATGCAACCGTGATCCGTTGTAGTCAAGAGCAAGACGAACAGTGGATTGTAGGGCTAGAAATCACCAAGTTTAATTAGAGTAATTAAAGCCCTAAAAGTGGTATTGAAGCTTCCTCCGATACCACTGTAAATTCCTAAATCAATAGACCTTACAAATAAGGCCTTTTAGGTAAAAGCCTTCTGGATAATTGCCCGCAATAGGGTGGTCGGCTGCTTGATTTAGCCTTTCCATGATCAACAATTCCTTACCGGCATCGAGCGCAGCGTCAGCAACGACTTTCTGAAACAGGTTTTGTTCCATAAGGCCAGAACACGAGAAGGTGAGTAACGTGCCACCAGGCTTTAATATCTGCATGGCAATCATATTGATATCTTTATAGCCACGACAAGCACCGTTAAGCTGCGCCTTACTTTCTGCAAACTTTGGTGGATCCATCACAATCGTATCGAATTGACGACCCTCATCACGATATTGTCTTAGTAGTTTGAACACGTCTTGCTTAACAAACTCAGCCTTCGATAAGTCTAGTTCATTATGTTCTACATTGCGTTTAGCTGTGTCGAGTGCTGGCTGCGATACGTCAACGTTGATTACTTTACTACAGCCACCGCGCAGTGCATAAAGGCCAAATGTACCGGTGTAGCAGAAGCAGTTAAGCACTTCCTTGTCTTTTACAAAGCGTTCTAACGCGGCTCGGCTGTCGCGTTGATCTAGATAAAAGCCAGTTTTATGGCCGCCGATGATATCGACTTCAATCTTTAAACCATTTTCGCTAATAAGGACAGGTGCGGTTGGCGCGTCGCCAGCAAGCGGTCCGGTAATTTTATCAAGGCCTTCTTTTTTGCGCACATCAACATCTGAGCGCTCGTAAACATGACAATCAGGAAATAGTGATTGCAATGCCATTACGATTTCGCCTTTGTGGCGCTCGGCACCAGCGCTTAGCAACTGACAAACCAAGTAGTTATCAAACTTATCAATCGTTACACCGGGCAGACCGTCAGACTCTGCGGCACATAATCTAAAGCCGGTTAAACCACCTTCAGCGATAACATACTCTCTGGCTGCTAGTGCACGTGCGAGTTTTTGCTCAAAGAACGCTTGGTCGATATGTTGTGATTCATCAAATGTCCAAATTCTGGCTCGGATCTGAGAGTCTGGACTGTAAGCGGCTGTCGCGAGGTATTTACCCTCATTGCTGTATATCTTGACGGTATCGCCAAGGGCGGGTTTACCTTTTACTTTTTTAATGGCCTTTGAGAAAACCCAAGGATGTTTTCTGTTAAGGGATTTTTCTCTGCCTGGTTGCAGATATAGCGCGCAAGTCATATATTTTCTCTAATCTTTCCTGATAGCTGCCATTTTAGTGAAGGGTGTGGCAACATACAATCAGTAATGCCTTTCCCGCTGAATTTGTGTGGGTTTATTTGTCGGATATTAATAAAAGTTGAGCTTAATGACGTTAAAAATGCATGAATTAGAAAAAGCATGTGAAGAGTTTATGCTGTCGACACCATGTGCAGATACCGCCCATGATTTGTCTCATATCAAGCGTGTAGTTAAAGTCGCAAAGTCGCTTTGCGAAGCTGAAGGGGCGGATCCTGCTGTGGTGATCCCTGCTGCTTGGTTACATGATTGTGTTGCCGTAGCAAAAAATCATCCAGATAGGCCGCTCGCCTCGAAATTAGCTGCAGATAAGGCGGTTGCCTTCCTAACTGAGTTGAAGTACGACACGGATAAACTTGAGGCTATTCACCACGCTATTGTTGCACACAGCTTTAGCGCCGGTGTCACACCCACGACATTAGAAGCCAAAATTGTCCAAGATGCAGACAGAATGGATGCGTTAGGGGCGATAGGTGTGAGCCGCTGTATGAAAGTAGGTGGGGCGATAGCGCGTAATCTCTACAATGTAGAAGACCCTTTTTGTGAACACAGAAAAGCGGACGATACCAAATATACCTTAGATCACTTTTTCATTAAGCTACTGCATATTAAAGACAACATGCATACCACCGCAGCCCGTGAGCAGGCACAAGCCCGTACCCAATATATGCTGGATTTTTTAGAACAACTGAAATCAGAAATCGCGGATTAAAAATGACGAGATGAGCATCACCTCGTCATTTGCTTCACAAAGACCACCACAAATAGCGCTAGTGAAAAGCTGCCGGTAAAAGCCTCTACCGCTGCGATCAGCCGTGAGATCCCCACAGGCGTAATATCCCCGTAACCTAAGGTTGTGAAGGTAACAACACTAAAATAAAAGCTGTTCAGCAGTGCCATGACGTTTTCAGATACACTGTTGTCTAAGTCCAGTTGCATTATCTGATCTTGAAACGAAACACCAAATAGAAAATAGCAAAATGCACAGGTAATTATCATACCTAGACTGAAGCGAATGACGTTTTCCGGTTTTTCTCCATACCCACATAGTAAGTCGACAAAGCTGGAAATAAGGTGACGTTTTGAAAATCGCGGATACTGGGCATGTCGCATGCGCAGCTCTTTATATGTAAAGCGCCCAACCATTTCAAATAGCCCTTGGTTTTCTGCGCCTTTTCGTAGTAAACGATAGATCTCTTCGGACTGTAGGAACAAGTCTTCCGCGTCTTCTTTGGCTCGGTTTCTACGAGCTTCTAAAGCTTGCTGCTCTTGTAGTAATTGCTCGCCGAGTTCCATATTATCGATACGGGTGTTTTCCAGCTTTATGCCGAGCAAATTGGTGCTTTCTAAATTACAGCAGTGCAGACTTGCTTCTCGCAAATCCGCCTTCATTAACGAGGCATGCTTAATGGTATTATTAAACAGATGCGCCCCTTTCAAATTGGCACGATAAAAATTGCTATAAGATAGGTCATAGCCATGATGATTTTCAAAGTTAACAAGATTGAGCCCTTCCAAATTGGCTCGCTTCAACTCTAAGCCTTGCAGCAAACCGCCGCGTTTGGCATAGCGTTCAAGCTTTTGGCTTAGCTCCAAGCCACCTTTATCGAATTTATTGTCATGCCAAAAGCAGTAACCTGAGCCCATATCGATTTCACTGCATTTTTTTCCCTCAGGTGACACATATTGGCAAATGGGTTTATCAGCCATAGCTTGCCTAAATCAAAATGCCTTTTTCATTAAGCGTAGCAGCAAAAATAATAAATACGGTGATTTAACGAAAAAATCTTTCTAATTTATAGTGTGTTAGAAACCACACTATTGATGAGTTTATTGTCATTGTTGATCAAATTCATCATCTTACATGGCGTTTGCAGTGACTCTGACAAGTGGCTCATATTATAATGCATGCTTTAGTGGCTAAGAATTTGTTACCTTGCAATATCAATTGAAGAAAAGCCGAAAACGTAAGAGCGTTGCGATAAAAATAAAAGCTGGCCAAGTATTTGTGTATGCACCAG
Organism: Pseudoalteromonas sp. HM-SA03; assembly: GCF_002289345.1. Taxonomy (GTDB): domain Bacteria; phylum Pseudomonadota; class Gammaproteobacteria; order Enterobacterales; family Alteromonadaceae; genus Pseudoalteromonas. Next base: position 20,706 of record NZ_NSDG01000032.1, on the reverse strand, counting down.
AGCAAGTTTGCGAGCGCTGGTTACATACTTGGGTGGAAAGTAAATCCGATTGGATAAAATCAAAGCTTGCTCTAAAAGTCATACCTGAGAGCCCTCGGCCGCTTGAAACAGGAATTGTGCAAGTATTCGGCGAGACCTTTACTATTCATAGAGGCAAAAGTACAACCTCTGTAATTGATTTTGATAACAAAAGAGTGTTACTTAAGGCTGTCAAAAATGAATGGCGTGAGTTAGTCGCGCTGTTGAGCGAAACGCTAAATGACTATGTAGATATGGTTATTGCGCGGTATCAACCTGATATTCAAGCTCGCTTTGATACGCTAAAAATACGCGTTTACAAAAGCCGCTGGGGCAGTTTTTCATCTAAAGGCGTGCTTGCGTTCAATACGCTTTTGATTGGTGCGCCTAAGTGGGTAATTGATTATGTGGTAGTGCACGAACTTTGCCATTTTCATGTCATGGCACACAATAGCGCATTTTGGCATTTGGTAACAAAGCACTATGGTGACGACCATAAAATGGCTCGGCGTTATTTACGTGACCACGGTCGTGACTTGATGATTGAGCATTAGCATAGCACCCTGTTTATGCCTGTTATTTGTTGGGCCTCGCTTTTTCCGCGCGTTTTAACAACTTTTTAAATGTCGGGCATTCAAAATGGCTTGGCGCAGGGCATTTTGCAGCGTGATAGAGGCCATCTCGCATTGCAGTTAAATGATTTATGGTTTCATTTAATTCATCCGCTTTAGATTGTAACTTCATCCGATCAATCTCTGCTTTACCCTCGGGGGTAAACATGTCTGCTATTTCATCTAACGAAAAACCAGCGTTTCTGCCAAGTGTAATAAGCGCTAGACGTTCAAGTATTGAAGGCGGGAAAACACGTTTGAGCCCTTGTCGACCAATCGATCGGATCAGCCCTTTTTCTTCATAATATCTAAGCGTGGATGCGGGTAAACCTGATTTTTTTGCAACTTCACTGATATCCATTCTTGCCCTTGACTTAAAGTTAACTTGAACTAGTAGGATAGCGGTTATCAGTAAAAAAGAGGAGTAAAAATAGTGGAAAACCTATATTCGATGTTAATGCCAGCAGTCGTGATTGGCGTTGGTGCAACGCTCGTTATGGATTTGTGGGCATTTATGCTCAGTCGCGTGTTTGCCATAAAGGGCTTAGATTATGCATTGGTTGGTAGGTGGATTGGACACTTGTGTCAAGGTCAGCTTACGCATCAAGGTATTGGGCACAGTAAACCAATATCTGGTGAAGGTGTCATTGGCTGGTGCATGCATTATCTCATTGGGATTGTATTCGCCTTGGTGTTACTTCTGAGCGTGGGCAAGCCTTGGTTGACTGAGCCTAGCCTTTTGATTGCGTTAGCTTTTGGCTTAATAACGTGTGTGTTTCCATTTTTTATTATGCAACCCTGTTTTGGTGCAGGGATCGCAGCATCTAAATTACCAGAGCCGAATAAGGCAAGGGTAAAAAGTATGGCAGCACATTTGATTTTTGGCTTTGGATTGTTTTTAAGCTCGTTTATATATGTAAGCTTGTTGTGAGATAACAAAATAGAAGGTGGTGGAGGGAGCTGGATTCGAACCAGCGAAGGCTGAGCCGTCAGATTTACAGTCTGATCCCTTTGGCCGCTCGGGAACCCCTCCATCATTTGGAGCGTTTACTTTAAAAGTGGTGGAGGGAGCTGGATTCGAACCAGCGAAGGCTGAGCCGTCAGATTTACAGTCTGATCCCTTTGGCCGCTCGGGAACCCCTCCATCATTTGGAGCGTTTACTTTAAAAGTGGTGGAGGGAGCTGGATTCGAACCAGCGAAGGCTGAGCCGTCAGATTTACAGTCTGATCCCTTTGGCCGCTCGGGAACCCCTCCATACATTTTAAAGCGTTACAATTTGAAAGTGGTGGAGGGAGCTGGATTCGAACCAGCGAAGGCTGAGCCGTCAGATTTACAGTCTGATCCCTTTGGCCGCTCGGGAACCCCTCCGAAATTGTAACTGCTGTTTATGGTGGAGGGAGCTGGATTCGAACCAGCGAAGGCTGAGCCGTCAGATTTACAGTCTGATCCCTTTGGCCGCTCGGGAACCCCTCCGAAATTGTAACTGCTGTTTANGGATTCGAACCAGCGAAGGCTGAGCCGTCAGATTTACAGTCTGATCCCTTTGGCCGCTCGGGAACCCCTCCTAAACAACGGCGGTGATAATAACAAAGTTTTTTTCGAAGTAAAGAAAACTACTAAAGTTTTTCGGAAAAAGGCCGATAAATTCATAATTAGCAAAATAATCGGTTGTAATACATGCAAGTTGATGGCGTTTTAATCAGTGAGTCGCAATTAGGGTCGGCATTGAACATTAGTGTTCATGAGACGCGCTCTGCCGATTTTGCCATGCTGTTATCTATGCTATCAACCGATGCATTAGATTTTAGCCAATTTCAACTACCAAAATCTGAAGCTGCTGCAAAAGATAACTCAGAAGAAACACTAAGAAAGCAATTTGAAATAGGTCCACAAAAGCCGCTTGCGCCAAAAGAGTACAATATGCTGATTGGTCAGCATAACGCGCAGCTGGTATCTATGGGGGCGATGGCGACCTTGCGGTTGCAAGAAAATTTGAATCCAGAACCTTTTGCCGCACGAAATGATAAAAAGCATATTCCACTCGAAGTCGCAGAAAATTTGGAACCAGCGGTTAAAAGACGTTTGGCGAGTGCGCAAGGTAAACTGGCCTTAGTTGCTGATAAAGCAATGGATGCAGCTGGTTTCTATGATCAAATTGCAACGGGAGATATGCAGAGTATGTTACGCGCGACAGCGTAACAACATCAGCTGCTTTTACTCCTTCAAATTGAGCAAGTTTAAGACAACTGGTATTAAACTTGTCATTTTACAGCTGTTTGCTTCGTTACTAGATTGACATAAAACGCCATGCTTATCGCGCCTCATGTCTAATACCAATTGAATTAATTCTCTAATCAATTTGAAGGGTGAAATAGCATATTAGCTTCGTTAAAAATTTCTCATTTAGAACAACTAAATAGCAAAATTTTTGCCTTGCTACTAAAGCTATTTCCCCGCTTCAAGATAGATCATTTATTTAATACAACTGGTATAAGCTAAACGGCCTTTAATCATCCTTAGCTCGTTTCAAGCCTTTTTTATTGCTTTGTATCTAATCTCTAGTTCAGACTATTTTAGCTACCGTGGCACTTTTTATACTTTTTATCACTGCCGCACGGACAGAGGTCATTTCTGCCTACTTTGGTTGCAGGCGTATCGTACAATTCACCATCTAAGTAATACCATCTGTCTGCTTCGATGATAAAATTTGACCGCTCATGGAGTATATAGTGCGTGTTTTCTGTAATATAGTGCGCCTTAAACTCAACGACCCCCTGAGTAGCTTCTACTACTTCTTCTAGCACTTCCAATTTTATAAAGTGTGCATAATTAGCAAATGCAGCAATATCGTCGACACTATTTTGTGCTTGTTTAGCCTGGGCGTAGGTGTCATGAATATATTTTGCATCTTTTAAGCAGTACGCAGTATAGCGAGAGCGCATGAGTATTTGTGGACGCTCTGCGAATTTTTGTCCCTTAAGGTACGGCTCACAACATTGCGAATAGGGAAGGGATGAATTGCAATAACAAGACATAAAAACTTCAGTTTTAACAAATTTATATCCTGTTATTGTAGCTTGTTAAGCGCTTTGAAAACAGTGTATCGCAACGTCAGATACCGGCAGTTCCATTTTGTTGATAGTTTGCACTGATGCAATATCAGTCCAAATCACCACCGCAGCGAAATTACCATTGCTGATAGCACTTTTAAGTACATACTCAAGGTCGTATATGTGCTTTTGCCTAATGACGAGTAACTTGCTTGCATCAACTGAGGCACTTTCTAGCAGTGATTTGTTTGGTACATTATCGGGCGCAACGAGTAGCGTCCAGCCTTGTTTATGCTGACATTTATGTAAAACTTTAAGTAACTCTAAGCTAGCGACGATCTCATCTTCAACGATCACATTATTGATTTCGTTAAGTGTGTAATAAGTCGAATTGTTTGGCTGTAGAAGTGTATTGCTGTGTAACATAATTGTCTCACTGGTTATCTATACAGTATGTGTATACAGTAGTTTATACAGTGTGTGAATGCAAGGGAAATTGCTAACTTTTTAATCAATATTTAAGTTTAATTTGTATGAAGTTTTAATTTTTAAATAAAACAATGGGTTGTGGTTTTTTAAATGAAAACTTCATTGATGAAAGTTCAGTATGAGTAAATCAAAAGGAAGTTTTTTAGATGCTATACAGTAGTTTTTCTACTGTATCATTTTGCTCATAGCAGAGGGAAAGTGTTCGTTTACTTAAGAGAGGCTAACTACGGTTAGTCTATATTTTGGTGAGTAAAATTTAATTTATTGGCTAATATGCTGTAATTGATGAATCTGCTCGTAAAGTGTTGCAGCATAGCACTGTGCATCTCTAAAACGCTTAGTTGTAAGAAAATGGCGAACATCAAGTAGTACTTGTTCGGCACCTTTGTGTCCTTGGCTGCTGGCCAGACTCAACCAAGCGGCTGCATGAAAGGGGCTGGATGGCACTCCTTGACCTTTCATAAACAACAAACCCAAAAAGAACTGTGCTTTCAAATCACCAGACATCGCTGCCAATCTTAGCCATTTTGCCGCAAGCGGAAAAGACTTTTCTTTTAGGTAATAGAGGCCTTTTTTCAAAGCTTGGGTATTGTCGTGAAGATCTGGGAATTTTGCGTCCGCTTTTAATGGTGACGTTACAAATTCAAGCACATTCAGCAGCTGCTGTTCTAAGTCATGGTTTGCTGAGTTGTCGGTGCTATTTTGATCCATATCTTTATTCGCAATAATGTTGATAAACAGAGTGTAGCTGAATTTTAACTATTTTGTCCGAGTTTTAAAGTGATTCGTGTTAAAATCCAACCACTTGTTCCTCAAATTTGTAATTTTAGTTATGCTCGAGCGGTTATTTTCACTGCAAGCTATGCACACCAATGTAAGAACTGAGGTGATTGCTGGCTTGACGACATTCGTTACTATGGTTTACATCGTTTTCGTAAACCCTGCAATGCTAGCAGAAGCTGGCATGGATCACGGCGCTGCTTTTGTAGCAACTTGTATCGCAGCCGCAATCGGCTGTTTTATTATGGGACTATGGGCAAACTATCCTTTAGCGCTTGCGCCTGGAATGGGCTTAAACGCCTTTTTTACCTATGGTGTTGTGCTTGGCATGGGCTATACATGGCAAAGTGCATTAGGCGCGGTATTTATGTCGGGCTGTTTATTTCTATTTTTGAGCGTATTTAAAGTACGCGAGTGGGTGATCCAAGCTATTCCCATTGTGCTAAAGCGTGCGATCGCGGCAGGTATTGGCGCATTCTTAGCCTTAATCGCGCTAAAGAACGCGAAAATTGTTATCGCAAGCGATGCGACATTAGTACAACTTGGTGATATCACTTCTCCCGGCCCGCTATTAGCCATTGTTAGCTTTTTTGTGATTGCGGCGCTTATGTACCGTGAAGTCAAAAGTGGCGTGCTTATCAGCATTTTAATGGTAACGGGTATTGCATGGGGGCTTGGGCTTGTAGATTATCACGGGGTTGTTGATATGCCCCCAAGCATCGCGCCGACCTATATGCAGTTGGATTTGAGCGGAATTTTTGAGCTTTCCATGCTTAGCGTGGTATTTGCATTTTTATTTGTCGATTTATTTGATACCAGCGGCACATTGGTTGCGGTGACGCAAAAGGCTGGATTATCTGACGAGCATGGCCGTATGCCAAGGCTGGGTAGGGCATTGTCAGCTGACAGTACAGCGACGATTGCAGGCTCAGTGCTCGGTACTTCAACGACGACTTCATACATTGAATCAGTGTCGGGTGTATCTGTCGGTGGTCGCACAGGGTTGACGGCCGTGGTCGTGGGGATCTGCTTCTTACTCATGATATTCTTTGCGCCACTGGCACAAATGGTTCCTGCATATGCGACGGCAGGCGCGATACTGTATGTGTCGGTATTAATGCTACAAAACCTAAAGTTGATTAATTGGGATGAAATGAGCGATGCTATTCCGGTCAGTGTTGTGTTACTGATGACACCGCTTACGTTTTCAATCGCACATGGTATTGCTTTGGGTTTTATTTCTTATACGGCAGTTAAATTGGTGTGTAACAAAGCAAATGAAATCAGTATCAGCGTTTGGGTACTGACTGTACTCTTTATCGTAAAGTTTGCTTTTGGTTAAGCAAGTGGGTTTACTCTCTTTGTAATAAAAAAGGCTGGGAGACCAGCCTTTTACGTAAATTATGGTGTTACCACTTTTTCTTCGGTGCAAACAGGACGTCCAAGTCGTCTTGTTCTTGCTCTGCTTTCTTTTTCACCGCTGATGCGTTAGACGCTCTAAGTTCACTGCTGATCTCTTCTAAATAACCTTCGAGCTGTGCTTTTTTCTCTTTTACATAGTCATCATTGTATGAGACGGCGCAAATTGTAGCGTAAGCTTTTTCAAAGTATTGTCTTGCTGAACCGACCATGTTTGCGGTTCTCGCTGAAAGCCCTCGTTTTATCTGGCTTTCTACATTGATTTTAAGCTGAAATCGCTCCAGCCTACGGTCTTCATTAACGAACAGTTGAGTGTCTACTTTGCCTTTACTATGTTCAGAGCGCAGCAGTTGGCGTAATTTCTTTATGCCTTGAACTAGTGCGATAATTTGTTTGTCGTTGTCAGGAAGTGCTATCGAGTCTGAGTCTGCTGTTTTTTCTGGCTGAGTATTTAAGCGCTCTTGCGACTCGTGTAAGCGACTTTTTAATTCTTTCGAAGTCGGAGACAACTCCACCATTGCGACTAAGGCGTCGTGCACGCGGCGCTGAATGATACGGATCATGACTTCAGACATCGGAATATTGCTGCCATTCATGATGACGTCTTCCGCTTCTTCTATTACGCGTTTTTGCTTAGCAAGTTCTTTGCGTCTCTCCGCTTCTTGTTTCTCTTTATGTTGCTGGATAGCGCTTACCCAAACTGCTATGACGATAAGTGCAACAATCAACATTATTATAATAGAAACAAACATACTGAAATCTCTTTCATGTAACCACCAGTGTAATTTTTTAATCTTACATGAATTCGTACTATTCTGAACAGGTTTACGACAATAACCTGTAAAAAAGATAAAGAATTCATTATTTTTTAGTATAGTCGATGCCTAAATGAGCGGTTAGTTTTAGTGAAAGATAGTCGCCAGATTTAGCTCGAGAGTTTGCAAAAGCGTGTCAAAATATTCGCTATTTGGCCAAATGACTGTCGGTGCGTCAGTGAAAATGCTGATATTTAGTACCTCTTGGCTACCTCATTTTTACCAAATGTGCTAGCCTACATAAGGTCGTAACAGGCGGTTTTTATCGCTTTGCACTAAACTCGCTAACAAAAAGCGGTTTTGCTATGGGCTGATGCTCAACATCAAGAGATCATAAGAATAAAAGCAATATGAAATTACAACAATTGAGATATATCGTCGAAGTGTTGAATCACAACCTTAATGTGTCAGCGACGGCGGAAAGTTTATATACCTCTCAACCTGGTATTTCAAAGCAAGTGCGCATGCTTGAAGACGAGTTGGGGGTACAAATTTTTGGCCGTAGCGGTAAGCATTTAACGCATGTTACGGGCGCGGGTAATGAAATTATTAATATTGCTCGTGAGATCCTCTCTAAAGTGGAAGGGATCAAAGCGGTTGCAAATGAGCATACATTACCAGATCAAGGTAAACTAAACATCGCAACGACGCATACACAAGCTCGTTACGCGTTACCTCCTGTGATCCAAGGGTTTATGAAAAAATATCCTGCGGTTTCTCTACACATGCATCAAGGTACGCCACAGCAAATCTCTGATGCTGCCGCTCGAGGTGATGCTGACTTTGCTATCGCTACCGAGGCATTGCATTTGTACAGTGATCTGGTCATGCTACCTTGCTATCACTGGAATCGCAGTATTGTGGTCGCCAAAGACCATCCTCTTGCACAAAAAGGCAGTGCACTGACGGTGCAAGACGTCGCTAAATATCCGTTGATCACCTATGTATTTGGTTTTACTGGCCGCTCAGAACTGGATAAAGCATTTAATGCTCACGGTTTGGAGCCACACATCGTGTTTACTGCAACAGACGCTGATGTGATTAAAACCTATGTAAGATTAGGGCTCGGTGTTGGCGTATTAGCGTCAATGGCACTTGATGAAAAGTCTGATAGCGACTTAGTTTGTATCGATGCGAGTCACTTATTTGAAGCAAGTACGACGAAAATCGGTTTCAGAAAAGGAAGCTTCCTAAGAGGCTACATGTACGATTTTATTGAGCGATTTGCACCGCATCTCACAAAAGATGTGGTAGAGCGTGCAAGTTTGCTACGAAATCAAGATGATATCGACAAGCTCTTTGAAGGTGTGACGCTTCCGGTAAAGTGAAGCACTTGAAAAGAATATGAAAAAGGCCTCAACAGAGGCCTTTTTCGATACTGTTATTCGTACGGGAGCGGATCTGTTGCGTGGTTTAGCTCAAACGCTTCGAGACGCTCTTGGCAAGCACCACACTTACCACATGCTTTTTCGCGGCCGTTGTAACACGTCCAAGTATCAGCGTAATCTAAACCCATTTTTAGACCATCAGTCAGGATATCAATTTTTGAGTTGTTAAGGTAAGGACTGACAATTTCAACGGCGTCGTAGTTGGCAATGCGACAAACATCATCCATCTTTTTAACGAACTCTGGGCGGCAATCTGGATAAATTGCATGATCGCCAGAGTGGGCACCGTAAAATACCTTATTTGCTTTTAGAGAGACAGCGTAACCTACCGCAAGAGAAAGCAAAATCATATTGCGATTAGGCACAATTGTGCTCTTCATGCTCTCTTCTTCATAGTGGCCTTCTGGCACGTCGATGTCATCTGTTAGGCTAGAGCCTGACAATAATTGATTGATAGCCGAAATATCAACGACCTTATGAGCAACGCCGAGTTTTGCACATACGTCAGCAGCAACTTGTAGCTCTTTTACATGTCGCTGGCCATAGTTAAAAGACAGTGCATAAACCTCATGGCCCTCACGGACAGCTTTGTTTAATACGGTATAAGAGTCCATTCCGCCAGAATAGATTACGACAACTTTTTCGCTCATAGGTGATTTGCCTCGATTTTGATAGAGGTTTACTTCAGGGCGCGATATACTACACGGCCGCTGGAGAAATGACAATTTTCTCGCGGTATTTTTCGACAATTTTATCTTAAACACGGGGCCATTTTGTATAAGGTTAACGAAATATTTGAAACAATTCAGGGTGAAGCAAGCTTCACTGGTACGCCTTCAATCTTTTTACGTTTGCAGGGTTGTCCAGTAGGTTGCGCTTGGTGTGATACCAAACAAACCTGGGAAACCAACGACAGTTTTATTGTTTCATTGGATAACACTGTAGAAAAAAAGGCTGACTCAGAGTGGTGGGCGAATGCGAGTGCTGACGAGATCTTGGCGATTTTCGAGGCGCGTGGCTACCAAGCCAAGCATGTTGTGATCACCGGCGGTGAACCTTGTATGTTTGATCTTCGCTCGTTATGCGAGTTATTACATAGTAAAGGGTACAGCACACAGATTGAAACTAGCGGTACATTCGAGATCCTTGCGCCAGCTGAAACTTGGGTTACTGTGTCGCCTAAAATTAATATGCGTGGAGGTTACAAAGTACTTCCGAGTGCAATGGCTCGTGCCAATGAGATAAAGCATCCAGTCGCGATGCAAAAGCATATTGAGGAATTGGAATCGCTATTTGCACAAACTGGAGTTGAGCCAAAGCTAGTTTATCTTCAGCCAATCAGCCAAAAAGCCAAAGCTACTAAGCTTGCAATAGACAATTGCAAAGCGAAAAATTGGCGCTTATCAGTTCAAGTGCATAAGTATTTAGGGATTAACTAAAGCGATTGCCTAAGCGTATTTTAGCTAAAAATGCGGTTGTTTAAGCAGAAGTATTGAACAAACCGCGGTGCTTAGGCGTAAAGCTCTTTGTAGAGGTTAATAACACTCGTTACTGACCATTTCGATCATTCTTTGTGTTTCACCACTGTTTTCAAATTGATAGAGATTGCGATTGATGTCTTTGAGCAATTCACGCCAATGTGGCTTTTGTTTGCTAAGCGCAAAGTGAAGGTGATTATACTTTATAGGCGGTGTCACGTTTTCAATATTTCTCAGTAATTCAATTTTCTCAGCTCTTGGTAAGTCTGAATAATTGACCGTAAAGCGTAGCACCTTTGGATCACCTATTACTAAATTTACGCGTTGGCCGACGAGTAACTTCACCAGCTGTAAATCATTCACGGCTTCTACTGTAACGAATTCACCATTATCCATCATAGCATCAAACTCAGGGGTATTCTGATAGCCCCTCACGACACCAATGAGCTCGTTCTTAACTGAGTTTAGATTGCCATCAAAACGGTCTTCTTCACCTCTTCGCTTCAAAAAGCTGATTTCACCACCAGGAAAAGCATTAGATAAAGCAAGTAGCTCTCTACGAGTCTTATTCTTGTGATTGTCAGATGGTGCTGAATCCTCAATATAGTATTCTGGGAATAAAATATCGGCTTTGCCTGTTTCCGCGGCTCTTACGGCACGAGCCCAAGGTAAAAATTCGACATACACTTGATAATCTAAGTCGGTAAGCAATGCGACGGCAAATTGAAAGGCCCAACCTTTATTGCAGAGGTTTGCGCCGATATAAGGTGGCCAATCTAATGTCACAAGGTGTATGAAGGCATTTTTGCCTTTCTTATTGTATAGATAACCCCCTCGATACTTTTCTCCAGAAACAAGACGAAATTCACCACTCTTAAAGTAGGCGACGTTTAAATTCTCTCCATGGGTGAAGCTACTAAACATGAGAAAATGCATGAGCAATAAGGTCTTAACAATCATCGAAATCAAAAAAAGAGTAGCGAATAGATAAAGTGTAGTGAAGGTAGATGAAATTAAAAGGAATAATATAAAAAACAAAGGGGCAGTGATGCCCCTTGGTAATCTAGAATATGAAGCTCTACTCTTACTGCACTAATTCTTGTTCAGAGAATGTGTCTGCAAAAAGTGGGCTAGTTAGGTAACGCTCAGCAGCGCTTGGCAAAATAACCACTATGTTTTTATCAGCATTTTCAGGTTGCTCGGCAATTCGCTTTGCGGCAACTAGGGCTGCACCTGAAGAAATACCCACTAAAATACCTTCGTCTTTCATCAGCTGATGTGCCATTGCTATTGCATCTTCATTCGACACCAATTCAACGCCATCAATCAGCTCAATATCTAGGTTGCCTGGAATGAAACCAGCGCCGATCCCTTGGATTTTGTGTGGGCCAGGTTTTACTTCATCACCTGCAAGGGTTTGAGTGATAACCGGTGAGTCAACTGGTTCAACAGCAATTGACTTAACATTTAGGCCTTTTTCATTTTTCAGATAGCGTGAAACACCGGTGATCGTGCCACCTGTACCAACGCCCGCAACGAAGTAATCGATATTACCTTCAAGTGCATCAAAAATTTCTGGACCCGTTGTTTCAAAGTGGATCTTTGGGTTTGCTGGGTTTTCAAACTGTTGTAGTAACACGTATTTCTCAGGGTTACTAGCTTGGATTTCATTTGCTTTTTCAATTGCGCCTTTCATGCCCTTAGCGCCTTCTGTTAGCACTAAATTTGCCCCAAGTGCTTTTAGCAGTTTACGACGCTCAAGGCTCATCGTATTTGGCATTGTAAGCGTCAATTTATAACCACGAGAAGCAGCAACAAAAGCTAATGCAATACCAGTATTACCTGAAGTCGGTTCAATAAGCTCTTTACCTTCGCTAAGAAGACCTGCCTTTTCAGCTTCCCAGATCATAGATGCACCAATACGGCATTTTACGCTGAAGCTTGGGTTACGCGCTTCCACTTTTGCGTAAACATTGCCGCCAGAAACGCGATTGATTTTAACCAGCGGTGTATTACCGATAGTTAGACTGTTATCTGCATATACTTTAGTCATTTGTGTTCCCTAATCTAGGTTTGCTTATATTCCATCACTTTACTGCGCATTTCGCAAAACGAAAGGAAAGATTGGCTATAAGATATATCAAATTTGCTTATAGCCAATAGTTATTTAAAGGTTGATATTTAAATCAACCAAGCATAACTGAACTTCATAAATACCGTCTTTTCGTCTTTAGTTATTTTTGACAAATCATCGTCTTGATAACCATGATCGGAATAGCCTGCAAAGAAAACGGTTTGTGGGTTTAGTTTATAGGAATAGAGCAGTTGGGTGCTGATGCTTTTATAAGTCGCATCAACATCATCGCTATAATTGCTCTGGTTTCTCGAAATATCTGTATTGATGATTGCCAATCTCAAATAGCTATTAATGTTGAATTGGTAAGTCAGGCGGATATCGCTCAGATTTGCGGTATAAACTTCCGCGCCATCTGCTTTCATTTTTTCGTATGTGTGGCGTAATCTAACTTCAAAATGTTTGCCAAAATTGACGTTAATAACCGGACGGGCGAAATACAAATCACCAACACGGTTGTTTGCAAGGTCAACGCGGTTTCCTTTACTTAAGTTCAAACCTGCGAAAACGCCGGCCATTGGCTTGAACTCCATATAGGTCCACTGTGAATTCTCGGTAAATAGATCGGTATTGCCGTCAATCGCTAAACGGGTTTCATCATGTCGCAGTCCAGTGCGTTTTCTATGTTCAACACCGAAATCAAGAAAGCTTTGCAACGGGCCGTCAACTGCAAAGTTGGTTTGCACTTCTTTTTCTAATAATTCGCCTTGCTCGTTGTGGGAAATATCCCAGTCGGCGTACCAACGTGCACGGTTCCACCAGTTGCTGTCATCGCCATACCAACGGTACTCACCGCCGAAAAGAAATTTATTAAAGTCGATCTGAGTGATAAAGCCCATATCGGTTCTAAGTGCTGCATCGCGAGCTTGATAGCTGGTAAATGCCTTCCAATGCTTGCGATTGTGTTCATAATTAACGTAATAGCCAGCACCGCGATCATCTTCGTCAATCACTCTGAGTACACTTTCGTTTAGGTCGCACTCAGTGAGCGTACTATCACATAACGCTTCAGCGAAAGCGCTATCATAGTCTGTATCTGAGCCAATTAACTGCACTTGTAAGGTATCGTTATCTGTTGGCTTGTATTTGGCGTCTATACTTGCAACTTGGTTGCGATAGTCGTCGCTTTGCCTCATCGTCGATGTCACGCCTACAGACAAGGTTTTGTTTAGGTCATGACGATATCTAAGTGCCATGTTTTGGCTTTTTCTCTCTAATGAAACAACACTCGAACCCAAATTTCCAGGAACAACGACATTGAGTCTTTCATCGTTGGCAATAAATCCTGCAAAAGTGTGACCGTTTTTATTACCGGTAAGTTTGACACCATAATCGGGAGCTGAAATGTTCCGAGTGTGAATAAGGTTAAGGTGAGAAGAAAAGTAATCGGAATTATCTAAAAAGAACGCCCGTTTTTCAGGGAAAAATAGGCTAAAGCTATTGTTAACGCTCAATTGTCCTGTGTCAGCTTCAACTTGTGAGAAATCAGGGTTTAGTGTTGCGTTTAGCGTCGTGTCTGGCGTGATAGCCCACTTTACGTCTAAGCCCGGCTCGACATTATTGTCGGCTTGCCATGGCTCTGCGATACCATCATCTATGTCGCGAGACTCTTGCCTATTGGTGACTAGTGTTGGAATAACGGCAAAGTTATTACCTTGCTTAGCCTTAGCAAATCCTTGATATTTTGGCATTTGACAGATCCAGCAAGAATTTGCATGTTGCAATTGCATGCTGGAGATACGTAACCTTTCATTTCTTGGATAAAAACGCAGAAACTCTAAAGCCATGGTTTTGCTTGCGAGAGAGTCGTTAAAATTTAATACACGAAGTGGGATTTCAACTTCAACAACATAACCGTCTTTATTGATTTTTCCGACGCTATCCCAGATCCCATTCCAAGAACCATTCTCACTTTTAGTGAGTTCGTTTTCAATTGAGTCTTGTTGTACACCTAGTGGATTGATGAAAAACTGGTAAGCGCTTTGGGCGTTGTTAAATGAATCAATTTTAATGCCGACAAGATCATCTTCCCAGGCGCGGTCACGGTCACGATAAAATGCGCGGATCAATTCAGGATTAGGGTCCTTTGCATCAAAAGCAATAAATAAAGATTGACCATTCTCATATACGTAAGCCTTAGTTTGTACTGGACTTGATTGGTTCTCGTATGGCCAAGTGATGTTGTTGATATCTATTTCTAATGCACGTTGCCAAATTTCGGTTTCAAGTACACCATCAATTTTTGCAGAACTATCGATAAATGGGATTTTATTTGGGTCTAGTGCCCATGCTGGACTGGATAGACTAAGCGCGACAAAAGAGTAGGTTACAGCTTTAAGCATGAATTTAATTATTTTACAGAGACTTTGCCAGTATTAGATAATACGCAATAAACTGAAACAATTGATTTTCGTCAAGTTGCAATTATTTACGTTAGGTGGCGAATATGTATACATAAAATGTACAAATCGATTTATCTCCATCGAATTAATAGCAAAGATGGTCAAAAACATGTTACAACAACGCCTTTGAAAATCTGCTAGGAAGTAACTATGTCTCTTATATTGAAGCTAGTGGCGGGTATCGTCGCTGGTATGTTGGCGGGTCTGTACTTGCCGACTGTGTTAGTTGAGCTCTTATACACCTTCAAGGTGATCATAGGGCAACTTATCAGCTTTACTATTCCTCTGATAATCCTGCTTTTTATTGCTTCAGGTATAGCAGGCTTACCAAAGGGATCGGGCCACTTGCTTGGTAAGACAGTCGGCTTTGCTTATGGGTCAACCATTATTGCTGGCACATTAGCATTTCTATTAGTTAATGCTTTCATTCCATTTTTTGACGGTGGTGTTGCTTATCAAACCGTGGAAGAATCTCATATTGAGAGCTTTATTAATATCGAGATCCCTCCGCTCATGGGAGTGATGACGGCACTTGCAACGGCATTTATCTTTGGTATTGGGATGAGCCAGTGCGGTTTAACTAAACTTAAAGGCGTCACTGACGAAGCGAGAGATGTGATAGATGCACTGCTCGCGAAAGTTATTATTCCAGTATTACCGCTTTACATCGCAGGTGTTTTTGCTGAAATGGCAGTAGCAGGTACAGTATTCGACACCCTGAGTACGTTTGGCGTGGTATTGCTTGCTGCGATTATTATGCATTGGCTATGGCTAAGCACCTTGTTTGTGGTGAGCGGCCTGTTACTTGGTAGAAATCCATTGGAATTAATCAAAAATATGCTACCTGCGTATTTTACCGCTATTGGTACTATGTCGAGCGCGGCAACTATTCCCGTGTCTCTTCGTGCAAGTAAATCTAATAATGTTAACGAAGAGGTTGCTAATTTTACCGTACCACTCTGTGCCACCATCCATTTGTCAGGGTCGACTATTACCATAGTAACTTGCGCAATGGCTGTGATGCTGCTTTCTCCTGAGATGGTTGTACCGTCATTGTCGGAAATGTTGCCATTTATCTTTATGCTTGGTGTCGTAATGATTGCTGCCCCTGGTGCGCCGGGTGGCGCGGTTATGTCTGCGCTTGGGCTATTGACCAGTATGCTTGGTTTTAATGAGGGCGCAGTGGCATTGATGATTGCTTTGTATTTAGCGCAAGATAGTTTTGGTACAGCATGTAACGTAACCGGTGACGGTGTTATTGCACTTTGGGTTGATAAATTTTCAAAGCAAAGCTGAGCCATATAAAATTTAATCTACTATAAGTCGCTATGGCTAAAATGCTGTAGCGACTGCCGTTAAAATCACAAAGCGGTGAAATTATAATCAGTCAGCTTCTTCCATGAATTAACTATTTGGTTAATTCATATCAAAATTGTATTTTTCTCTCGTTTCTATCGTTATGCTTTTAAAAAATATGTGGTAATCTCAAACATCTGGAAGCGAGGCTGTTGGTTGCTTCGCTCCTTTTACCAATATATATGTAGAGGGTGTGCCATTGATTAATGTGCTTTTAGTTGATGATCATGAACTTGTCAGGACTGGCATAAAACGCATTTTAGATGATGTGCGTGGCTTTAAAGTGGTAGGAGAAGCCAAAACTGGTGAAGAAGCCGTAACCTTTTGTCGCCAAAGTGAGCCTGACATTGTGCTAATGGACATGAACATGCCTGGTATTGGTGGATTGGAAGCGACCAAAAAGATTTGTCGTTACTGTCCAGATGTAAAAGTTATTGTGCTTACCGTACATTGTGAAGACCCATTCCCAAGCAAAGTAATGCAAATTGGTGCGCATGGCTACCTAACAAAAGGTGCAGGCCCCGATGAAATGATCAATGCAATCCGTGCGGTAAATGCCGGCCAGCGTTATATTGCGCCAGAAATTGCTCAGCAAATTGCCCTTGCACAATTTAGTGGTCGCAATGACGAAAACCCTTTCCAATCGCTATCGGAAAGAGAATTGCAGATCATGCTTATGATCACTAAAGGTGAGAAAGCACAAAATATTGCAGATCGCTTGAATCTAAGCTCTAAGACGGTAAATAGCTATCGCTATCGCATGTTTGAAAAGCTCAATGTAAGCGGTGATGTGGAATTAACCCACTTGGCTATTCGCCATAAAATGATCGATATAGATAGCAGTTATTAAGTTTTTTTAAATGACTGAATTTGACTACAAACCTTTCCTCAAGACATTAACAACAGAACCTGGTGTGTACCGCATGTACGATGTGGACGACCAGGTTATCTATGTTGGTAAAGCAAAAAACCTCAAAAAACGAGTTTCTAGTTACTTCCGTTCAAATATCACTGATAGTAAAACACGAGTATTAGTCAGTAATATTGACCATATTGAAGTAACGTTAACGAATACCGAAACCGAAGCGCTGCTTTTAGAAAATAACTTAATTAAAAAATACCAACCACGATATAACATCCTCTTAAGAGATGATAAAAGTTATCCGTATATTTTCCTGAGCGCCCATCAACATCCAAGACTTGCATTTCATCGTGGTAGTAGAAAGCAAAAAGGCGAATATTTTGGTCCTTTTCCTAGCAGTGCTGCGGTATCGGAAAGTCTAAGGTTAATGCAGAAGATTTTCCCTGTTAGGCAATGCGAAGATGCGTATTACCGCGCACGCAGCCGGCCTTGTTTGCAGTATCAGTTAAAAAGGTGTTCAGGACCATGCGTTGGCAAGGTAAGCGACGAAGAATACCAAGAACAAGTTGCCATGGTTCGACAGTTTTTGACGGGACGTTCACAGGACGTTATCTCAGCGCTGGTGGAACGAATGGAAACCGCCAGTATGTCTTTGGATTTTGAGAAAGCAGCAAAACACAGAGATCAAATTGCTTTACTAAGGCAAATGCAAGAACAGCAGTCCATTGCAGGAAACTTTGCAGAGCTTGATGTTATCGGTTATGAGCAGAAGAACGGTTTAGTGGCCATTCATGTACTGATGATAAGAGAACATAAGGTACTTGGGACGAAAACACATTTTCCAAAAGTACCAAAAGATTCTGGCGCAGATGAAGTGCTAACTTCTTTCCTTGGACAGTATTACATTTCAACGGGTAACCACTCTAGAATTGCTAAAGAAATTGTATTGCCATTCGAAATAGAAGAGGGAAGTGCATTAGAAGCAGCGCTGACTCAAGTTTCGAAGCGCAAAGTTAATTTCAAATGTAACGTTCGTGGGGAACGAGCCCAATATCTTGCATTAGCAAATAAAAATGCGCAAAACAGTATTGAAGTTAAACAAAATGCACAAGACTCAATCACCAAACGATATGCCAAGCTAAAAGCAGTGCTGGGGCTGTCAGACATTCAAAGAATGGAGTGTTTTGATATCAGCCATACCATGGGAGAAAACACGGTTGCATCGTGTGTTGTATTCGATGGTCAAGGGCCAAACAATAGAGAGTATCGCAGATATAACGTCACAGGGATCACCCCAGGGGATGACTACGCAGCGATGGATTTTGCATTAAATAAGCGCTACGGCAAAATGTCGGATGAAGCGAAAGTTCCCGATATTATTTTTATTGATGGTGGTAAGGGGCAGTTAGGTAGGGCAGAATCTTTCTTCGCTGATTGGCAACTCAAGAAAATGCCAATACTGATAGGGGTTGCGAAAGGCACAAGCCGAAAGCCAGGATTAGAAACATTGCTAATAGATGGTGGTCGTAAAACGGTGAATGTTGAAAGTGATTCACCTGCATTACACCTTATCCAGCATATCCGCGACGAATCACATCGCTTTGCCATTGCAGGGCATCGTAATAAAAGACAAAAACAAAGAACGCAATCTGTGCTTGAAGAGATTGAAGGCGTAGGTCAGAAAAGACGTCAGGCACTACTTAAGTTTTTAGGAGGCATGCAGGGAGTTAAATCTGCAAATATACATCAATTAAAGCAAGTTCCTGGGATCAGCCCTGAAATGGCTGAAAAGATATTTAATCATTTGCATGACAAAGCTTAAGCAATCATGCGAACATAGAAAAAAAGACAATACCAAGTAGTTATGTGGAATATTCCAAATACGCTCACAACATTTAGATTGCTACTCATTCCCGTGTTTGCAGTCGTTTTTTATCTTCCTTATTCATGGGCGTTTTTTGCCGCCGCTTTTATTTTCTGGTTAGCTTCCGTTACCGATATCCTCGATGGCTATCTTGCGCGTAAGTTGGAACAGTCAACACCATTTGGTGCTTTTTTAGATCCTGTTGCCGACAAGGTGATGGTCAGTGTTGCTTTAGTGATACTTGCTACACATTATGATAATTATTTCATTACTATTTCTGCTGTTGTCATTATTAGTAGAGAAATAGTTATTTCTGCGTTGCGTGAATGGATGGCTGAACAAGGTAAAAGAGGTAGTGTTGCTGTATCTTGGCTGGGTAAATTCAAAACAGCTGCACAGATGTTAGCTATTATAGGTTTGATTTGGCAATTATCAGATTGGATGACAATGCTAAGTTACGCACTTTTAGCTATCGCGACATTGCTAACATTAGTTTCTATGATCCAGTATCTCTATGCTGCAAAAGGAGAATTGACTAATTCTTGACTTGAAATGATTATAAACCCAGCGGTTTAGATAAATTTTGAGCAAACGATTCAAAACATTCATTTTTTATGTTGACGCGTTCCAGAACTTCTGTAGAATGCGTCCGTGTTGAGAGGGCAGTATGTCATCTAAATTAAATTTAGATAGCATCACCTAGCAAGTTAAAGTTTAAAGAAGCTTAATGAATAAGTAGATTTAAACAATGGAACNATAGCTCAGCTGGTAGAGCGCGACCTTGCCAAGGTCGAGGTCACGAGTTCGAACCTCGTTACTCGCTCCAAATTTGCGGCGGAATGGCAGAGTGGCCATGCAGCGGATTGCAAATCCGTCTACCTCGGTTCGACTCCGGGTTCCGCCTCCATTTCTCAACATATCCACATGCGAAAGCAAGCCCGATGCCCGGGTGGTGGAATTGGTAGACACAAGGGATTTAAAATCCCTCGCTGGTAACAGCGTGCCGGTTCAAGTCCGGCCCCGGGCACCATTTATATCGGGATTTGTATATAACAAATCTATATGGTTTTTATATACAAAATGGAANTAGCTCAGCTGGTAGAGCGCGACCTTGCCAAGGTCGAGGTCACGAGTTCGAACCTCGTTACTCGCTCCAATTTCTGCTTTCACACCCGATGCCCGGGTGGTGGAATTGGTAGACACAAGGGATTTAAAATCCCTCGCTGGTAACAGCGTGCCGGTTCAAGTCCGGCCCCGGGCACCATTTATTTTTCACATATTAAATTTACCAGTGTGAAAAATGGAGNTAGCTCAGCTGGTAGAGCGCGACCTTGCCAAGGTCGAGGTCACGAGTTCGAACCTCGTTACTCGCTCCAATATTCTTCATGGCGGAATGGCAGAGTGGCCATGCAGCGGATTGCAAATCCGTCTACCTCGGTTCGACTCCGGGTTCCGCCTCCATATCGCATATTCTCCTTATTCTTAATATCTTTCTTATTTACCTTTTTTATTATCCAAAAACGCCACTGTTACTGATTTATCCACATCTTCGTTTACTTAAACATTGTTTCTTTAGATCCCAGAATCTTTACTATAGCTGCTAACCAATAAGAAGAATCGAAAGTTAGTATTCAATACCTTTTTAAACGCATCTATATTCATATTTTCGATAAAAGGTATCATTTTGGTATCTAGTCCTGCTTATTGGATAGACTTACTGCTTCATAGTAGCTTTGCTTTTTCACTACCACATAATTTACGTACACCTTCTCTATATAAAGCAGAACTGACTTTGTTTCTATATGTAAGTAGGCAAGTTGATATGCTAACAGATGTTATATAACGCCATTTGTTCAGTTGTTCCACAGTGATACTTAAAGTTTATGTAGGTTCGCGTGACTTCAATTCGATCTTTTAGAGTGAAAAATATGCTATTTTGATATGTTTCGTTTGTTTTTTGCTCGAACTAACCTTTTTTATAAGTTTTAATGAAAAAAGGGGTTGCACTAAAATCGGATTTCCCTATAATGCGCATCCAC
>NZ_NSDG01000031.1 GCF_002289345.1 Pseudoalteromonas sp. HM-SA03 | reverse complement strand
GCCAGTGTATGATAAATAACTGACAGAAATCATCGACATCGCAGTAGGTTTCAACTAACTTATTCATGCTCGTTCCTTTTGGTTTAATCACTCTTGGTCGAATGATCGGATCAGGGAACGAGCAATTAGTATACACGAACGACTAGCACTGAGTTTGAGAGACGGTAATGCCGCATCAAACTGAGTGATAACAAAAAGCCCAGCAACGCTAGGCCTTTATCAAATACTTCAAAGGTTTTATGCTGATACCGCTTCCGTTTGGTAATCAAAGGACAACTTGTTGTCTTTCACTGTGACTTTCACTGTCCCACCATCAGACAAATGACCAAACAAGATTTCATTGGCAAGTGGCTTTTTCAGGTTGTCCTGAATAACTCTCGCCATTGGACGAGCCCCCATTGCCTTGTCATAACCAAGATCTGCCAGCCAATCTCGTGCTTGAGCCGTAAGTTCCAGGTTAACCGATTTCTTATCAAGCTGCGCTTGCAATTCAACAATGAATTTATCAACAACTTGCAAGATAACTTCTTTCTCTAGGTGGTTGAACCAAATGATGTTGTCCAAGCGGTTTCTAAACTCTGGTGTGAACACCTTATTGATTTCTACCATGGCATCATGAGAGTAGTCTTGCTGCTGGAATCCAATCGATTGACGAACAGTCTCTTGCACACCCGCATTTGTTGTCATCACCAACACAATGTTTCTAAAGTCTGCCTTACGACCATTGTTGTCTGTTAGCGTACCATGATCCATAACCTGCAATAGAATGTTGTAGATGTCCGGGTGCGCTTTCTCTATTTCATCGAGCAACACCACTGCGTGGGGATGCTTGATTGCAGCCTCAGTCAACAGTCCCCCCTGCTCAAAGCCCACATACCCCGGAGGCGCACCAATTAGTCGGCTAACGGCATGGCGTTCAGAGTACTCAGACATGTCGAAGCGAATAAACTCTATACCCATACACTTAGCAAGTTGCTTGGTTACTTCGGTTTTACCGACCCCTGTAGGACCTGCAAACAAGAATGAACCTACAGGCTTGTCTTCATTAGCAAGACCGGAGCGTGATAAGCGAATTGCTGATGTTAACGCGTCAATCGACTCATCTTGACCAAACACCAACATCTTCAAGTTGCGATCAAGATTCTTAAGCGTTTCTTTATCACTAGATGATACGCTTTGCTGTGGAATACGCGCCATTTTAGAGACGATCGCTTCAATGTCCGACACATTAATCGTTTTCTTACGTCTTGACGTTGGCTGTAGCCTTTGACTTGCGCCCGCTTCGTCAATGACATCGATTGCTTTGTCTGGCAAATGGCGCTCATTGATATATTTAGCACTGAGTTCAGCAGCCGCTTTTAACGCTTTTTGCGTGTAACGAATACCATGGTGCTCTTCATAACGCTCTTTCAATCCATGTAAGATCTTAGTGGTATCTTCGACACTTGGTTCAACCACATCAATTTTTTGGAAACGGCGCACTAACGCTCTGTCCTTCTCAAAAATATTTTTGAATTCAGAGTATGTTGTTGAGCCCATACAGCGAAGTTGTCCACTCGATAACAATGGCTTAATTAGATTAGACGCATCCATCACACCACCTGAAGCAGCCCCAGCGCCGATAATGGTATGGATTTCGTCAATAAATAATATTGCATGCGGTTTCGATTGAAGTTCTTTCAGTAGCGCTTTAAACCGCTTCTCAAAGTCACCGCGATATTTTGTCCCCGCAAGTAACGCCCCCATATCCAGTGAGTAAACTACTGCATCGGCAATTACATCGGGTACCTGATTATTAACGATCCGATACGCTAAACCTTCAGCAATCGCAGTTTTACCAACCCCCGCTTCACCAACGAGTAATGGGTTGTTTTTCTTACGACGGCACAGTACCTGAACCGTACGTTCAACTTCCTCATCACGACCAACCAGCGGATCTATACGACCAGATTCCGCTTGCACATTTAAGTTGGACGTAAAGTTTTCCAGCTTGGTTTTCTCTTCCTGTTGCATTTCACCGCTATCGTCTTGCATCTCTTCATGATCTTCTTGCTCGTGATCATCTTCAATCTTAGAGATGCCATGACTAATAAAGTTAACGATATCTAAGCGACTCACGTCGGCCTTTTTCAGTAAATAAACAGCTTGGCTCTCTTGCTCAGAAAAAATAGCAACAAGTACATTTACTCCAGTCACTTCTGAGCGACCAGAGGATTGAACATGGAATACCGCACGCTGCAACACGCGCTGAAAGCCAAGTGTTGGTTGTGTTTCTCTGTCTTCCTCTAAATCTGGAATAACAGGCGTAGTTTCATCAATAAACTCTGATAACTCGCGCTTCAAGGTATCCATATCGACACCACAGGCATCTAGCGCCTCACTAGCAGAGGGGTTATCGATCAATGCAAGTAATAAATGCTCAACCGTCATAAACTCGTGACGGCGAGAACGGGCCTCGCGAAACGCGGCATTAAGAGTAAGTTCTAAGTCTTTGTTTAGCATTGGCAACCCCCAACAAGAAATTTATAGGTCATTCCTGCTCACAACTACAGAGCAGCGGGTGCTCGTTGTCACGAGCATATCGGTTTACCTGCTCAGCCTTAGTATGGGCTATATCAGCAGGGTATACTCCACATACCGCTTTTCCCTTGTGATGCACTTCAAGCATCACCTCAGTTGCTCTCTCGCTATCCATATTGAAGAATGTCGTCAATACCTCGACAACAAAATCCATGGGCGTGTAATCATCATTGTTTAAAATCACTTTATATTTTCGCGGCGGTTGAAGCTGCTGCTTCTGTTCCTCGCGAACGGCGTCCAATACACCCGAATCTTTTGTCCCACTCATAATAAATATAGTCTTGTCTTATATACTCAAGCAAATAGATTTGAGAAATAAATAAAATGTTAAAAAAAATAGCAAAAAACTTGACTGTTTGCTCATATAAACTACAGTCGTACATGACTGTCTAATCTATGGGCAGTTTAGCAAAATTAAAAGAGTAGATTAACTTAAATTTAGTCAACTTATAGAAGGATGTAGAAGTATGGCTTGCGGAAAAGTCAAATGGTTCAATAACGCCAAAGGGTTTGGTTTCATCGTAGAAGACGGCAGTGACGAAGATATCTTTGCTCATTACTCAACGATTGTAATGGATGGATACAAGACGCTTAAAGCTGGTCAGGATGTATCATTCGAGCTACAACAAGGGCCCAAGGGTCTACACGCAACTAACATTGCTCCAATTACGGAAGATGTTGTTTAAGTGTTAAGTAGTTTTTGGCTAAAGCGGGTTACATGAGTGCTCGCTTATTCCTCTCTTTGAATCACTCCTCCAAATCGAAAAGAAATCTTCAGGCTTTTCTTATCTCATTTGTTATAACTTTTCACTTTTACACTTTAAATTTAATAATTAGCCCCCATATGCAAACACTGTTAGACTAAAGCACGCTTGCAAAGTCAATTTCAGGTTGGTTAGATATTGCTACTTTAATGCATTTCAATGCTGAATGAATACCAGTTATTGTGATAAGCCAAAAGTATAAATACCTAACAAACTTGCTAATGCTGCGCTACCTAGACATAGATCCTAACGAGGATTGTCGAGGTTTTTTACATCTTTCACTAATCGCTTAGTGAACTGGTCCAGTTTAAACCGGCTACAACAACACGTTGTTGAGTGTGAAAATTGCGTTGCTTAGTCCTATTAGCAATTGTTGAACGGCGTAACAGCCCACAACTATCTAGGAATGATGATGACATCGAAAATTATCTATACCAAAACAGATGAAGCCCCGGCTCTCGCAACATACTCGCTATTGCCAATCATCCAAGCATTCACTAAGCCTGCAAATATCGAAGTTGAAACTCGCGATATTTCACTTGCAGGACGTATTATTGCGACTTTCCCTGAGTACTTAAAAGAAGAACAACGTATTGGTGATGCACTCGCTGAGCTAGGTGCACTTGCTAAAACGCCTGAAGCTAACATCATCAAGTTACCTAATATCAGTGCTTCAATTCCACAACTTCGTGCAGCGATTAAAGAATTGCAAGCTAAAGGTTACGCGCTGCCAGAGTATCCTTCTGAAGCCAAAACAGACGAAGAAGCCGATGTTAAAGCGCGTTATGACAAAATCAAAGGTAGTGCAGTAAACCCCGTACTTCGTGAAGGTAACTCAGACCGCCGTGCTCCAACTTCAGTTAAAGGCTATGCTCGTAAAAACCCGCATTCAATGGGTGCTTGGTCTAAAGATTCACAGTCTTATGTTGCATCAATGGCTGACGGTGACTTCTTCGGTTCTGAACAGTCGGTAACGGTTACTGAAGCGACTGATGTTCGTATTGAACACGTGGCGAGCAATGGTGACATCACCGTACTTAAACAAAGCACGCCACTACTTGCGGGTGAAATCATTGACGCCTCTCGTATGAGTGTACAGGCACTACGTGAATTCTTAGCAGCGCAAGTACAAGAAGCAAAAGATAAAGGCGTTTTATTCTCGCTACACATGAAAGCAACCATGATGAAGGTGTCAGATCCAATCATCTTTGGTCATGCTGTAAAAGTATTCTACAAAGACGTATTCGAAAAGCATGCGGCGACATTTGCTGAAATCGGTGTTGATGCAAGCAACGGTGTTGGCGACGTGTACTCAAAAATTGAGTCGTTGGACGACGCGAAGCGCAAAGAAATCGAAGCTGACCTTGCAGCAGTTTACGAGACAGCACCTGATATCGCGATGGTAGACTCAGACCGTGGTATTACAAACCTGCATGTACCTAGTGACGTGATCATCGATGCATCAATGCCTGCTGCCATTCGTTCAAGCGGTCAGATGTGGAATGCTGAAGGTAAACAACAAGATACGGCTTTTGTGATCCCAGATCGTTGTTACTCAGGTGTATACGGCGCAACTATCGATTTCTGTAAAGAAAACGGTGCATTTGACCCACGTACTATGGGTACGATCCCTAACGTCGGTCTAATGGCACAAAAAGCGGAAGAGTACGGTTCACACGACAAAACGTTTGAAGCGCCATCAGCTGGCACAATCCGCGTTGTAGATGCGGCGGGTAACACCTTACTTGAGCATACCGTTGCTGAGGGCGACATCTGGCGCATGTGTCAGGTGAAAGATGCGCCGATCAAAGACTGGGTAAAACTAGCGGTTAACCGTGCGCGCGCAACGAATACACCTGCCGTTTTCTGGTTAGACGAAGCCCGTGCTCACGACGCTGAACTTATCAAAAAGGTAAACGCTTATCTGCCTGAGCATGATACTGATGGCCTTGAAATTTTAATCAAAGCACCAGTAGATGCAACGCTATACTCACTAGAGCGCATGAAAAAAGGCGAAGATACTATTTCAGTAACGGGTAACGTATTACGTGATTACCTAACTGACCTTTTCCCAATTTTAGAGCTTGGTACCAGTGCAAAAATGCTATCTATCGTTCCACTAATGAATGGCGGTGGCTTATTCGAGACTGGTGCGGGTGGTTCTGCGCCTAAACACGTACAACAGTTCGAAAAAGAAAACCACTTGCGTTGGGATTCGCTAGGCGAATTCCTTGCACTTGCTGCTTCTTTTGAGCATTTGAGCCAAACAACAGGTAATGCTAAGGCACAAGTACTTGCAGATACATTAGATGCAGCAACGGCTAAATTCTTAGATGAAAACAAGTCGCCTTCACGTAAAGTGAAAGAGCTTGATAACCGTGGTAGCCATTTCTACCTTGCAATGTACTGGGCTCAAGAGCTTGCTGCACAAGACAAAGATGCAGAGCTTAAAGCTAAGTTTGAAAATGTTGCTGCGGAACTAACAGCAAAAGAAGCTGATATTGTTGCTGCACTGAATGAAGCACAAGGTCAAGCAATGGATGTTGGTGGTTATTACCAGCCTGAAGATGACAAAGCGTTTGCAGCTATGCGTCCTTCTGCGGTATTTAACGATGTACTAGCGTCACTGTAATCTTCGGATAACAGTCAAAAAGCGGCCCGAGGGTCGCTTTTTTGCTTTCAGGCGACACTCGTGAGCAATTACGCTAAAATGCCATTTTTCGTGAACCTTAGGAATGTGGCGATGAACACAAGTAGTAAAGCCCGCACAAATAACAAAAGAAAATCACATGCTAACAAGCCCGCATTCTCTAGACACACCACAACGCGGAAAAAGCCAATAACTAACCGGCAGTCAAAACCCGCCCTACCGCCAGAGCAAGTAAAAGTGGTTCTATTTAATAAGCCTTTTGATGTTTTGTGTCAGTTTACTGATGATCAAAATCGGCAAACATTGGCTGATTTTATTGATATCAAAGATGTGTATGCTGCAGGCCGCTTGGATAGAGATAGTGAGGGGCTATTGCTACTGACCAACTGCGGTAAATTACAAAACACCCTGACTTCTCCTAAAAAATCGACATATAAAACCTACTGGGTTCAGGTCGAAGGAGAGCCAAGTGGCGAAAGCCTAAATGCGCTTAGAAACGGTGTAGAACTAAAAGATGGTCCAACTTTACCTGCCAAAGTAGAAGTAATAACTGAGCCCAATGTTTGGTCACGTAATCCGCCGATTAGAGAGCGCAAAAATATTCCAACAACCTGGCTTTCTATTTCCATCAAAGAAGGACGTAATAGACAAGTTCGTCGTATGACGGCACACATTGGTCACCCCACGCTTAGACTTATTCGCGCACAAATAGGTAAATATAGTCTGGGCGATCTTAAAAACGGTGAATATCGAGTGCTTTAGCATTTCTACAAGGACTTTTCTCCCGCGCTTGAACGCCTCACGGGCGTGCAATTTAAAGAGATTTAAGTATAATAAGCGCTTTCTATCTGAGCACTAAGATTAATAGCGAAATTATGAGCGATAATAGTCACATTAAAGTCATTGTCGGAATGTCCGGCGGTGTAGATTCTTCTGTATCTGCCTACCTTTTAAAACAACAAGGCTATCAAGTTGAAGGCCTGTTTATGAAGAACTGGGAAGAAGATGACAATGATGAGTATTGTGCAGCAGCTGAAGATCTAAAAGATGCTCAGGCAGTGTGTAATAAGCTAGGTATTGAGCTACACACTGTGAACTTTGCTGCTGAATACTGGGACAATGTGTTTGAACATTTCCTTGAAGAATACAAAGCTGGCCGTACACCAAACCCAGACATCATGTGCAACAAAGAAATCAAATTTAAAGCCTTTTTACAGTTTGCAGCAGAAGCGTTGGGTGCGGACTATATCGCAACTGGCCACTATGTTCGTCGCGCAGAGCGTGACGGTAAATTCGTTATGCTTCGTGGAGATGACGAGAACAAAGATCAAAGCTATTTCCTTTACACATTAAGCCATGAACATATTGCACAAACACTCTTCCCTGTGGGTGAAATTGAAAAGCCAGAGGTGCGTAAAATCGCAGAGGAGCAAGGCTTAATCACGCATGATAAGAAGGATTCAACCGGGATCTGCTTTATCGGTGAACGCAAATTTAAAGACTTCCTTGCCAAATTTTTACCCGCGCAGCCTGGTGTGATTGAAGATTGTGAAGGTAATCATGTTGGTGAACATGAAGGCTTGATGTACCACACGCTAGGTCAACGTAAGGGTCTATTAATTGGTGGTTCGAAAGAAGGCAACGGCGAACCTTGGTATGTGGTAGATAAAGATATCGAACGTAATGTATTGGTTGTTGGGCAAGGTAAAAACCACCCTCGCCTGTTCAGCAACGGTTTAAACGCAAATCAGCTACATTGGGTTGACCGCGTAGGTCCACAAGGCACAACTCGCTGCACGGTAAAAACACGTTATCGCCAAACCGACATCCCTTGTACGTTATTAGTTGGTCAAGATGGTATGGCACGCGTGCTATTCGATGAACCACAAAAAGCCGTAACTCCTGGACAATCTGCGGTATTCTACGCAAATGATGTGTGCCTTGGCGGCGGTATTATCGAGTCGGTGATTAAATAATGCAAAACCAATACGTAATGCCTCTGGCGGCAATGTGTCAGATCAGTAAACTGGTACAAAAATGTGCGCGTTACGGCACCTTCAATGAAAACGAAGTTGAGGGCTTTTTAAGAAGCATTATTAACACTTCTCCTGAACGTCCTGAGGACGTTTACCCAGACAAATTTGCCATCAAAACAGGCTGCCGAACGCTAATCGAGCAGCTTTCAGCTGGCGGCGAAAAAGACGTTGAAATGGTTAAGTATGTTGGCGCTATGATGCAGTTAGAGCGGGTGCTAAGTAACGATAGCAAATCTCTTGATTTATTAGCGCAAAAAATTCAGCAAGTTGAGCGCCAGTTATTACACTTTGATATCTGTGAAAGCCAAGTTGTTGCAGCACTTGCCGACACTTACGGTCAAGTAATAAGCCCTCTAGGCCCTAAGATCCAAGTATTCGGTAAGCCTGAGTTATTAAAACAAACAGCAACACAACAAAAAATTCGGGCATTATTACTTGCAGGGATACGTAGTGCAGTACTGTGGCGCCAGCTCGGCGGTAAACGTCGTCAATTCTTTTTTGCGAAAAAGAAAATCGTTACTGCTGCAAAAAGTTATATATGATACCAATTTGTCTTAATACTTGCTCAATTTGAAGGAGTAAATCTGACGCTAACAGGGTTAAAAATTTTTTATTTAGAACACTAAATAGCAAAATTTTCGCCTTGCCTACATGGATGTAAATACCTTGGCGTGAGCAGGATGCGGAAGCGGTGTTATCGATTAGATTTTATCGCCTCAAAGTAGACCACTTAATTAATCAAGTTGGTATAAAATTCGTAGTGGTTCTAATACCATTATCTAAGTATCGTTCAAAAACAAATAGTTAGGAGTTATTATGGAGCTTTCAGCGTTAACCGCTATCTCTCCTGTGGATGGTCGCTATGGTAGCAAGACCAAAGAACTGAGAAGCATCTTCAGTGAATTTGGCTTGATCAAATACCGCGTCATCGTAGAAGTTCGTTGGCTACAAGCGCTAGCGAGCAGCGACGCCATTAAAGAAGTACCCGCTTTCAGCGATGAAGCCAACGCACTTCTTGATAGCATCGTTGAAAACTTCAGCGAAGCAGACGCAGCACGCGTAAAAGAGATTGAGCGCACCACTAACCACGACGTTAAAGCTGTAGAATACCTTCTTAAAGAAAAAGTAGCTGACAATGCCGAGCTAAATGCCGTCAATGAATTTATTCATTTTGCATGTACCTCTGAGGACATCAATAACCTTTCTCATGGCCTAATGCTAACTGAAGCGCGTGACAAGGTATTACTGCCATACTGTGATGAACTACTGAGCGCAATCAAAGGCAAAGCGATTGAGTATAAGTCAATTCCAATGATGACTCGTACACACGGCCAACCTGCTTCCCCATCAACCATGGGTAAAGAGTTTGCAAACGTGTATGTTCGCCTGCAACGTCAACGTCAGCAAATCTCTAACGTACAAATGCTTGGTAAAATCAATGGTGCCGTTGGCAACTATAATGCTCACCTAAGCGCTTATCCAGATTACGATTGGCATGCACACAGTGAACGTTTTGTATCAAGCCTAGGTTTGACTTGGAACCCATTCACAACGCAAATCGAACCGCATGACTATATCGCTGAGCTATTCGATGCGATTGCACGCTTCAATACTATCTTAATTGATTTTGACCGTGACGTTTGGGGTTATATCGCGCTAAACCACTTCAAGCAAAAAACCATTGCTGGTGAGATTGGTTCTTCAACAATGCCTCACAAAGTTAACCCTATCGACTTTGAAAACTCTGAAGGTAACCTTGGCATTGCTAACGCTATCTTTGCTCATCTTGCACAAAAGCTACCTGTTTCACGCTGGCAACGTGACCTAACTGACTCAACAGTTTTACGTAACTTAGGTGTTGGTATGGGTTATGCGCTTATCGCGTATCAAGCAACGCTAAAAGGCGTTAGCAAGTTAGAAGTTAATGCTGAGCGTTTACTTGCTGAGCTTGATGATAACTGGGAACTACTTGCAGAGCCAATCCAAACGGTAATGCGCAAGTACGGTATCGAAAAGCCATATGAAAAGCTAAAAGATCTTACTCGTGGTAAACGCGTAAACAAAGAAATCATGGCTGACTTCATCGATAACCTAGACTTGCCAAATGAAGTAAAAGCACAAATGAAAGAAATGACGCCAGCAAACTATATTGGTCGTGCTGAAGCGTTCATTGACGAACTAAACTAAGTAACCTGAACTTCGGTTAAGTATAAAACGACACTAGTTTTTATACTAATTAGTATAGAATAAGCGAAAGAGTGCACTCTTTCGCTTTTTTATTACTGGAATTTCCCTATGTATCAACTGCAAATAAATGACCTTACCTTCGAACAATTTCTTGCCCAGTATTGGCAAAAGAAGCCACTACTCATCAAGCAAGGATTCCGAGACTTTGAAGACCCAATTGAGCCAGAAGAACTTGCCGGCCTTGCAACTGAAGAATGCATAGAATCTCGAATTGTTACTAATCACAATGATAACTGGGAAGCCCATCACGGCCCTTTTGAACAATTTGATTTACTCACCGATAGCAACAGCACCCTGTTGGTTCAAGCCGTTGATCACTGGCACCCACAAGCCGCACAATTAATAGAAGCGTTTAGATTTATACCAAATTGGCGTATAGACGACTTGATGATCAGCTTTTCGACGCCTGGTGGCGGCGTTGGTCCGCACTTAGATCAATATGATGTTTTTATAATTCAAGGACAAGGTAAACGTCATTGGCGAGTTGGCAAACAGGACAACAGCCTAAAGCAATTTGCGCGCAACAAGAGTCTATTACAAGTAGAGCAATTCGAAGCGGTCATTGATGCAGTTCTTGAACCGGGTGATATCTTATATATTCCACCAGCTTGTCCTCACGAAGGTTATGCAGTTGAGGATGCTTTAAACTACTCAGTTGGCTTTAGAGCGCCTGATCAAAAAGACTTGCTTTCAAGCTTTGCTGATCATGTAATTGATATGGAAGCTGGAAAACGCCGTTTTAGCGATCCAGAATTACAACTCAGAGCGTCTATTGGCGAAGTGACCTGCGACGACCAACAACAGATAAAGTCTCTGCTCAATGCTTTACTTGAAGATAAGGCACTATACAGTCAATGGCTTGGAAAAACACTCAGCGAACCAAAACATGAGATGGATCTCGCGCCATTAGACCCCGTAATTGATCCTCAGGAGCTTCTCGAGATCGCCAAAGATAACCCATTGGTTTATCGCGCTGGTGGAGTACGTGCTATTTACCAAATCTGTGACGATCATATTTTGTTCAGTGTCAATGGTGAAAACTATGAATTAGACCATCATTGTTTAGATGCCGTAAAGCAGCTAAGCGATCATGTTGTGTTTGAGTTTAATGCAATAATTCCTGCATTAAATAGTTTGGAATTTAAACAAACGTTAACTAAACTGATTAATGATGGGACCTACTTCGTTGAAGACAGTGATCCAGCCGATGCTGACTTCAATGAGGGCTGGGAGTAGAGCCTGTTAGAACAAGATAGCCGCGTTCACAAAAACAACAATATGCCGCGAACGCCTTGATCTTCAAGGTTTTCGCAAGCTCTAGCTTGTCGCTAAACAGGGAATGCAGGTGCAATCTGTAGATGGGGGCAGTATGAGTTATAGGATCAGTAAAGTAACTTGGCAAACCAAAAAATTGGAGCTCAAAGCGATACGCGAACGCGTATTTGTGTATGAACTTCACATTCCTAAAGAAGTTGAATTTGATCAGCAGGATATCACAGCCGAGCACTTAATTATTATTGACGATATCGATGGGCCAGTTGGCACAGGACGACTGTGTGAAGATGGGCTATTAAGCCGTATCGCGATATTCAAATCTCATCGTAATCGAGATGCCTACGCTTCATTGATTGGGGGACTTGTTGACTTGGCAAAAGACAAAGGCTTTGAAGATGTTTTTATCCAATGCATTTTGGATGAAGTGCCCGAATTTTTACAATCGGGGTTTTCCACGCATGGGCACGTATTTATGGAAGCTGGCATTCCAAGACAGCGCTTGAAATGCCCTATCCAATCACTCAAGATGGATCCGTTTACGATGCTTCATTAGCCCAAAGTTCGTCTTTAGCGAAAAGGTCATATAGACCGTGAGCTCGGTTTACTAGTAGATTAGCAAACTGGGCTTGTGTTTTTTCTACTGGCTTTGCAGACATAATTTCTTCCGCTTTCATCTGCCAATGGAATGAAAAATAGCGCAGTGCTTCACGAGCTGTAGCGGCTGCTGATGCCTCAATATGATCTGTCGGTAGATTACCTGTGATCACCCAATACTTTTTGCCGTTTTGACCTTTGATTTTCCAAAGCGCAACCAATGGTTCAATGTAGCGACATTCTTTTTCAATAATACTCCGCGGTAACACTCCTTTATCCGCGAGATGTTTTTGTGCAGCTTGCACGCAGTTCCGTTGCCATTGTATTGATCTTTGCTGTTGTTGTTCTGGTGTTAACGCCTCTTGCTGCGGTTGGTTTTGTTCTTCACTCATTGTTCACCCTTTTATTCTTTTTAGATTACCGAATAGCATTTTACTTTATCGTTATTTACGCGGTGCGTTTCATAGCAAATTATTCAGCAAATCAGTTTTGATTTTTATACATCAAGCACTCAAGTGCTTGCGAAGTTACCTGATACTAAGCTTTTGCAGTCATAACGGCAATACGAACGAAGGAATTTTGAGTTTATATGACTAATTACTGAGCTGTAAGTTTCGAGNTTTTTTTTTTTTTTTTAGCCACATCAACATGATTACTTACACTCAAGGAATGCTGACTATGGCTAGATTACTATTACTCATTGTCTTTTCATGTAGAGGCTATTTGCGCTGCTCCAAACAGCGCCGTATTTATTGTCAGAAATTTTAATCGGTAGATTGAAACCTCAAATCAATAACCAAAGAAAACCAGAGCTTTGTGGTTTTGAACTGCTGTATCGAAAATGAAGTTTACCGTTTCTATATAGGAGGTTTCTTTAGTGTATGTTTCGTCACTGCCAAGAAAGACCTGTCGACCCTGCTCTAATTCTTCAAGAGGGACGCTGTAGAATTCAGGCCAATCATCATTTTTGGGGATAGGAATAAATGCTTTATGATTAGATGGCGTCACATCTTCCATTATGTCTAGAAAGTCATCATGGCGAACCATCTCACCAAATTCTTGGCACAGCATTTCATATAGGTAACCGTAAATAAAGTTGTCTTCGTCGTCCTCATCTATACTCGTTCCATTTATAATATTCGCCATGCAAGCGGCATATCCCTTAACATCCAGCTCTTCTTCTTGCCCTGCAATTTCATCTCGATATTTGGATAAAAACCTATCCAAAAATTGCTGATCTTTACTTCCCCACACCGCTTTTACTTTTTCTGCATCAACTTGATATGCAATGATATTATAACTCATTAAAAATCTCCTTTTTGAGTAAAATAGCTGGCTAACTTCTTTGCAGCTGCTACAAGCGCGAAGCTATACCAGCAAAAAATAACCTGCCAGCGCAATAACGATTACACTGGCGACAAACGTAAACACTTTGCCAGAGCTTGCACCTCCTTCTTGACTGTCTTTGCTACAATCTTCTCCTACATGGGCAATCACTGCAGACTCTGATCGTAAAACCGTTGAAGCTGGACTAACATGGTCATTTGTTAAATCAACATAGCTATCGCCAGTTTGAGTACTAAGAGGGGGAGATTCATTTTTAAGGTCCGTATCAATAACCGTGCTATCGGTTGCTTCGACTTCCGCTACGTCTTCCTGAGCTTCTAAATTATCGCATGTAGCCTGATGAGAGGATGCATTGAGTTCAACCAGTGTAGAGGGTTCATTGTCCAAAACTGGGTCTAACAGCACTTGAGCCATTAAAGCATCAATATTATCCTCTTGTAGCTCAGGCTCGAGCTCAGACGCGACATACTCGGGGTGATACAAAGTGACAATTGTTTCGTCAGGTGTAACTGTTTGTTCAAGCTTTTTGACAAAGTCGCATACTACACCATCGTGGGGAGCACTTACTTCAAGAACAGCCTTATCGGTATAAACATCGCAAAGCCTATCGCCACAAGCAACCATGTCTCCTTCTTTCACATAGATTTCAATAATTGTCGCACTATCTACAAACTCGGGTAATGCATCAATCTGCACGNTGCCTTTCCCTTTCAACTCATGCTCAGTAGTGATGTCTTCATTACTGAGCAGCTGATGAACTCTCTTCGATATCACTGCAGACTCTGATCGTAAAACCGTTGAAGCTTGACTAACATGGTCGTTAGTTAAATCAACATAGCTATCGCCAGTTTGAGTACTAAGAGGGGGAGATTCATTTTTAAGCTGTGTGTCAATAACCGTGCTATTGGTTGCTTCGACTGCCGCTATGTCTTTATGCGCTTCTAAACTATCACATGTAGCCTGATGAGAAGGCCTATTAAGCTCGACCAGCGTAGAGGGTTCATTATCCAAAGCTGGATCTAACAATACTTGAGCTATTAAGACATCGATATTATCTTCTTTCGACTCAGGAAGTGTAGTCTCAGGCGCAATATACGCGGGGTGATACAAAGTAACGATCGTTTCACCTGCAACGACTTCTTGCTCAAGCGTTTTGATAAAATCGCACACTACGCCATCATTGGGAGCACAAACTTCAAGGATGACCTTGTCAGTATAAACATCGCAAAGCCTATCGCCACAAGCAACCTTATCTCCTTCTTTGACATAGATTTCAATAATCGTTGCGCTATCAACAAAATCGGGTAATACATCGATCTGCACANTGCCTTTCCCTTTCAACTCATGCTCAGTAGTGATGTCTTCATTACTGAGCAGCTGATGAACTCTCTTCGATTCAAGTACAACTAAGTGGTTTAGTTCTGGATCAGGAATGATTGACATAATAAGCGCATCGGCTTTCAAAACATCGCCTTCGTTCACCACAATTTTACCAATACGGCTGGCTTCTGGCGCTCGTAGCTCCAATACGACCTTATTCGTTTCGATATCACATAAGACTTGATCTTTTGCAACTTGATGTCCCTCAGCTACATAGAGTGTTGCTATTTTTGCTGTATCTATTAACTCAGGCAGCACGGGGACTTTCATTTCAATCGTCATAATTTCCCTATTACGTTTAAGTATCCAATTAAAAGTTGAGGCTCAAAACCTCAAATGAAAATCATTGATAATATGTCTAATTTAGTCGATTAACGTATTACAAAGTGGGGACAGGTGCAAGCTTCTCACTGCTCCAAAGGAAAGGAAATAGTAAACTGACTACCCACTCCTTCTTGACTTTGAACATCAATTTTCCCTTTGTGCTCTTTTACAATCGCATGAGTAATGGCAAGTCCCATGCCCGTACCTTCGCCGACAGGCTTAGTCGTAAAGAAAGGATCGAACAATCTAGGAAGCACGTCAGCATCAATTCCAATTCCGTTGTCGCTAACGCTTAAGATAATATCTTGGTCGTTACCTAGTGCGAGTAACACTTCGATTGATTTATGCGATTTATGGCTCATGTCTATCGCATATTTAGCATTCACCAAAAGATTGATGATCGCTTGTTTTAGCGCTCCTTCCTTGCAATAGATAGTTGGCACATCTTCGACCGCAACGGTTAGCTCGTATCCCTTGAGTTGACCATGGAGTAAGCGAAGCGTGTCTTCAACAATAGACCTTAGAGACACCCTACCGAAACTATCGTTATTGGAGCGGGAGAAATTCATTAAATCATTTACTATGGTTTTAATTCGCTCACAACCGTGCAGCGTATCGTGAACGAGATCCGGCAAATCATTCTTAATTTCGTCAATACGCTGCCTAAAATATATGTCAATAAGGCGAGCTTCCAACTGCTCTCCTCTCAATTCATTTTGTTCAAGTAATTTCACTGATTCAAGCAACTGCAATATTGGCGAGATATAATAATTAAGTGACTCAAGATTACCCGCCACATATGCTAACGGGTTATTTAATTCATGTGCAACGCCTGCAGATAGTGTCCCTAATGTCGCCATACGTTCGTTGTTTATTAATGCGGCTTGTTGATTCTTAAGCTGTTCTAATTGACGTTCAAGTGTTTGGTTAGCCAAATATAACGCACGCGTTTTCTCTTCAAGTAATGACTCGACTTCATCACGTGCACGGCGCTCTCTTAGGTAGGCCTTTTTATAGTCGTTATATTCAGACATCGAATTAATCCAAATGAAGAATAAGTACGCAATGTTTAGCGCCGCTGTGCATGCACTGTGGATGTTCAATTTTTAGTTTGCGACTATAAAACTGGGCAGCACCATAAAGTAGCCCTTCTGCACAAAAACACAATTTACGATTCGAGCAATACTCTAATACGATAGTCTTGTCATCTTTCACTATCGCCGCAATTGAGGGGAGATTAGGTTCATCGTAAAGCTTTTTTACCTCCATGTGTATCATGCTATCGATAGATAAAACCAACTCGTCAAACGACGTAAATTTTGATGAAATACCTTTATGCTTTTCCGCTAAAAATCCAAATAGCGACTGTCCGAAAATAGCCAATACATCTGTCAATGGCTTATTCAATTTGTCAGCGACGCCTTGCGCTAACGCAAATAACTCTGCATCTGGGTAGGATGTAGGGGAAACATAAACCCTTCCCTCAGGTGCATGTGCTTCAAGTAACTCATCCCAAGCTTGCATGCCAATCGCTTCTACAACTAATTCTTCTAAACCTCTAAATATCACGCCGCGCATTAAACTCTCCCTTAACAAAGTTGCTGCGTTATATAGTCAAGACTCACCTCGAAACAAGCCTTTGAATTAACTAGCTTGTTTCGTTCTTAATTAAGTGTAGAACAATATTTGGGATGTAATAGATCTTTCTCTATTCAACTAAAGGAGTTTGTTCGTCAAGTTCAATTGTATCGAGTTCAATTCTTTCAAGCATAGACATATTGAGAAAGTTATCTAGCTCCTCATTATGCGCAAATACCTTATCTTTTATGCCTTGATAGTAGTCATTTACAATTCCAGCTAAATTGCGCTCCATCCAAGTTTCGACAGAGTCTGAGCGTTTAAACGCATCGGGGTTTTCTTCAACATCTTCTAAAATAGATAGCCACATATTGAGTTCAGCTCGCACTGGCATACCTTCTGATTGTTCCATTACGTCATTCATCCAACCGAGTCCCTGATTTTCATAGGCTTTTATCAGCTGATTGTATAACCTACTTTTTTCGTTATCGTCAGCTGGTGCACCTTTAAATTTAACGTATTCTCGATTGTCAGTTCTAAAGTATTCTGTATTCTCATTTTCGTAATTGAGTTTGCTCAATCTTGCGAACAGGTTATTCGGCTCCCGCGTATCCACTTCGTTTAACATTTCTATAAAAGTAGTTCGGTCATTTGCCTTAACCAAGGTTGCCATATCTAGCATGCCACGACTCGTATCAAAATCAGAATTTGCTAAATGCGCGTTCAGATCTAAAAGATCACCGTCTGAGAATTTGTTATCAATGACAAATTTTGCATAGTCATTTAATAATTGGTTGTTCATGTCACCATACGCGTTTACATCTTCAAAAAAGCCTAAACCTCTTACATTTAAATCGAAATCAGCATGGCCGTCTTTATCAAGCAGATAAGCTGGTAAATTTGGTTCAGCGAAGACTTTATTGTCAGCTTGCTCCATCAGCTTAGACATGGTCTTCACCGTATCTTGTAATACCTCATCTGACATATTGCTAAGCTTATTTATTAGCTTGGTAGAATAATCATCCTTTTTTTGATCCAGTAAGTTGATAGTCAACGACTCGACAATAAAATCGGTGAGCTGTCCAAGCTCCTCATCAGTTAATCTGTTAGCAACGTCAAGAAGTGCTTCTGTTGGTTTAAAGTGGGAAAACTTTATTTTTTGTTCTTCGTCCAAGCGATCGAAAATAGCTAGAAATTCGTCAATTTTCTCTCTTCCTTCAAAATCACCATAAGTATCTTTATAAATATGGCCGTTTTCATCCGTTCCCATATGCTCTCGATGAATCCCATAGCGTTTAAGCCCGATCATGCTGAGGTCTAGGTTGAGAAAAAATTCTTTACTGTATGTGACTGGTGATTGTGTGTAAGAAAAATCAATAGTTAATTCATTGTCTGAACTGAGTAATTGATTGGGATCATCATCGACCCTATTTGTCGCAACTTCTCTGACCTTTTCATGTAGTTTTTCTGACGATGTTGAGTTTACAACATTGCCGTTATTCATTTGATATGGTGGTCTTATATTCATAACCTATATCCTTGTTACAAATTCAATTTACCGCGGAGTTATTAAACGTTATCGACCCACATAGAATAAACTTTACCCAATTTTGCTCCTTGTTTTAGCCTTACCTAATGTAGCTCGCCAAAATATCGAACCCACTGACGCTATCTTCAAAGTATCGCGCTTTTACCTCTACATATTCAGCATCACTGAAGAAGGACTCCATTGAAGCTTGATCAGGAAAATATATGGTAAAAAGTCGATTAGCTTGGCACTGTCCCTCTGTTAGCAAGGTTTCTGCAATATGAAAATCGTTACTAAATCCGCCACCATATTGTCTTAAGATTGGCCTCATTGCTTCACGATATTTGGCATATCGCTCGCTGTTATGAATTTCCATCGCCACTAACATCTCATACATAATTTAGCCCTTTTAAAGTAGTTAACTAACATTGCTCATAAAGCTCCAGCGGCAAACCATCAGGATCGCTAAAAAAGGTAAACCGTTTGCCTGTATATTCATCTATTCGAACAGGCTCTACAGCAACTTGATACTGCAAAAGGTGTGCAATACAAGCATCGATATCTGATACGCTAAATGCTAAATGTCTCAGCCCTTGCGCCTCTGGGTGTGATGGCCGTTTTGGAGGATTTGGAAACGAAAACAACTCAATCTGACTCCCATCAGGCAGCGCAAGATCTAATTTATAGGATGCTCTATCTTTTCGATAATTCTCATTGAGTACGCGCAAACCAAGTACTTCGGT
This sequence comes from Pseudoalteromonas sp. HM-SA03, assembly GCF_002289345.1. Lineage (GTDB taxonomy): Bacteria > Pseudomonadota > Gammaproteobacteria > Enterobacterales > Alteromonadaceae > Pseudoalteromonas. Next base: position 34,686 of record NZ_NSDG01000031.1, on the reverse strand, counting down.
ATAAAACACCTTTGATCTTTGGTAGTCAGAACAAATAACAGCGACGTGATGTATTCCAGATAACTTCAAGCACTTCTCCTCAAGCATTTAGTGTCTTTTAAATAAAAAAGCGGCAATTTGCATTGCCGCTTCACACACTCAAGTAGGAACTTGGACTACACGTTGTAAAACCAAGCCTATTTTTTCATTACAGGCGAATGCCGCCGTCAATCTCAACGACACGTCCCGTAAAGAAATCGTTTTCAATGATATATTTTGCTGTATGAGCAATTTCTTGCGCTTCACCAAGACGCCCTACTGGCTTCATTTTCACTAGGCGCTCTTTGGCTTCAGGCTTCATTGCATCGGTCATTTTTGTACGGATCACACCTGGTGCAATTGCGCCCACGCGAATACCAAAACGACCTAACTCTTTAGCCCAACTGGTAGTCATCGCAACGACACCAGACTTTGCTGCTGAATAATTGGTTTGTCCCATATTACCAGCGCGTGCAACGCTCGACATATTAATGATCACGCCACCGTTACCCGCTTCTACCATTTTGACAGCAGCTTCGCGGCCGCACAGGAAAACACCTGTGAGATTAACATCAATAACGGATTGAAATTGCGAAAGCGACATTTTGTCGATGACATGCCCATCTTTTGCTTTGAGTAGCAAACCGTCACGCAAAATACCCGCATTATTAATTAATACCGAAATATCGCCGAAGTCATTTACGATGGCATTAAACACATTTTCAACGTCTGATTCTTGACTAACATTAGCGACATACGTGTTAACTTGTGTGCCGAATTGAGCAAGTTCGTGCTTCGCTTCTGCTAAAACGTCTTCTTGCATATCAATCAGAGCAAGTTTTGCCCCATGCTTTGCTATTTCCGTCGCCATGGCAAGACCTAAGCCTTGCGCACCACCGGTGATCACAACTGTTTTATTGTTAATATCCATAGTGTCTTATTTCTCTGAATAAAGCTTAAAAATCGCACTAAAGTCTTCACTGCCTTTGCCTTGATTTTGCATCAAGTTATACAAATTCTTCGCCAGCGCCCCCATGGGCGTCGCAGAATTCGTTTGCTGCGCAGATTGCATCGCAAGGCCAAGATCTTTAGCCATTAAATCAACCATAAAGCCCGGCTTATAACCGTTCGAAGAAGGCACATTTTCTAGTACATCAGGACATGGGTTGTATAGCTCTAGCGTCCAGTTACGACCAGAGCTGCTTAGCATAATTTCGCTCAATACTTTAGGATCTAAGCCATGATCCACACCCATTTGCAGCGCTTCACTTGTGCCCGCCATAAGTATTGATAACAGCATATTGTTACATATCTTAGCGACTTGTCCGGCACCAATATCTCCAGCATGGAAGATATTCTTGCCCATATTGGTCAGTACCACATTCGCACGTTCAAAGTCTGCTTTATTACCGCCGACAATAAAAGTTAAGGTACCGGCCGCTGCACCTGCCACACCGCCAGACACTGGCGCATCGACAAATGAAATACCCGATTCTGCCAACTTGTTGCCAACAAACTGAGCAGATCCAGCATCAATGGTCGAGCAATCAATTACTTGTGTATTTTTACTAAGGTAATTAATTAATCCGTCATCGCCAGTATACACTGCTCGAACATGTTTGCCTGCAGGCAGCATACTGATCACATAATCGGCTTCGCGACATACATCGCTCACAACCGTCGCCTTCGTCGCGCCACTTGCTTCAAGCGTCGCAACGGCCTCAGGGTTCAAATCGAATACACATACTTGGTGGCCAGCCTTTAATAGGTTAATGGCCATTGGACCACCCATATTACCTAAGCCGATAAATCCTACTTGTGCCATTTAAGTCACTCCTTATAAGTCACGCAATGGGTGATCGTTTTCATCCCAGCGAGGTGCAAAAAAGCGTTCTATTGCATCGTTTGTAACCTCGGCGACAGATTTAAATCGCCAATTTGGCTTGCCATCTTTATCAATAAGCAACGCACGAACACCTTCTTGAAACTCACCAAACTCGCCAGCCGTTACCGACATTCCTAATTCCTGCTTAAAACAGTCTCTTAGTGTTTTGCCCGCACTTCTAGTGAGCTGCGCTTTAACCAATGCAGCACTTAATGGTGAACCATGCTTTAATGCGGCCTGTGCCTTGCTTAGCCATTTGTTGTCAGTGCTATCCAACGCCAAAATAAATTCAACCTGCTCTGATAAAGTATCTTTCTCATCAAGCGCTTCGAATACCTTGATAAGCGGTTTAATTTCGCTTTTTGGCGGCGCATGAGACGCTTCATCTAGTGACAACAGCAACTGAGTAAGCTTTTCATGATTTAATACATTGGTTTTGCCCCAGTTCACTTCAACTAGGTTTTGTAATAGTAAGCTCAGCTTTTCTGAGTCCATAAAGTGGTCGGCGAGCCCAACCAGCTTGGCATCCGCAGCGTTAATGTTTGCAGCGGTGAGCCCCAAGAATAGTCCAACGCCTTTTGGCATCTTATTGAGGAAATAGCTCCCTCCCACATCAGGGTATAAGCCAATGGTGATTTCCGGCATAGCAATGCGCGACGTTTCGGTCATCACTTTATGGCTTGCACCAGCCGTTAAGCCCAGTCCACCACCCATGATGATGCCATTACCCCAAAGTAGGATTGGTTTATCATAGTTATGGATTTGATAATCTAACCGATATTCTTCACTAAAAAAGGTTTCAATTAATGCGTTACTCGTATCAGACGACATTTCGCGATATAAACTCACGACATCGCCGCCGGCACAAAACGCCTTCTCTCCAGCACCTTTTAGCATAACCATTGCTATTTGCGGGTCGTTTGCCCAAGCGTCAAGTTGTGGCGCGAGCAAACGGATCATATCGAGGTTTAAGGCATTTAACGCTTTTGGTGCATTTAATGTCGCCAGCGCTATTTTCATCCCGTTATGGCACGTTGCCTGTTCGAATATAACCGGCGCCTCTTCGTGATTTATTAGCTCAAATTCAGTCATTAGCCATTTACCCAATTCGCTTTACGCTTCTCTAGAAACGCGTTTACGCCTTCTTTTTGATCTTGCGTATCGAATAGTGTTACGAAGAGTTCGCGTTCCAGCGGCAATGCGCTATTGATTGTGCCAGTGCGACCTTTTTGAATGAGGGCCTTACAAGCTGTGACCGCAACTGGACTTTGATCTTCCACTTTCTTAGCAAGTTCAAGCGCAGCCTCCAGTGCTTTACCCTGCTCGACCACTTCTTCAACTAAGCCAATTTGCTGTGCTTTATCAGCTTTTAAGCGTTCACCGCATAAAATCATACGTTTTGCCCAGCCTTCACCCACAAGCCAAGACAAATTTTGTGTGCCGCCAGCACAAGGTAACAATCCGACTTTCGCCTCAGGAAGTGCCATTTGGGCTTGAGCTTCGGCAATACGGATATCGCATGCTAGTGCGACTTCTAAGCCGCCACCCATTGCAAAACCATTGATAGCAGCAATTGATACGCCTCTAAAGTCGCTGAGTGTTTCAAACGCTTCGCCAAATACTCGAGACATATCCGCAGCGACCCCTTTGTCGCCGTCGGCAAATACGTTTAGATCCGCACCGGCTGAAAAGAACTTTTCGCCTTCACCAGTGATCACTAAAGAATAGATTTCTTTATCTCCATTCAATTCGATTACTAGATTTTTAAGTGCAGTCAATGTGTCTTTAGTCCACGTATTCGCCGGTGGATTTGACATAGTAACAACGGCAGTATGGCCTTGTTTTTCGAGTTTTAATTGTGCAGTCATGATACTCTCCTTATAGGACGCTTGCCGCGCCTTCAGCTAAGATCCGACGTGCAATAATTACACGCATGATTTCGTTTGTACCTTCAAGGATCTGATGAACACGTACGTCACGTAAATGACGTTCAAGTGGATATTCTTTGATATACCCGTAACCACCATGAATTTGCAGTGCATCATCACACACCTTAGTACCTACATCAGTGGCAAAGCGCTTTGCCATAGCGCAATAAGTGGTCTTTTCTGGGTCGTTGCTATCCAGTTTAAATGCCGCAAGTCGAACCATTTGGCGCGCAGCCACAAGTTCTGTATTCATATCTGCAATTTTAAATTGAAGTGCTTGGAACGCCGCTAAAGGTTTGCCAAACTGAGAACGCTCTTGCATATACTGCTTGGCGGTATTGAGCGCCTGCTGGGCTGTACCAATCGAGCAAGTTGCAATATTAATACGACCACCATCAAGGCCTTGCATCGCAAATTTGAAGCCTTCTCCTTCTTGGCCTAGCAGGTTGGTAGCTGGGATACGGACATTTTCAAGCGTGATAAGGCGCGTAGGTTGTGCGTTCCACCCCATTTTTTCTTCTGCTTTGCCATAAATAACGCCGTCAGCATCGGCAGGTACAACAAATGCAGAAATACCTTTTGGACCGTCTTCACCGGTTCTTGCCATTACCACCAATACGTCGGTTTCACCTGCCCCTGAGATAAACATCTTAGAGCCAGACAAAACGTACTCGTCGCCTTCTTTTATTGCTTTTGTTTTCAGCGATGCGGCATCTGAGCCAGAACCTGGTTCAGTTAAGCAGTAAGAAGCCAGTAGCTCACCTGTTACCAACTGATCCATATATTTTGCTTTGGTTTCGCCCGTTGCAAAGCTCGCTATCATCCACGTTGCCATGTTATGAATAGTCAACATGGCGGTTGTTGCTGTACAACCCATAGAAAGTTGCTCAAAAATAATACTTGAGTCAAGGCGAGATAAACCCAGACCACCTGCCTCTTCTGGCGTATATAGACCGCAAAAACCAAGCTCACCTGCTTTTTGAATTACGTCTTTTGGAAAAATGTGCTCTTGATCCCATTTTGCAGCATGTGGAGCAAGCTCGCTCATTGCAAATTGGTGCGCCATATCGGCAAATGCTTGTTGATCTTCGTTTAGGTTAAAGTCCACGCTAGACCTCTCTTGCTGTTCTGACACCCTGAATGTGTGTCGGTAATTCTTATCGTTTTGGTAAAAAATAGCGTACTCCCCCTGCAGAGCACGCTATGCAATATAAGTTATCTAAGGTTGATACTCATATTTGGACCACTGACGGCCTCATCGTCAAACCAACGTGAGGTAATCGTTTTAGTTTCTGTATAGAAACGCACGCCTTGCTTACCATAGGTGTGTTGGTCACCGTAGAATGAATTCTTCCAACCGGTAAATGAGAAGAACGGCAATGGCACAGGAATAGGAATATTAATGCCGACCTGACCCACTTCGATTTCACGCTGGAACTTACGTGCTGCGCCACCGCTTGCAGTGAATAATGAGGTGCCGTTACCGTATGGGTTGTTATTAATAAGCGTAATTGCTTCATCTAAACTATCGACAAAGACACAGCAAAGGACAGGGCCAAAGATTTCTTCTTTGTAGATATCCATTTCAGTTGTGACATTTGAAAACAGGGTGGGACCTACCCAGTTACCATTTTCATAACCCTCAACTGTAAAATCAGAGCCATCTAGCAAACACGTTGCGCCTTGCTGCTTACCACTGTCAATCAGCGACAGAATGCGTGCTTTAGCCTGCGGCGTCGTTTGCGGACCATAAGCAGCTTCAGGATCATCCCAAACGCCAGGACGAACCTTCGCCATTGCGTCTTTTAGTTCCTCTACCCACTGTTGTGATTGCCCAACAAACACGGCAACTGAGATCCCCATACAACGCTGACCACCCGCGCCAACCGAAGAGCCAACCAGGTTATTGATCACTTGTTCTTTTTTCGCATCTGGCATGATAACCATGTGGTTTTTCGCGCCAACACATGCTTGAACGCGTTTGAGGTTTTGCGTACCTTTGCTGTAAATGTACTGACCAACACCACAAGAACCCACGAAAGAAATCGCACGAATTTCCGGCGCTTCAAGGATCTGGTCAACCTGATCCTTACTACCGTGTACTACCTGTAGTACGCCTTTTGGCGCACCGGCTTCTTCAAACAATTCAACCAAGCGCATTGGCGTTAGTGGGTCTTGCTCTGATGGCTTAAGTACAAAGGTGTTACCGCATACAATTGCCATTGGGAACATCCATAGCGGGATCATCGCTGGGAAGTTAAATGGCGTAATACCCGCACAAACGCCTAACGGTTGGGTATACGAATAGGTGTCGATATTACGGGCAACGTTTTCTACCGTCTCGCCCATCATCATTGAAGGGGCATTGCATGCTTGCTCAACCACTTCAATACCGCGCCATACATCACCTTTCGCATCTTCAAAAGTTTTACCTAGTTCATGACAAATGATGGTTGCGATTTCTTCTTGGTGCTCCTTTAGAAGCGCCGCATAACGCATCATAATTCGCGCACGCTCAGTTACCGGAACATTACGCCACGTTTTAAATGCTTCTTGAGCTGAATGAATTGCAGCTTGTACTTCTTCGTTAGTAGCACAAGGTACTTTTGCTAATACTTCTTGATTAGCCGGATTAACAACGTCTAACCATTTGTCAGACTGAGACTGTGAAAATTCACCGTTGATGTATAAAGGTACTTGGTGCATGAAGCACTCCTCCCCATAAAACGAGTTTATGCGCTGCGTGAATGATTAGAATTATGGAAAACGCAGCGCCCCTTGAACGAAATAAATTGCAGTAACTTACACTTCTACCGCGAGCGCTACAGCTTCACCACCACCGATACATAGTGACGCTACGCCTTTTGATAAGCCGCGGTTTCTTAGTGCATGGATAAGTGTAACTAAGATGCGTGCACCGCTTGCACCGATTGGGTGACCAAGTGCACAAGCACCACCGTTGACGTTGACTTTGTTGCTATCTAACTGCATTTCGTTGATAGCCAACATAGTCACCATGGCAAACGCTTCGTTGATTTCCCAAAGGTCAACATCTGCGGTTGACCAACCTGCTTTTTCAAGCAGCTTATTCATCGCACCAACCGGCGCAACGGTAAATTCAGCAGGCGCTTGTGAGTGCGTTGCATGGGCAACAATCTTACAAAGTGGCGTCAAACCGTGCTTTTTCGCTTCTGATTCACTCATTAAAATCAGCGCTGCTGCACCGTCAGAAATAGACGAAGAGTTGGCAGCAGTGATAGTGCCGTCTTTTTTAAATGCTGGACGAAGTGATGGAATTTTGTCTGGACGCGCGTTACCAGGTTGCTCGTCAGTATTAACCTCAACATCCCCCTTACGTGTACTCATTACATGAGGGGTAATTTCATTGCCAAAGCTGCCATTTTCGATTGCGGCGTTTGCTTTACTTAGTGAGCCAAGTGCAAATTCATCCATGTGCTCGCGGGTAATGCCATATTCATCAGCGGTAGCTTGTGCGAAACAACCCATCGCTTTATTATCATAAGCATCTTCTAAGCCATCAGCCATCATATGGTCTTTGATTTCTCCATGACCCATGCGCATTCCGCCACGGGCTTTTGGAATAAAGTAAGGTGAGTTAGTCATGCTTTCCATGCCGCCCGCGATAGCAGACTTAATGCTACCTGAGCGGATGAGATCATGCGCGAACATCGCCGCTTTTAGACCCGAGCCACACACTTTGTTAATTGTCGTCGCTCCCGTCGAGCGCGCGAGACCCGCGTGTAGCATTGCTTGACGCGCTGGCGCTTGACCAAGGCCTGCGGGTAAGACACAGCCCATGATAACTTCGTCTATACTCGCGTCACTAAGACCTGTTTCATTCATTACTGCTTTAATTGCAGTCGCACCTAAGTCTGTCGCGGTTGCGTCAGATAGGCTTCCCATAAAGCCACCCATTGGTGTACGCTTAGCAGCGACGATGACAACAGCTTCGTTACTCATTGCAAAACTCCTGTTTACAAGCCAATCTTGGCTTGTTAAAAATTAACTCTGTATTCGAGCATACATAATATTTACGTTTACGCCAACGTAAATCTAAAATCAAGCCATACGAGATCAGTGAAAGTGTAAAGCTAACTTGCACAAATTTGTTTCCAAGGCTTATTTTCTCTAGCTGTAATGAAGATTTGATGACAATTCAAACGTACAGATTATTCCTTTTATAAGACTAAAGAAGGATCTGTTATTCTTACTTTACCTTTACGTAAACTTCACTTATATTGGTCTAATCAGTGACGTTGTAAGTGTAAATAAAAATGCAAGAAATTAATGAACCTACCTATTCAATCAGCGAGTTAGCTAAAGAATTTGATATTACCACTCGCAGTATTCGTTTTTACGAAGACCAAGGACTCCTTTCTCCTAGGCGTCAAGGACAAACGCGTATTTACTCAAAACGTGACAAAGTTCGATTAAAACTGATCCTTCGCGGCAAACGCCTTGGTTTTACACTTGCTGAAACTGGCCGACTATTTGAGCTTTACGACGCCGACAAATCGAGCGAAAAGCAACTTAAAACCATGTTGCAGCTCATTGAAGAGAAAAAAGCCGACTTAAGCCAACAGATGGACGACATTAAAGTTGTCTTAATGGAACTGGTGACGGCTGAGCGCCGTTGTCGCGACACCCTACACGAGCTCGAAAAATAAACTCTCACAACAGGATGAATACCGATGAGCACAGTATCTTTATATAAAGAATTAAACTTTGGACTAGGCGAAACAGCAGACATGATCCGTGATCATGTGAATAGCTTTGCGACCAGTGAAATTGCCCCACTTGCTGAAAAAACAGATCAAGAAAATGCATTTCCAAACGAAATGTGGCCAAAGTTTGGCGAAATGGGCCTACTTGGGATCACCGTCAATGAAGAATTTGGCGGCTCAAACATGGGTTATCTTGAACACGTTATCGCAATGGAAGAGATAAGCCGTGCGAGTGCATCAATTGGCTTAAGCTACGGCGCACACTCAAACCTATGTGTGAACCAAATTAACCGTAACGGAAACCAAGCCCAAAAAGAAAAATATCTACCAAAACTTATCAGCGGTGAACACATCGGTGCACTAGCAATGAGTGAGCCCAATGCTGGCTCTGACGTCGTGTCAATGAAACTACGTGCTGAAAAGCAAGGTGACAAGTTCATCCTAAACGGTAATAAAATGTGGATCACCAATGGTCCAGATGCCGACGTTTTTGTGATTTACGCAAAAACGGATACCAATGCAGGCCCTCGCGGGATCACTGCCTTTATCGTCGAAAAAAGCTTCCCTGGTTTTTCAACGGCACAAAAGTTAGACAAACTTGGAATGCGTGGTTCAAACACCTGTGAGCTGGTATTCGAAAACTGCGAAGTACCTGCAGAAAACATCCTTGGCGAATACAACGAAGGCGTTAAGGTACTCATGAGTGGCCTAGACTACGAGCGTGTGGTATTGGCAGGCGGTCCGCTTGGTATTATGCAGGCTTGTATGGATGTGGTAGTACCTTATATTCACGAGCGTAAACAATTTAACCAATCCATCGGTGAATTCCAGCTGGTGCAGGGCAAAGTTGCTGACATGTACACGCAAATGAACGCAGCACGCTCATACGTTTATACCGTGGCAAAAGCCTGTGACCGTGGCGAAACCACTCGTAAAGATGCTGCTGGAGCGATTTTATATGCCGCAGAACTTGCAACCAAACTTGCACTTGATGCTATTCAGCTACTAGGCGGAAACGGTTATATCAATGAATATCCTACAGGTCGACTACTTCGCGATGCCAAGCTGTATGAAATTGGCGCTGGTACGTCTGAGATCCGCCGTATGCTTATCGGACGTGAGCTATTCAACGAAAGTCGCTAGGAGTGCTACATGACGGTACTAAATTCTGCGGTTAATCCGCATGATCCCCAGTTTAAGGCAAACAGCGATGCGATGGCATCGCTAGTTGCTGATCTTAAAGATAAAGTCGCCACACTGAGCCAAGGCGGTGGTGAAGCGCTTATTGCCCGTCATCAAAGTCGCGGTAAATTATTTGTACGCGACCGAATTGAAACCTTGCTTGACGAGGGCTCGCCGTTTTTAGAAATTGGCCAATTCGCCGCATTTGGCGTTTACGAACAAGATATTCCTTGTGCTGGTGTGGTCGCCGGGATCGGACGCGTTAAAGGCGTTGAATGCATGATTGTGGCAAATGATGCGACGGTAAAAGGGGGAACCTATTTCCCTATTACTGTAAAAAAACACCTACGAGCGCAAGAAATCGCTGAGCGCTGCCATCTTCCTTGTATTTATTTAGTGGATTCTGGCGGTGCGAACCTGCCAGAGCAAGATGAAGTGTTCCCAGATAAATTGCATTTTGGTCGAATTTTCTACAACCAAGCACGTATGTCTGCAAAGGGGATCCCACAAATCGCAGTGGTCATGGGGTTATGCACCGCCGGTGGCGCGTATGTACCAGCAATGGCCGATGAAAGTATTATCGTCAAAGAACAAGGCACCATTTTCTTGGCAGGGCCACCACTTGTTAAAGCTGCTACAGGTGAAGAAGTGAGTGCAGAAGACTTAGGCGGCGCAGATGTTCACTGTAAAGTCTCTGGTGTAGCCGATCACTATGCAGAAAATGATGAACATGCGCTTTCTATCGCAAGGCAGTGCGTGTCACGCCTTAATCACCAGCGCCCCACTCGCCCGTTCCTGCAAGATGCCAAACCACCACGTTATGACATCAGTGAGGTGTATGGCATTGTCGGTACGGATCTGAAAAAGCCATTTGATGTACGCGAAGTCATTGCCCGTATCGTGGACGATTCTCAGTTTGATGAATTTAAACGCTACTTCGGCGAAACACTCGTGACTGGTTTTGCTGAAATTTATGGTCACCCTGTAGGGATCGTAGCAAACAACGGTATTCTCTTTTCTGAATCCGCGCAAAAAGGCGCACACTTTATTCAACTCTGTGCACAGCGCAATATTCCGCTGCTATTTTTGCAGAACATTACTGGATTTATGGTTGGTCAAAAATACGAAGCGGAAGGTATCGCTAAGCACGGTGCAAAAATGGTAACAGCCGTTTCCTGTGCTGATGTGCCTAAGTTTACAGTATTGATTGGTGGCTCATATGGTGCTGGTAACTATGGCATGTGTGGTAGAGCGTACGAGCCAACCATGATGTGGATGTGGCCAAACGCACGGATCTCCGTAATGGGTGGTGAACAAGCTGCAGGCGTATTAACGCAGGTTAAACAAGATGGTTTAGCGCGCAAAGGCCTTAGCATGAACGATGCCGAAGTGAGCGAATTTAAAAAGCCAATTATCGAGCAGTACGAAAAGCAAGGACACCCATACTATGCCAGCGCAAGGCTTTGGGACGATGGCGTTATCGACCCTGCGGATACGCGCACAGTACTTGGTCTTGCCTTAGAAGCTGCGAGCAATGCGCCGCAAAAAGAGTCTAAATTTGGCGTCTTCAGAATGTAAGGAGCACTTATGCCTGTCACTTTAACTATAACAAAAAGCAAAGTGGCGATTTTAGAGCTAAGTCGCCCAGAAAAACATAATGCCTTCAATGCGGAGGTGATTGCCGAACTCATTAAGAATATCGAATATGCCAGCGGCCTCGATGTCAGAGCGCTGGTATTAAAAACCGAAGGTAAACACTTTTCAGCGGGGGCTGATCTGGCGTGGATGAAATCCATGGCAGACAACGACTATGACGAAAACGTCGCTGATTCTTTAGAACTTGCTAAATTAATGCAAGTGCTGGCCACTTGCCCTCACCCAACGCTGTGTTTGGTGCAAGGTGCTGCTTTTGGCGGTGCGCTTGGGTTGATCGCCTGTTGTGATATCGCCATTGCTGAGCGCAACTCTAAATTCTGTTTAAGCGAAGTCAAGCTTGGTCTTATTCCGGCAGTAATTAGTCCTTATGTCATTAAAGCCATTGGGGAACGCCAAGCGCGACGCTATTTTTTAACAGCCGAAGTATTCGATGGTGAAAAGGCGCTAGAAATGGGTTTAATTCACGAATTGAGCGATGATTTAGCAAAAAGCGAAGCGGATTTTCTCGAGACCTTGCTTAACAATGGCCCTGCTGCTGTGAAAAGTGCCAAAGCACTGATCAGCGAAGTTGCTGGTAAAGAAATAAATGAAGCGTTGATCGCCCATACCGCAAAGCGTATCGCTGAAATTAGAGTAAGTGACGAAGGCCAAGAAGGGCTTAGCGCCTTTTTCGATAAACGAGCACCACGCTGGCAAACAGCCGCAAGCGAATAGGAGTCAACATGCTAACTAAAATTCTAGTCGCGAACCGTGGTGAAATTGCCTGCCGCGTGATGCGCACCGCAAAGAAATTGGGCCTAACCACAGTGGCAGTTTATTCTGATGTAGATGCCAATGCGATGCATGTGAAAACAGCTGACGAAGCCTATCATATCGGTCCGGCACCAAGTAAAGAGTCTTATTTGGTCGCAGACCGAATTCTTGAAGTCGCCAAAGCGGCGGGCGTCGATTGCATCCACCCAGGTTATGGTTTTTTGTCTGAAAATGAAGTATTTGCCAAAGCATGTGAAGCGGCAAACATTGCGTTTATCGGTCCGCTGGCAAGTTCTATTGAAGCGATGGGTTCTAAGACTCGTGCCAAGGAAATCATGCATGACGCTAATGTACCTTTGGTCCCTGGGTATTATGGCGACAAACAAGAAGATGATTTCTTACAGGCAGAAGCTGAAAAAATCGGCTTTCCGGTACTTATCAAAGCCGCTTACGGCGGTGGTGGTAAAGGGATGCGCGTGGTACGAGAAAGCAGCGAGTTTTTATCGGCGCTGCATGGCGCTAAACGTGAAGCTGCAGCGAGTTTTGGCAATGACTTAGTACTGCTTGAGCGGTTTGTTGATAAGCCTCGTCACGTTGAAGTACAAGTTTTTGCCGATAGTCACGGTAACTGTATTTACCTCGGCGATAGAGACTGTTCACTACAGCGTCGTCACCAAAAAGTGATTGAAGAAGCGCCCGCGCCTGGTTTGAGTGATGCTATGCGCAAAGCCATGGGTGAAGCAGCAGTACGCTGTGCGCAAGCGATTAACTATCGCGGCGCAGGTACAGTAGAGTTCTTATTATGTGGCGATGAGTTCTTCTTTATGGAGATGAATACTCGCCTGCAAGTAGAGCACCCAGTGACAGAAATGGTAACTGATCTTGATTTAGTCGAGTGGCAACTGATGGTTGCTGCGGGTGAACAGCTACCGCTGACTCAGGAGCAGGTTTCGTTATCTGGTCATAGCTTTGAAGCGCGCATTTACGCAGAAGACCCTGAAGAAAACTTTATGCCGTTTTCTGGTGTACTTTCACACCTTAGCTTTCCTGAAGCCAAAGATGGCGTAAGAATTGACACTGGCGTGCAGCAAGGCGATGAGATCAGTCCATTTTATGACCCTATGATCGCCAAGCTTATTGTTCATGGCAAAAATCGTGAACAAGCGTTACTCAAATTAAAATCGAGTTTAGAGCAAGTACATCTGTGTGGTTTAAAATCCAATATTGCATTTTTGCATCACTTAGCAGGCCACCCTACTTTCACAGCTGGTGCGCCTGATACCCACTTTATCGACACGCAAACTGAGGTATTAACTCAATCGAATACGCCGCTGGATAAAATGGTGTTATTAGCAAGTGCGGCCTACCTTAGCCACCAACAACCATGTAAAAACACGGTGTGGGGAAACTTAGGCTTTAGGCTTAACCAAACCGCGAAAGTGGATTTACCATTTGCAGATCATGTCGCCTGTGCCTATCAATCTCAAGGTGGTTGGAAGGTTTCGTTTAACGAGCAAATCCACCAAATTGAATGTGAATTAAATGGACACCAGTTAACAGTGGTGATTGATGGTGCAAGGTTACACGCCAGTGCCATTGTGACCGAAACCGCGATCACTATTATGTATGGCCCGTATCAACATACCGTTGAACTCAAGTCAAAGCATTACATTAGCGATCATGAGCACGAAGCTGCACCGCTGGCAGCGCCATTGAACGGCACCGTGGTTAAGCATTTGTTAGCCGTCGGTACCCAAGTTAATAAAGGCGATGCCGTGGTGATAATCGAAGCCATGAAGATGGAATATACGCTCAATGCACCATTTGATGGCACGCTCACTTCATACTGCTATGCAGAAGGCGAACTGGTCAGTCATGGCGATATGCTGGCGATTGTTGAGGAGCAAGACTAATGTCTCAGTATCCGGCTAAGGTCAAAATTGTAGAAGTCGGCGCACGTGACGGCTTACAAAATGAGGTCAGTGTTGCCACAGAAGCTAAAATCTCGCTGGTTAACGCATTAAAAGACGCTGGCCTCAAGCACATAGAAGCAGGCGCGTTTGTGTCACCCAAATGGGTGCCACAAATGTCCGATTCTGCTGCGGTGATCCAAGGCTTTGAGCGTAGTGAAGGCGTTGAAATAAGCGCCCTAACGCCAAACCTTAAAGGCGCAGAGCTTGCACTAGAAAATCAGGTCGACGAATTTGCCATTTTTACTGCCGCCAGTGAGGCATTTACGCAAAAAAACATCAACTGCACGATTGAACAAAGTATTGAACGTTTTCGTCCCGTTGTTGAACTTGCACAAAAAAACAACATAAAAGTAAGAGGTTATGTTAGCTGTGTGGTTGGTTGCCCATATCAAGGTGAAGTACAACCAGAGCAAGTTTTAGCGGTATGTAAACAATTGTTGTCACTTGGTTGTTATGAAATCAGCCTAGGCGACACCATAGGTGTTGGTACGCCTAAAAAGGTCCAGCTGCTGCTCACCTTGTTACTGCAACATATCCCTGCTGACAAGCTTGCGGTGCATTTCCATGATACCTACGGACAAGCATTAACGAATATTCACACGGCCCTGCAAATGGGGATCGCAACTATTGATAGCGCCGTTGCAGGTCTAGGTGGTTGCCCTTACGCCAAAGGCGCGTCAGGAAATGTTGCCACTGAGGATGTAGTTTACTTGCTGCAAGGACTTGGCATTGAGTGTGGAATTGATTTAGAAAGGCTAGCAAAAGCAGGATGGACAATTTGTGATGCGCTAGGCAAGACACCAAGCAGTAAAGTGTCGTTGGCACTCAAACAAACTTGTCAATCTTAAAACAATAACATTATTAGGAGTGGGCTTATGGCCGGTTTCGATAAAGTCGTATCAAGCTACAGCGAAGCGATGACGGGTCTTAAAGACGGCGATACCATCATCGCAGGTGGCTTTGGTTTGTGTGGTATTCCAGAAGGCTTAATTGCAGAAATTAAGCGCCTGCAAACAAAAGAACTTACCGTGGTTTCAAACAACTGTGGGGTCGACGACTTTGGTTTAGGTATTTTGCTTAAAGATCGTCAAATTAAGAAGATCATCGCCTCTTATGTTGGTGAAAATGCGCTGTTTGAACAGCAACTTCTCGATGGCATTATTGACGTTGAATTAACACCACAAGGTACGCTTGCAGAGAAGATGCGCGCTGGTGGCGCTGGGATCCCTGCTTTTTACACGGCAACAGGGTACGGTACTCCCGTTGCGGAAGGTAAAGAAGTAAAAGAATTTGATGGCCGACCATATATTTTGGAAGAATCAATTACCGGTGAGTTTGCTATTGTTAAGGCTTGGAAAGCAGATCGCTATGGCAACTTGGTGTTCCGCCATACTGCAATGAACTTTAACCCAATGGCAGCGACAGCCGGAAAAATCACCGTCGCGGAAGTTGAAGAAATCGTAGAACCGGGTGAACTTGAGCCGAGTCAAATCCACACCCCAGGTATTTATGTCAATCGCGTGATCAAGGGTAACTTTGAAAAACGTATTGAACGTGTCACAACGCGCAAATAGGAGGCAATCATGGGTTTAAATCGTGAACAAATTGCGATGCGCGTGGCGCAAGAGCTTGAAGACGGTTACTACGTTAATTTAGGCATAGGTATTCCAACCTTAGTGGCTAACTACGTGCCAAAAGGCATCGAAGTGATGCTGCAATCGGAAAATGGCTTGTTAGGTATGGGTCCCTACCCAACCGAAGACCAAGTTGATGCTGATATGATCAACGCGGGTAAAGAAACCGTGACAGCAGCGACAGGTGCAGCAATTTTTAATAGTGCGGAAAGCTTTGCCATGATCCGTGGTGGTCATGTAGACTTGACGGTACTAGGTGCATTTGAAGTTGATCAACAAGGCAATATCGCGTCTTGGATGATCCCGAAAAAATTAATCAAAGGCATGGGTGGTGCAATGGACTTAGTTGCTGGTGCACGCAACATCATTGTGACCATGACCCATGCTAGCAAACACGGCGATTCTAAATTACTTGAATCATGCACATTGCCACTGACCGGCGTAAATTGTGTAAAGAAAATCGTAACAGATTTAGCTGTGTTAGAAGTAAAAGACGGCGCATTCCATTTGCTAGAACGCGCACCGGGTGTTAGTGTTGATGAAATAATCAGCAAAACTGCAGGCAAGCTTATCGTCGACGGTGAGATCCCTGAAATGCAGTTTGAGGCGTCGTAAGACACACCCTAACTTACAAATGTACCGACCTCATTCCCAGTGCCAAAGGCGCTGAGTTACCCAAAACCCCTCGCAAGAGGGGTTTTTTTTCACATGCCATCAAAGAAAAACTCTTTAGTCTACATCACTCTTCATGTCTAGTTGATGAATGTGATGATTTTTAAATAAAAAATTCAGTAGCCATTTACTTTTCAATCTCACCCCCTAAACTAGTAGAGATAGTTTTAGTTGGCATTGAATATTCACCTGCCAGTACAACTTAAAACTAAAAAGTTGCTGCTTTGAAGCATCGACTGAATATCAAGTTGACACAATATATTGATACCATAGCTTAGTAGCATAACGGTTCGGTTGGTTTATCTTAATTACAAGTATTGAGGCAGTATTGTCGCTGTAACTAACATAAACCCATCATATATTTAGATAGTCATTCGGCTGATGTGATTGAAACGCACAAATCGAATGAATACGCTAAATAATCTAAACTAGACTAAGTAGTTTTTGTGGCTTATGGCTAGCATATTATATGGCTGATAAAGTCATTCTAAACCGCTAACGATTAGCATTAATAGCCAGATTACATTTTGCTTTGTTGCATAGTTAGTTTATGTCGAATTGTTATCAACCATTTTCTAGCGATTAATTCAGTATATCAGCTTGGTGTCGTATCACGATGAGAACAACAAGAGGATATCATGGGCAATCACCACGATAAGTACAGCATCGATAATACAGACTACACCGTTGGACAAGACAATGTTCAAAAGTGGGGGTTTGACGTACATAACCCAGTATTTGGTGTAAGTGCTGGATTAATACTGGCGTTTTTAGTCGCCGTATTATTAGTTGATGCAAACACAGCTAAAACCACTTTAGACGGCATAAAGTGGGATATCATAGGTAACTTTGATGCCCTATTTATGTGGTCTGGTAATTTCTTTGTGCTATTTTGTTTGGTGCTCGTTTTATCGCCTTACGGTAAAATCCGTTTAGGTGGTGAAAACGCCAAACCAAGCTACACTCGGGCGTCATGGCTGGCGATGCTATTTGCAGCAGGTATGGGGATTGGTCTGATGTTTTGGGGTGTAGCGGAGCCTGTCGCCTACTACACTGGCTGGTACAAAACACCGTTAAATGTTGCAGCAAACACTCCTGAAGCGGCGGAACTTGCAATGGGCGCGACCATGTACCATTGGGGTTTGCATCCTTGGGCCATTTACGCCGTTGTCGCGCTTTCTTTAGCATTCTTTGCCTACAATAAAGGCTTACCACTGTCGATCCGCTCAATCTTTTATCCTATTTTAGGAGACAGAGCTTGGGGTTGGCCGGGCCATATCATCGATATTCTCGCCGTTCTTGCTACCTTGTTTGGCCTTGCGACATCACTCGGTCTGGGCGCACAGCAAGCTGGTGCTGGGATCCAACATGTATTTGGCATAGAAGCAGGTCTCGGTCTAGAAATTGCCGTGATTGTGGGCGTTACTGCCCTTGCGATTATTTCGGTTGTTCGCGGTATTGATGGCGGTGTAAAGATACTTAGTAACGTTAATATGTTAATTGCATTTGTGTTATTAGTATTCGTTGGTATTGCAGGTTTTGCGATTGCCATGGGTAATATTCCGACGACTTTAATGGCCTACGTTGAAAACATCATTCCACTAAGTAATCCACATGGTCGTGATGATGAAGCATGGTTCCAAGGTTGGACCGTATTTTACTGGGCATGGTGGATTTCTTGGTCACCGTTTGTCGGTATGTTTATCGCACGCGTTTCTGAGGGTCGCACCATACGCGAGTTTATCACCGCAGTATTATTAATCCCAACCTTGGTAACCGTGATCTGGATGTCAATCTATGGTGGCCTTGCTATCGATCAGGTAAAAAATGGCATTGGCGCTCTGGGTACTGATGGCTTAACTGAAGTGCCACTGGCGATGTTCCAAATGTTTGAAAACCTACCTATGAGCGATTTACTCTCGTTCACGGCGATTGTACTTGTACTGGTTTTCTTCATCACCTCGTCGGATTCTGGTTCTTTGGTTATCGATAGTATTACCGCTGGTGGTAAAATAGATGCCCCAGTACCACAACGTATATTCTGGGCGAGTATTGAGGGTGCAATTGCTGCAGCGCTATTGTGGATCGGCGGTAAAGAGGCAATTGAAGCACTGCAAGCGGGTGCTATTTCAACAGGTTTACCGTTTACTTTTGTACTACTACTGATGTGTGTAAGTTTGATCCTCGGGCTTCGAACTGAGCCTAAAAGCTAACGGTCGTTAATCTCATTACAGGCGGAGCTTGGTGTATGCTCTGCCTTTTTGTTATTTGGGGTTAGCTCCACCAGCGTTTCACCATGTCTGATGGGTCTAAACAATATTGAGCTTGAGCTTGAAATAGCTCCGCAGTTGCTAACGCATCGGACAAGGCATGATGTGGCTGATAATAGGGAAGCCCATAGCGCTTTCTGCAGTCAGCTAAACGTACCGAAGGAATAGGTTTACGTTTGAGCTTATCAAGCCAACCTCTGGCGTTGTTTATCGCTGACTTTTCAATTTCCATCGTATCAATCACTGGAAACTCAATACCCTCACCCAATCTCGCTTTTAGCGCAGAATCGAAAAATGACTTTTCGACAAACTGGTAGTGCACCACTATGACTTTACCATGCAACGAAGCAAACACTTCCTCAAGAATATCTTGCAGATCTGGCGCGCTTTCAACTTGTGAGTGTGTGATCCGGTGCAGTACCACAGATTCCTCAGCCAGCGGACTGGTTGGCTTCACTAACCAATGCTTCGCTTGAGCCAAGCGGATCCGTCGTAAATCAAATGGCACCACGCCAACGCTCACAATATCATCGGTGTTTGGGTCGAGCCCTGTAGTTTCAAAATCAAGGGCAACAAACTCGCACTGGCTCAATTGCTGGTAAGGATCTACCACTCCTTGCTTATAAAATGCTTGAATTCTCGGGTCTTTCGACGTTTCTACCAAATGCTGAAAGCGATTTGGCCATGACATAATCTCGCCTTGCATATTACACCGCTACTTCATCATGGATTTGTTTTGATAGCGAAACTTTAAAAAGCTCTGTGCTTTGTCTAACACGCCAAAAGCTTCTTTAAGATTACGCTGTTCAAAATCAGAGAGTGTTTCTGGTGGCAAGCTGTTATCAGGCTTTTCGCCCTGCTCAATTTGCCATGCTTGATGGCGAATACGCATGATGGCAATGTATTCAAGCGCAGCTTGCAAATCTAGCACTTTGCCCTTTGGCAGTATATTTGCCTCATCAATATCTTCTAATCGCTCGAAGGAGTTTTGTTTTTTAGAACCAACACCAAGGGCATGCACTCGAACCAAGTCTGAAAGCGGTGCTGTGCCACGGCGTTTAATGTTCATCGAACGCCTGTGTTCACCGTCTTGCTCAAGGACAAAACCATTAAAAAAGCCTAAAGGTGGCGTTCTTCTTAGCGCATTATGTGCCATCGCAGCCAAAAATTTAGGGGTGTTTTTGGCCTTTTTACTAATAAAAGCAGTGAGTTTCTCAGCCCATTTTGTTTCACCCCAGACACCTTCCAGATCAAAGAAAATCGAACTATTCAGCAAAGCCTCAGGACTGGGGTTTTCTATCCAGTCTTCAAATTGTGCTAACCATTGACTGTAAGTTAGACGCCAAACAGGATTGCTTGCCATGATCCCACCATCACAATATTTATAGCCGCAATTGGCTAGACCATCACACACAAACTTCGCCAACTTTTCGAAGTAAGCGCCATGCTCAGCGGGTTGATAACTGTCATCCAAGATCAGTGCATTATCCTGATCGGTCACAATTAATTGTTCGTCCCGAGCCATTGAACCAAGGGCAATAAAGCAGTAAGGAATTGGTGGCGGACCTAATTTAGCTTCCGCGAGTTCGAGTAACTTGTGTTTAAACGTTTTACCTATAATCGACATCGCAGAACCAATCATGTGTGAATTGGCGTCTTCATTCACCATGCGAGTGAAAATTGCAGGAAGCTGTTTGGCGTAACTACTCAAGTCTTCAACACTTTGCTGGTCCATTAGCCCTCTAACAAACAACAGGCTGCTTTGAGACTCATAGCGCAAAATATCGGATAGCGCGACCACTCCTATCGGTTTACGCTTATGAACAACGGGCAAGTGATGCACATTGTCTCTTAGCATCAGCATCATGGCTTCGAAGACGTAGGCATTAGAGTCAACAATAATAAGGTCAGTCGACATAATCTCAGAGACCGGAGTTTGATAATTCAGCCCCTCAGCGACTACTTTTGTGCGAAGATCTCTGTCACTGATAAGGCCAACCACCTGACCATCATCTTCATCTGGATCTTCGACAACTGGTTTCTCGGGATCGTAGATAAGTAGTGATGACACATGCTCTTTTGCCATCACTTGAGCTGCCTGCTGTACCGTGGCGTTGCGTTCAACGTATACCACGTCGCGTAGCAATAGTTTACGCACTTTGGCCGTGGTCAAATCGTTGCTGTCGGCTTGCTCAGAAACCGTGATTTTTAGTCTAGCATTATCGTCTGCTTCAAAATAATCAGCAAACGCTTCATAAACGTCGCAATACTCATCAAAAATGCCTACAGGAATACAGTACACCAGCGTATCTTCAAGGCTTTGAGCGCCAAAACGAACTTTACGATTCATCAATAAACCACGCTGGCCAAAGATCCCACCTGTGGAAATACGATTGTATAACTCACCTGAGCGCCGATAGAGCTCGACAGCACCAGATCGGATCACATACAGGTAAGTGATCTGCTCTCCATATTCCAAAATGCCGCTGCCCGCTCGGTAGTAACCTACTTCGACTTGGCTTGCGAGTTTATGTAGTGCCTCTTGAGGCAAATCCGAAAATGGCGGGTAAGCTACTAAAAAATTGGCAATTTCCTGATGTTCAACTTCCATGGTTTGCCTTGATATAAAAAGGAATTTAACCCTATTGTGGGCAACGAGGGATAAATTTGCAATGAAAGCAGGTTTAACTAGGGTAATAAACAAAGGCTGTGGCCATTGTTTTTCCGCTGTTCACCACTACGCTCATAAGACTCACTAGGATGCAATCGAATTTAGTAAAACTGAGGAGTTGCGTTGTCATAGGTTAATTCCAATCCCCAATTAATTTATTTTACAATGACTGCGTGTTAGCTAAATAAGTACAAACGCCAAATTTGACCTCAGTCACTTTAAAAACCAGCGAAACCGCCTCATACTAGTTAGCTATAACTATTCGCAACAGGAACCGCACTCATGACTTATGAAGTCAATTTCGACGGCTTAGTAGGGCCGACACATAATTATGCCGGATTATCTTATGGTAATGTCGCGTCACTTTCTAACGCTACCAGCGTCTCTAATCCAAAAGAAGCGGCATTGCAAGGACTTGAAAAGATGAAAGCAATGCATGATATTGGTCTAAAACAAGGAGTATTTGCACCTCATGCACGTCCGAGCTTAGCCCCACTGCGCCGTGTCGGCTTTTCAGGTAGCGATGCTCAAGTACTTGAAAAAGCATATAAACACGATCCAATATTGCTTCGAGCTTGTTACTCTGCCTCTGCCATGTGGACGGCAAATGCGGGGACTGTATCGCCTTCTATTGATTCCAGCGATGGTAAAGTACATTTCACAAGTGCCAATTTAAACTGCAAATTCCACCGTTCAATAGAGCCCGAAACCACCACGAATTTACTTCGTGCTATGTTCGCTAATGCGCAATATTTTGTACATCACCAGCATTTGCCTGAGCAGCCTTTTTTTGGCGATGAAGGTGCTGCAAACCACACTCGCCTCGCCGATAGCCATGGCAGTAAAGGTCTACAATTATTTGTGTACGGTTCAAGTGGCTTTAACAGCGATATAAAGGGTCCTACTAAATATCCTGCTCGGCAAACATTAGAAGCAAGTCAAGCGATTGCAAGGCTACATCAATTAGATGATAAGCAAGCAATTTTTATCCAGCAAAATCCAAATGTGATTGATCAAGGCGTGTTCCATAATGACGTCATTGCGGTGGGCAATGAGAATGTGCTGTTTTGCCATGATCAAGCCTTCATTGATCAAACCTCCAGTCTAACCAAAATTAGACAAGCGTATATCGGCGAAAAGCCTTTACATATTGTAGAAGTTCCGACGCATGCAGTGAGTGTTGAAGACGCAGTAAAAAGCTACCTATTTAACTCACAATTGATCACCTTGCCATCAGGCGAGATGATGCTGGTTGCACCGGAGGAATGTGCGAAGAATGATAACGTTGCCGCGTATATCGAATATATGCTCGGTGCAAAAAATCCGATTTCGCAAGTACGCTTTTTTGACTTACGCCAAAGCATGCAAAATGGTGGTGGACCTGCATGTTTGCGATTACGTGTAGCACTCAATGAAGCTGAGCTAAAAGCGGTAAATCCAGAAGTAATGATGAGTGAAGATAAATTTATTCAACTAAGCACGTGGGTCAATAAACATTATCGCGATAAAGTCACAGAGCAGGATTTAGCTGATCCGAGCCTACTGCAAGAGTCCTATGCTGCACTAGATGAACTCACCCAACTACTCAATCTTGGTAGCGTTTACGAATTTCAACGCACCTAATTGCAAGATTTGCTTGTCAAACTGTAATTAATCTGAGCTTTAGATAATTAACAAAGGGAGTGCTGTCACTCCCTTACTTTTTAGCAAGTACATTAACCGCCCACGTCTCAAGCATACCATCGCTATTTAGCGTTACTAAGGTGTCTGGGTTTGGGACATACATATCGACTACCGTTGCCCCCTCATTCTCAGTATGAATAGACCAAGTACCTAATTCTTCCCCACTCTCATAGCGCCAGATGGAGAGGTGAGACTTTGACGATGATGTCGCGAGTAAGCCTGAGTCAGAAATAAATTTGGCCTTTCTAAACATCTTAAAACGGGCCATATACTTTAGCTCACTGAGCTGTTTTCCAGACTCAAAGTCTAGTACATGTTGCGCATTCAACCCATCTGAGACGAATAAATGCTTGCCATCATGACTCACTGTTAAACTGGTAACACGATGACTAAATTGATGCTCATATAAAGGTTCTGGTGAGGCAAATTGCCAAAGGGCAACCAACCCATCTTGCGCGCCTGTAACAAAATAGTCGCCACTATTATCAAACGCCAAATGCTCTATCGGCCGAGTATGTGGCATAAAACGATTGTTTAACTTAGTGAATAGATCCGCCATATTGAGTGAGCCATCATCCATCGCAACAAGCAAACGCTGATTGTTATGGGAAAGCGCTAAAGCAGAGATTGAAGCAAGTGGACTGACCCCAGCAAAAGGTACGTTCGTTATCAACTTTTGCTTGGGAACAGACCAAATTGAGATAAGGTTTTCACCTGCCACGATGAGCATTTCCTTATCATCTGACAATAAAACTTCTTTGACTGGTGTTTTTATTTTGTCTTTGGGTACTGAGAATATGACAGACTGATTGGCATTGTCATAAATATGGATTTCAGCATTACTGTCTAATGTTACGCTCCACTTTCCATCTTTAGAAAAGTGTCCAAGTATTATGCCATTTTGCGTCAACTGGCTTGTTACCCCTTTACTAATTTCAGGCTGCGATCCACACCCTACTAAAAACAAAGCGAACCAAGCTAGTGATATTAAACGAGACATCTTAAACCCTTAGCACATAATATATTTATTTCATTTACTGGCTTTACATATCGGCCATTAGCAGACAAACTTAACTTATTGTGAATAATTTTAGACTGCATATGATGTATTTTAGCATGACAAAGTCACTTATTAAGCAAACTTTCGTTGTCTTAGCCGCAATGATTTTACTCTCAGCGTGCGGCTCAGAGGATAATGTCAGTGGTGACAAGGACACTCCTGGATATGCCGCAACAATGTATTTTGACGCACTCTATAATCAAAAAGATTTAGACGCTGCAATGAAAATCGCCACTCCCCGTCACGCGCGTATCATGCGCTCTTACGGTACTGCGTCGCAATTCGCCAGAAATTTAGTGAATATGCAATACGATGAAGTCACCATAGAAGTCGATATGACCAATCAAAGTCTGCGCGAACAGTATGGCGACAGCGCAAAAATTAATTTAATTTTTACAGGTCAGCTCCACGGTGAGCAAGTAGACGACATGCGTAGTGTCAGTATGATACGCAAAAAAGGCAAATGGTACGTAGACAAGGTACTAGCCGACCCCTTTGCACGTTAACTCAAGAATAAGAAAGGAAAGCCCCGTTGTCGGGGCTTTTTTAACAAATTAGCCAAAATCCTCCGTCACAACAAACTAGTTGGGCGCTTTTGCATCAACAGCAATCGCTTTTGCAACTAACGTTTCAATACAAAAGATGGTTTCAGAACTCTTATCATCAATCACCTTGTCATCCATTGCGATACTGAGTTTTTCATTCAATGTCTTACCTACCAGTTTCACGCTATTTTGTTTACACCACTGACGATATTTTGCCATTAGTGGAGCATGCGCCTTTTCCAGTAAGTAAGCGTGCTCAACCGTGTCTATCGCAGAGTGCTTTACCACGGCGCACAGATGCGAGATACGTTCTCGGGTCGAGTTGTGATCAGAAACATTGCTACATACCTGCACAGCCAATTTATCGCTCGGCGCTTTGAGCCACTTACCAACGGGAAACGCCAAACGTTTTAACAAAAATGCCAGAGGTGCTGCGGTAAAGTTATCGCAAAATGCATAAATAGCCTTACTTGCTTCGTTAAGACAGTGATCTAAGGCAAACTTTACCAGCGGTAAGTCCCCTTGCTGACGGCCATCATCTTCGTATTTTTTTAATATGCACGAGGCAATATAAAGAAAGCTCAGGACATCTCCTAATTTTGCAGAGAGCATTTCTCTACGTTTTAGTGAACCGCCTAGTTTTAACATAGCGATATCGCTATACACAGAAAGCGCTTGGCTCAACCATGTTAGGCGTCGGTAATACGCCGCCACATCACCACTAACTGGCGCACGTTCGAAACGTGCAAGCGTGAAGCCATTAAAAAACGCCCTAAGCCCATTCACAGCGGTATGCTGCAAGTGTTTGCAAAGCACTTCATCAAACTCTTTCAATGCGATTAATTGATCTTCTTGCTGTACGATACTCATTTCTTTGAGTATGAAAGGATGGCAACGCGTTGCACCTTGACCAAAAATCATCAAGCTTCGCGTTAAAATATTGGCGCCCTCAACGGTAATAGAAATCGGCATCCCCATATAATTGTGGGCAAGATAATTCATTTCCCCCATTTGAATGGCTTTGCCGCCATGAATATCCATCGCATCATTCAATGCCACCCTTGCATGCTCTGTGAGATGATACTTGGCAATCGCAGTGACTACCGAAGGGCTTTGCTTTAAATCAATTGCCAACGCAGTGGTTTGTCTCACCGCTTCAATAAGATAGCTATAGCCGTAAATTCTGGCTAACGCGCTTTGCACTCCTTCAAAGGCAGAGATAGGTACACCAAATTGACGACGGACACCGGCGTAAGCCGAAGTCGTTCTGGCACTTAATTGAGCGGTTCCCGCGCTCAGTGCAGGCAAAGATATCCCCCGCCCAGCACTTAAACACGACACCAACATGCGCCACCCTTTGCCGATACCTGCCTGTTCGCCTATCACCCAAGCCATTGGAATAAAAACATCTTCACCACTGGTTGTACCATTCATAAAAGCTTGCCCCAGCGGATTATGTCGATCTCCAGTTTTTACGCCTTCATGTGCCGTAGGAATAAGTGCACAAGTGATCCCAAGCTCTACTTTATTTGAAAGCAATTGATCCGGGTCGTAAACCTTAAACGCAAGTCCTAATACATCAGCGACGGGCGCCAGCGTGATGTATCGTTTTTGCCAAGTTACCGCAAGTCCAATTTGTTTTTCTCCCTCAAATTCACGCTCACACACAATCGCAAAGTCTTGAATGCTACCAGCATCCGATCCCGCCTCTGGAGAGGTCAATGCAAAACAAGGTAGCGCCTCACCCGAGGCAAGCTTTGGCAGCCAAGTATTCTGCTGAACATTGGTACCGTAATGAAGCAGCAGCTCTGCAGGGCCTAAACTATTTGGCACCATCACGGTCACTGCAGTAGATAAACTACGACTGGCTATTTTTGCTACGATGGTAGAGTTCGCCTGAGCACTAAATTCTCGACCACCAAAAGCCTTTGGAATAATAAAAGCAAAAAAGCCCTTTTCTTTTAGAAATTGCCAAACTTCTTCCGGCAGGTCTTGAGCCTCAGATATTTTTTCTTCATCAAGCATTTTTAGCAGCGTATGTAATTCGTTATCTATAAATGCCTGTTCTTCATCGCTCAGCTTTGGTTTATCATTACTTAACCACTTTCGCCAATTCGGCTTACCCGAAAACAACGCACCATCCCACCAGATACTCCCCGCTTCCATCGCTTCTCGCTCGGTTTGGGAGAGTTCAGGTAATGACGTTTTGAAATAATTAAAGAGCGGTTTAGTGATCAACTTAACCCTGATATCACGGACACAAAATACCACCACTATGGCCAATATCACCAATAAAACTAAAGTCATATGCACTCCTTTTTGCAGGCTTCAAATACGGCCTTTTGATACAATTGAATGCCTTAATTATGGTGAATAATCACACTAACTCAACTTTTATCTGCGCTCGCATGTCATTGTTTGTCCATCGCAAAATTGTCGTTTTAAAGTCGTCCTGCTATTATTCTTGCCACCACAGCAAAAAATGATGCTTTGCTGCGCGTAAAAGCCGTGCTCACTACGATTAGTTGTTCATACGACTAATACTAATTGGATTAATTTACTTGCTGATTTTTAGCAATTAACCCAATTAGTGTAGCTGGCTATAGATACTGAAATGCCGCCTAGCGTTAAGTCGGCTCGTGTATTCATTAAAACAACAAGTGAACCCTATGAAACCAAGATTTAAGTTAAGTGTTGGCGCACTCATCGTTGCCAGTACTTTTGCACTCTCTGCCTGCAAATCCACTGAAACTACAAATAAAGCGTTATCAGAAGCCGATGCGGTTGCATTTTTAGATAAGGCGTCAGAACAACTGGTTGACCTTAACTTCCGCTCTAGCCGCTCAGCTTGGATTTATGCAAACTTTATTACTCACGACACCGCTTCACTTGCTGCGGACGTGAATGAGGAATACACCGCGGCGCTCGTAGAGCTTGCTAACCAAGCAGCACAATTTGATGGCTTGGCGTTAAGCGAAGATACCCGCCGTAAGCTTGACAAATTAAAGCTAAACCTGACATTACCTGCACCAAAAGATGCTGACAAAACAGCGGAACTTGCAAAGCTCACTGCTGAGCTTGATGGTATGTACGGCAAGGGCAAATACTGTAAAGATGATGGCACTTGCCTAAGCCTTGGCGACATGACGGCTAAGATGGCGAATAGCCGCAACTATGAAGAGCTTTTAGACATCTGGCAAGGTTGGCGTGAAGTGTCGAAACCGATGCGTCCACTCTATGAAAAGCAAGTGGTACTTACCAATGAAGGTGCTAATGAGCTTGGCTACGCAGACACAGGCGCCATGTGGCGCAGTAAATACGACATGCCAGCGGACGACTTTGCAAAAGAACTTGACCGTACTTGGAACCAAGTAAAGCCGCTATATGATTCGCTGCACTGTCATGTAAGAGCCAAGCTTGGCGAGAAATACGGCGAAGATAAAGTGCCTCAAGACCAGCCTATTCCTGCGCACTTGCTTGGCAATATGTGGGCACAAAGCTGGGGCAATATCTATGACCTAGTCGCGCCAGAAAACGCAGATCCGGGTTATGATGTAACGGCGCTACTGGCTAAACACAATTACGATGAAATCAAAATGGTAAAAGGTGCAGAAAAGTTCTTCACCTCTATGGGTTTTGCCCCATTACCTGAGACTTTCTACGAACGTTCTTTATTTATTAAACCACAAGACCGCGACGTACAATGTCATGCATCAGCTTGGAACTTAGATGCCAAAGACGACCTACGCATCAAAATGTGTATCCAACGCACCGGTGAAGAGTTCTCAGTTATCCACCATGAACTAGGCCATAACTTCTATCAGCGCGCTTACAATCAACAGCCTGTGTATTACCAAGAAAGTGCCAACGATGGCTTCCACGAAGCTATCGGCGACACCATCGCGCTATCTGTAACACCTGGCTACTTAAAGCAAATTGGTTTGTTGGATAACGTACCGGATGAGTCAAAAGATATCGGTCTATTGATGAAGATGGCACTCGATAAAGTTGCATTTATTCCATTCGGTTTACTTGTCGACCAATGGCGCTGGAAAGTATTCTCTGGTGAGATTTCTCCAGCAGAGTACAACCAAGCTTGGTGGGAATTAAGAGAGAAATATCAAGGTGTTAAAGCACCAATTTCACGTACTGAAAATGACTTTGACCCAGGCGCAAAATACCACGTACCAGGTAATGTACCTTACACACGTTACTTCTTAGCGCATATTTTGCAGTTCCAGTTCCACAAATCACTTTGTGAAATTGCTGGCAGCAAAGAAGCCATTCACCGCTGTTCTGTTTACAACTCGGAAGCAGCTGGTGAGCGTTTAAATGCCATGCTTGAAATGGGCAGCAGCAAACCTTGGCAACAAGCACTGAAAACGCTAACGGGTAAAGATGAAATGGATGCAACAGCAGTACTTGACTACTTTGCACCATTGCAAAAATACCTAGATGAGCAAAATAAAGGCCGTAATTGCGGCTGGTAATTGCTAGCAAATTTAAACTCAGAAACGGGCACACTCAATCGTGCCCGTTTTTTATTGGTTTAATTTTGTTACAGTTCAGTAACTTTCTTTTTTAGCGCCAATCATATACGCTCAAATCAAAATCAGCCTACCGCTCTAGTAGTGAAAGTCTGTGTTGTCACTTGCAAGGATCCTTATGAATATAAAAAGAACTGGCCTAATAGCCATCTTTGAATTGCAACGCTTGTTTGCAACGAAACGCGGATGGATAGCCATCGCCGCGTTTGTTTTGGTTTGGTATGCCATTTTGCGCTACGCCATTGCAGAAGCGGTATCCATTGTCAGCGACCCCAACTTCAAAAACATGATCCAGAGTTTTTCTGGCGTCGTAGGTATGCATCGTATTGCCCAGTGGCCTGAAATGGAGCTTGCCCTCTACTTAGTGTGGTCAATCTTCTTATTTCCTCTTTTTGTGATCTTTTCAAGCGCAGATCAAACTGTAGAAGATAGAACCCGCGGCACACTGAGATTTCTAACCCTGCGCACATCTCGCGCGGAAATTGTTGTTGGCCGTTTTGTTGGGCAGGTATTCAATACGTTGCTGCTCATAGCGATTTCTGCTGTTGGTGCTTGGATATTAATGGTGGTGCGCGACCCAAGCTTGTGGCTCACAGGGCTAAGTCGGGCTACATTAATTGTTTTAGAACTAACGCTTATTACTGCGCCATTTATTGCCCTGATGTCTGTGGCAAATCACTTTGCTAACTCAAGCAAAATGAGCATGATTTACGCAATTTTAACCTACTTAACACTCGCTACTTTGGTCGCTTTTGCACTTGAGTACAGCGCTTACGCGGAGTATCTTTTTTATCTTTTTCCTGGATTCCAAGGCACAGAAACCATCGCACAAAATATCAACCTCACTCGCTTTGCCACACCGGTGCTGCATAGCCTCGTGTTAATTGCAATTAGTTGTGAACTATTAAGAAGGCGCACGCTATGAGTAGCATTATTGAAGTTAATAATTTAGTGAAAGAGTATGGACGAAAGCGCGCACTAGATAACGTATCTTTTACCCTAAACGCAGGTTCACCCATTGCACTTGTTGGCCCAAATGGTGCGGGTAAAACCACCCTTTTTAGCACACTTTGCGGGTATCTAAATGCAGATGCTGGCAATGTTCAGATTTTAGGTCACAAACCTGGCAGCGCTGCACTTTTTGGTCGCCTTGCCGCACTTCCACAGGATGCTCAGCTTGATCCAAGGTTTTCTGTCAGTAATCAGCTACGTTTATACGGACAACTTCAAGGTTTAGATGCGAAAGCGGCCGAGCGTGAAACGCACAGAGTGCTTGAGCTTGTCGACCTCAAAGACTGTTATCACGCCAAACCTCATGAGTTATCTCATGGCATGCGAAAACGTATCTGTATTGCTCAAACGCTACTTTCAAAGCCTGAAATTGTACTGCTTGACGAAGCCACGGCTGGATTAGATCCCGTGAATGCTCGTGAGATCAGAAACCTAGTAAAAAGGCTTCAATCTGAAACGACTTTTATTTTGAGTTCACACGATTTAGTCGAACTCGATGATTTGTGCGATCAGGTATTACATTTACAGCATGGTAAATTAACTGCTGTTGACCGCATCCAAGAAGCGGAACTTGCCACGCTGACTGTAAAACTTAAAGAGTCTGGCACCAGTAGTCACATAGCGCTTTTGAAAACCTTACAAGGCGTTGAAGAGGTGACAGTAAATGCCAGTGGCGCCCTACTTATTGAGTATCGTAGCGGCCAGCAGGTTGATATTGATGTACTCAGGCTTTGCCGTGATCAGGGCTGGCGTTACAAGTCGTTAGTTAACGGTAAAACACTAGAAGATGAACTGTTCGGCTAGCACACGGTTAGTTTAGTAAATTAAAAAAGCCTGCATCTTACAGGCTTTTTTAATGATTTATAACTTCGCCAGTAACAAAGAGCCGGGTCGAGGTAAGCGAGGTAATATTGCCGGCGTTTTCGCATAATCCGTAGGTAAACGCTCTTTCAACTCGTTCACCTTTGTTTGGTTATTCAGTTTTTCGTATGCATAGTATCTTAGGATATCTTGATATGTTTGATTTTCAGCGCTGGTTACAACATCACTGTTTAATACAGCTAATGCTTTATCGTAGTCTGCCATTTCAATGTAAGCGCGTGCCAAATCAGTAGCGCTACCGATTTGAAAGCGACTTTGCATTTTTTCAGATAAACTCTCTAGTTGTTCTGCTGCCTGCTGATGTTGCCCAAGGTGCATATAAGCTGATGCCAATCTATTTTTTAAAAATGGCGGTTGAGTAGAGCCTTCAGGAAACCAATTAGTGTAAGCGGTCAAGATTGCTTCGTATTGACCTAGCTTATGATAGGTTTGGTCGAGCAAGGTAAAGCTTTTTACTTTGATATCCAGCTCTTCAAAACCATTTAACGAACCGCGGTTACTATGCCAATTTAAAATGTGTGAAACCGCTGCTTTAAGCTGTGTTTCATCATTCGATTTCGCGCCTTTCGCCCCAGCGAGTAGCTCCCTTAATTGCTGTTGATATCGCGCTGACTTTTCACTCTTTTGTTTACTAGCTCCTTGTGTTATCTGCTTTTCAGAGACGATTTGGTTAGCAGCTAAGGCACTACAAGACAGTGCTGCCGTGATAATCATTAAATGGGATAATTTCATTTTCTTTTCCTTGTTTAGTGTTTTAACTCTTTGAATATTGAAACTTTTCGAGTGAGATACGGCTAATACTGAATGACCTAATGACGCATGTTCATACCGGTATTGATGTTCGGATAACAGTAAGCTGGCCAAATCGTATCTATATTTATCACTCAGTTTTTCCATACAGCTTTCATCGCAGCTGAGTTCGATTTGTTGTCGCGCCAAATTTGCTAACAACAAACAGAGTGGATTCCAAAAGAAGACGCTTTCAGTCGCACATATTAGCCATAACCAATATGTGTCCTTATGCTTGATATGCGTTAACTCATGCTCAATCACAGAATCGAGCTCTGGTCGACCTTTCATCTTAAAATCTAACCAAATGGTGTGCTGTAATGGGCCTGTCGTAATTGCTGGGGTACTCAATTCTGTAAATTTTACGGTGCAAAATGAGTGTAGATATTGATGCTCTTCACTGATGTAGGCACCTTTTTCTATGCCACTTAGTAACCTTTTATACGACCACACTCGCGCTAAAAATAGTCCTCCACCTATCACTGTCAGAAATACAAACAAATTTGAAAACACTTGGTTTATGGTATAGCCAGAAAGCCAGTTTGATTCGGTTTGCAAAGTGGTTTGCTTGATGCTGTTCGGTGGAGTTGACCCTGAATCTGAAATAGAACTTACCTCAATAGTGTAAAGCTCCAGATCTATTAAAAAAGGGGGTGGGGAAAGTTGCTGCCATGGAATTAGCCAACTCAATAACCCTACTACCAACACATAAAAGCGCGTTCGTGCAGGCGCAGTTTTCAGAAAATAGCAGCTAGTCAAACTAAACATGCTGAGCAAGCTTGCGGTGAGTAAGTAATCAAACATTAGTCGCTCTCTTTCTTCTGTTTTTTGCTCTTAAGTAGGTTTTGTAAATACTCAATATCATCATCGTCTAAACTCTCTTCTTTAATGAAATGAGCTATCAGGCTGCGTGAACTACCTTTAAAAAAGCGATCCATAAAACGCGGTGTTGCCTGCTGTGAAAGCGCCTGCTGAGTCACTTTTGCTTGATAGACGATTGACCTCCTCTGCTGACCACAGCGCTCGACCGCACCTTTTTGCTCTAGTCGATCTACGATTGTTTTGACTGTGTTATAAGCCACTTTTTTTGTTCTTGTATCATCTGCAAGAAGATATTTATGAAGCTCACTGGCAGTACATGCATTTTGTTGCCAAAGTAACTTCATCACGTCTAATTCAAATTCACTTAGTTTCACTTATCACCTCTACCACTACATTTGTAGTTTTAAACCACTACAAATGTAGTGGCTAGTGCCCATGAAGTCAACTAGAAATTTTTGATGAGAAAACAGAAGGTGAAGCTATACATGAAAGCTGCATTACCTTAGGGGAAAATGAGGGTGTGTAACTGCCCCAAGAAGCGGCATAAAATATGCAACAAAGGAGCGCAAGCCTGCTATTTTGCGTTCCTTGGTTAAAGCCTTTGTATGGATAATAACAACTCAAATTAGGGTAAAGTGAGACCCAAACTTTAGCTACAACTAAAGCTCTCTATGTTGTAGNTCGCTGACACCCATCACTAATGTGTTAAAGCGTTTGTATGGTATTGATTACCCGTGGTGTCGACGAATGTGCTTAACTAAGCCCTGTATTGATCGCTGACACCCATCGCTTCTTGATCGCTGACACCCACCACTAAGTCTATTGATCGCTGACACCCATCACTAATGTGTTAAAGCGTTTGTATGGTATTGATTACCCGTGGTGTCGACGAATGTGTAGGTCTATTGATCGCTGACACCCATCACTAATGTGTTAAAGCGTTTGTATGGTATTGATTACCCGTGGTGTCGACGAATGTGTAGGTCTATTGATCGCGACNGATCGCTGACACCCATCACTAATGTGTTAAAGCGTTTGTATGGTATTGATTACCCGTGGTGTCGACGAATGCGCTTAACTAAGCCCGCTTGATTAAACTCAAGTGAAACAATATTGGTTTTATTATATTCAATAGCTTTATCTAAATGAGCAGGTTTTACTTTACCTGATTCGGTCATTTTTACAAAGACGACATTAGCGCCAACCATTACCTCATTTATTTCTATTGAACTATGGATGACTTCATCTTTTAATTTATTAATCATATCCTCTCGGAGTTTAGATTTATCTGTATAAGTAAATTTAAATTTGACGTGTTCATCGATAAAGTCATCAGAAAGCAGTGAGATATAGTTTTCTATCTCTTTAATTGTTGTATTTGGCTGTTGACGCGCATTTTTTGCCGCTACAAATACTTTTGCTTTCTCAATTAGTTGCTCTGATGTGAAATTATCATGTGCACTACTAGAAAATGAAAAAAGAAAACAAAATAACACTAATATATATTTATTCACGGTTTTTTCCTTCCTGCTATACCTAGACATAATGAATCCTACATGATGCTAGCCTCCGCTTATTCGTGGCTAAGCTTAAAGCCAGTCCCATACTTAGTTTGTCAAATAACTAAACAGCAGAGGCTAGCATGAATGAACAAACATAACATACTTTTCATTGGCTTAGGTATTTATAAAGAGCTTGTTAAAGTCGCTTATTGTAAAGAACAACGAGGCGCTCGACCCGTTCATTTTGGTCAAGAAGAAAACAAATCGCTGAAAACAAATCGCTGATGAAAACAAATCGCTGACACCCACCACTAACTTGCACCTTCCTAAGATCCAGCCTAAGCTTTAATTCTGCACTCAAAGGATTGAGGAAACCAAACGATGGCAACAGCCCGTAAAAAACAAATCAGTTTAACCGACACCAAATACTACCACTGTATCTCCCGCTGCGTAAGGCG
>NZ_NSDG01000030.1 GCF_002289345.1 Pseudoalteromonas sp. HM-SA03 | reverse complement strand
GTCTGTCGGATGAAGCGATTGTGATACGGTGGCACAAGTTGTTTAAAGGCAATTGGATAAGCCAAAAGTATGTTGAAAATGAGCCACTCAGCGAGTCGGAACAATTGATACTCGATGAGCATGTCACCAAGTACAGAGAAAGACTCGCAGATATTAGCTGGTTTATGCGGGTACTTAACGAAGACATCGCCCGTCGAGCAAATAAAGAAGATAATTGTACAGGTCGGTTTTGGGAAGGACGATTCAAATCCCAAGCATTACTGGATGAAGCTGCACTGGCTGCTTGTTTGGCATATGTAGACTTAAACCCCATTAGAGCCAAAATCGCCGCAACGCCTGAAACCTCAGACTACACCAGTATCAAAAAACGCATCGACCATGCGAAGCTGGGAAAACAACCAAAAAGCCTACTACGCTTTGCAGGCAGCCCACGAAAACATATGCCTAAAGGCCTTCCTTTTGAACTCAAGTCCTATATTGAATTAGTTGAGCTCACGGGCCAGTGTATTCGAGCCGATAAACACGGTTATATCTTTGAGTCTCAGCCTATTCTCACTCGACTAAATATCGGACCGGAGAACTGGATAAAACTTACTACGCAATTTTCACGGGTATTTCACGGTGCAGTTGGTCGAGAGCGGACACTAACCGCTTACTGTGAAACACTGCAAAAACGACGACGGACAAACCTAACAAACTGCGAGCACTTGCTGGCTTAGTAAAACTCACATTCTCAACTCTAAATTTTTAACTGTTGTGTTTGCTGCGCGTTGTCGTGCGTGATAACCCTGTTCTTAGTGTAGAGGTACGCTTGGGCGCTAAAAGTAGCCATCGACAAACGTTTTGTCTCTTGCTTTAAGTGTTTCCGTACCTTTTAAGCTAAATTTACCAGAACACTATATTTTAAATTGAATAGTAATGGGTGTTATTTATTATTGGAATAGCAATAGGTGTCATTATTTATTATTTATTATTTATTATTTATTATTTAACGAATCCGATTTTACGGCCTTGTTAGTACTCACT
This sequence comes from Pseudoalteromonas sp. HM-SA03, assembly GCF_002289345.1. Lineage (GTDB taxonomy): Bacteria > Pseudomonadota > Gammaproteobacteria > Enterobacterales > Alteromonadaceae > Pseudoalteromonas. Next base: position 43,117 of record NZ_NSDG01000030.1, on the reverse strand, counting down.
TGCTTGTACCAATTCACTGCCAAATTACCCATTACAACTAAAGCACCAACACTTAAATAACCTAAAAATATTACAAAAGTGGCTGGAGTTATTTTTAAATCAAACCCACACGCTATAAGTAATAATATGTTTGCAAGAATACTAGAAACAAAAATCATTGTGCTTACTGAATTTACATTTTTAAGACGCTTAGCGGTAGCTTGAAGTGAAATTAAGGCAACAACAAACCAGTGGTGATTGGTATAAATTTCTTCCTTTGCAATAAAACTATAAATCATAGTAAAAACGAAACCGAGCATTGGTAACAAGGCAACCGAATTTAAAAATTTACTCATAATTCCCTCTCAAGTGCTAACAGCTCATTAGCATGAGTTCTTCAATATCTCTCTTATCCACAAGTAATGAAACAACAACTACCTAGCTAACTAACTTTATTTAATTATTTTAGTAAGTTACCAGTCAAAGGTTATAATTTCAACACACAAATCACTTGCTACATACGAGGGGGTTCTATCCGGGCCTTCTGTTGGCTCGTTAAGGTTATTTGTCGCCATAAATGGCGACCTACGTAAAATCGTGGCGTAAAGCCCCCCCACAACACTATTTACCCTGTGGTGTAGGAGGTATATCAAGACGCTAAATACTTTCCTCATAATCCAACACTTTAGCGTCATTGGCTTTGTTAAGCAGGCCTCGGCTTTGTGATAAGAAGTGTTTCGCGCTTTCTGAGAAATAATGTTTGGCTTGTGAGAAAGATCGCATTAGGCCTTCTTTATCGCCTTGTTGTAGCTTGGTCAATGTCTGCTCAAAGGTATCTTGATAGCTTGCCAATAACCCTTCTACATCATTAAATTGCGCGAGCATAATATCTGAATAAAGTTCAGGGGATTGCGCAAACAGCCGTCCCACCATCATCAGCTCTAATTGGTAGATGGGCGATGAGCAGCTTCTTAGCTCTTTTAATGAATGGCACTGCTTAGATAAGAACTGACCGTATACAAACGTAGTTAAGTGGCGCATCACCTGAATGATCTGCATGGATTGGTCGTGTTTTTTAGCGTCCATCGGTACCAACTGGCTGCCCCAGATCTTTAGTTGCTTGATTAATCCTTCACATTGCTTTGGCATACGTCCTTCGCACACCACAACAGTTTGTTTAACCCAATGAGATATATCTGGACCAAACATAGGGTGTAGACCGACCACAGGGCCGTTGTGCTTGTTCATTAGTACTTTGAGCGGGGCTTGCTTCACAGAGGTAATATCAGCAAGAATACAGTCATCAGGCAGCGTTGGTAGCGCATTAACAACCTGCTCAAAGGCATTGATAGGAACGCTCACCAGTACTAACTTAGCATCACTCAGTAACTCAGTAGCCTGTGATTGATTGTCTTTGTCTAAAATGCGTACTTCGTAGCCTGAGCGTCTAAACTGTTTCGCAAACAGTTTACCCATGGCACCTTGGCCACCGACAATAACAACCGGAGACATTTTTGGTGCGGCACAGGCAAGTTCACTTTGCTGGTTTTCGTAGGCTTCTCGCATCATACGACGCAGAATATCTTCGACTAAATCAGGGTTTACCCCTTTAGCATCCGCTTCTGCGCGCCGGGCTTTGATCAGCTCCGCTTCGCGCTTCGGCACATGTAGCGGTGCGCCCTTTTGCTGTTTTATTTTTCCAACCTGTTCGGTCAATGCTTTGCGCTTTGCAAGTAGCGCGACAAGCTCGCTATCACAATCATCTATTGCAACGCGTATTGCTTCTAAATCGTTAGCCCCATTCATGATGTAAACTTATATATACAGTAGTAAATTAAATAATACACCGAGTCTAACAAGAAGTACGCCGCTTTAAAAGTAAGCAACCATGAAAATATCGTGACAAGACGCCTGAGATGTCAGTGAGTATTCACAGAATGGAAATAATGAGAGGGATAAAACCAAAACAGGCCGCATAAAGCGGCCTGTTTTATCTGCATTTGATAAATGCGACGTATTAGTTAAGTTTCTCTTTAATACGTGCAGATTTACCAGAACGCTCACGTAGGTAGTAAAGCTTAGCGCGACGAACCGCACCACGACGCTTAACTGCTACGCTGCTGATAAGAGGGCTGTGCGTTTGGAATACACGCTCAACACCTTCACCGCTTGAAATCTTACGAACAGTGAAAGATGAGTGTAGACCACGGTTACGCTTAGCGATTACAACACCTTCAAAGGCCTGTAGACGCTCTTTGTTACCTTCTTTTACGCGTACCTGTACAACTACTGTATCACCAGCGCCGAACGCAGGTACGTCTTGCTTAAGCTGTTCAGCTTCAAGCTCTTTAATAATATTTTGGTTTACTTTTGCCATTTTATTTCTCACATTCCTAGGTGTAACTGTCTTCTAGCCACAAGCTTGGCCATTCTCTTGCTGAAATTCAGCAAGTAATGCCGCCTGCTCCTCAGTCAGAGCTAGGTTACGCAACAAGTCAGGACGACGTTGCCAAGTTCTACCCAAAGACTGCTTTAAGCGCCATTTGGCTATTTCTTGGTGGTTTCCGCTGAGTAATACAGCAGGCACCTGTTTATCATCCAATGTTTCCGGCCGAGTATAATGAGGACAATCCAACAAGCCATCCGAAAATGAATCTTGCTCTGCTGATTGATTATGACCTAACACACCTGGCACTAATCGCGCTACTGCATCGATTAATGTCATGGCCGGTAACTCACCACCACTCAGTATAAAATCGCCGATGGACCACTCTTCGTCTATATAAGACTCGATGATCCGCTCATCAATACCTTCATAACGACCCGCTACTAAAATCAACTTTTCAGATTGCGCCAATTCGGTCGCACCTTGTTGATCTAGCTTTCGCCCTTGAGGGGACATATAAATTACTTTAGCACCTTCTCCTGCTGCCGCTTTGGCATCAAGAATAGCTTTTTTAAGAGGCTCAACCATCATCAACATTCCCGGGCCACCACCATAAGGGCGGTCATCCACGGTTCTATGTTTATCAATGGCGTAGTCTCTCGGGTTCCAACAATTAAACTCAATCAAGCCGTTCTTCACAGCTCGACCCGTTACGCCTTGCTGAGTTATCGCATCAAACATATCAGGAAAAAGCGAAACCACTCCAACCCATAGCTTTTGCTGAACGCTCATTAAAACGCTGGATCCCAATCTACCGTAATTTTTCTCTCGTCATGATTAATATCCGAAATAACAGAGTCTGTTAAGAATGGAATTAATCTTTCCGATTGGCCAAATGCATCTTTTTTGTTTGCTTTCACAACCAAAACGTCATTTGAACCAGTCTCCATCAAGTCATCAACTATGCCTAAGTCGTAGCCTTTATCGGTTACTACTGACATGCCGATGAGATCTCGCCAATAAAACTCCCCTTCAGGTAATTCAGGAAGCTGCTCAGCATAAACAGCGATTTCAGCATTGGTATAAGCCACTGCTTCGTCTCTGTCGTTTACCTGTGCAAATTTAGCGATATATCCCTTGTTGTGACGACGCCAGTCGCTCACTTCAAGGTTTTGCCATTTACCTTGTTGCCCTATCAACCATGGGCTGAAATCGAAGATCCCTTGGGGATCGTCAGTAAATGAATGCACCTTAAGCCAACCCTTGATGCCATAAGGAGCACCAAGCTTACCAACAACGATTGTCGAGGTTTTACTTTGACTCATGGTTACACTTACGCCTATTAAGCCGCTTTACGAGCGTCTTTAACCAGCTTCGCAACACGATCTGAAAGAGCTGCACCTTGACCTACCCAGTGATCAACACGAGATAAATCTAAACGTACTTTTTCTTCCTGACCTGCAGCGATAGGGTTAAAGAAACCTACCTTCTCGATGAAACGACCGTCACGCGAGAAACGGCTATCCGCAACCACGATTTGATAGAATGGACGCTTTTTAGCGCCGCCACGTTGCAAACGAATAGTTACCATACCGTCCTCTACATAGATTGACTGTTTTCATTAATAAGTTTGTACTTCCCATTACGGGAAGCTCGGGCATTTTACGCATTTTCACGCGCAATGCAAGTTAATTCCATAGTTGATGCTTTATTAGGCCTTGCTAAAGAATTACTGCTGAAGTTTCACACGCCACATTCGTCTCAATATCGGTACGAAAAGTTGACTTTTCAGCAATACTGGAAAGTCGCCCCCCTGTTGTTTCATTATAAGGAGAGCACACATATGAACCAAATGTGGAAAGCAAAACGTTCAATTAAACACCTATTCCTAAGTATACCACTCATCTCTTTTACGCTCGTTGCTCCTTCAACACTGGCAGCAAGCAATGAAGAAATAACGGCTTGTAAACTGTTACGTTTTGGTGACTTCTCGCAGCTAGAGCAAGGTAATGCTGCAATGAGTATCACCAACGCAGAATATGTACCAAGCCAAACCCTAGATGCCGACACCGAACTCTGGACATATAAGTATAGTCGCCTATTAGGTGCACCTGTACCAAAAGGAACAAATTCTTTACCTGAACACTGTTTGGTTGAAGGCTATGCCGCACCGACGATACGTTTTCAGCTTAGGTTGCCAATGGACCAAGTTTGGAACCAACGTTTTTTACTCAATGCCTGTATGGGCTTTTGTGGCGAAGTATCGAACTACCCAACGATGGCTGGCGTTATGCGTAATTACGCGACCATGTCTCATGATGGCGGCCATACCGCTGCTGGATTCGATGGTTTGTGGGCTAAAAACAATGTGCCATTAAGAGAAGACTTCGCCTATAGAGCGAACCATGTGGTTGCTGTTGAAGCAAAAGCGGTTATTGAGCGCTTTTATAGTAAACAACTTACGTACTCATTTATATCGGGTTGTTCGAAGGGAGGCCATGCTGGGATAATGGCCGCAAAGCGTTACCCAAATGATTTTGATGGCGTGATTGCCAGAGGGCCGACGATTAATTACACCAAAGTCAACCTAATCAACTGCATGGATAATGCAAAAGCTATTTTGGATGAAAACGATAACGCACTGCTCGATGCAAGCTACACTGACTTTATTTCACAGGCCGTCATGCAAGCTTGTGACCATAAAGATGGCTTAGTTGATGGATTAATAAGCGACCCAAGACGCTGTGATTTTGACCCGCAAACGCTCCTGTGCAGCGACAACACCACGGGTAAATGCCTGACACCTCGCCAAGTTAACGTAATTAAGGACATATATGCACCATCCTACGACCAACAAGGCAACGTCATTTATGGTGGCCTACCCTATGGCTCCGAACCTGAATGGACAGGTTGGTTGTTCCCTGAAGCACCGTTTATCAAGCCTTATCACTATTATGCTGCAACCGAGTATTTAAAGTACTTGGCTTTTCCTCGAGAAAGATACAATCAAGGCAACTGGAGAGACTTTTCTTATAACAATGAGGTTGGCGAGCTTTCACCTATCTCAAGCTTTATGGACGCCGATCACCCTGATCTCACTGGATTTAAAAATAGCGGTGGCAAAATGATTGTATTACATGGATGGTCAGACGCTGCAATACCCGCATATGCAACTATTGATTGGTATGAGTCAGTTATCAACTATATGGGTAAAGACAACACCTACGACTTTACTCGGCTATTCTTGCCACCAGGATTGGTGCATTGTGGTATTGAGGGACCTGGCGCTGAAACCTTTGATGCCATCGCAGCGTTAGTGCATTGGCTTGATACAGGCATAGCACCGGATGCGCTTATGACGCAAAAAGAAGATCCGCAGGGCAATATTCTTTTCACTCGCCCTGTTTACCCCTATCCACAAGAAGCCCAGTACATTGGTACAGGCGACCCGAAAAAAGCAGAAAACTTTAGGCCAATAGTGCCCAATTTTAAGAATAACTAAGTAAACAAAAAGGCAAGCCTCATGGCTTGCCTTTCACATTATACAGACTATAAAACGGTGTTAGAACTTAGGCCCACCGCCACCGAACATGCCCGGCGGCATCATGCCTTTCATGTTCTTCATCATTTTCATCATGCCGCCTTTGCCTTTCATCTTCTTCATCATCTTCTGCATTTGGGTAAATTGCTTCAGCAACTTATTAATGTCTTGTACTTGCGTACCAGAACCCGCAGCGATACGCTTTTTACGCGAGCCTTTGATGATTTCAGGACGTGCACGCTCTTTTGGCGTCATTGAGCTTATGATGGCTTCCATTTGGTTAAAGGTCTTATCATTTACTTGACCTTTTACTGCATCCGGCAAGTTTGACATACCAGGCAGCTTTTCCATCATTGACATCATACCGCCCATGTTTTTCATCTGGCGCAGCTGCTCAGCAAAATCTTCCAGTGTAAAACCATCGCCTTTAAAGACCTTCTCAGCCACTTTTTGGGCTTTGTCTTTATCGACTTTCATTTCGACTTCTTCAATAAGCGACAGTACATCGCCCATACCGAGAATTCGAGATGCAACACGGTCAGGGTGGAATGGCTCTAAGGCATCCGTTCTTTCACCCACACCGATAAACTTAATGGGTTTACCAGTAATATGACGAATAGACAACGCCGCACCACCGCGCGCATCACCATCCGTTTTAGTTAAGATAACACCGCTGAGTGGCAGCGCTTCATCGAACGCTTTTGCTGTATTTGCAGCATCCTGACCTGTCATTGAGTCAACGACAAATAAGGTTTCGATTGGGTCAATCGCCGCGTGTAAATCTTTGATTTCGTCCATCATGTCTGCATCTACGTGCAAACGACCAGCGGTATCCACAAGCACCACATCAATGAACTTTTTCTTCGCGTGAGAAATAGCACCCGTTGCGATATCTACCGGTTTTTGTGAAATATCACTGGGGAAAAACTCGACGTCAACTTCAGCGGCTAACGTTTCAAGCTGTTTGATAGCCGCTGGACGATAAACGTCAGCACTCACCACCAACACAGATTTCTTTTTGCGCTCTTTGAGGAATTTAGCCAGCTTACCAACACTGGTGGTTTTACCCGCACCTTGAAGACCTGCCATCATGACGACAGCTGGCGGCTGCGCGTTTAGGTTTAGCTCTTCGTTAGCCTCACCCATCGACTTTTCAAGTTCTTCACGAACAATCTTGATGAAAACCTGGCCTGGGCTCAGACTCTTTGTGACTTCTACACCAACCGCGCGTTCTTTTACTTGTTTTACAAAGTCGCGCACAACCGGCAAGGCAACGTCAGCCTCAAGCAATGCCATGCGTACTTCACGGAGTGTTTCTTTAATATTGTCTTCAGTTAGTCGGCCACGGCCACTGATGTTTTTAAGCGTTTTTCCTAAACGCTCTTGGAGGTTTTCAAACATGTATCGGTTCCAAAATCTCGAAATTGTCGGGCATTATACTGATATGCGAGCTACTAATACAGTATTCAAGCAGATTGTTCTGCTTTTTACGCTTTCGTTGAACGAAAATAAGAATAAGTTAACGGATTGAAATAAAACCCTATGCAAGCGCAGAGGCTTTAAATACAATAGCTAGAAAAGGAAAGCAAAAATTAGGCACTTATTTTTATGTTGATTATTAGCTTGTCATTAATCGCCTGTCTCTTTTACATCATGGCCACCAGCCATGTTTTATCGCGCTTATTTGACAAACAAGGTCCAGATCAAAAGAAAACCTTAATATTAAGCACTGTCGCCATTTTGACTCATATGCTAGTGTTGGTGAATTCAGTGTTTACGCACCAAGGACAAGATCTCAGTACCGTCAACGTTGCCTTGTTAACCTGTTGGGTTATCGTTGTTTCTGTAACGACTGTATCTCTACGCTTCCCTGCAACATTATTGCTGCCCGTGGTGTATGGCTTCGCGGCTATTTTGTTATTAGCAAGCCTATTTATTCCACACCACATTATTATGCATACGATAAACATAGATGTTGGCCTCGTTTTACATATTTCACTTTCTTTGTTGGCTTACTGCGTACTTATCATCGCCACGCTCTACGCCATTCAATTTATGTTTATTGATAAACGCTTAAAACAACGGGATTTGGCGATTATGACCAGCCATCTACCGCCACTTATGCAAGTAGAAAGGCAGCTTTATCAGCTGTTATTTGTAGGCACAGGTTTATTAACGCTGGCATTAGCATCCGGTTTTTACTTTTTAGACGGTATGTTCGCTAAAGAGACTATTCACAAAACCATTTTATCTATCGTTGCATGGCTTATCTATGTCGTCGTCGCCTTCGGGCATAGGCAGTTTGGCTGGCGCGGTAAGTCTGTGGTGATTTCCATCATAGCGGCTTCTGGCATCGTGACTTTAGGTTACTTTGGCAGTCGCTTTATACAAGAAGTGATTTTAGGCAGGTTTTAAACTTTAACTTGACTATCGTAACTCACTAACGCTTAATACTCTTTCGTAAGTAAAAAAGGGATCCACTGTTGGAAGACATATCGACCAGCGCCTTGTTTATCATACTCGGCGTGCTCATTTTGATGTCGGCTTATTTTTCTAGTTCAGAAACCGGTATCATGTCAATCAACCGTATTCGTCTACGCCATCTTGAAAAAGAAAATCACCGTGGTGCGAAGCGTGTAAGTAACCTCCTTAACCGTCCTGACAGACTGATTGGTCTGATCCTGATCGGAAATAACCTCGTCAATATTGCCGCTGCGCAAGTTGCAACTATCATCGGATTACGTTTGTATGGCGATATGGGTATCGCAGTTGCTACCTTTGGTCTCACACTTGTGGTCCTGATCTTCGCTGAAGTCACACCTAAAACTCTTGCGGCTTTATATCCTGAGAAAGTCGCTTTCCCAAGCTCTGTAATCCTAAAAGTATTGTTGAAGGTCTTGTTTCCTTTGGTTGTCGCGACTAACTGGATCACCAATGGTATGTTGCGTTTGGTCGGGATCACACCACAAGAGATTGAAGAGCACAGCCTAAGTAAAGAAGAATTAAAAACCGTGGTAAATGAGTCAAGCGCTATGCTGCCCTCAAACCACCAAAATATGCTCACTTCTATCTTAGACTTGGATCACGTGACCGTAGAAGACATTATGATCCCACGCAGTGAAATCAATGCGATAGATATCAATGACGAGTGGAAAGATATTGCTCGCCAGCTCACGAATGCGCAGCACACCCGAGTGCTACTTTACCGTGACCAAATTGATGATGCGGTTGGTTTTATTCACGCTCGTGATGCGCTACGCCTACTGACAAAAGAGCAGTTTGATAAGCCGTCACTACTGCGTGCGGTAAGAGAAATTTATTATGTACCAGAGAATACCTCACTCAATACACAGCTGATCAAATTCCAAGAAGCCAAAGAACGTATTGGTCTTGTTGTTGACGAGTATGGTGACATTCAAGGTCTGGTTACGCTTGAAGATATTCTTGAAGAAGTCGTTGGTGACTTTACCACCACGCAGACGCGTGCGCCGAGTGAAGACGTAAATATGCAGCGTGATGGCTCAGTTATGGTTGACGGCAGTGTAAACGTGCGTGACTTAAATAAAGAAATGAGTTGGGACTTACCTACCGAAGGTCCTAAAACTCTCAGCGGTCTGATTGTAGAGCACCTTGAAGATATTCCAGATGCGCCTCTTGGCTTAACGATTTCTGGTTATAAGATGGAAGTCATTGAGATTAAAGAAAACATGATCAAGATGGTGAAAATTTCTTCTACTACCAATTAGCTTGATTAAGTGGTCTATTTTGAGGCAAGAAAATCTTGTCGATAACACCGCTACCGCGTCCTGCTATCGCCAAGGTACCTACATCCATATAGGCAAGGCAATAATTTTACTATTTAGTTGTTCTAAATGAGAAATTTTTAACGCTGTTAGCGTCAGATTTGATCTTTCAAATTGAGCAAGTATTAAGACTAATTGGTATAACTCTTAAGCGAGTAAAAGCTAAACTCTAAACTCAATTGCGGTGTTGAAAGTAACACCGCAATTTACTCAAGAAAAAATTCTCTCGAACCAGTTCTTATCTAAATCATCTTCACAGCGTTTAAGTTGAACGGCATAGCGCGCAGCACGATGCTTTACCTTATTTGCGACTTGCATTAACCATTTCTTATTTTTATAAGTACCACGACGATAACCACCCCAGCCTTCATGATAATTGAGGTATTGTGCGTAAGCGTCCCATTTAGACACGCCGTTTACCTTGTGAGTCTTGTATACGAACCAAGCCATAAAGTCGATGGCGTCTTCAAAGTCATCGCGATCTGCACCTGAGTTTCCAGTTTCACGAATATAATCAGACCAGGTCGGAGTTTTGGCTTGAGAGTAGCCATAAGCAGAGCTCACTCTGCCAACAGGAATAAACCACAGGAAATACTCCATCGGAGGAGCCGCATCATGCCGAAAAGAACTTTCTTGATACATCATGCTCATCAGTACATGCTTTGGTGAACCCCATTTTTCTTGAGCATCACGAGCATCATAATACCAATCTTCTTTTTCCTCAAAAATCTTACAAATATCATGAGGTTGTTTAGGTGGTGCAGTAGCACATCCGGATAAAACAGCAACGAGGCTAATTAAAATTAATTTTTTTTGCATTTTTTTCGAAACCTAATGAACTTTTACAATTTGCATTGGTCTGAACTTATGAATGCAGCAGTTTAGCATTGTTTCATCCCTGAAATTTATTTGCGCAGCCTTATGGCTGCGCTTTTTTATGCCTTGTGCATTATGCCCTTGAAAAATAATCGTCAAGGAAAGCCGTGAAGTCTACCGTATCCTCAGCTCTAACCGCAGCCTCATCTTCGAAAGACTGACGTGCAAATGACTTCAGTGTATCTTCATCGTAATAGCCGTATTTGATATCTTGATGAAGTTGCTTATATTTTTTCGCAAGTTCAATGCCCATTGAGCCTTGCTCTAAGGTACGACTCTTCAGTTGAGATAGCAACTGCCCAGAAAAAGTAAGTGCAGGCGTTTCAATTGACAACATTAATTTTTCCACCGTCGCCACATAGACTGATTTTTCGGTACTCGCATCTAACATTTTTGCGACTTTGAGTAAGTCTGTAAAAATCTCTGTGCCCCACTGCTTCACACTCACAGGCTCACCCGCTTTACTTAGTTCAAGTGCTGTGCAGCGACCTTGGTTAACCACCTGATGTAAATTCTTACCAGCGAGCTTCTGCGCTTCAAACGAAAGTTCAGGGCTTGGCTTTAGCAAACAGTAGGTTAAGAACACATCGAGGAAGTGGATTTGTTCAAGACTCACACCGGTATGCTCGAATGGGTTAACATCCAGCGCACGAATTTCGATATACTCGATACCACCACGTTCAAGTGCCTGAGTCGGCGTTTCACCAGACTTGGCGTTGCGTTTTGGTCTAATTGGCGAGTAGAACTCATTTTCAATTTGTAAAATGTTGCGATTTAGCTGTTTTGGCTCCGCCGCCCGGTAATCTGGAATTTCATGATATAAGTCGGAGCGGCAACGAATGGCTTGTCGCAAACCTGCAATATACTCATCCAGATCGTTATACATCACCTTAAGCGAACTTTGTGCGCTATTGGTATAACCTAAATCACCCAGTCTAAGTGCGGTGCCATATTCAAGGTAGATGGAACCATTTTCTAACTTACTAAATGGCAAGTCGCTCTTTTTGCCTTGCAAAAATGACGGACAAAGCGCAGGAGATGCGCCAAACAGGTAGCTTATCAGCCACATTTCACGTTTGAAATTACGAATTAGGCCTAAATACTGCTGGGAGATAAATGATTGCTGAGGTTTATCATTTTCAGACATCAGTTGCAGACTTTGCCATACGGTCTCTGGAAACGAAATATTGAAGTGCACACCAGCAATGGCTTGCATCATACTGCCATAACGGTTTTTCAGCCCTTCACGATATAGCGTTTTCATTTTGCCGATATTAGAAGTGCCAAACTGCGCTAGCACAATGTCTTCTTCATCCTCAATAAAACACGGCATCGACAAAGGCCACAGTAACTCGTCACCCATGCTAGCCAAAGTAAACTTCTGTAGATCAGAAAGTTGCGCTAATGTCTCTTGTGGGTCCTCACTCACTGGAGTGATAAATTCGAGTAGCGACTCAGAAAAATCAGTGGTGATATGACCATTGGTCAGTGCGTGGCCCGTCTTTTCTGGATGCGGTGTTTTCGCTATTTTTCCCGACCCTTGGATCCGCAATGCCTCACGTTCGATACCTCTTTTGATACCTTTGAAAACGCCGCGATGCGCGCCGTCAGACAATAAGTCCAGCTTAGTGTTTAAGTCTAATTGTTTCAAAAATTCTTCCTCGAACCTACAGGCCAATTTCAAGTTTATGGGGTCGAAACCAAATTATACCAAGTGTATTCATCAAATGAGTGATTTAAACCGAGCAATCAATTTAAATATGGCTACTTTTAGTACACTTAGGCCTTAATAATAACTTTGCCAACATGCTTACCACTTTCCATACAGTGATGAGCCTGCGCAATATCCGCCATCGCAAAGTAATGACTTACGTTGATGCTGATTTTGCCAGCTTGGTACGCCTGATACAAATATTTAAGATCGTCTAAATTACTCGCAACCAGCATACCTTCAGCCCTTACACCCCTTGTCGTAGCTCGCTCACAGACCATTTCTTTGGTGACGCTGGGAATAGTCACTAGGTGCGAATTCGGCTTCATCGAGTCGACACACTGTAATGCAATATCGCCACCAATTAAGTCCAGTAAATCGCACTCAACTTGGTGCTGATAAAATTCGTCATAACTTATTGCCGCTACCTTGAGCTTCGACAACAATTCGTGCTCAGGGCGGGTCGAGACCGCGATAACTTTTCGCCCTTGGAGCTGTGCTAGTTGAATTGCTAAATGCCCCACGCCACCAGTTGGTGCCAATACATATAATGGACGATCACGATTAGAGAATTTATCTAACGCTTGTTTTGCCGTAAGACCCGCAAGACAAAGACCTGCAATATCTGGACTTTCTTGCAAAGAAACCTTGATGAGTTCTGACTCAAGCGCCACTACATAATCACTATAGGTTCCGGGGTTACTTGCAAACCCAATCATACCGATGATAGGGTCGCCTACTTTAAATTGGCTATCTGGGCCATAAACCTCAACCACCTCACCATACAGATCGTATCCGAGCGGCAAAAAGGCATCTGCGCTTTTTTGCGCTGCAACATAACCAAGACCTTGCCTGGTTTTCACTTCAATAGGATTTATGCTGGTACTGTTTATTTTTATGCGCACTTGGCCTGAACTAAGCGCTGGCAAAGAAATGGTGGTGCTACACAGTTGATTGCTATCACCAAATTCGTAAATACCGTAAGTGGTTGCGTTATTTATCATATGCGGCTTTCTTAGAAGACAGTTTGTTATCTTTGTAGAATACGCGAAAGGGTAAAGAGTTTGAAGAAATTTACAGTATGGGAAGGAAAAACGCTCTTACAGCATGCTGTAAGAGCGTTTTTCCATATTAGTGATTGAACACTATCTGGTCGTCAACAACCTCGACTTTAATGGTATCGCCAGTCACAAACTTACCTTGTAACAAGTCCTGCGCCAACGGGTTTTCAATGTATTGTTGCACTGCTCGTTTTAGAGGACGAGCACCATATACAGGATCAAATCCGCTTGCAGCGATTTTATCAAGCGCGGCGTCACTGAGCTCAAGCGCAAACCCTCTTTCAGTCAAGCGTTTACTTAATCTGTCTAACTGGATACTCGCAATTTCTTTAATATGTTCATTGATAAGCGGGTGGAACACCACAGTTTCATCAATGCGGTTAATAAACTCAGGTCTAAACTGACTAGCGAGCACGGCCATAACACGCTCTTTGAGTGCTGCGTAGTCGTTATTTCCTGCCTGCTCTTGAATGACATCCGACCCTAAGTTCGAGGTCATAATGATCACCGCATTTTTAAAATCAACCGTGCGACCTTGGCCGTCGGTCAAGCGGCCATCGTCCAAGACTTGCAATAAGATGTTAAATACATCTGGATGCGCTTTTTCCACTTCATCAAGCAAAATCACAGAATAAGGGCGACGCCTTACCGCTTCTGTCAAATAGCCACCTTCTTCGTAGCCAACATAGCCAGGAGGTGCGCCAACCAAGCGCGCAACTGAGTGCTTTTCCATAAATTCGGACATATCAATGCGCACCATGGCATCTTCCGTATCAAACATAAAGTTGGCCAATGCTTTGGTCAGCTCCGTTTTGCCCACCCCTGTTGGACCTAAGAACAAGAACGAACCAATTGGGCGGTTAGGGTCCGCAAGCCCCGCCCGCGAGCGACGGATAGCGTTGGCAACCGCATTAACGGCTTCGTCTTGACCAATCACTTTTTTATGGAGCTCGTCTTCCATTTGCAGTAACTTTTCACGCTCACCTTGAAGCATTTTTGCGACCGGGATCCCAGTCCAGCGAGATAAAATTTCTGCAATTTCATCTTCACCGACCTGATTTTTTAAAAGGCTCATTTCCTGCATTTCAGCCTGAGAAGCAAGGTCTAGTTTTCGCTCAAGCTCAGGGATCCGACCATATTGTAGTTCGGACATGCGTTGCAAGTCACTTGCTCGACGCGCGACTTCTAGATCTAAACGCGCTTGCTCAAGCTCAGCCTTAATCACTTGTGTGCCTTGTAGTGAGGCTTTTTCGGCATTCCACACCTCATCAAGCTCACGATACTCAGCTTCTAATTCATTGATGAGCGTTTGCATCTCAGTGCGACGCTTTTGACTCGCTTCATCTTTCTCTTTTGCCAGCGCGTTATCTTCCAATTTTAGTTGGATGATACGGCGCTCTAGTCTGTCTAATTGCTCCGGTTTTGAGTCAATTTGCAGCCGAATTGAAGACCCTGCCTCGTCTATCAAATCGATAGCTTTATCTGGAAGCTGCCGATCTGAGATATAACGATGTGATAAATTAGCCGCAGCGACAATCGCGGGATCGGTAATATCCACCGAGTGGTGCAATTCGTAACGCTCTTTTAAGCCACGTAGAATCGCGATGGTGTCCTCTACGGTTGGCTCTGCAACAAATACTTTTTGGAAACGACGCTCAAGTGCAGCGTCTTTCTCAATATACTGACGATACTCATCAAGTGTGGTTGCCCCCACGCAATGAAGCTCCCCACGGGCTAGTGCGGGTTTTAGCATGTTG
This sequence comes from Pseudoalteromonas sp. HM-SA03, assembly GCF_002289345.1. GTDB lineage: Bacteria > Pseudomonadota > Gammaproteobacteria > Enterobacterales > Alteromonadaceae > Pseudoalteromonas. Next base: position 28,003 of record NZ_NSDG01000030.1, on the reverse strand, counting down.
CCCGCATCCATTGCGCCGTCAGTTTTGCCCGCGCCTACCATGGTATGGATTTCGTCAATAAAGAGGATGACTTGGCCTTCTTCTTTAGCCAGCTCGTTTAATACCGACTTTAGGCGCTCTTCGAATTCACCACGGTATTTGGCTCCAGCCACCAACGCACCCATGTCTAGCGATAGTACGCGCTTACTTTTCAAGCCTTCAGGAACTTCACCGTTGATAATACGCTGCGCGAGCCCTTCAACGATGGCGGTTTTACCAACGCCCGGTTCACCGATAAGTACAGGGTTGTTTTTAGTGCGGCGCTGTAGTACCTGAATAGTGCGGCGAATTTCGTCATCACGGCCAATAACCGGATCTAGCTTGCCTTGCTCTGCACGCTCAGTGAGATCGATGGTAAATTTCTCAAGTGCTTGGCGAGTGTCTTCGGCATTAGGGTCATCCACTTTTTGACCGCCTCGAATAGCCTTAATAGCTTGCTCAATCTTTGGCTGAGTGATGTTAAGCGCTTTGAAAATCTCGCCTAACGGGCCTTTATCTTCGCACGCGGCAAAAACAAATAACTCGCTAGAGATATATTTGTCTTTACGCTTTTGTGCATATTTATCACACAGATTGATCAGTGAAATAAGGTTATTTGAAAGCTGTACATCACCACCTACGCCTTCTACTTTAAATAACTTTTCAATGGCTTGTGACAGCTTAGTATTAAGCTCGTCGGCACTCACGCCAGCTTGTGCTAATAATGCGCGCACACTTGAGCCGCTCTGCTGGAGCAGAGCATACATTAAATGAACAGGTTCAATAAATTGATGATCGCGCCCAAGCGCTAATGACTGCGCATCGGAAAGCGCAGCTTGGAATTTGCTTGTAAATCTATCTAAACGCATGATTTATTTACCCATATAAAATATCGAATTACCTTATTTATGGGTATTAACTGAACGAAGTTCAAGCGTAAAAGTAATAATTTACCCTGATTATTTGCGCCAAATCAAAGTTGCCATACGGCCCGTTGTTTTATCTCTACGATAGGAAAAATACTGCTCGGGCATAGTTACTGTACAGTGTTTATCGCCGTAAAAATTTTTTACACCTTGATCGCATAGTAACGATTGTGCAAGCTCGAAAATATCCGCAAGATATTTACCGTCTTTTTTGGCAACAAATGCCGTATTTCGTTGTGCCTCAAAAGCCTGAACTACGTCTTCACCTACCTCGAAGGCGCTAGGGCCAATCGCAGGGCCAAACCATACACAGATCTCTTCTGGTGCACAGTTAAATTTAGCCAGAGTTTGCGAGATAATTCCAGCCGCAAGAGGCTTCCAACCACCATGGATAGCGGCCACCTCTTCACCATCTTTTGATGCAAGCAGAATGGGTAAGCAGTCTGCTGTCATGATAGCCAGTGGTGTTTGACGCAAGCGAGTGTATAATGCATCGGCTTGATGGACTTGCGCGATTTCAAACTGCTCGTCGACCACCACCACTTCTGCGCCATGTACTTGCTCAAGCCATACAATCGGGTTGGCCACATAACCATGTAAAATTCGACGGTTTTCGGCTACCTGTTCAGCATTATCACCAACATGAAAGGCTAGATTGAAGCTATCATACGGCGGTGCTGAAACACCGCCCTTGCGCGTTGTTGATAATGTCCCAACGAATTGGGTTAATGGCCACTGAGCGAGTTGCATCTTATAACGTTAAATCCGGGTTTTCTTTGGTATCTTCTCTAAGCGCTGCCACCAGTTTAATCATATCTTCAGGCACAGGCGCTTCCCATGTCATCTTCTCGCCAGTAATAGGGTGAGCGATACTCAGTTTTATAGCATGCAATGCCTGACGTTTAAACTCTCTTAATTGCTCGGTTAATCCTTGAGTCGCATTTCTTGGTGGACGAGGACGGCCGCCATAGAGCTGATCGCCAATTAGTGGGTGATTCAAATACGCCATATGTACACGAATTTGGTGCGTTCTACCGGTTTCTAGGCGCAGGCGCAGGCGCGTGTGTGCTCGAAACTTTTCAGCAACACGGTAATGAGTGATAGCTGGCTTACCCATCTCATGTACTGCCATATGTGTACGCTTGGTTGCGTGACGACCGATTGGCTTTTCAATCATGCCACCCGCCGTCATCGTGCCATTACAGACAGCTTCGTATTCACGTGTGAAGTTTTCACGCGCTTGTAGATTCTTCACCAAGTGCGTTTGTGCTTGAATAGTTTTCGCCACGACCATTAGACCAGTCGTGTCTTTGTCTAGACGGTGTACGATACCAGCGCGAGGCACGTTAATGATTTCTGGGTGATGGTGCAGCAGAGCATTTAACACAGTGCCATCTGGGTTACCGGCACCGGGGTGAACCACCAGCCCCATCGGCTTGTTTATCACAAGAATGTCATCATCTTCATAAACAATGTCTAACTCTATATCTTGCGCTTCGTATTCACGTTGTGCTTCTATAACCGTCTCGATAGCGACACTTTCACCACCAAGTAACTTTTCACGAGGGGTGTTGAATATTTCACCATCTACGGTGACTTTATCTTCAAGGATCCAAGTTTTTATTCTTGAACGAGAAAAATCCGGGAACAATTGCGCCAATATTTGGTCTAGACGTTTACCACCGAGTTCGACTGGAACCTCCGCTTGGAGGGAAATTTGCTCTGACATCTGAAACTTTACCTAATTTACCAGTGCAAGCCGTGCTCGACTGGGTTAGAATCGTATTAATGCATAGTTTACTCGGTTTTGCCGAGTTGGCCTAGCCGAAGAAAACAAAGGTAGTAAAATAAAATGATTAAAAACTTAAGGACACACGCCTTTAGGCTGGCGTTAGCCGCGTCTGTTTTGGGTTTGGCAGCCTGTTCATCCGCACCAGAACAAGAAGATATTGAACGCGTACCAAACAAATCCGCCCAAGCGCTTTATGAAGATGCTAAACAAACATTAGATTCAGGTTTATATGCCCGTGCCATTGAATTATTGGGCGCGATTAATGCTCGTTACCCGTTTGGCCCTTATGCAAGACAAGTTCAAATGGACTTAGTCTATGCATATTATCAAACAGGTAACACTGACCAAGCACTTGCCACTATTGATCGTTTTATTCGCTTAAATCCAAATCATAAAGACCTAGACTACATGTACTACATGCGAGGTCTGGTAAGTATTAAAGCTGACGAAAACGCATTCCAAGAATATTTCGGTGTAGACAGAGCCGACCGCGATGCCAATCGTACCCGCGTTGCTTTTCAGGATTTAACCACATTAGTCAAAAACTATCCAAACAGTCCGTATGCACCAGAGGCGAAAAAACGCTTAGTATGGTTACTAAATAAAATGGCTCGTTACGAGCTTAGAGTCGCTGAATATTACTTCGAGCGTGAAGCGTACCTTGCCGCAGCAAACCGTGGCAAATATGTAGTAGAACACTACTCTCAAAGCAGTTATCTGACCCAGGCTTTTGACATTATGGAAAAAAGCTACCGCAAACTCGGTCTTCCTGACCTTGCAGATAACGTGAAAAAAGCCAAATTGGTTAACGCACGTAACAAATAAAAAAAGTGCTAAGTCACGATATCACCGATGTCGTGACTTCTCTCTCAACCAGCACTCGTCTTCAAACATTATACCGCGGTAAAAAACACTTGTTTCCTGTACATAGACATCAGCCGTCAGCGTGTTTTATTTGATTGTAGTTGTAATAAGGAAGGATTTAGGCTGCCAGTAATAGAAGGTGAGCAGCCTTAAAAGGTAAGCATTTGACTTAACAACGTCATTAAATTGCTTCTTCGTCCTCTTCACCTGTACGGATCCGGACCACACGCTCAACGTCGGTCACAAAGATTTTACCGTCACCGATTTTGCCCGTTTGCGCGGTTTTTAGGATAACTTCAATGGCTCTGTCAACGTCTTCATCTGCGGTAACAATATCAAGTTTTACTTTAGGCAAGAAATCTACCATATATTCAGCACCGCGATATAACTCAGTATGACCTTTCTGACGACCAAAACCTTTTACTTCACATACCGTCATACCTGTGATCCCCACATCCGAAAGCGCTTCTCGGACATCATCAAGTTTAAACGGTTTAATTATTGCTTCTATTTTCTTCATGACTATCTCGATTCCTTTGGTATAGCGTCGATTTTAGACAATCCGCTTGCCCAAGGCAAACAAAGACATTGAAAGTTGAAGTGATTTCACGCAATAATATTAATCATAAATTATTACTTTTTGGTTGCGAGGCGGTAATGAAACAATCAGCGGGATTCAATCTACTAGAACTCATGATAACCATCGCTATATTGGCTATCGTGTTGGCCATTTCATTTAGCTTTGATGGCAACCTGCTGCAACGCAACCGAGCAGAGTCCTTCTTACAAGAATTACAACGCAATATCGCTTTTGCTCGTGTAAAAGCAACCGCTGCAGACGACATTGTCATTCTCTGCCCCGCGCCACCAGCCAATATTCAAGCTAGGACTGCATTTACTTGCCAAGATAATTGGGCAACAAACAGAATTAGCGTGTTTGTTGATCGTGACAAAAATGGCACATTTAGTAATGGAGATACTATCCATCGCACTATGGAGGTCGTAGACGATAACGACACTATGGTATTTTCTGGTGACAATCGTCTAAGGTTTGATTCAAGCGGACTCTTAAGTGGTTCAAACGCGGGAAATTTTACCTATTGTCCTGGCAGTGACGACAACAATCAGCAGTTGAGTGTTTCAACCGCTGGCACAGCATTATATCGTGGAGATACGACAGAATCCTGCGAATAGCCACAAAAATACTGATACGTAAAATATCTCTTCGCTTCAACCTTGCCTTTAACATATAAACGACTAGGCTTAAAGAAAATATAATACGAGGCAAAGGATATGCATCGTCATATGGGTTTTTCCCTACTGGAATCTTTAGTGTGTTTGGCGATTATCACCATCGTCAGTTTATTTTCTCTTCCCAGTCTTACGGCTTTATTTCAGTTTGATAAACCAAAAATGAAACTTGAAGCATTGCGGCGAGCCATCAATTTTGCTCGTATTCAGGCTGTTGCAAGCGGTGCAACAGTTACTTTATGCCCACTGAAAAACAATCGCTGCGACGACAAAGAGTGGCACACTCAGTTAACGGTTTTTATCGACTACCGCCCCCAAGGTGAGTTTTCAGACGATGATTATAAGTTAGCGGTTGTGGACTCAGTAGACTCAGGTGACAAGCTCACCTACCCAAGAAACGCCATTATATTTCGTCATTTTGGTCATCTCGCAGGACTCTATAACGGTACTTTTGTCTACTGTAACGCAAGTTCTACTGTGGGATTGTCGTTGTCAGTTAGCTACACAGGGAAAAGCACTCTAAAAGATACTGATGAGTGTCAAAAGTAAATAACCTAAGCTCGGGATAAGTAGTATTAATACAAAGGGGGTCAACTACTCCCCCAAAAAATTAACGTTCCCAACACCTGTCTATAATATCTTGATCCGTTGTCATAGTAACACCACGAACCCCAAGTTCATCGATAGTTAAAGCAGGGCACTGTTCATCACCTTGTACGGGCCCCGATGCAGCTGTTGCAACAATTCTGAAAGTATCATTGGTGACGTTTTCAAGTGTCACGTTGAAGTAGCCATTCTCTGTTGCTGTTGGTACACCGATTGCTTCAAGATCATTCGAATATGCTCTGTTGTCCACAAAAAATTGTTCTTGCTTATTCGCAGCGTCAAGTAACAAAGTCATAGCGTCTGCTCTTGCCCCCCTCCTAACGTATTCACTGTAATTAGGGTAAGCGATAGCTGATAGGATCCCGATAATCACCACCACTATCATTACTTCAATCAGGGTAAACCCTTTTATTGTAGAGGTCATAAATTTACTTTTACTCATCTTTATCTTCCCCTTTCTCATCGCTATCCTCCCTCTTGTAAATATAAAGCTGCTTGGTCTTTATCGTTGTGCTTTTGGTTGTGAATATTTCAACCGGTTTTTTAACGGGTACCGGTTCACTAGGAATACTCGGTGGTGCAAATGGAGTACTTGCATCAGGTCCTGCTTCAATCCCTGGACCTGGAATATACACAATATTGTCTCTTACTATGATCGAGGGCTTATCTGGTAAGTCTTGTGATGTAATATAGGTTTTACCCGTACCATAGTGCAAATGAAACATATAGAGCTGGCCTTTACCGCCCGTGAGCGTACATTGCTGAGTAGTCTGGTCTGCTGGGGTAAATGACGTAAAATAAGCGACCCCTCCAATCACTGTTGATTCTGCTAGCGACTTTTCTCCACCAGATAATTGATACTTCCAACCTTTAAATTGAGCCAGCTTAGCCTCTTGTTTAACGAATTTGTCCAAGTCATTTACCGCATTACCAAAAGGATCATCTTTCATTTCCATTAAATCACTGATGACTATCGGCTCTGGGATATCCTCGACAAATGACTGTGTTTTGGTATTCACATCCCTAACCATAAATAGATAATCCGTTACACTTGAGTCTGTTGGTTTTGCTCGGTTGCCGCTACCTATTACAATGGCATCAAACGGTGTATCTTTTCGATCCATACGATAATCATTCGCTCCTGTACCGAAGATAGTTTTAGTTACCTCACTATAAAACGTTCTCGCAATCGTAGGTTTATAGAAAAAACGTCTATCCTGATCAGCGGCTGTACTACCCAGTTGTGCAAGCTCAAAGTGTGTCCACGGCTCCGTAGGATCATTAGGGTTTGGTCCAGGCATATCTATTCGCCATATACTGCCCGCGGTATCCGCTAAATATATTCGGTCGCTAAAGCCATCGTAGTCCGAATCCGTCAATGCAGGTTGCGCAACGATGCTATGCTCCCCCTTAAACGCATCCCCCGTAAGCGACCAAACGATATCAGCATTGTTTGACATAATATCGACCATGTAAATGCCAACACCTTTGTTATTCTCGTCGACTGAGCGCGATACATTATCTTTGTTGGTGTTGTAACCTGCAGCAAAAATCAATACGGGTCTATTCTTTTGCTTCTCAATAAAGCTGACGACAGGCTTAGACCACGTTTGTCCCAAATCTTTAAACTTATTTGAATCACCAGAAATAGGCCCCCCCCAAAGTAATGATGGCGAATCAGGGTTAGTGATATCGAAACCATAGTACTTGTTTCCACCACGGCGCATACCAACAAAGGCCCACACCTTGTCACCAGACTCTACTTTTCGGTTTTTATTGATATCATGAAAATAGACAGTAATTGGGCCATCCATGCCATATAACTTGGTTTCTGCTTTTTCCGTTTTCACTGGGTTTAAGATAGATAAAAGCGACTTAGGAATAAATGCCCAACTTTCGCTTACACTGTTACCATTGTCTTTGAACATGTGTAACACACCAGCATTGGTGCCTACTAAGATGCGAACGTCACCATTTCCATAGTCAATTGATGCTGGCTTTGAGTGAAGCGGATCTGCAAATATATCGGCTCTTCTATCCGAAGAAAAACCATCTCCATCGTCATCATCTACATCTTTGCCAATTACCCAGTTGAAGACTTCTTGTAACTGGCTTTTACTGGCACCACTTAGGCCCATCGCATCTGCTAATTGTGTTCGGCCACCGTATGCACTCTCTGCATTATCATAAGTAAATTCAACTAACGAGCCGCCGTCAAAATCCGACAGCACTTTTCTCGTTAGTTGATTTTCCAAAGCGTAGTTAACACCACCCTTTTCAATATTATTGCCATCCTTCGAGCCTCCAGCTGACCAAAAGGTGGTAATACTGTTTGAGATTGCGCCTTTTTCATCTATCGCGGGGGTACCTTCTTGGCCCACCACTTTTTTATTTTCAAATTTTAATTTTTTAAGGTTACCGCGCCAGCGAGTATGAGTTTCCGGCTTAAACTGAGTGTAGTATAAAGCGTTTCCAGTTTGTGTCGGGTCTTGTGCGTTGGCAGACACGGTTGGTGAACTAAAGCTTGCACTCACATTTCTGATATTGGTAATCGTGGTTTTGAGCACGTCCGACAAGTCGTTTGCAGTATGCGCATGAAGATATTGCCCACCACCTTGCGTCGCGGTTTCTTTAAGCAGATCTATGCCTGTACCCGACATACCATTACCAAAACCAATCGTGAAGACCCGTGCAAAATCGTGTTCATCAGGTGTAGAAGGATATAAGTCAACTTTAACTTGAGACGTACCGCGCATTGTTTTAGCTAATGCGGGTAAATAATTTTTAGTGACACCAGAACCTTCATTTATATCAAAGTAATTGGGATAAGAGCCATAGACTGAAAAATATTCATTCACTATGCTATTGTTAGAGCTAGTGTCACTGGTTGGATCTCCATCTGTCATTAAAATTAAATTAATTGAGGTATCGCAGCGTTCATCCGCGCCACGGGCTGGAGTAAACGCGGAGATATAATTGCCACGACGCTCTATACTCTTATCTCTATCGTTTCCGCCATTTTTGCCCCAGTAGACATCTCCACCTTTAAGGTAGTTATACAACTCCCATAAGGTTTCAGATAACGGCGTTGAGCCAGACGCTGGTAATGCATTTATTTTTTCTACAATGTCATCACTACTACTACCAATACCATTTAATATATAACCGCCACTTGAAGAATATAGGCGAGATAAACCAAATTGGATATCTGCGTTGTCATTCACCAGTTTACGCATCGCGTTTTGCGCAACTTTGAGGCGGCTATCAGCACAGCCCTGAATGGCTCGACCATAGTCGTCAGCCTGATAGCAATTATTGCCGTTGAAACACTCATGTTCTCTATAATCGTAGTACCAACGTCCTCGATACTTATAAGAATAACGCTCATAGCATTTTTTGCCATTTTGCGAATCCCACGCCATACTGCCCGATGTATCAAATAACATTAATACTCTGGGCTGCTCACGGGTAGAAACATTATGTTTAACGTAAAGCTCGATATCTTCGGCCTGAGCGATTTGTGTCAACGCGGACCAAGCAATTAAAATACAAAATAACTTTTTCATAATTTATATCCGAAGAAGTCTATAGTTAATTTGAAACACTGACTATTTCTTGCCCAACACCCATCACAATAGTTACATTGTGACGACCTCTATCGCCGTATTCCACCGTAGCCTGGACTTCCGTCATGTTACAGACGAACCCATCTGTGTAATCAAATTGTCGGGGACAAAATAACTCAAGCTCTCCGTTATTTAAGTTTTTCACGGTCGCTTGTAAGCCATTGGGTGTTTGTACTGTCGCGCCACCATCTGCTAGCTGCTGTCGTGAGCGTAAAAACACATTATTGGGGGCTCGTTGTTCTTGCCTTATCAACCTTTGCATTTCACCAAACAGTAAACTCTCGGCTTCTTCTCGCTCCATCACCGCATGTGTCATTTTAATATCTAACGTACTGGTACTCATTAAGGTCACGGCTACGGCCATCACTGCAACTACCATCACCATCGCCATGATCAGCACCACACCTCGTTGCTTTACATTTCCCATGCTGAGCCTCCCATGTTGTACATCGAAATCGTAGTTGAGAAAACCGTTCTGCGAACGGCATCTGTATATGTTAGCTCGCTTCTATTGGGATCATTTCCCAGATAGTAAGTCCGCTTTTGCACCCCGAAATCTGCATCAGGCTGTAGGACTCTAACTAAAACAAACAACTGCAAAGATAAAATCCCTCGCGTTCCGCTCCAATCGGCCTCAGACATATTCGCAGTGTGCCTATATCTATCTACGCGGCCGTCATAATCGGTATCTAAGCCAAACACAAACCGCATCCGTTCAACCCCTTCAATGACCAGCTCATCACTCATTCCACCACTTACCAGTAGACGTTTTCTTCTCAATACAGGGATGGTGATAGTGCGATTGTTAATCACCTGCTGCTCTTCACTTATGTAATAAACATGGTGACTATAAGGCCACAATGTGGCGTTTACACTTGGCATATTGCCAATGGTATTACCAGCAATAAACTCCGCCTGCTCTTGCTGCGCAATAAAGTAGTATCTTCCATTTTGGATTTGTGTCCCATCAGGAACTAGTCCTGTGATTTCCACTGGGTTACCTTCCAAAAACTTCACTTGCAACACTTCGGTCTCGGGTATCGCTTTGGTAATACACTCCATAGCATTAGCACCGTCTGAGAGTGTCGCTAAGATAGGTCTAAAATTTGTGGGGTCGTTGTTAGGGAAACTTCCATTATTAGGTCCATCGCTGCAATCATTACCCGGATTTGCTGGTGCACTTTGATTGGTACTTTTGAAGCCTTTGTCGTAAAAGGTTCCCCAAAAGCCAACTTGCTCGATATCGCGACGCATTATTGATAGAGACAAGCGCCCCTTTTCTTGTAATTCTCCAATTTGCATCGTGTCATTGGTGGTCGCCTTCATACCTATGTATGTTGCTATAACACCTGCTAATAACATCACACCAATGAACATGGCGATCATTATTTCCAATAAGGTAAACCCTAGCATCCTTTTCATGGCTCACTCCTAATTAAAACAAATGTTTCCATGACTACCGCTCTGCGTCTATCGTCAACCGTACCACAATCCCCTGCGGGGTTATCCTCAAGGGCAGTCATGGCCTGACGTCCTCGCCACGTGACAACAACTCTCACATTTACCCCAGAAGGATCGGTGGCACTCGAGGTGGGAGTAATACATACAACCGCGTTGTCCAACGAGCCGGTATTTTCTCCTGCTCTTATGGCTCGACGCCAATTAGCAATATCCGTTTGGGCGATGGCAGCTGCACTACAATATCCGGTGTAACAAGTTTTTGCTTCTGTAGTTCCGCTCTCACTATTAAACTTTACCTTATAAAGTGTCGTGATGTCGGTCGTATCATTACTACGAATACGATGCATGATGTCGCTGGCAAGCTCAACCGCTGCGGCTCGCTGCATAGAATCAAAACTTGCTTGTTTAGCTTTTGCTTGTAATGCCACAGCACCAAGCAGCCCAAAGCTCAAAATCATAAAAGCAATAAGTACTTCTAACAGTGTGAAGCCATGCTGCTTTAGCGAAATTTGCATATTTCAACCAGAATTCAATTATCCTAGTTTCAGTGTAAGCGGTCGTCTTTGAAACTCAATACGAGATAGTATGAAAGGTCTATTAAGGCGATAAACGGTTTATTCACCGCTTAACACTCAAAACAATGTTTTTATTTGGGTATAAGCTCTACGGCTAACTTCATAGCGATTGGGGAGTGACTTGAGGTAAACATAGTGCTTCTGTTCATGTAATTCTAAAGCCGAGATTTCCGTTCGCTTAACTAATGTGCGGCGATGAATTTGAATAAAATGTGTTGGGAACTTATCTAACAGTGACTTGAGTGACATGTCAATTAATGCTTGTAAGCTAGAATTCAACGTTACTCGTGTATATTTTTCATCCGCCTCGGCAACAATCACATCCGAAACCTGAACGTAACGCAACTCACTGCCAACGTAGTAGCTGAGCGTCTCCATACTCGGAAAGATAGTAGTCAATAACGCATCTAGTTTATCGCCATCTAACGGCTTCACTAGATAACCATTGGCGTGCAGTTCAAATGCTTCTAACGCATATTCTGGATGCGCCGTTAGAAACACGATTTTCATCCTCGGAAATTGCATGCGTAATTGGCTTGCAAGCTCAACTCCTGACTGACCAGGCATCGAAATATCAAGAAAAATTAGCTGTACAGGCTCCTGATTTAGTAGCGCTTCCACACCGTCAGCGCAGTCAATTTCACCGATACAACGAAAGCTTGCGTGCTTTTGCATTAATCGTTTAACACGAGCTCTTGCCAACGGCTCATCGTCTACAATAAGGTAAGATATCACTGTTTTCATAGCGGTAGCGAAAAACTGACGGTATAGCTATCTTGGCTGGCCTCAGTTTTAAAATCAAGAGACTGATTGTAGTGTAAAGCCAAGCGACGCCTGATATTACTTATTCCAATGCCATGCCCTTGATGTGTCGGCTTTAGTTTTGCGTCATAACTGTTAAAAACTACCACAGTTAACACCTGCTGGTCAGAGTGAATATGAATACGAATATCCGCTCCGTTTGGGTTTGGCTCTACCCCATGGCTAACTGCATTTTCTATCAAAGGTTGCAGTATCAGCGCCGGGACCAACTCCTCACCAGACACATTATTGACTTCCCACTCGACTCTCAAACGCTCTGCGAAGCGCCACTTTTCCAGTGATAAGTACGCCTTACACAAAGATATTTCATTTTTAAGCGGGACAATATTTTGCGTTGACATCGCAGCGCGAGATAAATCGGCAAGAGCTAGTGCTGACTTTTCTGCTGCAGTTGGGTCGATATGGGTCAATTCAGCCACTGTATTGAGTGAATTATATAAAAAATGCGGGCGAATTCTCGCATGTAACGCTTCGAGTTCCGCTTGAGATAAGGCTTGTACTTTACGAATATTGTCGGTAAAAATAGCTAAGAAATGTGCAAAAATCGTGATAATGCAGAGACATATTGCGATATTACGCCATAGGCTTAATTCGACTTTTGCCTCATCAACCCAACCCAGTAATGCAAAACCATAGGGAAAAGCCGTACTCGTTAGCGTAGTGCAAAACACAAAGATCAAGATGAGAATTCCAGCTTCTACGAGATCCGAACGCTTTTCAACAGCGTGGCGAACAATGGCTAACACGGCAAGTGATAAAAAGGCGGTAAAATGAATAAATAAACTGGATAACCCAAGGGGTTGCCAAAACGCAGTTGCGGAAATCAACGTATAAATAACTGCAAGTATTTGCGAGGCCACTAGCAAAGCTAGCACGCCTCGCTCGCTCAACAATGCTGACAACAACCTAATACGTGGTGTCATCATGCTAACGCTTTTATCTGAGCTCTACAGGTACAGCAAACACGACATTCTCTTCTTGCCCAGGGTTTTCAACTACCGTTTCCCCACCAAGTTCCTTAAGTCGCGAAATAACTTGTTGCACCAGTACTTCTGGTGCAGATGCGCCTGCAGTTACACCAACCTTTGCAACCCCATCAAACCAGCTTTCTTCGATGGAAGAAGCATCATCGATAAGAAACGCCTTAGTTCCCATTTTATCTGCAAGTTCTCTCAAGCGGTTAGAGTTCGAGCTATTTTTCGCCCCCACCACAAGCAATAAATCAACTTTGTCAGCTAAGTCGCGAACCGCATCTTGGCGGTTTTGCGTGGCATAACAGATATCATCTTTGCGTGGACCACCGATATTCGGAAACTTACTACGCAGTGCGTCAATTACATCCGCCGTGTCATCTACCGATAAGGTCGTTTGACTGCAATAGAACACATTATTAGCATTTTTAACTTCAAGTGTTGCTACATCCTCAGGTTTTTCAACAAGATAAATACCACCATTCGGATTGTCATACTGACCCATAGTACCCTCAACTTCAGGGTGCCCATGGTGCCCAATCAAAATACACTCAGTTCCTCTGCGGCTAGCACGCGTCACTTCCATATGTACCTTTGTCACTAACGGACAAGTCGCATCAAAAACTTTTAACTCGCGGCGCTTCGCTTCATTACGTACTTGCTGAGAAACACCATGCGCGCTGAAAATAACAATACTGTCGTCTGGCACTTCATTTAGCTCTTCAACGAATACCGCACCACGAGACTTCAGACCATCAACAACATATTTGTTATGAACGACTTCATGGCGAACGTAAATAGGCGCTTCGAAAATATCGAGTGCACGCTCAACAATGCTGATCGCTCTATCTACACCTGCACAGAATCCTCTCGGGTTTGCCAGCAAGATATCCATTAGTTATTTACCTCAAGAATTTCAACTTCAAACGTTACTTTTTGGCCTGCAAGCGGGTGATTGAAATCGACAGTTACCGAGTCGCCAGCTACTTCTCGGATCAATCCAGGTAAGTCAGTACCATCAGGTTGCGTAAATGCAATGATGCTACCTACCTGAGCAGGTGTTTCTGCGCCGAACTTGTTTCTATCAACATAGTAGATGTTATCAGGGTTTGGTTGTCCAAACGCATCTTCTGGCTCTAACTCAAAAGATTTCTCATCGCCCGCTTTTAATCCAAGCAAACACTTTTCAAAATTTTCAGTCAGGCTGCCATCACCCATAAATAACTTAGCGGGTTTATTATGAACTTTGGTGGAATCTGCTGCTGAACCGTCTGATAACTTAATTGAAAAATGGAACAAGACTTCTGATTTTGCTCCAATTAGTTGCTCACTCACGCATTTTTCTCCTGTGGTTTATCGCCACTGGTAAAGGCATCGAAAATTAATAGGGCAGCACCGCCGACAATGGCCATGTCTGCGACATTAAACGCTGGATAGTGCCAATCTTGATAATAGAAATGAAGGAAGTCAATCACATAACCATGAATGATACGGTCGTATAAGTTTCCTACAGCACCTCCGAGTACCAGCGCGTAGGCTAATCCCAACTTCCAATTTGATGCAGGCAATTTACGTAGCCAGAAAATCAGTAAAGTGCTAATCGCAATGGCGATGCCACTTAAAAAGTAACGTTGCCAGCCACCTGCTTCGCTTAAGAAACTAAAAGCCGCACCATAGTTATGCATATAGGTGAGATTGAATATAGGCAAAATATCAATGGATTCATAGAGCTCCATTTCAGCCATAACCAGTGCTTTGGTGAAGTAGTCTACTGCAAAAAGCAGTAGACTAAGCCACAACCACACCAGACCACTTTTCTGTGTAGTTTGTGTCACGTTTTACTCCTAGGCGAATTGACGCTGCTCGCCGTCACCTTCAACGTTACTAATACAGCGGCCACAAATGTCTGCATGTTGCTCATCCGTACCTACGTCGTCGGTATAGTGCCAACAACGATCACACTTTTTAGCCGATGTTGCCGCTACACTAATGAACAAACCATCAATTTCTGATGAAATTGCATTTTCTGGCTTGCTGTTTACTACTTCTACGGTTGCTTTCGAAGTCAATAAAACAAAGCGTAATTCGTCACCAATGGCATTGAGCTGCTCAGCTAAGTCACCGCCTGTGTATAGCGTTACTTCAGCCTGTAGCGTCGCACCGATCACTTCTTCTTTACGTGCATTCTCAAGTACGCGGTTTACTTCATCACGCACTGCCAGTAGGTTTTGCCAGTACTCATTATTCAACGAGCCTTCTGTCGCCCCTTCAATTGCATCATACCAAGTATCCGTGAATACAAACTGGCCGCGCTCACCTGGTAATACTTCCCAGATTTCTTGTGCAGTAAAGCTCATGATGGGTGCCATCCAACGTGTCATCGCTTCCGCGATATGATAAAGCGCAGATTGGCAAGAACGACGGGCATGGCTATCACTTTTCGCGGTGTACTGACGGTCTTTGATCACGTCTAGATAGAACGAGCCCAATTCACCAGTACAGAAGTTCATCAGCTTTTGTGTCACTTGAAGCATTTGATACTTATCGTACGCTGTTTTGATCTCAGTTTGTAGCTGTGCAGCGCGTGCAACAATCCAGCGATCTAGCTCAACCATATCTTCAATTGCTACTAAGTCCGTTTTTGGATCAAAGCCGCTTAGGTTCGCAAGAAGGTAACGACTAGTGTTACGAATACGACGATAACGGTCAGCTGAGCGCTTAAAGATTTCATCAGACACGGTCATTTCGGCCGTATAATCGGTAGAAGCTACCCATAGGCGTAAAATATCTGCACCAAGCTTATTCATGATGTCTTGCGGCGAGATCACGTTGCCTAATGACTTAGACATCTTGTGGCCTTTTTCATCGACCGTGAAGCCGTGCGTTAACACTTGCTTATAAGGTGCATGACCGTTGATAGCAACAGAAGTCATCATTGATGACATAAACCAACCACGGTGCTGATCCGAGCCTTCAAGGTAAAGATCTGCAGGACCTGTTAAATCTTCGCGTGCATCAACAACACAAGCATGTGTTACACCTGAGTCAAACCATACGTCTAGTGTATCTTGTACTTTTACGTACTGTTGAGCATCTGCTTCACTTAATAGCGCGCTAGGCTCTAAGTCGTACCACGCCTGAATACCCTTTTCTTCCACTAATTTAGCAACGGCTTCAATAAGGGCTTCCGTTTCAGGATGTAGGCTGCCGGTGTCTTTATCGACAAATAATGCAATTGGTACACCCCAAGTACGCTGACGTGAAATACACCAGTCAGGGCGACCTTCAACCATATTTGCGATGCGGCTTTCACCCCACTCTGGTAACCATTCTGTCTTTTTGATTTCATTCAGTGAATCAGCACGCAGGTTAGCCTGATCCATGCTGACGAACCATTGTGGCGTCGCACGGAAAATAATAGGAGTTTTGTGACGCCAGCAATGTGGATAACTATGCGTTAATGCCTTATGGCGGAACAACACACCTTTCTCAGTTAATAACTCAATGATGCTGTCGTTTGCTTTAAATACGTGCTGACCTGCAAAAATCGGCGTATCTGGTAGATAAACACCATTTGCACCAACCGGGTTTGCAACTTCTAGACCGTAAGCCTGACCCGCTGCAAAGTCTTCTTGACCGTGACCAGGTGCTGTGTGAACGATACCAGTACCTGAGTCTGTTGTTACGTGCTCACCTAAAATAACAGGCACATCGAAATCTAAGAATGGGTGTGCAACGCGCAGATTCTCAAGCGCAGCGCCTTTCGCGTAACCTAGTACGTGGAAGTGCTTGAATCCAAAACGATCAACAGCGTCTTTGACTAATTCAGAACCAAGCACAATACGCTGCTCTTGACCTTCATCTTCAATTTGTACCAGTGCATACTCTAGCGCACCGTGTACTGCCACAGCGCGGTTTGCAGGTAATGTCCAAGGCGTTGTAGTCCAAATTGCGGTACTTACTTCGCCTTTGCCCTCATGGCCTTCGGCCAAGCTAAACGCACTAATGATAGTCGCTTGATCAGCAAATACAAATTTCACGTCAATTGCAGGTGATTGTTTGTCTTGATATTCAACTTCTGCTTCTGCAAGCGCTGAACCACAATCCGTACACCAGTGAACTGGCTTTGCACCTTTGTGCAGGTGACCATTTTTGATAATACGGCCAAGCACACGAATCGCATTGGCTTCAAAATCAAAGTTCATGGTTAGGTATGGTTTATCCCAGTCACCTAACACACCAAGGCGTTTGAAACCTGTTTTTTGGCCATCCACTTGCTTTTTAGCATAGTCGCGGCACTTTTCACGGAATTCAGCAGCCGATACTTTCTTACCAGGTTTGCCTACTTTCTTTTCAACCTGTAGCTCAATTGGAAGGCCATGACAGTCCCACCCAGGTACATAAGGCGCATCAAAATCAGAAAGCGTTTTTGACTTAATAATAATATCTTTTAGGATTTTGTTTAAAGAGTGACCTAGGTGAATATCACCATTTGCATACGGAGGACCGTCATGCAAAATAAATGGCTTTTTACCTTTTTTCGCAATGCGAATTTGACCGTATAAGTCTTCTTCATACCATTTTTTCAGCATCTTTGGTTCGCGTTGCGCCAAATTACCACGCATCGGAAACTCAGTTTCCGGTAGATTTAAAGTATGTTTGTAGTCGCTCATTTATCCTACTTTCCGTATCGGCTACGTTAAAGAAAAACACTGTTTTGCATTGCTAACATCACGACTGATTTGTTCTGTTAACTGCAATAATGTTTCGAATTTTTGCTCATCGCGAAGCTTTTCAATTAGCTCCACTTTCATAAACTGACCGTAGATGGTCTCATTAAAATTAAACAGATGCACCTCTAAAAGGGCTTTCGTTCCGTTTAGTGTAGGCTTAGTGCCAACATTCGCTACGCCATAATGTGTTTTGTGAGTCACAGTCGCTTTGACTGCATACACACCGCGCACAGGGCTCACTTGGCGTTTTAAGGCAATATTTGCAGTATGGAAACCAAGCTCTCTGCCTTTCTTCCAACCGTGAATAACACGGCCTGAAATGGCATAGGTATGGCCCAACATATCATGTGCTTGACGTAAATCACCAGCCGCAAGTGCCGTGCGGATCAACGTACTACTCACACGACAATCTTGCTTGCGAAAACTTGCCGTGTCTTTTACTTGCATACCTAGCGGTTCGCCCACTCGTTTTAGCATTGCAAAATCACCAGCACGTTCGCGGCCAAAACGAAAGTCATCGCCGACCGTGAGCGCCTTGGTTCCAAGCTTTGTCACTAGGACTTCTTTGATAAACTGCTCTGCATCTTGCGCGGCAAATTTGCGATTAAAGTTGACGCAAATGACTCGCTCTATACCAAGCTCTTGCAACAGGACTAGCTTATCACGTAATCGCGTCAGCCTAGCCGGTGCTTTATCTTTAGCAAAAAACTCCAAGGGCTGCGGTTCAAATAACATCACTGTGCTTGGAAGTTGATAGTGTTTTGCGTCGCTAATCAGCCCCTTCAAAACTTCTACATGTCCAAGATGAACCCCGTCAAAGTTTCCAATCGTCAACACACAACCAAAATGATGTGGTCGAATATTATGGATCCCTCGGATTAGTTGCATAGTGCCGTGCCTTTGTGCAGCAAATATCAAAGAGCCCGATTATACCCAAGTTGCTTAAAAATGCGAATCAAGCATCTCGGATTGTGCTCAATCTTACCCCTAGTATAAATAGTAAACTAAAATAGCTCACCATCGCAGTTACTAATAATCCGCAAAGTAATAGCACCTGCTCCATTAGTCCCCACTCTAGCCATTCAAAGCGGGCACCGAGAAAGTAGACACATGCAGTCATCACGACCGCTGCAACAAAGCACTTGGCAGTAAAACCAAGAGAAAATGCGCTTAGCTGATACACACCTTGATGCGACAGCTGGCGATAAAGTAAAAACGCATTGCAAGACGCTGATAATGAAGTTGCCAATGCAAGGCCTAGATAACCAATAAAAGGCGCCAAGATAAGGTTGAAAACCATATTGAGTGCCATGGTAATAATACCAATACGAACAGGCGTTTTGGTATCTTGTCTGGCGTAAAAGCCCGGCGCCAGTACTTTAATCAACATAAAGCTTAACAAGCCAACGGAATATGCGGCTACCCCTAAGCTTACCTTATTTATATTGTCTGCATTTTGAGAAACAAACTCACCATGGCCAAACAATACTGAAATAATAAGTGGGCTTGTCACCATCAGCCCTAGCATCGCTGGTAATCCCAAGAAGATGACAAAACGTACACCCCAATCTAGTGTTTTCTGAAAGTCTTCACTTTTTTCTCCTGCGTGTAATTTAGAAAGTGCAGGCAGTATCACGGTCGCAATACCGATACCAAATAGGCCGAGTGGAAATTCAATTAATCTGTCTGAATAATAAAGCCAAGCAATCGATCCCGTCACGAGAAAAGAGGCAATGACGGTATCCAGTAGTAAGTTAATTTGGCTAACAGAAACACCAAATAATGCAGGGATCATTAATGTTCTGACTTTGGTTATTTCAGGGCTCCGCCATGCAAATTGAGGGCGACTCAATACTTTTAAGCGTAACAAGAATGGGAGCTGGAATAATAGTTGAACAATACCACCAATAAATACACCGAGTGCTAGAGCGTACGCACCTTGTGCAAATTTATCATGGAGAAAAATAGCGCAGCCAATAATCGACACGTTGAGTAAAACTGGCGTAAAGGCCGCTGCGGCAAAGCGATTATAAACATTCAGTACCGCCCCACTAAGTGCAACTAATGAAACAAAAAATAAGTAAGGAAAGGTGAGCTTTAATAGTGCGCTTGCAAGCACAAATTTTTCGGCATCTGCACCACCTTGCCACCAGTCGAGAAACCAGCTTGTGCCAAATAATGCGGCGATCACAGGAGAGCCTATCACCCCTAAAATAGTAACAATAAGCAATACAGTCCCGAGTGTCCCAGCGGCTTGTGCAACGAATAACCTTACTCTATCGTCTCCATGCTTTTCTTTAATTTCTGAAAGTACAGGAACAAAGGCCTGAGCAAA
This sequence comes from Pseudoalteromonas sp. HM-SA03, assembly GCF_002289345.1. Lineage (GTDB taxonomy): Bacteria > Pseudomonadota > Gammaproteobacteria > Enterobacterales > Alteromonadaceae > Pseudoalteromonas. The sequence goes on along the minus strand of NZ_NSDG01000030.1, from coordinate 8,023 downwards.
CGCGCCTTCTGCAAATAACCTACGCAAAAAATTAGGGATCCGGTTGGCGAATAAAAAGACATCGGCGGCCAATCCTGCGCCCAAGAGGTTTGCCACGACGGCATCTCGAACTAGCCCCAGAACCCGCGAAATCATAGTCATGGCACTGACAATCATACCCGATTTAAATAACCCTTTTGCCACCTTAACTCCTAAATTCAGTGAATCGCGGCAGATTATGCCACAGTCGTTGTGCATTTAGCACTAGGCGCGCCCTGTCAGCTTTGATACAATACGCGCCATTAACCTTGGTAGGCCTGTTTCACCTTGTGAAATTTGACTGTTTACTTTGGTTCAGACCTGAGATTTTCAAGGCACTTTGTGAAGCTACGCTTTGCAAATTATTAGTGCAACTTGGGATATTACGGGTTTACTTGCCTGCTATAAAAGTAAAAATGTCGCATAGCAACGTTTTGATTTGTACAGGTTAAGAATTGAGAATAGCCCAAGTCGAGTCTTGGGTGTTGAACATTAGGCCGCGCTTGTTAATTTATATTGACTTTTGCGATTAAAACAGGCATATTCCTCGGCCTTTAAATTAAGCTTATTTTAAGATTGTTAGGAGCAAACCTTGGCTAACATCAAGTCTGCAAAAAAACGCGCTATCACTAGCGAAAAGCGTCGTAAGCACAACGCAAGCCGTCGTTCAATGATGCGTACATACTTCAAAAAAGTAATCGCTGCAATTGAAGCTGGTGATAAAGAAGCTGCAACTCAAGCATTCGCTGTTGCTGCACCTATCCTAGACCGTTACGCAACTAAAGGTCTAATCCACAAAAACAAAGCTGCTCGTCATAAGAGCCGTTTAGTTGCTAAGATCAAAGCACTTTAATTTGTTGCTGGATTGAAAAAACCGACATTATGTCGGTTTTTTTATGTCTGTAATTTATATACTTTGGTATCAAAAGATAAAATCAGCGCAGTTTTAAACCAATTCTAAATCTGGGTAAAACTTCTTCAGCATAGCCGCGATTTTCTTTGGCGAAAATGGCTTAACAACAAAACCTTTAGCACCGCGCTCAATAGCATCTTTAACATTGTCTACCGTTGAGTGTGCCGACACCATAACGACATTAATATTCGGGTTTATTTCATTTAGGGTTGCAATTAACTCTTTACCATCACCATCGGGCAGCTCAATATCTAAAAAGACAATATCAAAATGTTGCTCTTCACATGACTTTACGCATTGCGTTGCAGTGGAGGCTTCTCTTACATGATCAATGCCTAAGTGCATTAAGGTTTGATGTAAAAAGCTGCGAACTGTCCCTACATCATCGACGATTAAAATAGAGATATTTTGATCCATAGTCCTTTCCCGTAGGCTGTAGTGTAAAAATAAGCTATTATACTTAGCATAGAAGCATTATAGAGACCTGCAACTAAAAGGCTACTTAAAGCATGGCAAAACCATCAAAAAAACAATCGCTTTTAGGTCAAGTACAACCCAACCAAAAGAAACGCACTAGTACAATAAAGAACCGCCGACCATCGCCACAACAAATTGCAGCGATAAAGGCTCAACAAACCGCGCAAGCACGGCAAACAAATACACCTCAAACACAAGCCGCTACAGATAACGATAAACCCAAGGGTAAAGGTAAGTGGATAGTGTTTGCTGTGATTGGTGTTTTATTTATTATCCTGCCAAAACCACAACTGATTACTTATGAAAAATTAGGCCTTGTGGCTAGTAGTGTATATTGGTCTGGTCTTCCTGGTATAGAGCCTGTGCTATTTGATTCAAACTTACATCCAAAGCCTGCGCTTGAGCGCAATACACTATATTTATGCCACGATTTGAAAAACCCAGACACCTGTCAAAAATATCAAATAATCAAGCAAGAAGGTTTTATAGCAGCCATGATGAAACTGATCCAAGGCTAAGCTGAAGACATGACAAAAATGCCTCTTTATTGGGGCTTTAACTTTATAAAAATATAGAGCGCATTTACAAAAACAACATTTCTCAGCTTTAAGCCACAAAAAATCACTAAAAAGCAACTAATGAAAAGCACGAGCCTTAATTGTCATCGCTGCTAGTAATTCACTTCTATCGATTAACCTACCAGCAATAACATGTACCACTTCACCCTCTTTCTCTACTATCCCCTTTATTTCTAATAGCTGTGCGCCCATATAGGCTTGTTTTTGTGCTCGAGCAGTACCAGACCACACAATTACATTGATGTTGCCTGTTTCGTCTTCCAAAGTAAAAAAGGTCACGCCTTTTGCGGTACCCGGGGCTTGCTTTCCTGTCACCAATCCTATCACTGTTACTAACGATTTATGTGGTCGATAAAGCAGTTCATTGGCCTTAACCGTTCGGCATATAAGCTTGGCTTGCTCAAGTTGTTTGATTGGGTGAGTGCGTAAGGAAACCTTAGTGCTATTATAATCTTCCTGTAAGTTTTCAAACTCTGTGGCGCTAAAGTGGCAATATTGCAACCCTTTCTCTTCAATATTGCTGAATAGTGGCAACGCTTTACTTTGATCTGCAAGTGACCATCTAGCAGCATAACGGCTATCCACGAAGTGATGTAAAGCATCTGCGGAAATCAGCTTTTCAATAGTACTGTTGGTAATACCAGCTTGTTGTAACTGCACGATTTTACCAAACCCCTCTTGAGGTCTGCATTGTAATAATTGCAGTGCTTCTTCTTCACTTAACCCTTTTATAAGCCGAAGTCCTAAACGGATCGCAAACGATGCTTGTCTTGGCTCTTGTACGACTTGATGTTCGTAATCGGACTGGTTAACACAGATAGGTAAAATGCTAACTTTATGCCTTGATGCATCTTGCAACAGCTGTGAAGCCGAATAAAACCCCATTGGTAAGCTATTGAGTAGAGCGGTATAAAACATTGTGGGGTAGTAGTATTTCAACCACGCAGAGGCATAAGCCAGCACTGCAAAAGAAGCAGAGTGGCTTTCAGGAAAACCATATTCACCAAAGCCGCAGATCTGCTCAAAAATCCGCTCAGCAAATTGTGCTTCATAGCCCCGAGCCAACATGCCTCGAATGAGCTTTTCTTTAAACTGCATTAGCTCCCCGGTTTTCTTCCATGACGCCATAGCTCGGCGTAGGCTATCCGCTTCTCCCCCAGTGAACCCAGCTGCAACCATTGCCAGTTTTATCACTTGCTCTTGGAAAATGGGAACCCCCATGGTCCTCTCTAATACCGATTTAACCGCTTCTGATGGATAGGTCACTTGCTCTTCACCATCCCGTCGCTTTAAAAATGGATGCACCATATCCCCTTGAATAGGGCCGGGACGTACAATCGCTATTTGGATCACTAAGTCGTAGTAATTCGCGGGTTTCAGTCTTGGCAACATACTCATTTGTGCACGAGACTCCACTTGAAACACGCCAACACTATCTCCTTTTTGCAACATCTTATAGACCAAAGGGTCGTCTTGCATACGAGTCAATTGGGCAAGATCTAAGTTCCGCTTCGTGTGTGCTGCAATATAGCCAAAACACTTACGGATAGCACTTAGCATACCCAAGGCCAAGATATCGACTTTAAGTAGCTTAAGGATTTCAAGGTCATCTTTATCCCATTGAATAATGGTACGGTCTGGCATAGCCGCATTTTCTACGGGCACTAATTCATGTAATGGGCTTTCTGAGATAACAAAACCACCAACATGCTGCGATAAATGCCTTGGAAACCCCATAATGTCATTAACTAACTGAATAAAATGCTGACCTTTTAATGAGTTTAGCTCTAGCCCTAACTCCACTAATTGGGCCTGCCAGTTAAGTCCTTTATCACGGCGGTTGAGATGCTTAATAAAGTACTCTATTTGCGCCATTTCAATGCCCAAGGCTTTGCCAACATCACGCATGGCACTTTTTAAACGATACGTGATCACCGTTGCTGCTAATGCTGCGCGTTTACGACCATATTTTTTGTAGATATATTGGATCACCTCTTCACGACGTTGGTGTTCAAAATCCACATCTATATCGGGTGGCTCATTACGCTCTTTACTAATAAAACGCTCGAACAATACGCCCACTTGCCGAGGGTCAACCGCGGTTATCTCTAAGCAGTAACAGACCACAGAGTTAGCGGCTGAGCCTCGCCCTTGGTATAAGATTTGATGCTGTTTGGCATACATCACAATGTCATGAATAGTGATAAAGAAAAACGGATAATCAAGCGCTTCGATAAGCGCTAGCTCTTTATCAATAATGGCTTCTATCTCTGGCGGCACGCCATCAGGAAAACGAACTTGTTTACCCTTTTCGACCAACGCGCGTAAATAAGCCATTGGAGTAAAACCTTTAGGCACTAACTCCTGAGGATATTGATAATGCAATGAATCTAAATTAAATACACATCGCTTCGCGATATTGACACTTTCTTCAAGAAAGGTAGGTGAAAACAACTTATTAAGCTTAGAGATAGATCTAAGTGCCGACTCGCTATTGCTAATCATTTTCTCAGGGATCTCGCTTATCACACGATTCTGTCGAATAGCTGTCAGTGTATGCTGTAGCGCAAGTCTAGACGAGCAGTGCATAAGCACCCCACCAACAGCGCAAATAGGTATTTGGTAAGCTTTTGACAGTTTTACACAATGGGTAAAATAATGTACATCTTTTGCACTCAAGTTACGTCGGTAGCCAATCCATATTCTATTTTGGTGGTATTTACACAGCCATTGCAATGATTGAACATCTTGACTGTTTCCCTTTGGCAACCACAACAATAAGACATGCTTAAGCGACATAATATCCCACTCACTAAGCTGATATTGTCCCTTCTCCGTTCGCTGGCGAGCATTACTGATCACTCGACATAACTCTGTATAAGCGAGCTGGCAAGGACAAAGAGCAACCAACTCAATATTGTTGGACTTCAGTAAACTCCCAACTATCAGTTTTATCTTGAGCTTATGATCACGAATATAAGCATGAGCACGGACAATGCCAGCCAAAGAGCATTCGTCAGTAATGGCTATTGCGCTATAACCTAAAAAATCTGCTTGTTTGACCAGCTCTTCTGGTCGCGATGCGCCAGTCAAAAATGAAAAATTGCTCTGGCAAAAAAGCTCGGCATAAGACATTAGCTAAATACTCCATGAATATACCAATGGTTATTTTGCTCTCGAAATACCCATAACCGCTGCGCTTGTTCATTTTGCACAATAAAATAATCTCGCTGGACCGGCTCACCGTCCCACCACCCTGAAGCGATGCGCTCTGGACCAGAAATAATATTGACTCTTTCACATAAAGGCTGTGGCTTCGGAAATAGAATGGTAGGTCTTAATTTACTCTTGAGTGTCGTGAAATGTGGCTCGTGGCTATAAGTGCTGGCCTTTTCAGGGCGAGGATCGCCTGTAAGTTGTAGATATTGCACAGCCTGCTCACCGAGCTTAGCACATAGAATAGCCCGCAGTCCTTGCGCAGACATCGCACTTTGCTGCGTTGAGAAGAGATCTTTTATTGTGGCATGCTGCGCTTCTAGTGCATCAACTTTGAGTGAAACACTTTGTACGGGTGCATCTAAGGTTATGGATTCTAGCTTGAGGTTTAACAAGCGCTGCCAATTTGCCGCCTTATATTCAGGCTCCGCGCTGTTTAATGTGATCTCTAAAGCCTCTTTATCTCGAAGTGCTAAGGTAAAATAAAGCGTTCGAGTTACTAAGTTACGTTGCTGTAGGAATAAGGCTAAGCGCGATAGCAAATGCTCGATTGGCTTTTCTAACCAAGCCATTACTTCGACTTCGTAAAGTAAAGGTGCAGTAAGCTCAAAGGTTTCCGCAGGTTGGTAATAGTTAAGGGTTTCCTTTAGTTTTCCAAACAAGCAGCCTACATAATATACGAGTTCAGTATCAAAACGTTTGGCCAGCTCACTGAGTGCAAACTGCTCTAACTGCGCCACGTTTTTAACTCCGGTGCGAGCAAGCAACTCAATCACTCGACTGTCTAGACTTGTACGTGTTAATCCTATCTTCCCCAAATAATGACGCTTTTGGCACGGCGTTAACATAAGCGCATTGCAATGCTCTCGCGCTAAGAGCTTAGCCATTATTGTGGACTCACCCATGCCGTAATAATAACTCTTGCCAAGTTGCGCTAATTGTTCAGATATTACTTGCCAGTAACTTGGCAAGTCATGATAGAGCGACAGCATAGAATCGACTTTAAGCACAAGGCCATTAGGTTCATCGATTACAATATCTGCACTTACTTGATAAAGCGTATTGGCAATTTCTAATAGCTGCTGTCTTTCTAGAAGGTCGTCGTAGGGCAAAACATGAAGCTGTGTACACAATGCACAAGCAGTCCCAAGGCCCATTCCTATTTTTATACCTCGCTGCTGCGCTGCATCATTTAGCTGCACTATCTGGTTTTTGCGGCCATCAATAATAACAACGGGTGTAACAAAATCACCGGAAACCGTTTGCTTTGTCATTCCCTCTAGTTGCAGCATAGGAAAATAGAGATATAACCACATAACTAGCTCGTTAAACGCCGCTCATAGCCTGTAAATGCAACTATATTATTGCTAACATGAGGTAGATTTGGCTTTTCAAGCTCTGGCCAATAGTGGGGGTTTTCTAGTTTAAGACTACGATGTGCCAAGTGCCCCTTGTGCTTCTTCACTATCACATCCAAGCCGCTGTGCTGTGCTTGTAAAGCTACTGAAAGCGTAAATGGTAGAGTTTGAGCGTACTGTGCTTGATGTAAAACAAATAACCTACAACCTCCCGCCTGTGCACCTAGCTGCAAACGCTTTACAGCAGCAATAGAAAGCGCTTCGTGCCAAAGTACAAGCGCACTACACGCACCACTTTTTACACACTGCTCCGCAGCCCACAGTGCTTCTTTTTCACTTGGTGGCTGCAATATCATAAACTCACTCAGGTCTAACGATAAATAATGCAATGCCGCGGCATGTATTTTTCCTGGTGGATTAATTAATACCTTCAAACGGTTATCATCCGCAAAGTGGGGCAATATCAACCTTAATTCCCCTATTCCCATTGCAGTTTTTACACCAATCACACCTTGTTGCGGCCAACCACCACACAGCACATCATCAAGTGCAGCAAAGCGAGTACTGACGACATTATGCTGCACGGCCTTTCCACGCCCACGCCAAAGCAAGTTTTTACGCTCAAGAAGATCTATATAATTCGCCATACATCACCATATACTGTTTATACATACAGTATATTTAAATAAAGACAGATCGCAAGCAGATCGCTAGAAAAAAGGCGAGTTAAAAAGTAACCATGGTTTACGCTTTAAGTTAATCGTGTTTTGCTTAGGAGAAATGAGATCTACAACTAGGGCCTGTTGATCTTTCAAGTTTGTTTTTGCAGCAGTTTGATTGGTATTTATACAAGACAGAGCCTGCGTAGCATAGTCATTCTATGTAAGTCTGGCGATAAAGACTTTATGCTCCTGCAAAGTCACCTTACCCCACATCCTTGTGGGGCAACACAGAAGAAATGCTAATCAAGCGCTGCCCTTTGGGTTCACCTGAGTGCGCTTTGTTCATTGTTGCTCAACTTTTGCCTAGATTACTAGGCGGCAAGTCGAGCGTCGCGACCAAAACACACTCAGAAGAACAAAAATCAAATAGCAAAGGCCAACAGGCCCTAGTCTATTTGTATAAAAGGCGACAAGAACTGAGACGTAAAACAATGAGTGTCGCGCGTAGATAATCGTCTTTTGGCCTAGCTGAGTGCTACCCTCTAAGGCAACAGCTAACCAACTGAACTACCACTTTGCTACAACGAGCAAAGTTATATCGACATTAAGAAAATATGAGTTGCTTGATTGTGATGACAAAGGGAAGACTAACGTAAATGAGCTTTTTGATTTTTGTAAAGGAAACTTGCTAAGAAAAGAAATTGCAAACTGGCCCAGTGGACGGGACTCGAATCGAAGCGTCGAACCGCCGCGACCCCCGGCGTGACAGGCCGCATTCTCTAAGGCAACAGCTAACCAACT
>NZ_NSDG01000003.1:651-18879 GCF_002289345.1 Pseudoalteromonas sp. HM-SA03 | reverse complement strand
TCGATTGATGCGAAGTCTTTTGCTTCACCACCGTATACTTTTGCAAGTACGTTAGTGATTGCTGCAGTTAGAGTTGTTTTACCGTGGTCAACGTGGCCGATAGTACCTACGTTTACGTGCGGTTTTACGCGTTCAAACTTTTCTTTTGCCATGACGAAACCTATAAGTTTTGTGTATCTAGATTACATATAAAAATAATCCACGACGAGTGTGGATTAGAATTATTCAGTCTATTATAAATATTTTTTCGACAATTCAAAGGAAGTATTTGAGAAGATTCTTCGGAGACTGGTGCTGATAGGCAGATTTGAACTGCCGACCTCACCCTTACCAAGGGTGCGCTCTACCAACTGAGCTATATCAGCACGCCAGACGAACTGGAGCGGGCAGCGGGAATCGAACCCGCATCATCAGCTTGGAAGGCTGAGGTAATAGCCATTATACGATGCCCGCTTTAGGAACCTGTTCTTAACTACCTCTAACCGTCAAGAATAAAGTGGTGGAGGGAGCTGGATTCGAACCAGCGAAGGCTGAGCCGTCAGATTTACAGTCTGATCCCTTTGGCCGCTCGGGAACCCCTCCACGTAAAATTCTTTCCTAAAGCATCCTATACAAGATAGGGTAAAAAGNGACTATCCGAGTCGAACGGATGACCTACTGATTACAAGTCAGTTGCTCTACCAACTGAGCTAAGTCGGCACTGCTTTAGTACGGGGCGAGATATTAGAGCAACCATTGACTCGATGCAACAGGAATATGCAAAAAATCTTAAATTTATTGTTCAAACGCTCAGTTTTAAGCCAATCCCATGACATTTTTACAGTTATTGTGGGTTTTTCCACCAAACTGACAGCCCTTTGAATACCAAAAGGTCATCAAAAACCGCTGACGCAATATGGTTTTTTATTAACTCGCCATATCCACCTGCACACAATACCAACGCAGACTCATTATTAAGTTGCTGTTTTGCACTATGTACGAGCCCAAGTGTTGCGGCTAACGCACCATTTTTCACCGCCTCTGGTGTATTTTTAGCAAATTCTGCGGCAAAAGGCGTGTTCTCATCACAAAATACCCGCTCTGCACGTGCTGTAATACTGGAAATCATGAGATCGATACCTGGTAAAATCCACCCTCCCATGTGTATCCCATGTGCAGTCACTACATCAACCGTGGTCGCAGTGCCAGAATCAATTACGATAATATCTTGTGTTGGATATAGAGCATGCGCGGCGAGTACCGCAAGCCACCTATCAATTCCCAAATTTTTAAAACTAGGATAGGCGCAAGTTACCCCAGCTCGCCTTGCCGATACTTGTGCTTGCTCTAGCACAAGACCAAACTCAGAGGCACGACTTTCCACCCACTGTAATCCCGCCACCTTACCAACCTGAGAGCAGACAATTGCGGTTAGCTTTTGCCATTCAATATCACTTTCTTTTACAGGACTAATACGCCCTTCATACTCAAGTGCATATTTAACTGCAGTATTACCTACGTCGATTAGCAGTTTCACGATATCACCTTTCTTAACGAAATTTCACCGCCATAAAAAGCTTTAAGCTCACCATCTTGCCTAAGCAATAAGCCGCCTTGCATATCGATGCCTTCACAGATCCCACGCCATTCTCTTTGTCCTGTACTCAAGGTTACCGCGTCACCTTTAAAGGCATTTAGACTATTCCATTCGGTCACCATTTCGCTTAGTCCAGACTCTTTATACTGGGCAAGACGCTCAGACAAGGAGTGAGTGAGCTGCACCACTAACTGATTTTTATCAATTTGGCCTAAGTGCGTTTGCAGATCTGTCCAAGCTTGGTCGATGTGCTTAGAGGCAGACTCTGGCATGCATATATTTAGCCCAATCCCAATCACTAGGTGGCAAGGCCCTTCCACTTGCCCCTCTAGCTCAACTAAAATCCCCGCTAACTTTTGCTGATTGAGATAAATATCGTTTGGCCATTTTAATTCAACGGAAATATCATACAGGGCCTTTAACGCATCATATACCGCAAGTCCTACAGCTATGGATAAGCCCATCGCCGCTTGCATGCCAGCGTCAAACTGCCAGTAATAGCTGTAATAAAGGTTAGCACCAAAGGGCGATTGCCATACCCGACCTCTGCGCCCTCTGCCAGCTTGCTGCATTTCAGCCACCAAAACATGGCCTGAGCCCATATTCTGTTTGTCCTGCAAACGACGCATTAGCTCACTATTCGTTGAGTCTATAATTGCTTGATATTCGATTGGACACTCACTTTGAAACTGCTGTTGCCATAGAGTATTCAACTTACTTTGATGAATAAGCGGTAAGCTATAATTGAGTTTATAGCCGCGGCCATTGACTCGAAAAATATCCACGCCCATCTCTTGCAACGCCGCAATATGCTTTGCAATAGCCGCGCGACTAATCCCTAGTTGCTCGCCAAGTTCTTGCCCTGAGATAAATTCTCCTTTATTCAAGGCCGCTAAAATCGTTTGCTTTTTATGATCAGGCGTTTTCATGGCATTCCACACTTTGTAACTGACATTCACCATGCTTTGTTATAAGGCGCACTTCATGCTCGAGTAACACAGCAAATTTTTGCCAAACGGTTTGTTGAATATGGCTCACTAACTGTTTTAAATCTTCACCGGTGCTGCCACCGCTATGAACAAGTACTAGTGCTTGTTTCTCATACACACGAATAGCTCCGCGATGGCAACCTTTTAGACCCGCTTTGTCAATCAACCAGCCAGCCGCAAGTTTTACATGGTCATTGTCCACATTAAACGCTGGCATCTCTGGAAATTCACTTTGCAACTGAGCTGCAAACGCCCTATCAACCACTGGGTTTTTAAAAAAACTCCCGGCATTTGCAAGCGTCGCAGGATCGGGCAATTTACTGTTCCGAGTAACTATCACCGCTTCGCAAATCTGTTGCGCGGTTGCTGTATCACTCAAGCTTTGGAGAGGGCCATAACTTAACGTTGGCTGCCAACGTTTAGGCAAAGTCAATGTCACTTCAGTAATAACAAACTTATCTTTTAGGCGGTGTTTAAAGACTGAATCTCGATAGCCAAATTCACACTCGGCATTTGTTAATGTGGTGAAGCGCCGCTCGGCGATATCAAATCCTCTAACGGCAGTGATAAATTGTGATACTTCAACGCCGTAGGCGCCGATGTTTTGTACCGGCGCCGCACCAACAGTACCAGGGATCAGCGCGAGATTTTCTAACCCGTCAATTCCGTTATCAAGCAGCTTTGTAACGAGCTGGTGCCAGTTTTCTCCAGCTGCGACTGTAACGATATAATCATCATCTTGTTGCTCGATATCGACACCTAAAGTCGCAAGCTTAATAACGCTTCCAGCATAATCTTCCAGAAAAATGGTATTGCTCCCTTCCCCAATTAAAAAGAAAGGACGATTGAAATCGAGCTCAACCAGCGCATGTGGATCTGTGATAACGATAAGGGACTCGCAACCCGACGGCAGCGAAAAAGTGTGATAAGACTGCAAACTAGTCACTGCAGCACCTTGCCAATATTAACTAAACTGGCGCTAGTGTAGCGCATTGCCCTGACTTACGCATTAACGTCATCTTGCCCATCATTTTATGTAACCCATCGGCTTATGCTGTTTAAATGGTCAGAAATTAGTTATGTTAGCCGTTCTAATTGGGAATATTCTTTTTATAAGAGCAACATTATGATGAAACTTTCGGCACTTACGCTCAGCCTTGCCATGGCTGGCCTCGCCCACACTGCTGATGTAAACGCAGCCGTTGACCAACACACTTACGCCAATCTTAACGATGTTATTACCACACACTTGCATTTAGACCTAGACGTTGACTTTGAAGATAAGCAGCTCGAAGGTTTTGTTGAACACACGCTAGATTGGCAGAATCGCCAAGCAAGAACACTGGTACTAGATACGCGTGACCTCGAAATCGACAAAGTGATGTATCAAGGTAAAGATGATAAATGGCATACCGCCAAGTTTGATCTTGCCAAGCGCGATGAGGTGAAAGGTGCTAAGTTAACTATTCACTTTAAAGAGCAAGCAAAAAAAGCACGGATTTATTACAACAGCTTGCCAGTAGCATCAGGTCTACAGTGGTTAACACCGCAGCAAACCGCAAGTAAATCTCACCCATTTATGTATAGCCAGTCTCAAGCTATTCATGCTCGTAGTTGGATCCCTGTGCAGGATACACCAGCTATGCGTGTGACTTACTCTGCTCGCGTACATACGCCTAAAGATGTGCGTGCGGTAATGAGTGCGGACAATACCGGCGCATTGATCAAAGATGGCGATTATTGGTTTGATATGCCGCAAGCTATCCCACCGTACCTAATTGCAATTGGTGCAGGTAACCTTGAATATAAAGAGATGTCGCACCAAACTGCGATTTTTGCAGAACCGCAAATCCTCGATGCCTCTGTTGCAGAGTTTAACGATACACAAGCGATGATCGATAAAACCAATGCCATGTATGGTGAATACGCTTGGGGTAGATACGACCTGCTCATGTTGCCGCCTAGCTTCCCGTTTGGAGGTATGGAAAATCCACGCCTGTCATTTATCACGCCAACCGTAGTTGCCGGTGACAAAAGTTTAGTAAACCTAATCGCCCATGAGTTAGCGCACTCTTGGTCTGGCAACTTAGTGACCAACGCGACGTGGGAAGACCTATGGCTAAATGAGGGTTTCACCTCTTACGTTGAAAACCGTATTATGGAAGAAGTGTTTGGTCGTGACCGCGCGGTGATGGAGCAAGCACTTGACGCTGCTGGGCTGCGTGCACAACTTAAAACTATCGCCGCTCCTGATACACGCATGAATTTAGAGCTTAATGGCCGCGATCCTGACGATGCATTTAGCTCTGTACCTTACACTAAAGGTCAATTATTCCTTATTTATCTAGAAGAAAAGTTTGGTCGTGACAAGTTCGACAAGTTTGTTAAAACCTACTTTAAAACTTTCTCTTTTAAATCTCTGACTACTGATGAATTCGTCGCGTACTTAGATAAAAACTTGCTACAGCAATATCCTGGTATCGTGAGCTTAGAAAAAGCCAAAGAGTGGATTTATGAGCCAGGCTTGCCAAGCGACGCACCGAACCCAACTTCTGATGCCTTTGAAAAAGTGGATGCGCTAACTCAAGCTTGGTTAAAAGACGAGAAAACACTTGCAGATTTACCGACCGACGCTTGGACAGTACATGAATGGCTGCACTTTATTAATAACTTACCAAGAGATCTCGCCATCGAGCGTATGGAAGCATTGGACAAGGCATTTAAGCTGACGCAATCGACCAACGCTGAACGCGCATTTGCTTGGTATATGCTAGCAGTAGGTAACGGCTATCAAGCTATTTACCCAGACCTTGAAAAGCACCTGGTAAGTATTGGTCGTCGCAAGCTTATTGTGAATTTATACAAGTCACTCATTAAGCATGGTAAACGTGACTGGGCTTACCGTGTTTACCAACAAGCACGTCCGGGATACCACCCGCTTGCTCAAGGCACCATCGACGCTTTGTTTGAATAATACATTTCAAAAACAAAAAGAGCGCTTCAATGAGCGCTCTTTTCTATTTTAAGTTTAAGTTCAAACTTAAATTACTTGTGATATTGACGGCTAAATTCGTGAACCGCGTTGATGAAAACACCTGCATTTTCAGGGTCAACATCAGGTGTAATGCCATGGCCTAAGTTAAACACATGACCGTTACCTTCGCCAAAGCCGGCTAATATATGCTGTACTTCTTCACGAATACGCTCATGGGTACCGTGTAACATTGAAGGATCCATATTACCTTGTAGTGCAACTTTATCGCCTACACGACGTTTTGCATCGGCGATGTCAATCGTCCAATCAAGGCCAACTGCATCACAGCCAGTAGCCGCAATTGCTTCAATCCATTGACCGCCGTTCTTCGTGAATAATGTCACGGGTACTTTACGGCCATCGTTTTCACGGATAAGACCGTCTACAATTTTGTGCATATATTGTAGTGAAAACTCTTTGTAGTCACGTGGGCTTAACACCCCACCCCAAGAGTCGAAGATCATTAGCGATTGAGCACCCGCTTTTACTTGCGCATTTAGGTAATCGATAACCGAATCAGCCACTTTATCTAGCAGTAGGTGCAGTGTCTGCGGCTCTGCAAACGCCATCTTTTTAATCTTACCGAATGTTTTGCTGCTACCGCCTTCAATCATGTAAGTCGCTAGCGTCCATGGTGAGCCAGAGAAACCAATAAGTGGTACTTCACCTTTAAGCTCACGACGAATTGTGCTCACCGCATTCATTACATAACCAAGCTCATCGGTTGGATCTAATTTAGGTAGCTTTTTAACATCGTCTAACGATTGGATAGGACGCTCAAACTTTGGACCTTCACCGGTTTCAAAGTAAAGTCCAAGTCCCATTGCATCTGGAATAGTCAAAATATCGCTAAACAGAATCGCCGCATCTAGTGGATAACGACGAAGCGGCTGTAATGTCACTTCACATGCCAGCTCTGCATTTTTACAAAGGCTCATAAAGTCACCAGCTTGTGCTCTGGTGGCACGATACTCTGGTAGATAACGACCAGCTTGGCGCATCATCCATACTGGTGTGACGTCAACTGGTTGTTTTAATAGCGCTCGTAAATAACGATCGTTTTTTAATTCGCTCATAGCGTCTCTATTCCAATACTTAAATTCAATTGTGCGGATTGTATCACTAAGTACACATGGGCACTATCTAAACTATCCTTGCCAGCACCTCGTTATGATCTAGATTAAACCTTACTTTATTAGGAACAAATTCATAAGCTTGTGTAAAAATTACGGAACAAGCAATTAAACTGTTTGCAACACGATTAAAAGGTTGGTATAAAATTACCGCGTTAGAAAAATAACAACAAAACACCATCAATTAGAAAAATAACAACATTACGCAACGAGCTAAACTGCTATTTTGAGCCACCTTGAGTTTCTCTCGGTGGTTTTTTTATTTTTATCCTCCTGAATTTGTTAATATTCCCGATAATCAAACCAATAATCTTTTGATCTTTTTACGCTTTTACAGAAAAAATTGGTTGACCTTTTGCCCCGTTTCCCTTTCCATAGAGATAGGTAACCCGCTTAAGGAGAATCACTATGCTTTCGCAGTTAGAACAAGCCCAACAGAAATGGGGAGGCAGCCATAGTGTAATTGATGCATGGTTAGCAGAGCGTCAGGAACTATTGGTTTTATATTATAAAGTTGCAGGATGCTCACCAACTCGAAATGGTAAAGCACTTCCTGAGCAAGTTGACATTCAGTCATTCTGCCAGATTTTGATGGACTATCTTTCAGCTGGTCATTTTGAAATTTATGACAACATTGTTGAGGCCTGCCAAGAAAAAGGCCCTGAAAGCGCAAAACTGGCTCAGTCACTGTACCCTCGGATCACAGATACGACTGATACCGCACTTGATTTCAACGACAAATATGCTGAAGTAAATCAAGAAACACAAGAATTAGCAGACTTCGATAACGACTTGTCTGTGTTAGGTGAAACGCTTGAGTTGCGCTTCCAATTGGAAGATGAACTTATCGATAACCTTTATTCTAATCACACTGAATAGTCTAAATTTGCGGGCACCAAAATATAAAAAAGGTGAGATAGCTATCTCACCTTTTTCTTTGTAGAAATAGCGAAATTACTCAGCAGCTTCTTCAGCTTCGTCTTCGATACCTAGCAGCTCAACTTCAAATACCAGTGTTGAGTTGGCTGGGATTTTACCAAGGTCGCGAGTGCCGTATGCAAGATCTGCAGGAATCGTAAACTTATACTTAGAACCTACGTTCATTAACTGTAGACCTTCAGTCCAACCAGCGATAACTTGGTTTAAACGGAAACTTGCAGGTTCATTACGCGCATAGGAGCTATCGAACTCAGAACCATCTAGTAGAGTCCCTTTGTAGTGTACTTTAACCATGTCAGTAGCAACTGGCTTTTTACCACCGCCTTCGCTTAACACTTCATACTGTAAGCCCGAATCCGTTACCTGAACGCCTTCTTTTTTCGCATTCTCAGCTAGGAACTTATCACCTTCTTCTTTATTTTTCTTCGCATCAGCTTCAGCTTTTGCTGCTTGCTTTTCACGAACAGAAGAATCTAGTGAAGTGAGTACTTCACGAATTTTTGCGTCATCCAGCTTAGCTTCACCAGCTAGTGCGTCTTTAAAACCACGCATCAGTAACTCTTGATCAAGTTCAATGCCTAGCTCTTTTTTATCCGCTAAGTCTTTTTGCAAGAAGTTACCAACTGAAGCACCGATACCGTATGCTTGCTGTTGCACTTCTGTATCTAGCTTAACCTCAGCAGGTTTCTGCTCTTCTGCTTTTTTATTACACGCTACCAGTGCTAACACTGAAGCAGCAACGAGTGACAATTTAATCGTCTGTTTCATTCTCAACTCTCCGACAGTCCCTACTATCAAAACACCAATGCTCGCGCAAGAGAGCTTGATATGCGGTGCCATTGTTAATTTTATATTAATAAGAAAAGGTGCTAGCCACATTAACATCCTCTGATCAGAATGCCAATATGCATTTGCTTGCCATTATCGCGTAACGACATTACGCTTTTAATACGCTAATATCAAAATAATATCTTGTTTTTAGTGCCTTTAGTCTACCTGTTGTAGACTTCGGAGTTAAGGAGGATTTACCTAATTTATGGTCAAACTCGTCAACATTAAGTGGACAAGCCTCCTCTTTGCATGCGCGATGCTCAGTTGCTTCACCTTAACCGGCTGTGGCCCTGACACTTCAAAAGCCGTTATGACCGTAGAACATGCCAGCAGAGGCGCATTTTCTGCAGTTATCTCTGCAGACGGTCACTACAGCCTTGTTTCTTCCATAGAGCATGGGGCCGTACTTTGGGATAATCAAGAGCAAGGCCTCAAATTTCAATGGCGTCACTCTGATGCCCCCGATGATCTCATTCACTCACTGGCTTTAGCTAATGACAACTCCACGGCCGTCACTGCCACTGATAAAACATTCGCCATCTGGAGCGTCGAAAACGGTCAAAACCTTGGTTATTTCGAAATTGAGTCTGGTACTATTCGAGATATCGCAATTAGCAATGCGGGCCGATATTTACTCTATGCCCGCAATGATAACGTTGTCGTTCACCTCGACTTAGAGAGTGGAAGACGGATAGAGTTCCTTGGACATCAAGAAAATATCAATTCTATTGCCATGTCTCCCAATGGTCACTTTGCCTTAACCGGAGGCAACGACTATACCGCTTACTTTTGGGATACTAGAACGGGGCAAGTGATCCATCGCTTTAACCACCCAAGTCGCGTGACCAAAGTTGCATTAGATGACCAAGGAAGATTTGCTTTTACCGCAGATAGCATGAAAAAAGCGAGCATTTGGCAATTAACTTCTGGTGATCTCAAAGCACAATTACAGTATATTGCTCGCCAGAAAATTTTCAGTGCAGTGCGCTTTAATCAAGACGCAACGCTCTTGGCTACCGGCTCACCTAACCGCGAGCTTATTTTATGGCAAGTGAGTGATGGCGAACGATTGCAAACTTGGCGTGTACAACCCCGAGAAGGCAGCCGCCCCAAGTCTGCGGTTGTATTTGACGTTACTTTTCAAGACCAAGACACTGCATTGTTAACCGAAAGCTCCAGCGGACTACTGGAAAAATTTGCGCAGGTGAAAAAGCCATGAATGAAATCGAAAACAGAATTACTGAGCTTGAGGCTAAGCTTGCCTTTCAAGAAGATACAATCGAAACCTTAAATGAAGAGCTAAAGGCACATCAGCAGCGCTTGGCTAAAATGCAACGACAAATTGAGCTATTGGCAGAGAAAATGAAGGAAGGCCGCGATCCGGGTTTAATGCCTCAACATCAAGAGCCACCTCCACCGCACTACTAACAAATTAATTGAAAACCGGGGTGATCACTCACTCCGGTTTGAACACCCCAATAACTTGCTCAAACTGGCGTGTGGAAGCCTGGACCGCGTCTTTCGGCTGTGACATTACGTGGCCACACTCAACACATTCAACTTTTTCAACATCATGCTCTTTGTAGAGCATCATTACGTCGATTTTTTGGCATTCTGGACAACTTGCCCCTGCAATAAAACGCTTCTTAACTTTCAACTCTACACCTCTAATGAACACCGAGTTTAAGGTTTGTCATTTTATCCTAATTTTATTTGTCATGATACGCTTGGAGTAAGGGATTGGATCCATGCTATGATGCGCGCAATTTAGACAGACTTTTAGAATTATGATCCAACTTTCTGATATCGAGCTACTTCGTGGCAGTAAAACACTGCTAAAACAAGCTAATGCAACGCTTTATCCACAACATAAGGCGGGCCTTGTCGGTGCCAATGGCTGTGGTAAATCATCTCTCTTTGCGCTGCTAAAAGGTGAGCTGCAACTCGATTCTGGTGATTTTTCTATTCCAAAAGATTGGTCTATTGCATCGGTAAAACAAGAAACTCCTGCACTCTCCATTAGCGCCCTCGAGTATGTACTTCAGGGACACCCTGAATACTATGTTTTGAGAACGCAACTACAACAAGCGGAGCGGGACGGTGATGGTGAACTACTAGCACAAGCACACCAACAGCTAGAGAATATCAAAGGGTATAGTATTGAAGCCAAAGCGGGTGAACTACTCCATGGCCTTGGCTTTAGCAATGAACAGATTGAGTTTGCCGTTAGCGACTTTTCTGGTGGTTGGCGCATGCGCTTGAACCTTGCGCAAGCGCTGATCCGCGATGCCGATTTATTGCTTCTGGATGAGCCAACCAACCACTTGGACTTGGACGCTGTTTATTGGCTAGAACGCTTTTTACGCGCCTATCAGGGTACATTAGTGCTTATTTCTCACGACCGCGAATTTTTAGATGCGGTTGTTGGCGAGATTTGGCATATCGACCAACAGCAGATCAACGTCTATAAAGGTCACTATTCTCAGTTTGAGCGTCAAAAAGCAGAGCGCATGGCACAGCACCAAGCGCTTTACGAGAAGCAACAAGAAACGATTGCACACTTAGAGAAGTTTATTACCCGCTTTAAAGCGAAAGCGAGTAAAGCAAAACAAGCGCAAAGCCGTGTTAAGGCCCTTGAACGCATGGAAATGCTCGCACCCGCTCATGCAGATTCACCATTTAATTTTGAGTTTGCAGATCCAACAAGCTTGCCTAATCCATTGATGACACTAGAGCAAGCCAAAGCGGGCTATGGTGACGTTACCATTTTGCATGACATCAAGCTTAATCTGGTCCCAGGTAGCCGTATTGCGTTACTTGGCCGCAACGGCGCTGGTAAATCGACCCTAATCAAGTTACTTGCCGACGATTTAACCCCACAAGCTGGTGAAGTGTTTCAACACCAAGGGTTAAATGTTGGCTATTTTGCTCAGCATCAGCTTGAGTCTCTCGATCTTGAGGCCAGTGCGGTTACCCATATTCAACGTCTAGACCCTAAAGTACCAGAGCAACTTATTCGTGATTTCTTGGGCGGTTTTGCTTTTCATGGTGATAAGGCCCTCGAACCCGTTGCGCCGTTTTCTGGTGGCGAAAAAGCACGACTCGTACTTGCGATGTTGGTGTATCAAAAGCCGAACTTGCTGTTACTCGATGAGCCGACCAACCACCTAGATTTAGAAATGCGACACGCACTCGTAATGGCCTTGCAAGGTTTTGAGGGTGCGATGGTAACCGTTTCCCACGATCGCCACATGCTGAAAAATACCGCTGACGAGTACTATTTAGTTGATAATGGAACCGTTTCTCAGTTTGGCTATGACTTAGATGCTTATTACCAATGGCTCATGAATGCCAATAAAGAGCAAGCGAAACCAAGTGGCTCAGAGGCTGAACCAAAGCAAAACTCTAATGCCAATCGTAAAGAGCAAAAGCGTCTTGAAGCCGAATTCAGAAAAACCATTCAGCCGTTGAAAAAGTCGATTGAAAAGCTCGAAAAACAGCTCGACGAGCTCACTGAGCAAGCAGACGAAATTGAGCAAGCTTTGGCTGACAACAGCCTATACACGGACGAGAACAAAGCAAAATTAAGTGACTTACTGGCAAAACAAGCCAAGATAACCCCAGAACTTAATGACACAGAAGAAAACTTATTAATGGCATTGGAAGAGTTAGAAGAAAAGCAAAACCATTTCGATGAGACTGGAGAGATATGCTAAGTCGTGAAGACTTTTGGCAGTTTGCCTGTGAATTCTACAGCCGCCCGCAGATGCAATCGCGGCTGCTGAATTTGCAAGATGCTGCAGGCAAAAATATCAACCTGTGCCTGTTACTTTGTTATCTAGACACTTTAGCACTGACGATTACCCCCAACACCCTAGCCGCACTGGTAAAGACTGCTAAGCAATTTGACCAAGCGGTGCTACAACCCCAACGCGCGATCCGCCATACCCTAAAAACACATCATCAAGACTACCAAGACTATAAAAAGTTACGAGCTGCGATGCTGACTGCAGAGCTTGAGCTTGAAAAGCGCCAACAAGCGCTATTGTTGGAAACATTAAAACGCTTTTCGTTTACGCCACTGCAATCATGTAGCAATGTGCTGCTCTATTTGAGTCAGAGTGAGTACGACGCTTTATTCAATACGACTGACTTCTAAGCCATTAAATCAATATAAGCCCTGTTATTTACCCAACTTAGATATAAAACCTGATCGAGATCAAGCCTTTGCCTAGGTTTAATTTCACTCAGGATTGAAACTTGATCTTGATCATATCAAGCCTCTCAGACCTCCACTACTATTTACTCATCGACAAATTAGGAGGCACAGCCATGAACGTATTCTTTAGAGACTTTTTTTCCGACCCTGTGTTGTTTCTATCTTTTGGCTTTTTAGGGATTGTAATTTTGCTGTGCTGTTATTACGTCTACTTTTTTATTAAAAAAGTCATGGACGCTGAAATACCTAACGAACAATAGAACAGATTTAAATGTATTACCTTGAGGCGATTGAAGAATAAGTAGTAGAAGATCGGCTCGACGTAGTTCCCCAACTTGCAGAATTAAGCACGACGCACAAAGCACCTTATCAGTTTACTGGTCGGGTGCTTTTTATTTGCTTAACCCTCAACTGATAATACGTTAAACTGGCTAAAACGTGTTTTGCAACTGGATAGCTTCCTTTCTTTGCTTTGCGAGCAACCGTCAAAAAGACGCAGTTTCTATTATGAATCAAGCCATGAAAACAATAACAGCCGATAATTACGAATTTAAGCCCGCTTGGTGGATGCGCAACCGCCATGCCCAAACCATACTTCCGCGATTCTTTAGGCCTAGATTACAGGTGCCCGTCGACTATGAAACACTAGACACACCAGACGATGACTTTTTAGAACTTGCATGGGCAAAACACGGCGATAAATCGGCACCTTTGGTTGTGGTATTGCATGGGCTAGAAGGCAATATCAACAGCTTTTATGCAAAAGGCCTATTAAAAGCGTTGGTACACCATGGTTTTGATGCCGTACTGATGCACTTTCGCAACTGCTCACGTGAAGTGAATCGCCAAGCTAGGGCTTATCATAGCGGCGAAACCTCAGATCTTGGCTTTTTTATAGACACGCTAAAAGCCCGTTTTCCTAAACGGCCATTATTTGCGGTTGGCTTCTCGCTCGGCGGTAATGTACTTGCCAAATACTTGGGAGAAACCAAATCGCAAAGCGGTCTTGAGGCTGGCGTTGTCGTCTCAGCGCCTTATCACCTTTCTTCCTCTTGTCAGGTGATCAGAAAGAGCTGCTTTAAGCTCTATCAAAAATACTTGCTAGACAGGATGAAGAAGTCTTTTTCACGTAAGCTAGACACCATCCAGTCGCAAATTAGGATAGACAAGCCTGCCCTTTATGCCATTGATGACCTATGGCAGTTTGACGATAAGATAACGGCACCGCTGCATGGTTTTAACGGCGCGGAAGACTATTACGCACAAGCAAGTTCGCAGCCCTACTTAACCCAGATCACGACACCAACACTCCTGATCCACGCCGAAGATGACCCCATGTTATCATCACAAGCCGTGCCTACAGCCGCTCAGGTTAACTCACCGGTGACGCTCGCAGTGAGTCCGCACGGTGGTCACGTAGGATTTATTTCGGGAAGTAATCCCTTTAAACCTAGGTTTTGGCTAGAAAGCGTTATTCCACAATATTTACAGCAAATTTATAGTAAGGCTAAGTAGTATGCTCATTCCCTATCAACAACTTCCGCAAGAGACGCTGGACAACCTTATTGAGCACTATGTGCTGCGAGAAGGAACAGACTATGGCGATACTGAAGTCAGCACCGAGAGCAAAGTCACGCAAGTGAAAGCACAGCTAAAATCCGGAGAAGCACTGATCGTTTTCTCGGAATTACATGAATCGGTGAATATTGTTAGCAAACAACAATTTCAAGCGATGCAAGCACAGGAGGATTACGAGTATTAAAAAACCTTCAGCTTTCTTTGTATTTAGCGCTAATCGTAAACAGTTGTCGAAGTGACAGGAGTTGTTACAATCAAATTTCTATAACTATAAAGGAAAGGCAATTTTATGAAGCTCGGCACTGCTCTTTGCGCCCTAGCGCTGGCTGTTTCTAGCGCTTATGCAACTGAATACAAAGCCTCTGAGCGCGCAGTTAAACTCGCTCACGATAACATCCTAATTGATACACACATCGACGTTCCATATCGCATCCAAAGTAAATGGGATGATGTTAGCCAAGCAACCGAAGGCGGTGATTTTGATTACCCTCGCGCGGTAAAAGGCGGTCTTAATGCGCCATTTATGTCTATTTATATTCCTGCTAATTTAGAATTTGAAGGTAAAGGTAAAAGCTATCAACTCGCCAATCAACTGATTGACGGTATGGAAGCCTTAGCACATCGCGCACCAGATAAATTTGCAATGGCTTACAATACCGACGACATTTATGCGCAATTTGACAGTGGTATTATGTCTATCGCGATGGGCATGGAAAATGGCTCGCCCATTGAAGGTGAGATGAAAAACCTTAAGCATTTTTATGACCGTGGCGTACGCTATATCACCTTAGCACACTCGCAAAGCAACCATATTTCTGACTCTTCTTATGACGTACGCCGCAAATGGAAAGGCTTAAGCCCATTTGGTAAAGAGCTAGTGGTTGAAATGAACAAAATTGGTATGCTCATTGATGTATCACACATTTCCGATGACGCCTTTTATCAGGTTATGGACATTTCAAAAGTACCGGTCGTTGCTTCACATTCATCCCTGCGTAAATACACCCCAGGATTCGAGCGCAATATGGATGACGAAATGCTCAAAGCCTTGGCAAAAAATGGCGGCGTGATCCAAATTAACTTTGGCTCGAGCTTTGTGACGGCAAACGCTGGTGCTTGGTATGACAAGCGTGACGAAGCACAAAAAGAAGCCAAAGACAAAGATCGCACCGATTTTAGAGCGGCGTTTAGAGCAAAAAATCCGTTCCCATTTGCCACACTTGATCAAGTGCTAGATCACATTGATCACGTCGTTAAGTTGATAGGGATAGATCACGTAGGGATTGGTTCAGATTACGATGGTGTGGGTGACTCACTACCGGTTGGCCTGAAAGACGTGTCAACGTATCCAAATCTTGTGCAAGGTCTTTTGGATAGAGGCTACAGCGACGCTGATATCAAAAAGATTTTAGGTGGCAATACTCTGCGCGTGTGGAAACAAGCTGAGGCTTACGCAAAGAAGTTCGCTAAATAACCTCAGGTTAAATAACTGTTCAAACCACTGATTTATAAGGTGTGCCGCACGGCATACCTTATAAGACCTTAGACTTTAAACTGAGATAATTCATCCACCAATTTACTGGTGACTCGCAGCACATCATCCGAAATTTGATGCGTTTCTCCAGACAACCGCTCACCATCCAATGTTTTGTCATTTAAATCAGTTAAATTACTGCTAATCTCAGTAGATACTGCATTTTGCTGCTGAGTCGCATGAGCGGTTTGCTCTGAAAGCTCAGTCACTTTCACCGCACTTTGTGCAATTAACTCCAATAGCTCCGTTGCCTTCGTAAAACTTTCTACAGCAACATCAACATACTGCTTACCATCTTCAATGGTCTTTTGTGAGTCCTCTACGCTATGTGAGAATGCTTCTAACATCTTCTGAATATCATTAGTACTGTCTTGTGTTCGAGTGGCCAGTGACCTAACCTCGTCAGCTACCACTGCAAATCCACGACCTTGTTCACCTGCTCTTGCCGCTTCTATTGCCGCGTTGAGCGCTAATAAATTTGTTTGCTCAGCGATCCCGCGAATAACATCGAGCACTTGCGTAATGTTTTCAGAGTTTTTTTGTAAAGCTAACGAACTGGAGAGTGCCGCTTCCATATTATCAGCAAGATGAGTGATTTTTTGTTTTGAATCTGCCAACACCGTTTTACCTTGTGCTGCGTAGCGATGTGAAGCTTCAGCTTCTTTCAATGAGTTTTCTGCCACCGACGAGACTTCTTGACTTGAGTGACTTAGCTGATGCACCGCGCTAACAATGGTATGTGATGACTTACCAAGCGAGTCGATTAAGTCATGGCACTGTGTGGCATAATGACTGAGTTTTGACGACAAACTCGACAGCTCGCCACCATCATTCACAAGTGCTGTAACCATCCCCTGTAAGCTCTCGAGAAAATGATTAAAGTTTAGCGATAGCTTTGCAAACTCATCATTGCCTTTGATTTCAATGCGACCAGTTAAGTCTCCGTCCCCAGAGGCAATTTCAAAGATCCTATCCGAGACAAAATTTATCTGCTGTGCTAACTGACGAGGGATCCGATAAGCAATCCAACAAGCAATACCAAGTAGGAGCAAGGCACTAACGCCAAGTCCCCACTTTATCTGAGTAACCTCAGCAACGACTAACGCACGACTTGCAGCAGATTTTCCATCGGCTAATTCACCCGCTTTATCAAGCACATCACGAACTGCACCAAATAATTTAGCCGACTCAGTTTGAAGCGCTTTATCTGTCGGGGTTTTAATACTCGCCACCGTCACGCGATACCAACTTTGAAAGTCCGCGTCAAAAGTTGCAAAACTACCCAGCTCACTCTGGTGGAGTGACATAAACTGAAGATACTTTTGATAGCGCTGTTTCACCTGCTCGGCGTTTTCTTCAAAATCCGCCCGCTTATCTTCACCAGCTAATAATTTGAGGTAGGCTTCTTGAGCTTGATAAAAGTCTCTATCCGCATTGAGTACCACTGACACGGCTTTTAAATAGTTTTCAGTTTGGATCTCAAGTGCCGATTGCACTTTATTGAGCAACACCGAAAAACCAAAAAACACAAATAGCAACACGATCGTCAACATAGCCGTAGGCAACGAACTTTTGACTCGAATACTATGTAAATCCATCTTCATACACCTCAAATAAGAGATAGTAAAAGCCTAGACCATATAAAGATTTATAGACAAATAATCTTCACCCATTCAAAAGAAAACAAAATAATTACATTTCATTATTTGTTTTACAACAACACTTCTTTGTATTATTTTTAAGCAGATCACGCTATCGGTTTCGTGATAACAAACTTAATAAATCTATAAAAAGGATATTGAAAATGAAAATAAAGCTCCAAAAAAAGCAGCTAAAAAAACTCACTCAAGATAACAAACTACCTCAGGAAGCAACTCCTCAAGTAGCCGGAGGTGATTATACGAGAGTTTACGGATGTCAGGACACGATGAAATGTGCATCTCGCCAAGACATCTCAGCTTGTTGCAATCACTCCGATCTTGCTAGCTGTCAAATCGGATTTACCTGCCTTTGCTAAATCTATTCACTTTTTAACAGCGGGTTTCCATAACCCGCGTATAGGTTGTTGCTCACAGTGTAAGTATTAAGATTAATTCCAATGTAAGAAATGCATCAAACAACAGCAGCACTCAGGCTTTGAATAATAAAAAGTGGATGATTTATTTCTCTGTATATATAGCGAAGAAAACTGACTGTCCATTGAGTGGGTTTTAGGTAACTAAACTAAAAATTTGATTACGGGAGTCGTTAATTTATGAAGAGTGAACCGACGACTTTTGTACGAGTTCTTTAGAGTGTGCGGTCCAATTAAAATTGGTTGCGGGAGTCGTTAATTTATGAAGAGTGAACCGACGATTTTTGTACTAGTTCTTTAGAGTGTGCAGTCCAATTAAAA
>NZ_NSDG01000003.1:0-645 GCF_002289345.1 Pseudoalteromonas sp. HM-SA03 | reverse complement strand
CGGATTTGAACCGACGACCTTCGGGTTATGAGCCCGACGAGCTACCAGGCTGCTCCATCCCGCGCCTGTATGTTTTTGTGAATCTATTCTTCGTCGGGGACCGACGACCTTCGATTCTTTCCAGGTTTAGCGAGTCCGACGAATGATTTATCATTCTGCTCCATCCCGCGCCTGTATGTTTTTGTGAATCTATTCTTCGTCGGGGACCGACGACCTTCGATTCTTTCCAGGTTTAGCGAGTCCGACGAATGATTTATCATTCTGCTCCATCCCGCGCCTGTATTTGTACTTAATTTTAAGTCTTGTACTTGAGACTCTATACATCCAACTGATGTTGGTTGCGGGAGCCGGATTTGAACCGACGACCTTCGGGTTATGAGCCCGACGAGCTACCAGGCTGCTCCATCCCGCGCCTGTATTTGTACTTAATTTTAAGTCTTGTACTTGAGACTCTATACATCCAACTGATGTTGGTTGCGGGAGCCGGATTTGAACCGACGACCTTCGGGTTATGAGCCCGACGAGCTACCAGGCTGCTCCATCCCGCGCCTGTATATTTTTGTGAATCTATTCTTCGTCGGGGACCGACGACCTTCGACTCTTTCCAGGTTTAGCGAGTCCGACGAATGATTTATCATTCTGCTC
>NZ_NSDG01000029.1:126615-136239 GCF_002289345.1 Pseudoalteromonas sp. HM-SA03 | reverse complement strand
TTGGACACCTCTAGTTGAGTGGTAATGATACCACCTAAAATAGTGTCCGGGTTTATTGAACCACAACAAACAACCCCCCTTGACTAGAAAACAAAATTTGTTAGGCTTAGTTTAGCTGAGAGAACAGCTGACCTAGCCACGTTGGTGAAAAAAACACATACATACATTTTTATTTTAATTTCTATTAACTTAGAGTTTAGTGGCGAACTGTAAATAAATATAATAGGAATTATTATGTCATTTCATGACCTACCTATAATTGCTAATGTTAAACATCAAAGTAGTATAGTCCGTTTTTCATTGAGAAACTTTTCTAATAGCCACTTACCGACGTGTACAAATTTTCAGGAAATTTGGGTAAAATGCATAGGTAATTTTCATAGTTGGCAAGACTTCATCAGAAAGATAAAAGGCTACTCGGATGACCGCTCTGAAATTGTTCTGGCGAACAAAGATAACTTTTACGCTATCGTTAATCGCTTACAAGCAGAACTCCCGAATTATGGTATAGCTCAACTTAAATGGGCTGTAGCCTCCTCATTCGTGAACAAGCAAAAAGTACATACTAGCTTGATAGAACAAGCCATAATGAGGAAGTCTATACGAGATCTTAATATGCTTGAAGAACATGTAGAGTTGGGTTTTTTAGAACCGAGCAGTGACAATGTAGCTATTATATCTCAGCACCTATTTACCCCAACTGAGTTAGGAAAATATGCAGCAGGTATAAGTTTAGAAATAACACAAAAGCGACCCCTATCTCATGTTCAGTTAGCACGCCTTGGACTTTCCTCCACACTTTGCCGACTTGAAACTATCAGTTCTTCGGTAACTATCAGTTGGGGATACGAAGCGTAGCATTAAGCTATGAGGTTTATGCTCTCCGGCATAAACCTCATATTATGACTCTGCGTTAATGATCCGAATGAAAAATTGTTCGCTATTTTAATTTAAACCACCTTCCTCAACCCATTCACATATCCACGCTTATAAATTTCGTTCCCATCAGCATCTTTGACTTGGCCTGTGGGCATAACTTCCCAGTCTTGTTTATTGAAAAACGCATCAGAAATTGCGGCTTTAATGGCTTCAATTTCCAACGGTACCAGTCGTTTGTTTTCAAGTGTGGTGTTGGTTTTATCGCCTTTAGTTCTGTCTATAAACAAGTCTGAGTTGGCTTTTAACGTGTTGAGCTGGTCACGGTATTTGTTACGTTCGGCAATCAATGACCCTACGACGGCTCTAATCACAGGGTCGTCGATGGCATCCAGAATATGTTGGTCGTTACTGTTCAATAGCTGTTTTTGGCGCACTGAGAGTGGCTTTTTCCACGTTGTGCCTGCATAGGCTGCCCAAGCCTCAATTAATTGCTGAAAGTGCTTGCCTGTGCGATTACGGATGGTTTGTGTTGATGGACCGCCTTGTTCTTTTGACAACCGTCCGATCGTTGCCATAGAAAAGTCGAGAGGCGTTATTCTACTTTGTTGCTCAAGCACTGCATTCAATACCGTTAAAGCATTGGCGGTTCTTGCGGTGGCGCTTGCGCATAGCTCTTGCAGCACTAGGGTTGGGTCAACTGGATTAGCCATTTTTCTTCACTCCTAAAGTGGCTGTTGCCATGCTTGCTAATGTTCTGATGCTAATGCCTGTGTTACTTTCAATCGCTTGTACACCTTGCTCGAGCAGGCCTGCGTCTTTCAAGTAAGCTTCAGTATCAAGGTAAGTTGAAAGCATTGTCATGGCTTTGCTTTTGTCTGGTTCTTTAGTGGCATTTAGCATGGCATTGACCATCACATTGCCAAGCTTAAGCTGCGCTTCGTCGTCGAGCTGCATCAGGATTGGTTGGTAGCCCATGCGCATTAGCATGGTGTTTAGCATGTTTGATCTGTGATTAATGGCCGTGGTTTTCTTTAAGTCATCTTTTAAGTCTGCAAATACCTCTGCGTCATCGCAGATTTGGATCAGCTGCCTAAACTCAGATTTCGTGTCTAAAAAGCTAAAGAATGGTGATATGTCTTGTGCCGAGCCAAGCGCAATTACTTTGTCTTTGCAGTCGTGTTCTTCCCGATTTTGTTCAATACTTAGTACCCTACGGATCACCTGAAAACATGCTACTAAGTCTTTGCAGTATTCATCGGCTTCGGTTTTGTGTCGCTCAATACGCCTGTCTATGCTGTTTAGTTGGTCGCGCTTGCTAAATGGGGTGCCATTTACTTCACAAAAGTATTCTTCATCCAATAAGCTCGCTTGCTCGCCCTCGAGTCCCGCAGCAATTTTGGCCGCTTCTGTGGCGTGATAGCTTAGGTTGTTAAAGTGAGCCGTAAGCGCTTGAATATAGCGGATGCTGGTAATAAACCAGCGGCAGCGAATACAGTTTTCAATGCCATGGGGTACTGGCGCGTGTAAATCGGCTTGGTTTCGATTCGCTTTTTTGAGCTTATCGCCGCCATTCCAGCACCCAGCAATAGAGGCATGTTCAACCAAAGGCGAGGTGTTGCCTCCTGCTAAACAAATGCCTATCGACTTTTCTTGCCACCCAGCAGGGTTGCGCACTCTCAATGCAGTTTGTAGCGATTNAATATCTTTGAATGCGGCTTGCAAGCCGATTTCTTCAATGGATTTATTGGCCAAGAATGACTGCAAGCTATCGTCTGCTTTGTCAATTATTTTGCCTTCAGCCTCACGCATTTTCTTGGCCATCATCACAGGCGTGAGTTTGGTGTAGTGCAAAGTCATGATCAAACGACTGTGGCCAACCAACAGCTTTGACAATATCGGTGTCGGTATTTCCCCCTCAATGGCATAGCAAGTGATCAAAGAAACGCGTAATGCATGTAAAGGGAATAGCGGCCTTCTGGCATTTTTAGGGTCAACAAAATGCACTTTGGCACCATCTCTTAAAGTATGTTCTTTTTTCGCCACATCGTGTTCGAGTTGGGCAAGCAAAGCCACCCAAAGTGCGTTAACATAACCATCTGTAATTGGCATACGCCGTTCGCGCTTACGATACGCAGCAGCATTGCGAAACAAAAAGCAAATATCACCAATTTCACTGCGTTGAATTTTGGTTTTAGTGCTACCAAAGTGCTTGTAGTCTAAGTCGTAAATAGAGGTAGGTTTACTTATTGGGTTGTACTTTTCTTGCCAGTTTCTGAGCTTTTCTAGCCAATACAACACCTCTTCGTGTTGCCAAGGGATCACGTATC
Organism: Pseudoalteromonas sp. HM-SA03; assembly: GCF_002289345.1. Taxonomy (GTDB): domain Bacteria; phylum Pseudomonadota; class Gammaproteobacteria; order Enterobacterales; family Alteromonadaceae; genus Pseudoalteromonas. Next base: position 133,033 of record NZ_NSDG01000029.1, on the reverse strand, counting down.
CCCGAGTTATTTCATCTTTGTTTCTATCTGCGGTTTTATTGGTGTTTATGTACATGCCCGTCATCACATCACCAATATCTGGTGTAATAATGCGGTGGAATACCCCTTTTTGCCATGGGCGCTTATCGCTGCCTTCAGCAAAAGGGTGTTGCGTATTCATTTGCCACTCGCCATTACTGTAACGCCATGTATCAGCCTCACCCGAGTCCAGCATTCGCACTTGAAAGGTTCGCAAAGGTAGCTGCAATTTAAGATACAAAGCCATAGCACGAACGGGCGACCAAATTAAGTAAATGCTGTCACCCTTTTCTAAGGTTCTAAGTGCGCCATCGATTCTTATTTGCCGCTGTTTATCTAGTGTGTGTTTTTGCCAAACACAATCGGGGTCTGCTTTGTCTATCACCGACTCATCAACCAAAATCCAGTCTTTTAAAAAACGAGCATTGGTGAAGAAAATCTCACTGTAGTCGATGGCCCACTGCCATTGCTTAAAGTGACCCCGAGGCGCGGGGCATAATATGCTGCGCAGTTGCTTAATATAGGCGTAGGGTAAAGCGTTGTAGACCGTTTCCTGCCGTCTTACAGGGTTTTGCTCTTTATCAAAGGGGTTTTGGAATAGCGGTACAGGATCGCCATTATCATCTGGCTCTGAGTAGTAGGTATCAATTATCCAATCAATAAAGCGGCATACATCGTTGTTTTGCCTAACACGGTAGCCTTCGTTCAGCTCAAACGACATAAGAAATTTGTTGTAGTCTTGATCTGCCAGTGTAAAAAGCTCAATGGGGTCGATAATAAATCGCGGTACCAAGTATTCGTCTAAAAAGCGTGAAATAGCTGCGCGTGAGTGGTCAATGCCGTATTGCTTTTGTTCAAGCCAAGCAGAGGCCAACTCCCGCCATGTTTCCCAACCTGAGCCGTTTTTCTTGATAAACCAATTGAACTCATAATCCTGTGTTTTCATGGTTTATATCTCCTTAATTTAGGGTACTTACCGCTAAATAGCCCATCTGGATCAATATCTTCAAAGCCCGATTCCATCACGTTTTGCCAGCTCACGCTGACGTCTTCTTTAAACTCGGCATAGTGTTGACCATCAAGGTTTTTTGACGCTCTTTCACATGCCAACGTCACATCTCTAATACTGGGTTGGGTATATACGGCTTGTGATAACAACGAAGCATGGTGGAGTGCCTTTTTGATCAGCCTTGGATCAATGCCCGCGCTCGACATGCGTCTGCCATAAGCATGACGGTGAGCATGCGGGGTTCGTCCTTCGGGTTTTGACACAACAAGGTTGATGCGAGCCATGGCCGCTTTATAACTTTGGTTAAACGCGTTTAGGGTGAGTGATTGGCCTTCATGCGCTTGCGAAAAAGACACAAATGCGTAAGGGTGCATTCTTGGCAACGGTAATAGGTAAAGTAAGTATTGCTGCCACAACTTGGCAAATAGCTCGCCGTAAAAGGCAGGAAACCAGTGCAGTTGAATGTAGTTTTCGTCATCATCAACTACTTTGGTTTTCCAGCCAATTCGGCCGGTACCCGTCATGCGGTTACGAGGAATTAGGTTGAAGTTCTCAGACAAATACGCTGCGCGTGTTTTTTGTCGTTTGCGGCCAGTCCAATTATTTGGTGCTCTGCCATCTTCAGGATGATACAAGCGTACTATTACACCGCTTGGGTTTTCTGGGTCGTAAAACACATCATCTACCCAAAGGTGCAAAGCATCACTTTCCCGTATACCGGTGCCATGCATCAGCAGCACAATAAGCTGATCACGCAGTGCCACGCGCTTATCTCTGGCTTTGCCTAAACCTTGGATAAAAAAGGGTTTAAAGAGCTTTTCTGGAAATGAAATGGCATCACCGTCAACCTTTAGCACATCCTTTTTGCCACGTACTTTGCGCACGGTTTTAAGCACACTAGGTAAAGGGTTACTTTTGATATGGCCTAAAAAGTTGTACTGGTTACGTTTGTACCATGCAGCATAGTTAAGGCGTTCTTGATGAGAGCTGGCTTGTTCAAATGGGTTTAAGCTAGTTGTATTTCTGTTATTGGCGAGCCAATCCGTTAAGCCATTTAGCGCAGATAAAAGTTGATTTACGTTTGCTGTAGAACGAGGTAGCCAGTATAAACCCGATGGGTCATTCCCTTCTGGGCTAATGGTACCCAACGATAAACGCATTACAAATGATTGAAATAACTTACTGGCGTCTGAAAATAACCCTGTGTTGGCTTCCATGTATTCGAGCAAAAGCTGGCAAGCAAACGTAATGCGATTCATCCATGGCAAACTTTTAATGTGCGACTGACTTATAACGTAATCAAGTAAGGGATCGAATACACCATATTCGCTAAGCAACACAGGTACTTCAATCAATAAGCCTGAATTATCTGTTTTAACTTGCGCAAGAACTTTGACTAACACGGTAACTAAACCAATTAGTGCTGAAGAGTTTTAGTAGATTAGTAGAGAAAGTACTATTGATCTAATGAACTGAGATTTAGTTTTTAACTTTAAAAAGATAGGAATTAGTATGTTTTAGTATAGTTTTGAATACTATTAATAAGACTTACACTTCAAACAACAAGTATGGAAGTTTGGGTGGCAGTCTTACCAGCCACATCCCGGCACACAAGTCATACGCTGTGGCTGCTTCGTTCCCGACCTGACCAGATTCACGTACTATTGTTGCGAGAGGACCAATAAGACTACCATTGAGGGCCTTGTTTGGCGCGGGAAGAATTATCTCGAAGATTGCAGGGGGATGCAAGGGAAAAGTCAAAAAGCTTGGCTAACTGGGTGATGTTTAAACAGTTTGCCAAGCTTTTGTGGATTTTATGAGGCTGTGTGCTTATTTGTTCAACGCAATTTTAATTTCTTCTAGGCGCTTTTTCACTTTCTTCATGTTTTCAGGGCCCATTCTTAAAAACTGTTTTTGCGCTGGAGAAAGTTGCTCCCATTCTGCATAAGCATATTTATAGGTAACTGAGTCTTTTACCAAAGGCAGTGCTGTATCTGGAATGGGTGTTGCCAACAACTCGTCGATTGCGTCAGTTAACGTGCCGTTGAATGCATCTCCTTCGTAGCCTATTTCTTCGTATGCTTCTTCAAACAATGGTTTGTATTGGTCGTATAGTCTAACCACTTGCGCGGTACTCATGGTGTCGAACATGGCGACATAAGGTGTGTAACGCTCGTAGCTGTTAGGATCGGTAATAATAATGTCGTCATCAATTACGCTAAAGCCATCTTGCGGCTTCACCACTGGTGCGTGGTTTTCTGCCACTTTACCCTTTGCTAGGTTATCTACATAAACTACCGTACGGCGGATCACGTCATCGTCTGCCAGCAATTTTACCGCTTGATTAGAGAGATAATTTGATATCGCTTCTTTAATTTCTGTATCACTTTGTGAAAGCGGTGGCAAGGTTACTTCAGGCTCAACCGGCTCTACTTGCTCTGGCTCGATTTGCTCTCGTTGCGGTGGCAAGGTTACTTCAGGCTCAACCACTTGCTCTGGTGGTGTTTCTCTTGCGGTATTGACCAGTGGCGTTTCGGTTTGTTCAGGCACAACAATATCTTGTTTTACCTTTTGGTTTTCCGTCGATGGAGTGTCTTTTTGTGCTAGCACAAACACAGCCACAATAATCAACGCTAGTACAACTACCGCGGCAAATAACAACTGGCTGTTAGAAGGTCTTTTATTACCTTCTTGATGATTCTCTGACATGGGGACTCCCTCTTCGTCATTGTTGATACGCGTTAATGTAAAACTATCACCAAATACTTGACTAATAACTTAATGCGCGCTGAAACCCTAAAAAAATGCGTTGTGGTGCAAACTCTGGCTACACCTTGTTCAAACATTTGATCTTAATAAAAATACTTGAGCACCGAACTTAAGTTCAGTACATTGAAGTTAAGCTAAATTGCCACTTTATTAAATACAAAATCGCGCCAATTAGCGACTAAATTAAACCGCTAGTTTGTTAAAATTTGTTTGTGCCACCATAGCGCTTTAGTGCTTAAATTTCAAAATAATAGCCTGATATGTTGCGCGGGTATGTGCACTCAGACAACTTGGGTTTTAGCTAGGTTCAACTAGAATAAATAAAACAACCTATAAGCGGCTTGAGGGCAAAGTGGCACTTTACTACTAAAAATAACGCATTTACTGGAGTTATCAACTCTTTGCACCTAAAGCATTACAACATCAACAAAGATAAATAGCGCATAAAAAGACCAAATTTAAATTAAGCAAATTTAACAGCAGGATGGCCTCTTTTGAGAAAGCACAGAACGAGTGATAAAAAAATTGCCTTACTACTGACTGGAGGTGGTGCAAGAGCCGCTTATCAAGTTGGGGTATTAAAGGCGCTTGCGCAAAGTATGCCTCGTACTTCTCCCCTCCCTTTTGAGATCATTACTGGTACCTCTGCCGGCGCAATTAACTCGGCGGGAATTGCCTGTTACGCATCTTGTTTTCACCTTGCGGTGAAAAAAGTGGAATATATTTGGAAGAACTTTAGCACCGACATGGTGTACAAAAGCTCGTTTACTGGTGCATACGGCCATTTATTTGCCAATATGATGCGCAGCTTTCAAGCGCAATACCTTAATCAGCCACCAGCCAGCTTGTTAAATAATTCGCCGCTTCGAAAGCTGCTGGCCAATGTGCTTGATTTAAATCGTATCGATCACAATCTACACCGCCATTATCTTGATGCTATCGCTATTACGGTTTCGAGCTATTCTACTGGTAAATCTGTGGCGTTTTATCAGGCGAACAATGCAGAGCCTTGGCAGCGCTCAAAGCGCGAAGGTGTTCCGGGCACAATTTCGCTCGACTTACTCATGGCAAGTTCAGCTATACCTATGGTGTTTCCAAGCGTGCGCGTTAAGCATCATTACTATGGTGATGGCTCTATCCACCAGCTCTCCCCGCTTAGCCCTGCCATTCATTTAGGTGCGGATAAAATCTTTGTGATTGGTGTTGAGCAGCCTAAACTACCACAACCGCTCGGTTATGAGCCGCATTTTCCGGGAATGTCTGTGGTCGCGGGTCACCTGCTAGACAGTGTGTTTAGCGATACCTTAAATTCAGACATCGAACGGCTCGACCGCGTCAACCGTACGGTAAGTTTGCTACCGGCCAGAGAAAAGCACAAAGAGCTTAGGCGAGTAGATCATATGCTCATCAAGCCAACGGTTAATTTTAATGAAGTCGCAGATAATTATTACGAAGATATACCATTGGCAATCAAGCTGTTGCTCAGAACCATGGGGGTTAAAAAGCATTCTCCGTCGAGTTTAACGAGTTACCTGCTGTTTGAGCGTACTTATACACAAAAACTCATTGAGCTTGGATTTGAAGACGGCATGAGCCGCTTGGACGAAATGAGAGAGTTTTTGGAACTTAAATAAGATTTAAACCATATTCAAAATAAGGAAGTAGTAACGCATGTGGCCAACTGATAAACCACTGATAGGACAGCATGTCACCCTTGAACCATTATCAACAACACATATTAATGCGCTGCAACAGGCAGTAAAAGATGGTGAAGCTTGGAAGCTTTGGTATGCCAATGTCCCCACCCCAGACGATATGGAGCGCTATGTTAACACTGCGATAAGTCAAGCATCTGAAGGCAATCTTGCCTATGCGGTAAAGCTAAATAGCAGCAACGAAATTGTGGGAACCACCCGCTATTACAATACAGATATAGCCAATCGCCATGCCATGCTAGGCTATACTTGGTACAGCGATAAAGTGCGTCGAACAGCGGTTAACACGGAGTGTAAGCTTTTGCTGTTACAGCAACTTTTTGAAGATTTTGACGCCATTGCCGTTGAATTTAGAACCCACTTTTTTAATCATGCTTCTCGAAGTGCCATAGAGCGGCTTGGCGCCAAACTCGATGGTATCTTGCGCAGCCACCAGATCGGTAGAAACGGCGAGCTAAGAGACACCGTGGTGTATTCGATTATCGCCTCAGAATGGCCCACCGTTAAGCAGCATTTATTGAGCAAGCTCGATAAGTAGTAAAAGCATAAAAGATCGCAGGATAAACCTGCTCCTACTTTGTGTTGTAGGAGACGTTTTACGTAGCGAGCCGTAACAGCAAAAACAACATTCAAGATCGCAGGGTGAACATGCTCCTACTTTGTGTTGTAGGAGACGTTTTACGCGGCGATCTGTAACAACAAAAACAGCGCACAAGATCGCAGGGTAAACCTGCTCCTACTTTGTGTTGTAGGAGACGCTTTACGTAGCGAGCCGTAACAGCAAAAACAACATTCAAGATCGCAGGGTGAACATGCTCCTACTTTGTGTTGTAGGAGACGTTTTACGCGGCGATCTGTAACAACAAAAACAGCGCACGAGATCGCAGGATAAACCTGCTCCTACTCA
>NZ_NSDG01000029.1:39126-126526 GCF_002289345.1 Pseudoalteromonas sp. HM-SA03 | reverse complement strand
CATTCAAGATCGCAGGGTGAACATGCTCCTACTCCATGTGGTAGGAGACGCTTTACGTAGCGAGCCGTAACCGCAAAAACAACATTCAAGATCGCAGGGTGAACATGCTCCAACTCCGTGTTGTAGGAGACGCTTTACGTAGCGAGCCGTAACAGCAAAAACAACATTCAAGATCGCAGGGTGAACATGCTCCTACTCCATGTGGTAGGAGACGCTTTACGTAGCGAGCCGTAACAGCAAAAACAACATTCAAGATTGCAGGGTAAACCTGCTCCAACTCCGTGTTGTAGGAAACGCTTTACGTAGCGAGCCGTAACAGCAAATACATCACGCAAGATCGCAGGGTAAATCTGCTCCTACTCCGTATTGTAGGAAACGCTTTACGCGGCGAGCTGTATAGCTTACTGCACGATTTTACTTTTTGCTTGAGCTATCATGCTTTCAAAATAATCATATACTGACGGATCGTCGACTTGCTGTGCTTTCGCAAGTTGCAAGGCGTGATTAAAGCTTTTCAGCGCCTTGTTATACGCTTTGTTCTCTATATATCCATGGCCTAGGCTTGCATGCGCATAAGACGAGTCGGGATAACGTGTGACAAATGCATTTAAAGTCGCAAGTGCAGCGTCTAGACGTTTATGGCTGGTTTGCGCGTCAGCAAGTGCTCTGTATATAGACTCTGGCACTAACACATCAAACTCATAGCGCTTAGAGAGCTTTAGATAATAATCTTCAATATCAGAGATATGCGCATATTTTCCTGCTTCTTCATTAAGCTCAAAGTAAAAATCATCAAAAAGTTTCGTTAATCCTTCATAGAGACTTGGATAAAACGTAGTTTGATGCGTTTCCAATTCTTTGAGGCTAAATTGCCAATTTACTTCTTTTGATCGGAGTGCTTTCAGGTTTGACGCAACTCGCATACCGTTGGTGTAAAAGTCGCCACCTTCCCCAGCGATACTAATATACAGATTGCGACGTAAATCATGAGCTGAGTTGCTGAGTGCTTTAAACTGCTGATCGAGCTCTTCCTCACCCCACCAACCTGGCGGGCTAATAAGCAGATAATTAGTAAATATCTCTGGCTTATTTAAAAAGGTGTGTAGTCCGTAGATCCCACCATTGGAATACCCTACTAATGTACGATTAGGTTTGAGTGAATATTGTGACTCAATGAAAGGAAATAACTCTTGAGTTAAGAAGGCTGTAAACTCGGTTGTCTTGCCAAATTGAGGAAACTTCTCTTTAATCCAGCGCTGTCTATCACTTTGAGCCTCGCCGTTAATTGGCGGTAAGTAGTCTCTTGTTCTCACCGTGGTTTTCAACCCAACAACGATGGTAGCTGGTATTTTTCCAGTGCTAACCAAAGACTCCACAATGCCCACGGTTTGGGTAAAAAAGAATTCTGCATCGAGTAAGTACAACACTTGATATTGTTTCTTAGGGTCATAATCATTTGGCGTATAAACCATGACCTCCCTATTCTCACTTAATATTTTAGATGCAAAAGTTATTTTAGACCCAATCGTGATGGCTTGTTGTTCTAATGTTTGCCCATACACCTTGCCCAATACTGCAAGTAGCATTAACACTAGCAAAATAATAAAACGCATGACTTTCCTTTTTTAGTTTATTTTTATCAGTGTGTTACATTAGAAAAAAACAGGGCGATAAAACAGCAAAGTTTGCTGATTTTTCGCTGATAATTCGCTGAAAAAAGAATTTTAAAATGGAATTAAAGCAGTTTTTGATTGCAGAGCACCTTGTAGATGTAAACCGCAATCATATTGTTATCGACCAACAAACTTATGCGCTCCCCCCTAAAGCAATAGCGGTGCTTTGTGAATTGGCAAAACAACCAAGAGAAGTGGTGAGTTTTGAGCAACTACTAAACACCGTTTGGCACGATAGAGTTGTTTCTCCCAATACATTGCAGCGCTGCATTTTCCAAATTCGCCAAGTATTCAAAAATGCAGATAGTGAGTTAGAGTTAATAAAAACGCACAGTAAAAAAGGCTATAGTTTAGAGGCATCCGTTACGTCGACAAGCGATAAGCCGAGCGCGCATAAAGCGACTCAAAAATCTCGCCCACGTGCTGCAAAATTTGGGGTAGCGGCACTAGCGATAGTTATCACGGCTTATCTCTTTACGGTTATAATTCAACCAAAAACCAACCCCAGAGTACCTATTCAACCTACTTTTACTCCAATGACCACAAGTGACGCATGGGATGCAAATGCCAGCTACTCACCTGATGGCCAATGGATTGTTTTTCAGCGCTTTAGCGATAATTGCCATAGTCAGCTTTGGGTAAAAAATCTAGTCTCGCACAAAACATCTCGTTTAACCGCTCGCCAAGGCGTGTACGGTAAGCCAAGTTGGTCACACGACGCAAAGCAACTAACTTTTACCGAGCGGAGTCATTGCAAGGCTCAAGAGACGTCTCCTTTTTGCTGGTCTTTAAACACACTAAATGTCGATACTGCAATCAACTCACCACAAAATCCACATGCCGTTATTGCTTGCCAAGAAAAGCCCATATGGCGTGCAAATTGGATGAAAAACGGCGAGATCAGTTACTTATCTCATTTACGTCCCAAACAAGCAGTACCCTACCTTTTTGATTTAAAGACAAAAAAAAGCCGCACTACCGAGTACTTGTCAAACTTTGAAAACTACACTCTTGACTATCTTGCAGATCAAAATGTTTTCGCAATGGTAAGCATTGATGAGCACAACTCTCATCATCTGAATATTTACAATCCTGATAAGACATCAACGAGCACGGCAAAGATAGTACTACCGCACGAATTGTCACCATTACAGCCAATTGAAGTCAGTTATCATCCAAGCGGTGAGTATTTGCTCGCATCAACGACTAATGGACTTTATAAACTGCAAACCAACGGGAGCATGGTTGCACTTGATACTGGGGGCAGAAAGAATCTAAGAGAGGCTTCTTTTTCAGCTGATGGAAAACAGATTTTAGCGACACAGATAAATGCCGATACCGATATTTTTACCTTAAGTCTTGCTCAAATACGAAATCACCAAACCGCTGCGACAGCAAAGATTGCCAGAACAACAATGAAGGAAGACAACCCTCAGTTTCAACCTTATGGTGATCATATTGCTTTTACGTCTACACGTACTGGTTCAAGGCAATTATGGCTTTACAATGACCAAGGAGTTGCACAGCTTACCGATTCACAGCACGACCATATCAGCAAACGAATTGTGTGGTCTCCTGCGGGTAAAAAGATAGCGGGCACAACACAACAAGGACTCACTATTTGGTCTTTAAATGGTGAGAAAACCCTCATTGCTAATTCGCTTGCCATTGATTCTGTCCTGCAGTGGCTAACGCCGAAAACGTTGTTGGTCACTGCAAGGGAGAATGGAAACGCGGGGCTTTACATTATAGATAAAGATACCAAAGAAGCCTCACTCATTGTTTCTGAAAATGTAGTTTGGGCCGCGCAAGTAGATAGTGAGCATTTTCTTTATCAAGATATGAGTCAGCGTTTTTGGCTTGTTAACACAAACACAGCTCCCGTACCGACTGAGATCCACGCGTTACGCGCTCAGTTAGCGCAGCCATTTGCCGTTTATAAAGATGGTATATTGTACGGCGTAAACAACGACAACCAGCTATGGTCTTATCATCTCAGTACAGGGATATATCAACGCCTTGCGGATGTACCCAGTAAAAGTCGTTACTTAGCAGATTTTAACGGTGAAACCTTTTTGTTTACTCAAATGCATTTGATGCAAAAGCATATCGTGTCATTTAATACACCTGATGATCAAGGCACATAGATAGAGCAAGAACGCAACGCTTTACGTAGCGAGCCGTAACAACAAAAACAACACTCAAGATCGCAGGGTAAACCTGCTCCTACTCCGAGTAGCCGGAAACGCTTTACGTAGCAAGCCGTAACAGCAAACACAACACTCAGGATCGGAGGATAAACCTGCTCCTACTCCGTGTTGTAGAGGCGCTTTACGCGGCGAGCAGTAGCCACATAACAACACTCAAGATCGCAGGGTAAACCTGCTCCTACTCCGTATTGTAGGAGACGCTTTACGCGGCGAGCAGTAGCCACATAACAACACTCAAGATCGCAGGGTAAACCTGCTCCTACTCCGTATTGTAGGAGACGCTTTACGCGGCGAGCAGTAGCCACATAACAACACTCAAGATCGCAGGGTAAACCTGCTCCTACTCCGTATTGTAGGAGACGCTTTACGCGGCGAGCTGTAGCCACATAACAACACTCAAAATCGCAGAATGAACCTGCTCCTACTCCGTGTTGTAGGAGGCGCTTCACGCGGCGAGCAGTAGCCACATAACAACACTCAAAATCGCAGGANCTCCTACTCCGTATTGTAGGAGACGCTTTACGCGGCGAGCTGTAGCCACATAACAACACTCAAAATCGCAGGATAAACCTGCTCCTACTCCGAGTTGTAGGAGACGCTTTACGCGGCGAGCAGTAGCTACATAACAACACTCAAAATCGCAGAATGAACCGGCTCCTACTCCATGTCGTAGGAGACGCTTTACGCGGCGTTCTGTTAAAAAAGCATAAATTTAAGAAACGTTATTACGGTAGGCCATCGAGTAAAAACTGCTCCGCACGTTCAACGCGGCGGGGCTTCCCCTTTAACAGCAAAACATCATTAACGCGTAAAATGGTTTGCTCATCTGGTTGAGCAATTTCTTCGCCGTCACGTCTTAACGCAGTAATATCAACGCGCTTAACCTTGAGCTCAAGCTCAGCAATTGACTTATTAACAGCAAATGCATGGTCAGGCAAAGCGATGGCATGCAGATATTCTAACCGCTCGCCTGTGACTTCATGCAGATCACTGCTGTCTCCAGCAAAAAAACCATGTAAATACGGATAACGATTTTCTCGCTCTTTACTGACACGACGAAAAATCCTGCGCATTGGTACGCCAGACATGTACAGCACGTGAGAAACCAGCATCAAACTTGCCTCTAAAGTTTCTGGCACAACTTCCGCAACCCCCATGGCTTTTAATTGCTCCATGTAACTGTCATCTTTCATGCGTACCAAGATCTTCACTTCGTGGGTACGCCGACGAATGGCATCAACAACCACTTGTGTCTGTTCAAAATCATCAAAAGTAATAATAACCAAGCGCGCTTTATCAATATTTGCTGACTTTAACAGCGTTTTTTGTGCCGCATGACCAAATAACACGGGCTCACCCGCAATTTGTGCGTCTTGTACAATTTGCGGATTACGCTCTACCGCAATATAAGGAATAGCCTCTGGACGTAAAAATCGTGCGATAGTTTGACCAACACGCGCGTAACCAAAAATCACAACATGATTTCTTAAATCAGCCGCGTTATAACCACTTGGTGCTTCGGGTTGCCAATCTTTTTCTATTCCCAAGATATTGAGAATATGCGCAGTTTTACTAATAAGATAAGGCGTTAACGCCATAGACAACACGCCAAGCGTGATCAAGAAGGACACCGCATTTTGATCCAATAACTGATGTTTACTGGCAAGCGCGAGTAACACAAAGCCAAATTCCCCCATCTGCCAGATTAAGATCCCAGCACCCCATGCATCTTTTTTACGCTCACCCATTAACTGCGCAACGCCAACTATGATCAACACTTTGATCACAAGCACAGCAGCAAGTGCTGCAACAATATAAATAAACTGGTCAAGCACATAAGGAATATTTAGCTGCATACCCACTGTGACAAAAAAGAGCCCCATTAAAATATCTCGAAATGGTCTAATTTCTGCCTCAAGCTGATGCCGATATTGGCTTTCCCCTAACATCATGCCCGCTAAAAATGCGCCGAGCGCCATTGAAAGTCCGAATGCATAAGTGAGCGAACCTGCGCACAGGGCAACAACTAAAGTAGATAAAACAAAGAGCTCATCTGTTCTTACTAATGCGATTTCGTTAAATATTCTAGGTAGTAACCACTTACCTACAGCCCATAAAACCAGACACACAACCGCCCCCTTGGCAAACGCAAAAAGTAGCGCTGACGCCAGCTCTGAATTACTCGCAGAGGAAATAAGCGGAAACGCGATGAGCAGTGGCACAACGGCAATATCTTGGAATAACAACATACCAATACCGAGCTGACCATGACGTGTGTTGAGCATCCCCAGCTCTTTTAACAGCTTAACCACAACCGCCGTCGAAGAAAGTGCAATGAGGCTCGCAATCACAAATGCCCCCAACCACTCACATTGCATAAAACGCAACACTAACATACCAATGATTGTGGTCACTATGACCTGCAAACTCCCTAAACCGAACACTACGTTTCGCATTGCCATTAATTTTGGCACGGAAAATTCAAGCCCTAAACTGAACAGTAAGAACACGATCCCAAGCTCGGCCATAAAGTGAATTTCTTGGCTGTCACTCATCCACCCAATGCCGTGACTGCCCGCAATTACTCCAGTGAGCAAATAAGCCAGAATAGGTGGCAAGCCAATCCGCTTAAAGGACCAGACTAAAATCACAGCACATAACAGCAAGGCAAAAACCTGCGCGAAGATACTTTGCAATCTGCCTCCTGAGCGAAAAAATTGACGGGGAATAAAGGTGGATTTCTTTTTCTTTCTCTTAAATATAGCAAGCGTTTGTTTTTAAGCCAGTTTAAATTTTTGGCACAAAGTTCGCATATTAATCATGTATTGTTGTATTTAAGGGGAAGAAATATGGAAAATGTCCATATTTTGACACAGAGATTGCCGACCAGAGGCGATTACTTGCCGTTCAATTCTGAACAGTATAGTACGCAAGGCGGTGAACACTACGCGCGATTAGTCGACAAACTTCAGACAACGCTCAACATTGATGAGCTGTTGACTATTTACGCGGAGCATGTGGCAAGAATTTCAAAAATTTCGGGACTCCAGTTCCATTGTAGCCTTGGCGTCTTTCAGATGAAGGACAGCGATAGCCAATTCCCAGCGAGTACGTTTGATCTTGAGCTAGAAAAAGAGCACTTAGGCCAGCTGGTGTATTTCAGTGAGTTTCCATTTAGTGAAGCGATCAAGGCAAAATTGTCAAAATTACACGCCTGTTTAATTTACCCAATGCGTAATGCCTTGATGTACAACCGTGTATTGCAATTAGCAACTAAGGACTCACTGACAGGACTTTACAATCGTAGCCAGTTTGCAGACAACTTAGAAGAAAAGCTTGAACGATGCCGTCGTCAACATCGTAATTTCAGCTTAATGCTTTTAGATTTAGACAACTTTAAGCAGGTGAATGATGTTCATGGGCATAAAGCCGGTGATGAAGTGTTGGTTGAATTTGCGCGTATTTTGCAAACCTCAACGCGTGCGACAGACTCGGTATTTCGGTTCGGTGGCGATGAGTTCGCCATTTTAATTGACGATCCTGCGTTTACAACCAACAAGGTAATTGCAGAAAGAATTATGGAAGCCGTAAGAAAGTCGAGCATGCTAGCTAAATATACGGTGACTACAAGCATTGGCTTTACACTGGCATCGAGCCATGATACTGCCGACAATATATTTTCTCGTTCGGATAGCGGCTTATACCGCGCAAAAGCAGCCGGACGAAACTGCGCTCGCGCAGTATAAAAAAGCCACTTCCCCTTTTGCTCAGTATTATGCGTTAACGCTGAGCACCTTTTCCTAAATATAGGTATGCCATCAGGGCAAGTGCCGCGCCGTTAAAAAATCCATTTATTACCCATGCAAGCGCAAGGAAATCGGGTAACACTGAAAACATCACCGCAAGCATTGGCGCAAGTAAGCCAAGAATAAAATACATTCCACCCTTACCATGCCAATACAGAAGTAAAAACACGATACTGATAATGCCTGACGCGGAAGCAAATACTTGATTTAGCCATACCACTTCACTCGACATAAAAAGTACAATAAACACCACCGCAGTGAACACCACCGCATAAGGTGCCTTTTGCGCTAACTGTTGGCCAATCTTTTTACTTTCAGTCATCTTTTACTACCCAAATAATGCCATTGTCTTCTGCGTGATCGGCACTCACAAACAATCCGTTCACCACAACCGGTGTATCATTGTAATAAACAACCGCAATAGAATCACGCTCCCAGCTTGGAATGTGTAAATCTTTTAGCCAATGTTTCAAGGTATTAGAGCCAGGTTTGCTCTGTGGTTTGATTTTATCTTTAAGTCTGCCGTAGCGAATGCTAACGATTTCGTCCGTGAAAGGTTTGCGGATCCCCTTGCCCGTTTGTATAGCAACAGGTGTACTTTGCCCACTGAGTTTGTCGAGGTTAACGGTCTCAATGTCATGCTTTTGGCTAGTTTCCGTTACCCAATAAAGTGCATCACGATATCGCCTCACCGTGCCTTGCTTAAAACGTATTTCAAGTTGGCTATCTTGGCGTGATAAAAACGCCTGTTGTACGATTTCATCTAGCTGTTTATGACTCGGCATCTCAATGCCCTGCTTTGATAACCACAGTCTGATGACATTATCTCTTCTTGCACAAGAGAGCTGTTGTAAAGCCGTGATATTTAGCGCCATCCGACAACGACACTTTTGTAAGTCTTCTTCACTCACCTCATCAATTATGGTTTGTTGGCGCTGTAAAATATCAATACTGCGCAGTGTGTTACCTACAAAACCATTGAATCGAGAGGTAAGTAACGGGATCACCTGATTGCGTAAAAAGTTACGGTCAAACGCATCATCTGTATTGGACTCATCAGTAATATGTTTAAGGCCAAACTGCTGTGCAAATGCTTCAATGTCACTGCGACTAACGGCAAGTAACGGACGAATACAATAGCGCCCAGATGCCAGCTGAGTTGTCGCTCTCATCGCTCCAAGCCCGAGTAACCCTGAGCCGCGCTTTAATCTCAGTAAGAAAGTTTCTACTTGGTCATCGGCATGTTGTCCAAGCACGATTGCAAAACCTGCTTTGGCCGCGTCATCTAACGCTTGATAGCGAGCTTCGCGTGCTTGCGCTTCAAGGCTAGTGCGGGCTTTCCGAGTAATCGAAACCTGTTTTGCAACAAAGGGAACATTGAGTGTTTCACAAAGTGATTGGCAAAATTGCTGCCACTGCGTAGCGTGCTGTGACAAGCCATGATTAACATAAACCGCTTGGAGTGTAACGTTATGCTTATTTGCATATTCTCGACAAAGATGGAGCAACACAACCGAATCCACACCACCAGATAAAGCAATACATAACCCTTTGGCGTCAAGGCTGGAACTCAATACCTTTAAACTTGACTCTACTTGTTGGTAAACCCGACTATTAATCATGTTTTCTTACAATCAATAAAAAAAGCCGCTCAATAGCGGCTTTTTAACTTAAATTAGCATTGATATCAATACGAGCAGAAACCCGTATTAACAATAACCAAATGACATCAGGCGCTTATAACGCTGATCTAACATCTCTTCGGTGCTTAGCGCTTCAAGATCAGCCAAGTCACGTTTAAGCTGCACTTTCAGGTTTTTCGCCATCGCATCGTAGTTGCGGTGCGCGCCACCTAGCGGCTCTTCGATGATGTTATTGATAAGGTCTAGCTCTTTTACGCGAGAGGCCGATACACCCATTGCTTCTGCTGCAAGTGAAGCTTTGTCTGCACTTTTCCAAAGAATAGAAGCACACCCTTCAGGTGAAATTACCGAATACGTGCTGTATTGCAGCATGTTTACTCTGTCACCTACCCCAATAGCCAATGCGCCACCAGAGCCGCCTTCACCGATCACAGTACAAATGGTTGGCACTTTGAGCGCTGCCATCACCTTAAGGTTACGTGCAATCGCTTCACTTTGACCGCGCTCTTCAGCACCTACACCCGGGTAAGCTCCCGGAGTGTCGATAAAGGTAATGATTGGCATCTTAAAGCGTTCAGCCATTTCCATTAAGCGTAATGCTTTACGGTAACCTTCTGGCTTTGGCATACCAAAATTACGTTTGATTTTTTCAGCCGTATCACGACCTTTTTGCTGACCGATAATCATTACTGGCTTGTCGTCAAGACGTGCAACACCACCAAGAATAGCCGGATCGTTAGCAAAAGTACGGTCGCCTGCGAACTCGTCAAACTCGGTAAAAATGCGTTCAATATAATCGCGAGTATATGGACGAAGCGGATGACGCGCTAATTGAGACACTTGCCAAGTACCTAAACCATCGAAAATTTTCTTGGTTAGCTCAACATTTTTGTCTTTTAAGCGGCTGATCTCTTCTTCAAGGCTAAGATCTAAATCGCCAGAGCGGCTTACGTTTTGTAATTCTTTGATTTTTGCTTCCAATTCAGCGATTGGAAGTTCAAATTCAAGATAATTGAGGCTCATGCTCTAAACTACCTGTTTAGTTAAATTCTAATTCTAATTCCTGCGCCGCCAACAGTGATAAACGAGTTAAAAGCTCATCACTTGGCGTCACACACCATTGTGTTCCTAATGTTAACTCTGCTAATGCATCAGGACGCTGATATTTAATTTTTACCGGACACGTTCCAAATTTGTATGGTTCTAGCACTTTTTTGAAATTATCAAAGAAGTTCGCGTCAATTTGAGCCATATTTAGCGTCATTTTTATTGCACTAATACGCTTTTCTCGCGCCTGAGCAATGGTAGAGATTTCTCTTGCGGTCATTGTAATGCCACCAGAGAAGTTATCAAAGCTGACCTGTCCAGATATTACCAAGATTTGGTTAATTTGCAGCATTTCTTGGTACATTTCAAACTGTTCAGGAAATAAGCGTACATCAATTCGGGCACTTTTGTCATCTAAAGTGATAAGCCCCCAACGCGCTCCCTTTTTGTTAATCAAGGTACGAGTATTGATAACCAATCCCGCCGCGGTTGCTACCGTATCACGATTACCGGGTTGTAAGTCAACTAACTTACCAGAGGTATAATATTTTAATTCTTTGCGATATTGATTAATTGGGTGGCCTGTTAGATAAAGACCTAAGGTTTCTTTTTCCCCGTTTAACCATTCTTTGTCGCTGAGCGGCGTGGCTTTGATAAAGGCTTGTTCCACCTCCTCGGGCTCAACCGCAAGTAAACCAAATAAGTCGCTCTGTCCAAGTGATTCGGCTTTGTGATGTTGCTCTGCCGACTTCATGGCATCTTTTAAGCTTGCCAGTAAAGTCGCGCGCCCAGGCTGATCTCTGTCAGGACCAAGCTTATCAAGCGCTCCTGCGTAAATGAGCTTTTCAATCACGCGTTTATTTAGACGCTTTAAATCAACTCGCGCACAGAAGTCGAATAAATCTTTAAATTCTCCCCCTTGGGCTCGGGCTTCAAGGATCGCTTCAACGGGGCCTTCACCCACGCCTTTTATCGCACCTAAACCATAGACGATCTCACCTTGACGATTTACAGCAAATTTGTAGACACCAGCATTCACGTCTGGTGGTAGCAGCGTCAACTTCATGTTTTCGCATTCATCTACCAAGGTTACGATTTTGTCGGTGTTATCCATATCCGCTGACATTACCGCCGCCATAAACTCGGCAGGGAAATGGGTCTTCATCCATAGCGTTTGGTACGACACCAACGCGTAAGCAGCAGAGTGTGATTTGTTAAAGCCGTAACCCGCGAATTTCTCTACCAAGTCGAAGATTTTCATGGCAAGTTCGCCTTCGACGCCATTGTTTTTGGCACCATCTTCGAACGTTGCACGTTGCTTTGCCATTTCTTCTGGCTTTTTCTTACCCATCGCACGACGAAGCAAGTCTGCGCCGCCTAGGCTATAACCTGCAAGCACCTGCGCTATCTGCATTACCTGTTCTTGGTAAAGGATGATCCCGTAGGTCGGCTCCAGTATGGGCTGTAGACTTTCATGCTGGTATTGTGCGTCTGGATACGATACTTCTTCACGACCATGCTTACGGTCGATAAAGTTATCTACCATGCCTGATTGCAAAGGACCCGGACGGAATAGCGCAACCAGTGCGATCATGTCTTCGAAACAGTCTGGCTTCAAGCGACGGATCAAGTCTTTCATACCACGAGATTCCAGCTGGAATACCGCAGTTGTTTGTGCGTCTAATAACACTTTAAAACTTGCAGGGTCATCCAATGGGATCGCAGCGATATCAATCGGCTCGCGACTTTCTCTGCCAAGGCGTTCGTTCGCCATGTCGAGTGCCCATTGCAAAATGGTTAGCGTTCTTAGACCGAGGAAGTCAAACTTAACCAGACCTGCGGTTTCTACGTCGTTCTTATCAAACTGGGTAACTGGGAACTTACCTTCTTCGTCGCAATACAGTGCTGCAAAGTCGGTAATAGTGGTAGGCGAGATAACAACACCACCGGCGTGTTTACCTGCGTTACGCGTACAACCTTCAAGAATACGACATTTATCAATCAGTTCACGAACTTCTTCATCGCTATCGTAAGCTTCAGGCAGGCGAGGTTCAACATCAAACGCTTTGGCAAGTGTCATCCCAGGGTCGCCAGGTACAAGCTTAGAGATCCTATCTACAAAGCCATAAGGGTGACCAAGCACACGACCAACGTCTCGAATTACCGCTTTTGCCGCCATCGTACCAAAGGTGATGATCTGAGATACGGCGTCTCGACCGTACAGTTTAGCAACGTGATCAATTACCTCGTCTCGTCTATCCATACAGAAGTCGACGTCAAAGTCTGGCATCGAAACCCGCTCGGGGTTAAGGAATCGTTCGAATAGAAGATCGAATTCAAGTGGGTCAAGATCTGTGATCTTAAGCGCATATGCCACCAAAGAGCCGGCACCGGAACCACGACCAGGACCTACAGGGATGCCGTTATCCTTACTCCACTGAATGAACTCCATTACGATTAAGAAGTAACCTGGGAATCCCATTTGGTTGATAACGTCGAGTTCAACCTGCAGACGGTCGTCATACTCACCACGCTTTTCTTTGCGGTCATTTTCGTCGGGAAATAAGAACTGCAAGCGTTCTTCTAGACCATCTCGCGATACTTTTACCAAGAAATCTTCAATCGCCAGATCGCCCGTTGGATAATCTGGTAGGAAATAGGTGCCAAGCTGTACCGTCACGTTACAGCGTTTGGCAATTTCTACTGTGTTTTCTAAAGCTTCTGGAATGTCACTAAAGAGTGCTTGCATTTGCTCGGAAGTCTTTAAATACTGCTCTTTAGAAAAGCGCTTTGGTCGATTTTTGTCTTCTAATGTGTAACCGTCGTGAATAGCAACACGAATTTCGTGGGCATCAAAGTCTTTTTCATGTAAAAACACCACTTCATTCGTCGCCACAACCGGTATATTACGCGCAGCCGCGACCTCCACTGCACCGTGGAGATATTCTTCTTCTTGTGCACGTGCAGTGCGTTGCAGCTCAATATAAAAATGGTCGCTAAAATGTTGCTCGTAAAACGCTAGCGTTTCTTCAATTAGCTTAAGATTGCCTTTTAAGATAGCTTTACCTAAATCGCCATCTTTCGCGCCAGAGATAAGGATCAGCCCTTCTTTGTATTTTGCGAGCCACTCTTTATCAATAACAGGACGATGGAATACATGGCCGCGAAGATAGGCATCGGAGATCAACAAGGTGAGGTTTTTATACCCTTGATTGTTCTTGGCGAGAACGAGAATTCGGCTTGGTTCATCAGGAAACTGATCTGACTTTAGCCAAAAATCCGCACCAATTATTGGCTTAATCCCTGCCCCGTGTGCGCCACCATAAAAACGCACCAAACCACATAAGTTCATTTGATCGGTGATGGCAAGCGCAGGCATTGCAAGCTCTTCGGCCCTAGCCACAATTGGTTTGGTCTTTGCTAGACCATCCACCATTGAGAAGTCACTGTGTACACGCAAATGGACAAACTGCGGGGCTGGCATGTTTACTCCTTCTCGGCCAAAATTCGTTGCACAGGCTTAAAGCTTGTACGGTGATGCGGAGTAACACCATGAGCTTCGAGTGCGGCAAAATGGGCTTTGGTTGGATAACCTTTGTGGCCTGCAAAACCAAACTCTGGATATTCCGCATCGAGTGCTAACATCTCATTGTCTCGGGTGACTTTCGCCAATATGGATGCTGCACTTATCTCGGCAACTAGGCTATCCCCTTTTACAACTGCGGTTGCGGCAACACTCAGCTTAGGTAAACGATTTCCATCAACAAATACATGATTAGGTTGAATTTCCAATCCTTCAACTGCGCGTGTCATCGCCAACATCGTTGCGTGAAGAATATTCAGATCGTCAATTTCTGCAACTGACGCTCTTGCAATACAGTAACACAATGCTTTTTCTTTTATTTCTTCTGCCAACGCAAGGCGTTTTTTCTCTGACAGCTTTTTTGAGTCGGTTAAACCAATAATCGGTTTGCTTGGATCTAAAATGACGGCTGCGGTCACAACGTCACCCACCAACGGGCCACGTCCTACCTCGTCAACGCCTGCAATATATTGCACATCAGGACGTTCAATTTGCATCTATTAACTCCATTACAGCCTGAGCCGCTTGTTTGCTGGCATTTAGGCGAATGTTCTCATGTATCTCGTAAAACTTTCTAATAAGCTTACCATTATTGCCTTTTAGCATCGGGAAAAGCGCATCAGCAAGTGCATCAGGATTACACTCTGCCTGTAAAAACTCAGGCACAAGTGGTGCGTCAGCCAATAAATTCGGCAAGGCAAAGTATTTGATGTTAAAGGTAAAAAAGGTATTAAAAATCCAATAACTCTTAGGATTCAGCTTATACCCTACTACCATTGGCTTTTTATATAGCATCGCCTCAAGTGTAGCGGTACCCGAGGCCAGTAAAACGGTATCCGCCGCTTGCATCGCCAGTGCTGACTGGCCGTCAAGCATAATCGGGTTCAATTCCGGCGCAACTTCCTTCAAGGCTTCCAAAAACTGCGCTCTGCGCTTTTCGTTTACCAAAGGCACGACGATTTTTAAGTCGGGAATTTTATCGGCTAGTTTTTTTGCAGTGGCAAGGTAAGTGCGACTCAATAAACCAACTTCAGAGCCCCGGCTACCTGGAAGCAGTGCTAGCACGGTATCATCTTGGCTTAAGTTCAGCTGTGCACGCGCACCTGCGGTATCCGGTTCAAGTGGAATTTCATCCGCCAGCGTATGACCCACAAATGTACAAGGCACTTCATGTTTATCATAAAAGGCTTTTTCGAATGGCAGCAAAGACAGCACGAGGTTAGTCGCTTCGGCAATCTTATGGATACGTTTTTGACGCCATGCCCACACACTCGGGCTTACATATTGTATAGTTTTGATTCCAGCTGCTTTCAATGGCTTTTCAACCCGTAGGTTAAAATCTGGCGCATCAATGCCGATAAATACATCTGGTGGATTATCAATAAAGTAGCTTACCAACTGCTTTTTAATTTTTAGCAAGCGAGGTAAGCGACCCAGCACTTCGACTAGTCCCATAACAGCCAGTTCATCCATGTCAAACAGGCTTTTACAACCCGCTTGTTGCATTTTAGGACCACCGATCCCGACAAAGTTAGCATTGGGGTAATGAAGTTTTAGCGCATTTATCAGGCCTGCTCCGAGTATATCGCCCGATAACTCTCCTGCGACCACGCCAATGGTGATATTTTTTTCGTTAGCCATTGTTATTTTTCAGTATAAAAAAAACGCCATACAAAATGTATGGCGTAAGTATAACCTGTATTGCGGTTCAAGTTTAGCGTATCAAACCACGATTAGAAGTCGCAATAAAATCAATCATTTGTTGAACTGCTGCGAACTCAGAAGCATCTTCTTTTAGCGCTTCTAACGCATCTTCTAAACGCAGCCCCTTACGGAACAACGTTTTGTATGCGCGTCTTGTTGCCATGATTTCATCAGACTCAAAGCCGCGACGCTTTAAGCCTTCAGTATTAATTGCAACGGGTCTCGCTGGCGTGCCGGTTGTTGTCACAAAAGGTGGCACGTCTTGGTTCACACCCGAGTACATACCAATAAAGGCATGTGAACCCACTTTACAAAATTGGTGTACACCAGAATTACCTGCAAGGATAACCCAGTCACCAATATGTACATGTCCGGCTACACTTGCATTGTTAGCGAAAATCACATTGCTGCCAATGACCGCGTCGTGTGCCACATGGGTGTAAGCCATAAATAGGTTGTTGCTACCAATTCGAGTGATCCCTTCGTCTTGAATTGTGCCACGATGGATAGTGGCACACTCACGAATAACGTTGTTATCACCAATAATTAGCTTAGTTGGTTCATCCTTGTACTTTTTATCTTGGCAGGCTTCCCCTACTGACGCGAATTGGAAAATGTGATTGCCTGAACCAATCTCAGATGGGCCTTTGATCACAACATGTGATTCAATCTTGCAGTTATCACCAATGACTACGTCATTACCAATATAACTATAAGGGCCTACAGAAACATTCTCGCCTAAACGCGCGCCTGATTCGATAATTGCGGTAGGATGAATAACCATTAAAACTCTCTTCTAGCACACATAATTTCAGCTGAACACACAGTTTTACCTTCTACTTTAGCTTCAGCACTGAATTTCCAGATATTACGGCGTTCTTTTTCGAACTTAACGTGCAAATGCATCGTATCACCCGGTAGAACAGGTTGTTTGAAACGTGCATTGTCAATCGCTGCAAATAAGTATAGTTCATTCTCGCTGCGATTCTCGACCGTTTTAAAACCAAGTAAACCAGTTGCCTGTGCCATCGCTTCTAGGATCAACACACCAGGGAAAATAGGTTGCTCTGGGAAGTGACCCGTGAAAATAGGCTCATTAATCGTCACGTTTTTAATCGCGTGAAGATATTCGCCAGGCTTAAAGTCTACCACTTTGTCAACAAGCAACATTGGGTAGCGGTGCGGAAGAAGTTTTAAAATCTCTTGGATATCAAAGCTGTTTAATTCGTTAGCCAAAATAGCTTCCTTATTCTACATCAGTATCTTTAAGCTGTGCTGTCAGCAGCTCAAGTGCCTTCAGGCGCGACTTAAAGTCAGATAAATTGCGTAAGTGTGCAATAGACTTACGCCACTCTTTATTCGTTTGGTGAGGTAAACCAGAAGAATAGATCCCTGGCTCAGTAATTCCTTTAGTAACCATGCTCATGCCAGTAATGACAACCCCATCACAAATTTCGTTGTGACCATTGATTGCTGTCATGCCACCGATTTGGCAGTACTTGCCGATCTTAACACTGCCCGCTAATACCGTGCAGCCTGCGATGGCTGTACCGTAACCAACTTCGACGTTATGGGCAATTTGGATCTGGTTATCTAAAATGACGTTGCTATGAATAATGGTGTCTTCTAGCGCACCTCTATCAATAGAGGTACTCGCGCCAACTTCAACGCGGTCGCCAATAATTACAGTGCCAACTTGGGGGATTTTAACCCACTCGCCTTTCTCGTTGGCGTAGCCAAAACCATCACTTCCTATTACGGCACCAGACTGGAATAGACATTGTTCGCCTATCTGTACTTCATGATAGACGGTTACGTTTGCCCAGAGTTTAGTCTTTGCGCCTATTTTGGCATGTTTTCCAATAAAACAGCCTGGCCCTATCTCAACATCATCACCAATCACAGCGCCATCTTCAATTACAGCATTCGCACCCACACTGACGTTTGCACCAAGTGTTGCGGTATCAGAGATAACTGCTGTACGATGAACTCCTGATGCTGCGCTAGGTGTTGAGTCTAGCTTCTGTGCAAGTTTTGCATAGGCTACATAAGGATCTGCGATAATGAGTTTATTACCCGCAAAATAATCCGCGTCTTTTTCACTCAAGATCACGGCCCCCGCAGTCGTGCTTTCAAGCTGACCACGGTATTTGCTGTTGGCTAAAAACGCGATTTGGTCGTCTTTTGCCTGTGCGAGAGTGGCGATATTTCGAATTAATTTATCGCCATCACCTTGCAGCTGAGCACCTAGATACTCAGCAAGTTGAGATAAGGTGTGAAGTTTTGTCATTACTTATTGCTAACCGCTTTTACCACATCTTCAGAAAGGTCGGCTACTTTATCAGGATTGAAGTAAATTGTCGTATCTTTTACTTTAACTTCGTCAAACTTACCTTTTTTAGCTACAGACTCAATCGCATCTACGATTAGCTTTTGTACTTTAGCAAGCTCTTGGTTTTGACGAACTTTAATTTCTTGCTCTAGTGGACGACCTTTTTCAGCAAGTGTCTTTTGCATACTTTGGATCTTTTCACGAAGCGCTTCTTTTTGCTCTTCACTCATTGTCGTCGCTTCGCGCTTAAATTTTTCAGCTTCGAAACGAATGTCACCTTGAATTTTTTCAAGCTCTTGACGACGCTCTGCAAACTCCGCTTGTAGTGTCTGTTCAATTTTCGCCATTTGTGGAATTTGCTTGTACACTTCCTGCATGTCGACGATGCCGACTTTGTGTGCAAATGCGCTACCTGAAGCACCCATCATTAGTGCAGCTGTCATGGCTAGTGTTGATGATTTAATAAATTTTTTCACAATAAAACTCCTTAGAATGTATTACTGATATTGAAGCTGATCGTCTTCGTATCGTCTTCTTCTTCTTTTTTGAGTGGGTAAGCGAAACTGATCAGCATAGGTCCCATAGGCGAGATCCACTGAATCGATAAACCCGTTGATACTCTGAATCTAGTAGGATCAGAGAAATCAGAAAGTTGATTATATTGATCTTCCGTCAAGTTGCTGTAGCGATCAACGTCAAACTCTGTGTCCCAAATGTTTGCCGCATCGACAAAGAAACTGGTTCTTACAGAGCTGGTATTGTCTTCGTCTAGAAACGGTGTTGGTACGATAAGCTCAAAGCCCGCTAGTGCTTTCGCGTTACCACCAATACGACCACCAAGACTTAATGTGTCAAACTGCTGCTCACCGCCAATACAGCTACCTGTCGTACCGTCTGGTTTAGGTGTACCTGGAATACATCTAGGCGCACGTTGTACAGCACGCGGTAATATCGTATTGCGTTCGAAACCACGAAGTTCCTGCTCTGAAATATGGAAGAACTCTTGGAATGGTAATACTTGCTCAAACCCATTGGTCTCGCCGTAACCGTTACCATAGCCTAAACCCGCTCTCGCTGAGAATACCCAACGATGGTCGTTACTGATTGGCCAGTAAAAACGGGAATCATAATTAATCTTGAAGAAATTAAGATCTGAGTTTGGCGTGGTAACACTCAAGTTTAAACTTTGACGAGAACCTGCGGTTGGGAACATACCACGGTTAATTGTTACACGTGACCAACCTGCGCTTAACTCGTACTTAGTGAAGTCGTAGTCTGCATTTGGATCGCTTTCGTTTAAGAAGCTTTCACGAAGCACGCGTGTTTGCTCGAAGTCTGAAATTTGTGAAAGGCTTTCTTCTATCCAGCGAATACCAAAGTTAACTCGGTTAATCGCATTGATTGGAAAACCAAAGTTAGTACCTAGGCCATAGCTCGTCGATTTATAATCTACGATGCCAAACTTACTCGCGTCAATCTTGGTGTAGAAAATACTGCTTCCTTGCGATACTCCGTCAGGCGTAAAATAAGGGTCAGTGTAAGACACACTATAACGCTCTGAACCACGTGAAGTGTTAATATTGAAGGCAACTTGGTTACC
This sequence comes from Pseudoalteromonas sp. HM-SA03, assembly GCF_002289345.1. Lineage (GTDB taxonomy): Bacteria > Pseudomonadota > Gammaproteobacteria > Enterobacterales > Alteromonadaceae > Pseudoalteromonas. Next base: position 106,928 of record NZ_NSDG01000029.1, on the reverse strand, counting down.
TGAGCCTAGGAAGTTAGACTCACTGACACCAATGTTAAACTGAAGGCCAGCATAAGAACCATAAGCAACGCCAGCTTGGAAACTACCTGCTGGTTGTTCTTTTACTTTAAAGTCAACATCAACCTGATCTTCAACACCTGGAATTGGCTTGACTTCAAACTCTACTGATTCCATATATGGTAAACGTTGAATTTGAAGCTTTGAACGCTCTAGGTTTTGGTTAGACAACCACGCACCTTCAAGCTGCGTCATTTCACGACGCAATACCTCGTCCGCTGTATTTTGGTTACCATTCACTACGATTCGACGCACATACACACGCTTACCAGGGTTTACCGATAGTGTTAATTGTACTTCTTTATTTTCATCATCGATTTCTGGAACGGTTCGTACTTCAGCATTGGCATATCCAAAACGTGCCAAATAGCTCTTAATGAAGTCTTCCGTTGCCGTTACAACTGAGCCGTTATAAAGCTCACCAGCGCGAAGTGGCACTATGCCCTTAATTAAATCTTCACGACCTAATAAGTCACCTATGAAATCAAACCCTTTAACGGTATATTTCTCACCTTCGGTGATGTTTGCCGTAACATAAACTGATTCACGTTCTGGGCTTACGGAAACCTGCGTTGAATCGATATTAAAACGTAAATAACCACGGTCTAGGTAAAAACTGCGGATCTTTTCTATATCGCCTTCAATGGTTTGTTTTTGATAGCGGTCATTAGATAAGAAACGCCACCAAGGCAAGTCCTGCTGAGATTCAATTAGGTTAAGTAGTTCTTCATCCGAGAACAGCTCATTACCAACAAGGTTAATTTGGCGTACAGAAGCGGCATCACCTTCTTCAAACTTCAGCATCAGCTTCACACGGTTACGTGGCAATTCGACAATGCTCACCTCAACCTTAGCGTTGTATTTACCAATACTGTGGAAGAATTCTGTTAAGCCTTTTTCGACACTATCGAGTACCGTTCTGTCTAACGGCTCACCTTGGCGAATATTTTGCTGTTCTAAACTTTCGTTTAGCTGCTCGTCTTTGATGTCTTTGTTGCCATCAAATTCGATCGAGCTGATAGTTGGGCGTTCTTTAACCTTAAAAATAACCTGATTACCATCACGGAATACCGCAATGTTGTCAAAGTGACCAGACTTATACAACGCCTTGATTGTGCGTGAAATGGTAAACTGATCGACATTGTCACCAACGTTGATCGGAATATGTGTCAATGCAGCACCTAGTGCAACGCGCTGCAGCCCTTCTACTTTTAAATCTTCTACGATAAAGGAGTTTTGCCCTAAGGCAGCAAAACTAGCGCCCAGTAAACTGGTTACTGCAATGTGTTTTTTTATAGGCATTTTATTATCTTTATCCTTTACAACAATTTTGGCGCGATACGCTAAGGCCCACTACATCACAACATTCAAACGTTACAGGTTTTGTATTATGTTATCTGTTGTATGCTTGAACAAAAATGCAAACATCTAAACTGCATATAATGTGCACTTTTTAGCACCGCACGGCTTAAAGCCGAGAAACATCATTAAATAGTGCAAAAAATGTTAAGGCAAGAAGAAGCGCTGCTCCAATCTTAAACCCAAACTCTTGTGTCTTTTCAGAGACTGGTTTTCTGCGAATTAGTTCAATCAAGTAATACATTAAATGCCCACCATCTAAGACAGGGAGCGGTAATAAGTTAAAAACTCCTAAATTCACGCTGATAAGTGCTAAGAAGCCTAAAAATGCAACTAACCCATAACTAACACTGTTTCCGGCACTCACCGCGATCCCGACAGGCCCGCTTAAGTTTTTTACCGAGACTTGGCCCGTGATTAAGTTGCCGATCATGTCGAAACTTAAGGCAATCAAGTCGTAAGTTTTACGAATGCCAAGCACCATACTATCTAGGATGCCGTATTGTCTAGTTTCAATATAACCATTTGGCCATTTTTCCATCACAGGCACAACGCCCAAGTAGCCTTGTACGATACCTTCTGGTGACGTTTTTGCCTGAGGTGTTACCGTTAGGGTTTGTAGCTGGCCATCGCGTAAAACATCAATATTTATGGCTTGATTTGCAGATTTTTGAACTCGGCTCACCAACTGTTGCCACGACGCCAATTTGTCACCATTTATCGCAACTAGCGTATCTTCTACTTGCAAGCCTGCTTTGTCGGCAGCCGCACCTTCTTCGATATAACCGAGCTGCAGTGTCAGTGGGGGCCTATATGGCGTAATACCGACTGAGGTCAGCGGCGCTTCATCTTGCTTTTCCAGTTTCCAATCACTCAAACGTAGCGTTCGAATCGCTAAGCTACCCTTTTCATCTTGTACTTTGGCAACCAACAATGGTTCACCCAAATGCGCCATCAATTCGAATGTGACGTCTTGCCATGAGTGCACTAACTCATCATTCAGTGCAATGATGTGGTCGCCTGATTGAAACCCAGCATCCGCCGCAATACTCGTTGAAACAACTTCACCAACGACAGGTTTTACTGATTGGACTCCTACCATATACATCGCAGCTAACGCGACAATAGCAAACAAAAAGTTCGCAACGGGGCCTGCAGCTACCACAGCGATACGAGAAAGAATAGGCTTGTTATTGAAGGCAAGGTGGCGCTCTTGCTCTGGCACATCGTCGACACGTTCATCAAGCATTTTGACATAGCCGCCAAGTGGAATTGCGGCGATAACATATTCGGTTTGGTGTTTGTCATACCACTTAACTAAAGGCTTACCAAAACCGATAGAAAAACGTAAGACCTTAACGCCGGCTTTTCTGGCAACCCAAAAATGGCCATATTCATGAACGGTAACTAAAATCCCTAAAGCAAGAATAAATGAGCCTAAGTGCCAGAAAAATTCAAACATGGTTACCTCAATGTGGCGATAATTTGCTGCGCTCGGTGGCGTGCCGTTCGGTCTGTTTCCATAATAGACTCAACGGATTCTAATACGCTTAGCTCACTTTGCTCAAGCGTTAAGGCATTGACTCGGTAGATATCGCAAAACCCTATCTTACCCTCTAAAAATGCCGCAACGGCGATTTCATTTGCAGCATTCACTGTTGTTGTTGCAGCCTGACCACTACGACATGCGTCAATCGCTAACTTGAGGTTGGGATAACGGTTAAAATCTGGTTTGGTAAAAGTGAAATCGACAATCTGAGAAAAATCTAATGGCTCTACACCGGCGTCAATTCTTTCAGGATAGGCAAGCCCATATGCAATCGGCGTTCGCATGTCTGGCTGTCCCATTTGTGCCAGCACCGAGCCGTCGCGATACTGCACCATAGAGTGGATCATACTTTGTGGGTGGATCACCACTTCAATATCGTCAGCCGAGCAGTTAAATAACCACTTAGCTTCAATAAACTCTAGCCCTTTATTCATCATGGTCGCAGAGTCGACTGAGATTTTTCTGCCCATAGACCAATTAGGATGCGCAACCGCCTCTTCCACAGTTACTGAAGCTAAGGTAGCCAATGAACGCTGCAAGAAAGGTCCACCAGAACCGGTTAATAAAATCTTACTAACACCGCTGTGATTTAGGTTTGAAGATTGTCCCGTTTGAATAGTCGTTGGTAGGCACTGATAAATAGCATTATGTTCACTGTCGATAGGGAGTAAAGTCGCACCATGCGTCTTTACTTTATCCATAAACAGCTGGCCACTCATTACTAACGACTCTTTGTTCGCCAGCAACACTTTTTTACCCGCTTCGACTGCCGCTAAAGTCGGTAACAACCCGGCTGCACCAACGATTGCGGACATCACAATATCCACATCTACGTGGCGAGCCATCTCAGCCATTGCTTCAACGCCATGGAGTACTTCGGTGGTAGTGCTCGTCAAACGTTGAGAAAGTTGCTGAGCTGCGTGCTCAGAGCGCATAACCGCGTACTTGGGTTGATGACATAAACAAAGCTCAGCCATCTTTTCCGCATTTTGCCCTGCAACTAAGGCAAATACACGATATTGGTCTTTATTGCGGCTAACGACGTCTAAGGTTGATAGTCCAATTGAGCCTGTCGCTCCTAGTACTATCAAGTTTTGTTGGCTCATAGCACAACCGTCCAAGCGTAGCAAAAAGCAAAAATGGGAGCTGCAGCCGTTAAGCTATCAATGCGATCTAGAATACCGCCGTGACCTGGCAAACAACGGCCTGAATCTTTAAGACCTACTTCGCGCTTAAACATACTTTCAAGCAAATCACCAACGGCAGAAAATAGCGCGATAATAATGGTCATTGCAGCGTAAATTGGCCACATGTTGATATCAATCGCGGCGAAGTGACAAAACACCAACACAAAAACAACCGCGGTGATCACACCACCTACTAGACCTTCAATTGTTTTATTAGGGCTCACTTTAGGCATGAGCTTATGCTTACCTAAATTCTTTCCAGCGAAGTAGGCGCCAATGTCCGCGCTCCACACTATGCCCAATACCACCATGATAAGGACTGAACCTATGTGTTCGCCATCTTCGTATCCGGCACTACGCATCACGTTTAACGCAAGCCACAGCGGTACTAGCGTCAGTACACCGGCGATAGAGCGCATCATGATCCCTTCATTCCAAGCTCGAGCTGCTCGTGGGTATTTCACCACCAAGAAAGTCGCAACCAACCACCACGCAAAAGCGAGCGTAAATACATAATTAGCATCAGCAACTAAGCGCCCTTGCTGCCATAAGTCCTGTATTGGCCAATGAGTGTTAAGCAATAGAATTAACACCGCCATGACGCCAACGAAAGTAAAACGCTGACGCTTTTGACATAGGCCCGCAAGTGCCGACCACTCCCATGCACCAAGCAAAACGATTAGTGCGGCAATCGTACTAAACATTGCCAACGGTGTATAAAACACCAAAAGTAGAGCCAAAGGTGCAAGCACCGCTGACGTTAGAATACGTTGTTTTAACAAATTTGAACCCTTAACTTGTTGCGTCTTTCTCTGCGAGGAGCTGCTTTATTTGCTCTCCTGTGCATCCGAAGCGTCGCTCTCTAGACACGTAACAAGCAATGGCTTCAGAGAATGCTTGCTCGTCAAAATCAGGCCAAAGCGTGTCGGTAAAATAGAGTTCGGCATACGCAGCTTGCCATAGCAAGAAGTTACTGATGCGGAAGTCGCCCCCCGTTCTGATCAGCAAGTCGAGATTCGCTTGATCGGCCATCGTCATCTGCTCTGTCAAGGCATCTTCGGTTATATCACTCGGTTGCAACTCACCCGTTGCAACTTGTTTTGCAAGGTATTGTGCTGCCTGTGTGATATCCCAACGTCCACCGTAATTTGCTGCAATGTTTAAGTTAAGCCCTGTATTGTCCTGGGTCAATGTTTGAGCTTCATGAACACGCTTTTGGAGGCTGTCAGGAAAACGAGAAAGATCGCCAATAATGGTTAGCTTTACGTTGTTCTTATGTAATTTTTTAACTTCTTTAGACAGCACATAAATAAATAACTCCATTAACGTGCTGACTTCATCTTCTGGTCTACGCCAGTTTTCACTACTAAAGGCAAATAGCGTCAAAGACTCTATGCCTAACTTGGAACAGAATTGTACAGCACTGCGAACCGAATCTACGCCCTTCTTGTGTCCGAAGGCGCGAGGACGCCTGCGAGCTTGAGCCCAACGACCGTTGCCATCCATTATTATCGCAACATGATTTGGCAATGATTGCTGCGAAATAACCTCTGCTTTTAAAACCATAATTCCAATTTAAGTGAAAAAAAACGCCGCCTAGTATACCCTAGGCGGCGCTTCAAGCCTAATAAATTTGTCAGTGTACCTAGCCAAAAAAACGCTAACTGCTCAGAAACAAAGCAAAATTTTCTGCAATACGTAAACAGTGCGTAAACATAAACGCTAGGACATAGACATTTAGATTTCCATCAACTCTGCTTCTTTCGCACTTAGTTGTGTATCCATTTCTTTGATGAACTTGTCAGTCAATTTTTGGATATCATCTTCAGCTTGACGCGCTTCGTCTTCAGAAATTTCTTTGTCTTTTAGCAATGATTTAATATCACCATTTGCATCACGGCGAATGTTACGTACTGCAACACGACCACCTTCAACTTCACCACGTACGATCTTGATTAGATCTTTACGACGCTCTTCTGTTAGCGGAGGAAGTGGAACACGGATCACGGTACCTGCAGACATTGGGTTTAAACCTAAGTCAGAAGACATGATTGCTTTTTCTACCGCTTGTGCAAGCGATTTGTCAAATACACTGATAGCCAGTGTACGAGAGTCTTCCGTCGTTACGTTTGCTACTTGGTTTAGCGGTGTATCTGCACCGTAGTAAGAAACAGAAATACCATCTAGTAACGCAGGGTGTGCACGACCTGTGCGGATTTTAGAAAGCTGGCTTCCAAGTGCAGCCACACTTTTTTTCATGCGCTCTTGAGCGTCTTTTTTAATATCTTCGATCACAATACTTTCCTAGTCTGTTCTTGTTATGCCAGATTATACTCGCAATTTAGAGATTCGCTACTTAACTGCGAGTTGCTGAAATAGTCGTCAGATTATTCTGCTGCTTGAGAAGAGATAAGGGTACCTTCCTCTTCACCCATGATGACATTTTTCAATGCACCCGGTTTATTCATGTTGAATACGCTGATTGGCATATTGTGGTCACGTGCCAATGTAAATGCAGCTAAATCCATCACTTTCAATTCTTTGTCAATCACTTCGTTGTAAGTCAACGTACGGTATAGCGTAGCATCTGGGTTTTTCACCGGATCGTCACTAAATACCCCTTCAACCTTAGTAGCTTTAATCACGGTATCCGCTTCAATCTCGATACCGCGCAAACACGCTGCTGAATCCGTAGTAAAGAATGGGTTGCCCGTACCTGCAGAGAAAATAACAACACGGCCAGATTTTAATAGGCTAATTGCTTCTGCCCAATTGTACGCATCACACACACCATTTAGCGGGATAGCAGACATCAAACGTGCGTTTACAAAAGCACGGTGCAGCGCATCACGCATCGCAAGGCCGTTCATGACGGTCGCCAGCATGCCCATGTGGTCGCCCACAACTCGGTTCATGCCCGCTTCTGCAAGTGAACCACCACGTAAGAAGTTACCGCCACCGATAACCAAACCCACTTCTACGTCGAGCTCTACTAACTCTTTGATTTCTTGTGCCATACGATCCAATACTTTTGGATCGATACCAAAGCCTTCATCTCCCATTAAAGCTTCACCACTAAGCTTTAAAAGAACGCGTCTAAAAACAGGTTTTTTATTGATAGTCATAATATCCGGGCCAATTAAAAGTGAGGTAAAAAATAACCGCGCTTATGCTAGACATAAATGCGCGGTTATTTTAGAGAATTTTCAGCAATGACGCAAAGCTAATGTCAGCTTTTACGTCATTAGGCATCACAATAAGTGATTACTGGCCTTTTGCCGCAGCGATTTGTGCTGCAACTTCTGCTGCGAAGTCTTCTTCTTTCTTCTCGATACCTTCACCTACTTCTAGGCGAACGAATGAAGAAACAGATGCATTCTTCTCTTTAAGGTAGTCACCCACTGATTTCTTAGGTTCCATGATGAAAGCTTGACCAGTAAGAGAGATCTCACCAGTGAACTTCTTCATACGACCAACAACCATCTTCTCAGCGATTTCAGCTGGCTTACCTTCGTTCATTGCGATTTCAACTTGAACCGCTTTTTCTTTTTCAACTACTTCAGCAGGTACGTCTTCTGGGTTTAGGTAGTCTGGCTTAGAAGCAGCAACGTGCATTGCAACGTGCTTAAGTGTTTCTTCGTCAGCATCACCAGCTACAACAACACCGATACGCTCGCCGTGACGGTAAGCAACTAGCTTGTCACCTTGGATGTAAGAAACACGACGGATGTTCATGTTCTCACCGATTTTAGCTACTAGTGCAACACGAGTCTCTTCAAACTTAGCTTGTAAGTCTTCAATAGTTAGTTGCTCAGCTACAGCTGCGTCAGCAATTTCGTTAGCAAATGCAAGGAAGCTTGCATCTTTTGCTACGAAGTCAGTTTGACAGTTAACTTCTACTAGTGCAGCAAAACCTTCGCCTTGCTTGATGATGATTGTACCTTCAGCAGCGATGTTGCCTGCTTTTTTAGCAGCTTTAGCAGCACCACTTTTACGCATGTTTTCGATTGCTTGATCGATATCACCGCCAGTTTCTGTCAGTGCTTTTTTACAATCCATCATGCCAGCGCCTGTGCGCTCACGAAGTTCTTTTACTAGGGCAGCAGTTACAGCCATTAGAATATCCTCAAATCTGAATTCAGTTCTTGATAAAACCAACCTTAGGTTGGCTGAATATCAAATCAAGTACAGCTCGCCTCAATTTGATAAAAATCCGTTATCTTTCAAGGTCTGCTTGGCAAACAACGGGATAAGCAGTTAATCGCTTATAAAGAATATCAAGTCTTCACCAATAATTTGATGAAGACTTGATGACAGCTAATACCTAATCAGGTAATTACTCAGCTTCAACGAAGTCGTCGTTTTCTGCTTGAGCAACGATGTTGCTTTCACGACCTTCAGTGATAGCAGTCGCTACTGCACCAGTGTATAGCTGGATTGCACGGATAGCGTCGTCGTTACCAGGGATGATGAAATCAACACCATCTGGGTTAGAGTTAGTATCAACAACAGATACTACTGGGATACCTAGGTTGTTAGCTTCACGGATAGCGATGTGCTCGTGGTCAGCGTCGATAACGAAGATAGCGTCTGGAAGACCGCCCATATCTTTGATACCGCCAAGGCCTTTTTCAAGCTTTTGCATTTCACGAGTAAGCATTAGCGCTTCTTTCTTAGTAAGCTTCTCGAAAGTACCGTCTTGGCTTTGAGTCTCAAGCTCTTTAAGACGCTTGATTGATTGACGAACTGTTTTCCAGTTAGTCAACATACCACCTAACCAACGGTGATTTACGTAGAACTGCTCACTTTGGATAGCCGCCTCTTTAACTGCTTCGCTTGCAGCGCGCTTAGTACCTACGAAAAGGATTTTGCCTTTGTTAGATGCTACGTTCTGTAAGAACTTAAGTGCATCGTTGAACATAGGAACAGTTTTTTCTAGGTTGATGATATGAACGCGGTTACGTGCACCGAAGATGAACGGCTTCATCTTAGGGTTCCAGTAACGTGCTTGGTGACCGAAGTGAACACCAGCTTGAAGCATATCGCGCATTGAAACGTTTGCCATTGTATATTTCCTCTAAAAGTTAGGGTTAGGCCTCCACATATCCCATAGCACCAACACGAAGTTTTTATAACTGCATGCACCCAAGTGTATGTGTCGATATGTGTGTGTGTTAATATTAATAAGTGTGTTGTCTTAACTACAAACATTCATTCTCATCGTGTGAGGAAGAATTATTTGTAAAAAGACGGCGCGCTTTATACCATATATAAAGAATTAACTCAATCTTATGCGTAAAATTTGTGCATAATAAATGTTCATCTAAATTGACTTGGAGTCTAAATGAGTGCAGTGATCAAAACCCCTGAAGAAATCGAAAAAATGCGTGTTGCCGGGCGTTTAGCCGCGGAAGTACTGGAAATGATCGAGCCGTACGTTAAGCCAGGGGTGACCACCGACGAATTAAACACCATTTGTCACAACTACATTGTTGATGAGCAAGGCGCTGTTCCTGCACCGCTAAATTATCACGGCTTTCCGAAGTCTATTTGTACCTCAGTTAACCACGTTATCTGTCACGGTATTCCAAACGATAAACCGCTAAAAGAAGGCGATATTATCAATATCGACATCACTGTGATAAAAGATGGTTATCATGGTGATACGTCAAAAATGTTTTACGTCGGTACACCAACTATCCAAGGTAAGCGCTTAAGCGAAATTACGCAAGAGAGTCTATATCTTGCGATAAAAATGGTAAAACCGGGCGTACGTTTGGGTGATATTGGCGCTGCAATCCAAAAGTATGCGGAAGGCTTTAACTACTCTATCGTGCGTGAATATTGTGGTCACGGCATTGGTAAAGAATTCCATGAAGAGCCACAAGTAATGCACTACGGCAAACCAGGTACTGGCGAAGTGCTCAAAGCTGGCATGTGTTTGACTATCGAGCCTATGGTTAACGCCGGTAAGCGCCAATGTAAGCTACTAAAAGACGATTGGACTGTTGTTACCAAAGACCGTAGTCTTTCGGCGCAGTGGGAACACACGCTGCTTGTCACAGATAATGGCGTTGAGATCTTAACGCTGCGCAATGATGAGACGATTGAGCGGGTCATTACACATTCAGCTTAATTACAAAAGCATTTGTCAAAGCCAGCCACATTGCTGGCTTTTTATTGCGAAACTCACGCTACAACTGTTACGCATCTTCTGTGTTTAGATATCAGTTACGCGCGATACTAGTTGCCCAATCCTTGACCCTTCACCTTCTCGTCACTCGCAATTCTTATTTATTTAGTGTAAAACAGGACTCTACTGTTTTTGCGCGCATGACACAGGATCCTAAGTGGCATTACCGAACAAAGTGAAGACGCTTCTCGACGAAGCACAAGAACTTACCGATTACCGTGATTGTCTTGCTTTTTTCTACAAATGGTTGAGCAATCAATTTGCCAAGCAACCCGTTAGAAACCTAATTAACTCTCGAGCCGAATTTATCGACCGATTATTAATTAAACTGTTTAATGAAACCGGACTGTCGCACCAACCAGACTTGTCTCTAGTCGCCATTGGCGGTTACGGTCGTGGTGAATTACACCCGTTCTCTGATATCGATTTTTTGGTGCTGACCAAATCAATCCCCTGTGAAGAAGTGACCAGCTGTTTGGAGCGTTTTGTCACTTATCTATGGGATTTAGGTCTAGATATTGGTCATAGCGTAAGAACCCATGAACAAGTCCTAGAACAAAAACAAAATGACGTTCACTTTGCCACAAGTCTGCTGGAAAGCCGCCTAATTTGTGGTAACCACATTGAGTATGAACACCTCAAACGACATATCGTTGAAACCCCAATTTGGCAATCTAGTGACTTTTTTATCGCCAAGGTCAACGAGCAGAATATTCGCCATAAAAAATGCCACGGTACCGCCTATAACCTTGAGCCTAATATTAAAGAAAACCCCGGTGGCCTTCGCGACCTGCAAACCATTTTTTGGGTCGCTAAAAAGCACTTTCGCGCAGAAACGTTGGAAGAGTTGATCAATCACGGATATTTGACCCATGAAGAATATCAAGAGCTGTTAGAGTGCATCGAGAACCTGTGGAACATTCGCTTTGCGCTGCATCTGGCCGCTGGTCGCAGTGAGAACCGCTTACTGTTTGACCATCAACCACATGCCGCAGAACTCCTCGGTTTTGGCTCTGAAGGTAAAGCCTCAGTCGAGCGTATGATGAAACGCTTATTTAGGATCATGAGCCGAGTGCGTGAAATGAACCAGATGCTGCTCTCCTATTTCGAACAAAGTATTCTTCCTGAGCAGTTGGAACAAGAAGCAGTCCCTCTCGACAGAAACTTTGAGCGTATTGGCAATAAAATTCGCGTTAAGAACCCCTCGGTCTTTTTCCGTCGAGAGAATTTGTTTGTCCTCTTTGAACATATTGCAGACAATCCTAAAATTAATCAAATTGACCCAAGTACCATACGTACTATGCGCCAAGTCAGACGCCGTTTATTAGGCGATTTGCAAGATTACGCAGGCTGTCGTGACGCTTTTTTAAGGTTATTGAAACACCCTAATGGCATGGGCCGAGCGTTTACTCTGATGCACAAACACGGGATCATCGCCGCCTATTTACCGCAGTGGCGAAATATTTTTGGTCAAATGCAGTTCGATCTATTTCACGCCTACACAGTGGATGAGCATACCCATAAGCTTATCAATAACATCTACCGCTATTTCGATAAAGAGCATATTAGCGAGTTCCCGATTTGTTCTGAAATTGTTGCCCGCATGGACAAGCCCGAGCTACTCTACTTAGCTGGGATCTTTCACGATATTGCCAAAGGTCGAGGTGGCGACCATTCCGAACTTGGTGCCGTTGACGCCATGGCATTTACCAAAATGCACGGTTTTACCGCTTCCGACGCTAAATTAGTAGCTTGGCTGGTGCAAAATCACCTACTGATGTCTGTCACAGCTCAGCGTAAAGATATTAACGACCCCGATGTTATTGCTGAATTTGCACAAAAAGTGAAAAACGAACGTCAGCTAGATTATCTCTATTGCTTAACAGTTGCCGATATTCGTGCCACCAACGACAATCTCTGGAACGACTGGAAAAATACGCTCTTACGCGAGCTGTATTTGCATACTCAGCGGGCATTACGCTTGGGCCTTGAAAACCCAATGGATATGCGCGATCAGATCCGTGATAAGAAACGTCAAGCCAAGCAACGGCTGATTAATTTGGACTACTTCGAAGAATACATTGACCTTATTTGGTCACGCTTTAAGGCCAATTATTTTACTGCCTTTAGTGAACAGCAGATCTCTTGGCATACTGAGCACCTATTACAGTCTGATGACTTAAGTCAGCCAAGCGTGATCGTCTCTGACAAGCCCATGCACGGCGGGACACAAGTATTCGTATACAGTCCTTATGAATCTGCGTTATTCGCCAAACTGGTCAGTGTAATAGGTTCTAAAAAAGCACAGATCCAACATGCTCAGGTCATGACTACAAAAGACGGCTATGTTGTTTTTAGTTTTGTTATCCTAGAAGTGAATGGCGACCCACTCAGTACTGGCCGTGCAGCGGGGATCAGAAAAGGCTTGGAAACATTACTGAAAGACCCAAAAAGAAAGATCCGCGTTAAGAAAAACCGCTCACAGAAATTTAAAGACTTTAATATCAAACCTAAAATTATATTGCGCCCACACGCACGCGACGATCGCAGCCTAATTGAAATTCAGGCCATTGATATTCCGGGGTTACTGACTAAAATTGCTGAGGTATTTCAGGCCTATTCACTACATATTCATGCCGCGCGCATTACAACCGTCGGCGAACGCGCAGAAGACTTTTTCGTCGTCTCAAATAAAGATTACAAGGCACTAGATGAAGTACAAAAAGCAGAGCTTCATCGCGCCCTACTCAAAAAATTAAATGCTGAAACAGATTAACGAGGAATTTATGTCTGATTTAAAAACGACTATTGAAACCGCGTGGGAAAACCGCGATACCATTACTCCAACCACGGTATCAGACGAAGTAAAACAAGCGATTGTCAACGCATTGGAAATGCTAGATTCAGGTGCAGCGCGTGTTGCTGAAAAAATTAGTGGTGAGTGGGTTGTACACCAATGGTTGAAAAAGGCGGTACTCCTGTCTTTTAGAATTCGTGACAACCAACCAATGAGCGATGGCGTTAACCAGTTTTACGACAAAGTACCATTAAAATTCTCAGACTATACGCCAGAGCAGTTCCAACAAGGTGGTATGCGCGTAGTACCAAACGCGGTAGCGCGTCAAGGCAGCTTTGTCGGTAAGAATGTGGTACTTATGCCGTCTTACGTTAATATTGGTGCTTACGTCGACGAAGGCACCATGGTAGACACTTGGGCGACCGTAGGCTCGTGTGCACAGATCGGTAAAAACGTACATCTATCTGGTGGTGTGGGCATTGGTGGCGTTTTAGAGCCGCTACAAGCCAATCCAACGATTATTGAAGACAACTGTTTTATCGGCGCACGTTCTGAAATTGTCGAGGGTGTGATTGTTGAAGAAGGTGCAGTTATCTCCATGGGTGTCTATATTTCACAAAGTACTCGTATTTACGACCGTGAAACAGGCGAAACCCATTATGGTCGCGTACCAGCCGGTGCAGTGGTAGTACCAGGGTCACTACCGAGTAAAGATGGCTCTCATAGCCTGTATGCAGCAATTATTGTGAAAAAAGTAGATCAGCAAACCCGCGAAAAAGTTGGGATCAATGCACTACTTCGCTCACTAGACGATTAATTGTCACGATAGTTTCAAACAAGGGAGCTTTCTGCTCCCTTTTTCATGTATTACCAGCGGTAGTCCAGTGACACTAGAATGTTTCTTGGTCTTCCGGGAAAGTACCTTTCACCACTAAATGAAGTGTAATCGGCACGCTCAGCGTAACGTTCGTCGGTTAGATTTTTCACTCTCATCGTCAACGCCAAATGCGGATTTACCTGCCACTTTCCTCGTAAGCTCAGTAAATCGTGACCAGAATAACGATGAAGATTTTCGGGGTCAGTAAAATACTCTCCTACATGGTGCCAAGCTAAAGACCAACTGAGATTATCCCGTACTTGCCAGTGTAATTGGGCGTTAATGACGCTCCTTGGTGCTGAATCTAGATCGTTACCATTAATATTGATGCCACCAAGAATATTATCTTGTTCATAGGTATGCTTAGCACGCGTTGCGGCGAGATCTAGTTGCCAATGTGCTGTGAATGAATAACTCAGCTCCAACTCCACACCTCGGTGTCTTGAGCGACCATCGTTAATATAGAAAAAGTCGCTATCTCGGAAGATCAAATTTTCTTTTTCCATGTCATAAATCGCGACCTGATAGCCAAGACTATCTGCACTCCCTTTTAGGCCAAGCTCGATATTGTCCGCCTTTTCTTCCTCTAGCGATGTTTTTACCTGCTCTCGCTGCAATTGGTAAAGCTCAGCAGTTTGTGGTGCGCGATAGCCTTTGGACACGTTAGCATAGGCAATATGCCGCTCAGTAAACGCATAGCTTAGGCCAAATTTTGGTGAAAAATAAGCAAAGCTATCTCTGCTACTGGCTGGGCGACTATAACGACATCCTCCCATTGCACACACCGAGCCATCTTCTTTGGTGCGCCCAGTAGGCAAAAAGTTGCGATAATCGTACTTCATTGACTCAAAACGACCGCCCAGTTCAACTAACCAGTTACCCTGTCGCCAACTGAGATTTGCAAAAGGCGCGAGTTGCCTCGCATCTACTTCATAGTCGTAATGCTTTCCTGTAGGAATAGTTGAGCGCAAAAATGCAGAGCCTTCAGTCGGCGTAGGCTGATACTGCAACATCTCGCCTTGGGTATATTCCGCATCCATTCCCCAATCTAGTTGTATTGAGTCACTTAATTCAGTGTGTATAAGCGTTTGCAGCCCCACACCAGTTTGACCATTTTCTTCAAACGGCTTACCCGGCAAGAAATGCTTAACAAATTCCATCTCTTGCCAGCGTACATAAGGTTTTATCAGTACGGTGTTGCTATCATCAACGTGCCCGGTTATTTCTGTCCAAGCTCTAAATGACTCAGCCTTTCTAAATGCTTCAGGGTTTTTGTTTTGCTTTGCCAATTGCTTATTTTTATAGCTATCCACTCCGGTTACATAACCTGCTGTTTGCTGATCTAAGTGGGTGTATGTTATTCCAGATACGACACCAACCTTCTCGCCTTCATATTGGTGTTTGACGCTCAACTTTTGTTGCTCAACGCTTTCCTCGTCACGATAACCCATATCCTTTGTAAGGGTTAACACTG
Source organism: Pseudoalteromonas sp. HM-SA03 (assembly GCF_002289345.1). Lineage (GTDB taxonomy): Bacteria > Pseudomonadota > Gammaproteobacteria > Enterobacterales > Alteromonadaceae > Pseudoalteromonas. The sequence continues at coordinate 91,435 of NZ_NSDG01000029.1, read as the reverse complement.
CGCCCAAGCCAAGGGCTTTGTCGCCAGCTTGTATCCTAGTTCGACTATAACCATAGGAGCCGATATCTAGTGCGATCCTAGGTGTTTTTTGAATGCTGTTTGAAGTAATCACATTGACCACTCCATGCACCGCATTAGAGCCATACAACACGCTATTTGGCCCTTTTAGCACTTCAATACGCTCTGCCGCTTCAAAGTGCGATTCAAATAGTTCATTAATATTACAAAAACCTGCGGCTCTGAGTGCAATACCATCTTCAGCCATTAAAATGCCGCCACATGCGCCTGCACCAGAGAGCACTTGTGAGCGCAATGCAGGTAGATACTCTTGACCATTACCATGTTGTACATTTGCGCCAGCAACGAGCCTCAACGCCTTTTCGATATGCGTGACGCCTGTGTCATCTAATTGAGCTTCCGTGAGCAAAGAGAGGCTTACAGGGCGCTCTCCTGCCGTCTCAGCCAATCTGGATGCCGTAGTAGTGATGATTTCAAATTCGTTGTTCTCTGTCGCTTCGCTAAGTTGTGGTGCAAGGGCACAACTTGCAAAGACCAACACCATTTTTTTCATTTTGATACCAATTGTATTAGGGCCTGTTGATCTTTGCTGTTTGATTTTTGTTCTCCTGAGTGTGTTTTGGTCGCGACGCTCGACTTGCCGCCTAGTAATCTAGGCAAAAGTTGAGCAACAATGAACAAAGCCCACTCAGGTGAACCCAAAGGGCAGCGCTTGATTAGCATTTCTACTGTGTTCTCGCCTGACTCACATAGAATAACTATGCTACGCAGGCTCTGCCTTGTACAAATACCAATCAAACTGCTGCAAAAACAAACTTGAAAGGTAAACAGGCCCTAACTCGATTACAAGGCAAAAAGAAAGGGCTACACAGCCCTTTCGTTTTCTTTACCACTAAGCGTTATGCTTGTCTCGCCTCTAACATCAAGCGCTTCATATCTCGTACTGCCTTTTCCAGTCCATCAATTGCCGCTCGAGCAATAATGGCATGACCAATGTTAAGTTCGTAGATTTCTGGCATTTGTGCAATCGGTTTAACGTTATGGTAATGCAAACCATGGCCAGCGTTGACGATAAGACCTAGGCCATGAGCATACTGAACGCCCTCACGAATGCGCTCAAGCTCAGCGCTCATTTCGATGTCGTTCTCAGCATCAGCATAAGCACCGGTGTGGATCTCAATGTAAGGCGCACCGCTTTGCTTTGCGGCATCTAGCTGCTTTTTATCCGCGTCGATGAACAAGCTTACTTTGATACCTGCATCAGCTAGACGCTGAGTTGCCGCTGTGATCTTATCTAGATTACCCGCAACGTCTAAGCCACCTTCCGTGGTTAATTCTTCGCGCTTCTCTGGTACTAGGCAAACATATTCAGGCTTTACTTCGCAAGCGATATCGAGCATTTCGTCAGTTACTGCGATTTCTAGATTCATACGTGTTTGGAGGGTTTTTGCCATCACGTAAACATCGCGATCTTGAATATGGCGACGGTCTTCACGTAAGTGAATAGTAATGCCGTCGGCACCTGCGTGCTCAGCTACTGCGGCTGCATGTGCTGGATCAGGATAGCTAGTGCCACGCGCCTGACGAAGCGTTGCAATATGGTCTACGTTGACGCCGAGTAAAATATCTTTCATCGTTTATCCCTTGATAATATGACGTAGCAAGTGGATCACCCACTTATTACCGCGATACCAATTTACCGATTTATACTTTTGATTAAATTGGTATTATTTCTTTGAAATAAATAGTTCTCTACTTTTCAGCCCTTGCTTACCAACCAGCGGTGCCATTAACTTGCGTGTTAATAGCTTAGCCGCCCTTCTCACGGCAAGGTCTTGGAAATCTTGATTGGCAATGGCCAATAACATACTGCCCGGTATCGTATCAGGTTCACGACCGACTGCAATAAAACCGTACTCAGATACGTACTTATACGCGGCTTTTGGCCGTACTGGATTACCTTCAGCGTCAAATTCCAGTTCCACCCCGAAACCCAGCTCACCCAACAATTGCAACTCAAAGCTGCGTAAGATAGGTTCCACATCTTCATCTTGGGCCAAACGCATTAAATGTAGTTGATAGAGCGCAAAGATCTGCTCTAGCGGTTCGTTCGTTGGTACCACGCGTTGCGTTAGCTCATTGAGATACAAGCCGCAATATAACTGCCGCCCAACGAGTTGGATTTGATTGTCTGTGGGTTCAAAACGGTTTAGGTATTTAAAATCGTATCTGCCTGCATATTGCAGTAAAAGTAATGAAAATGGCCGCAGCTGGGCATTATGTTTGAGGGATTGCTTGCCCTTTACTCGGGCAAGCATTTTGAGTTGTCCAACGCCTTCGACCAGCACGTCAAGCAGTACCTGAGAATCGCTGTAAGGTCTGCGATGTAACAGATAGGCCTGTCGAAAGTCGCTATCCAATCAGTCTTCTCCGTACCCTAAGCTACGAAGAGCACGTTCGTCGTCTGCCCAGCCAGACTTCACTTTAACCCAGCACTCGAGATAGACTTTGTTGTCTAGCATGTTTTCAAGATCTTTACGCGCTTCGCGACCGATCACTTTGAGCTTTTCGCCTTTGTTGCCGATCACCATGCGTTTTTGTGATTCGCGCTCAACAAGGATCAACGCGTTGATCTGCCAAACACCATTGTCTTGCCACTTAAACTGTTCGATCTCAACCGTCACCGAGTACGGTAGTTCATCGCCCATAAAACGCATCAGTTTTTCACGCACGATCTCAGCCGCCATAAAACGCATTGAACGATCGGTAACATAATCTTCAGGGAAATAGAATTCACACGCAGGTAAACGCTTGTGCACTTCTTCTCTGATCATATCAACGTTTTTACCTTGCTTCGCAGAGATAGGTACGATCCCGATAAAATCTCCTTGTTCACTCAACCACTGAATATGTGGCATCAACAAGTCTTTATCTTTTACCTGATCGGTTTTATTCATCACCACTAAGATAGGACGACCGCTGTCTTTGACTTTAGCCAATACCATTTCATCATCAGGCGTCCAATGCGTCCCTTCAACAACAAAAATAACCAGTTCAACGTCGCCAATTGAGCTTGATGCTGCTCGGTTCATTAAGCGGTTAATTGCACGCTTTTCTTCAATATGAAGTCCTGGCGTATCAACGTACACCGCTTGATAGTTACCCTCTGTATGGATCCCCATGATGCGGTGACGAGTGGTTTGTGGTTTACGCGAGGTAATACTTACCTTTTGCTCAACCAATTTGTTTAATAGTGTCGATTTACCTACATTAGGTCTACCGACAATGGCAATCATGCCGCAATGTGTATCAAGCGTCATTCTTTAATATCTTAAGCGCTTTTTCGGCAGCTTTTTGCTCAGCTTTACGTCGCGAGCTGCCTACTGAAATTATACTCTCCATCCCTTCCACTATACATTCGACCGTGAATGTTTGGTTGTGAGCTTGCCCTTTGGTATCTATTACAGTGTAGCCCGGTAAAGGTAACTTTCGAGCTTGTAGATACTCCTGCAGCAGCGTCTTCGGGTCTTTTTGATTATGACCAGGAGAAATCGCAGTTAAGCGTGATTCATACCAGCTTAGTACCAAATCTCTACACACATCGATGTCAGAGTCTAAGAAAACGGCACCAATAATGGCTTCTACTGCATCAGCGAGCGTTGACTCACGGCGAAAACCGCCGCTCTTCAATTCACCTGGACCTAGTCGCAGATAATCACCCAGCGCGAATTCCACACCGAATTCCGCCAGCGTTTGACCACGCACTAACGTTGAACGCATGCGGCTTAAATCACCTTCACGCGCTTTTGGAAACTTGTGATACAAAGCATTTGCAATCACAAAGCTTAAAATAGAGTCGCCCAAAAATTCGAGACGCTCGTTGTGCTGGCCTTTGTGACTACGATGCGTCAAAGCCTGCTCAAGCAGCGCCTTATCAGAGAAGTTGTACCCTATTTTATTATAAAGTTCTTCTACGTTTCTTTTCATTTTTACTGAATACTACCTAGGCGTTCAAAACGAACACCAGTTGGAACCCACCCTGGCAAAATGCTGTCTGGGCCATTATTAAAATCAAAACTTAACCAAATAAATACTGCTCTTCCAACCAAGTTTTCATCAGGTACAAAACCCCACATACGACTATCTTGGCTGTTATTACGGTTGTCACCCATCGCAAAATAACTTCCCTCTGGTACTACCCACTCATCGCGGCGAGTACCTGGTTGTTGATAGTAGCGATCTGTTAACTCTAACACTTCAGGATTAATTAAAATATCATGTTCTACGTTTGGCAAATGCTCTGTTAGGCGCACTAACTGCATTGGGCCTTGCGTAAACTCATCACGATTTACAATGTCTACATCAATCTTGTTATATTCGCCACACATTAACCCGTTTGCTTCGCTCTGTCCGTCTTCACACTTAGGTTTAATATAAAGTTGACGATTGCGATAAACAATGTGGTCGCCCGGCAAACCAACAATACGTTTGATGAAATCAATACGCTCGTCTAGCGGAAACTTGAATACGGCAATATCACCGCGCTCAGGCGTGCCCGTTTCAATGATTTTGCTACGCCACACAGGGTCTTTAATCCCGTAAGCATATTTTTCCACTAGGATAAAATCGCCATCCAATAAGGTTGGCATCATTGAGCCTGATGGAATTTGAAACGGCTCAAAAATAAACGAACGGAAAATCGTAATTGCAGCAATCATTGGAAAAATAGATTTCGCGTTTTCAACAATGGCAGGTTCAGGTGCTATTTCCGCAATGATGTCGGCATCCAACTGGGTGTCAGACGCACCTTGCGCAATAGCAAGCCTAGCTTGTCTTTTTGGTGCATACACCAAGTGATCGATCAACCAAATAAGGCCCGAACCGACCGTGAGTAGCACCAATAAAATTGAAAAATAACCTGCCATTTGTATTTCCTGTTACTTGCCTACTTTCAATATTGCTAAGAATGCGTCTTGTGGCACCTCAACGTTACCAAGTTGCTTCATACGCTTCTTACCTTCTTTTTGCTTTTGCAGTAGCTTTTTCTTACGGCTCACGTCACCACCATAACATTTTGCGATTACGTTTTTACGTAACTGCTTAACTGTACTACGCGCAATAACGTGATTACCAATTGCAGCTTGAATAGCAATATCAAACATTTGGCGAGGGATCAATTCTCTCAGCGCCTCAGCTAACTGACGGCCACGCGTTTGTGAACCATCACGGTGAACAATTATTGCAAGCGCATCAACGCGGTCGCCATTGATCAGAATATCCACACGCACCATGTCTGATGCTTCAAAACGCTTGAAGTTGTAATCAAGTGATGCAAAACCACGGCTGGTAGACTTCAACTTATCAAAGAAGTCCATCACCACTTCTGACATCGGCAATTCATAGGTTAACGCAACTTGCTTACCGTGATAGGTCATCTTGGTCTGCATACCACGCTTTTCAACACACAGCGTGATCACGTTTCCTAAATATTCTTGCGGAACGAGAATATTTGCTTCAACGATTGGTTCACGAATTTCAATAATATCGTTTACTGGCGGTAGATCAGACGGGTTATCGATTCTCACCACACCGTGCTTAGTTTCTACTTCATAAATTACCGTTGGTGCCGTGGTAATAAGATCCATATCATATTCACGTTCAAGGCGTTCTTGAATGATCTCCATATGAAGCATACCAAGGAAGCCACAACGGAAACCAAAACCCAGTGCCGTCGAGTTTTCAGGCTCGAAGAATAATGATGCATCGTTTAGGCTTAGTTTGTTCAGTGCATCTCGGAAGTTTTCATAATCATCAGATGAAATTGGGAACATTCCCGCATATACCTGAGGTTTTACCTTCTGGAAACCTGGCAAACGGTCTGTTGCAGAATCGCGAGCCATAGTAATGGTATCACCAACAGGTGCGCCATGAATATCTTTGATACCTGCGATAACAAAACCTACTTCACCCGTTTTCAACACTCCGGTATTGGTCTGCTTTGGTGTAAAGATACCAACCTTGTCTACTTGGTGAGCTTGCTCTGTAGACATAATCTTGATCTTCTCGCCCGCTCGTAATTCACCGTTTTTAATACGCACCAATGACACTACACCTTGGTACGGGTCAAACCATGAATCGATAATCAGTGCCTGTAATGGCGCACTTGGCTCACCTTCTGGCGGCGGAATATCACGTACGATCACTTCGAGTACTTCATCAATGCCGATACCCGTTTTCGCACTACAACGAACCGCTTCTAATGCTTCTATACCGACGATATCTTCAATTTCTTCAGCTACGCGAAGTGGATCTGCCTGTGGTAAATCAATTTTGTTCAGAACCGGAATTACTTCCAAGTCCATCTCTAGTGCGGTGTAACAGTTCGCTAGCGTTTGTGCTTCAACACCTTGACCTGCATCAACAACCAGTAGTGCACCTTCACAAGCGGCTAGAGAGCGCGAAACTTCATAAGTAAAGTCAACGTGTCCCGGCGTGTCGATAAAGTTTAGCTGGTAAGTTTCGCCATCTTTTGCTTGATAGTTAAGCGTTACACTCTGTGCTTTAATGGTAATGCCGCGCTCACGTTCGATGTCCATCGAATCCAGTACCTGCTGCTGCATTTCGCGGTCTGTTAAACCTCCACAAACTTGGATTAAGCGGTCTGATAGCGTCGATTTTCCATGGTCAATGTGGGCAATAATAGAAAAGTTACGGATATGCTTCATATACTGGATTCAATACTTCTGTTAGTCACAAATAGAGATTAAGGGCTCGATTTTACATTTTATTTAGTACAATCACCATCTATTTGCGTTATTGGTAGGCTAATTGGGTAAATTTTTATCACTTTTACCTGATGTTTGAGTTTATCCCCTTGGACTTTGGCGAAAAATAAACCGAGTGTTGCACTGGTAAATGCAATAAGTATCTGCAAAGGTTCATTAAGACCAAGTACGAGAGCCGCAATAAACATGCCGGCAAAAGCAAAAAGCAATGGCATCATGTAAACATAAAACGCATGTTTCACCACATTAGAGTCGTCTAATGCTAACTTAATTTTTTGGCCAATTTCGACAGATTCCGTCAAATCTACAAGAAATTGCTTTTTGTGGGTGCCAAAGAGTTTAGCGAATACCTGGGAGCCGCACTTGCCGTTACAGCCTTCACAAGCGGGTTTTGGTTGTGCTTCTAAATAGACAGTTGCACCTTTTATGGCGGCAACTGTCAGAGTTTGTTCTATCATAAAGGTCTTTTCACAGACTCAGCGATTGCTTTTGCGGTCATTGCTGGAATATTTCCAACTACAGATACATCAAATGCACCTGTGTTGTGTACGTACACCGTTGTCGCACCTGAAGAAAGCGCACCACTTGGACGCTGACCCGGTAAAGGACGTTGTACAAATACCGAAATATCGACAAGGCCGTCGGAAAACAAGTAGTAGTCTGCCAGCTCGTTGTTTAAATCTAACTTATGTCTATCAGATTTTAGCAGCTCAAAGCCCTGAGGTAACCAACCAATTTGCCAATTGTTTTTTGTGCCATTCTCAAGTGTCTTCAACAACCCAGATACGGCTTCAGGAAACTGCTTTTGTGAAAGTTCTAACAATTGCTCGGCTGGGGTTTCAGTCACACTGATATGGGTAAGCTGAAGCTGTTCTAACAACTCGCCTTGTTGATTTACGTAAGCGGATTTTAGCAACAGAGATGACTCGGTATCGATCCACAACCAATAGTTGTATTTAGCGTCATCTTTTGCTTCTAGTCTGACAAGCTGAGCAGGTCTGTCAACGATCCGACCTTTACCACCTAAAACAAAATCATAGCTTTCTTTGAGGCTGTCGATATTTTTGAATAAAACTTCGGGAATAGGGCCTGCTATCGAATCTGTTTGGATGGTGTAAGGGTCAGACTTTGGTTCAAAGTAAGTCACTTTGTCACCAATGCGGATCATTTCAAGTCCAGCACCATTGAGCAAACTTAAAAGCTCGAATTCAGTCCCATCTTGGTTACCATGAAGCCAACGGTAAGGCTCCATAGATTTTCCTTTTACCACGACAAACGATGCATCAAAGTTTCTATGATGCACCGCTTCGGCCATATCTTTTAGCAGTTGTTTGGCTGATACGCTTTCATTTGCCCACAGCCAACTAGAGAAAAATACACTTACTACAACTAACAGTGCTCTCATTTATTGCTCTTTTTCCTCTTGCTTTTCAGCGGTGTTATTTTCGCCAGATTGCTGCAGCGCATACGCCATGCGTGACTGTCTTTGGTGCTCTAGCACCAATGCACCAATACGTTGCTGCTGTAACTCTCGAATGCCTTTAGCCGCTGATTCAAGCGCAGGCTCAGTTGATAAGCTCACAGGAGAAACGCCTCCAGCAAAAGGAGTAGATTGCAACTGTAACGTATCGCCCGCAGGTAAAGTCGCGTCAGTGCTTAGCGTATTAACCCCAAGCACAGCAAACAATGACACACTTGCCGCGATAGCCACTTGTGCAAACGGCTTACGCCATGCACTTAGCTCAATCACATTGCTCTTTGGCGTCGTTTCTTTCACTTGCTCAACGGCAGGCTCACTATACGTTTGCTCTTGTTCGAGTGCCGCTGCGAAGCTACTGGTGATATCAATGCAAGGTGTGTCTTGCTTTTGACTACGCATTACATCGCCAATCAAGGCATACCGAGCAAACTTTTGTTCGTCTAAACGAACATCAGTTTCAGCGTTGAGTGACAGATCACCGTCAAGAATTTGCGATGTCGTTAAATCTTCTGTCACTTGTTTTTCAGCTTGTGCCATATTAAGACTCACCTATTAATGGGTTCAAATTGTTATCTATCGCTTCCCTTGCGCGAAAAATTCTCGAACGAACTGTACCTACCGGACAATCCATAATGACAGCTATTTCCTCGTAACTCATACCTTCGATTTCACGCAAAGTAATTGCGGTTTTTAAGTCGTCAGGCAAGCGCTCGATAGTTTTGAAAATCACTGCTTTCACTTCGTCGCTTAACAATAGATTTTCCGGTGAAGCGTTCGATCTTAATTGGTCTGCGCCATCATAAAACTCGGCTTCTTCCGCATCTACGTCGTTTGCTGGCGGCTTTCGACCAAGCGCCACCAAATAATTTTTTGAACAGTTAACCGCGATTCTATACAACCAAGTATAAAATGCGCTCTCGCCCCTAAAGTTAGGCAACGCTCGATAAGCTTTAATGAACGTTTCCTGTGCCACATCTGCCACATCACCTTGATTCGCTACATAACGCGAAATAAGCGCTGCGACTTTATTTTGATACTTGGCAACTAACAGGTTGAATGCGTTTTTATCTCCCTGTTGAACGCGTTTAACTATATCTAGATCTAAATCCTGCTCGCTCATTCGAGCCGGTACTCCTCTTTTTGCTTTTCTAAATCGTATCTAGTTGCCATCATTCACAGCTACTCTGACTTAGTACTGAATAAAAAGTTCTGTTTTTTTGTATTTTTTTTTAAAATAAACGAATTCATCCATCTTTGCGTACTATTTCTTGGCTGCTTTTTTAGCATTATTCCATTAGCAGTCACACAAAATGTTCTAAATGATTCTCATTAAACGGAACAAACTCTCTGCCTTCTATGATAGCAGATGTGGTATAAATAGCAGAATTAAACGCAAAAACAGTAAAGATCTTCGAATATGAAAAATACGACTCACCACAATACTGATGTAGTCATTATTGGCAGTGGCGCTGCTGGACTCTCTCTTGCGCTCTCTTTAGCAAATCACTGTAAAGTTACCGTGATAAGCAAAGGGGCGTTAAAAGAAGGCTCCACACTTTATGCTCAAGGTGGCATTGCCGCAGTATTCGATAAGAAAAATGACAGTATTGAATCTCATGTCGAAGACACGCTTGCGGCAGGCGCTGGCTTATGTGACCGCGATGCAGTGCACTATACCGCCTCAAATGCAAAAAATTGCTTGAAGTGGCTGATTGAGCAAGGCGTACCATTTGATATGGAAGTGGATAGCAAAGGGAAAGAGCGCTTTCATTTAACCCGCGAAGGTGGGCATTCACATCGTCGTATATTGCACGCGGCTGATGCAACGGGTAAAGCCGTTCAAACCACATTAATTAGCCAAGTGCAGTTACATCCAAAAATTAATATACTTGAGCAATACAACGCCATCGATCTCATCAAAGATAAACATGGCGACTCAAGCGATATCAAAGGCGTTTACGTCTATAATCGCAAAGCGGATAGAGTTGAGAGCATCTCGGCTAAGTTTGTCGCTTTAGCGACGGGTGGCGCAAGTAAAGTTTACTTGTATACCTCAAATCCAGATGTTTCTTCGGGTGACGGCATCGCAATGGCGTGGCGTGCGGGTTGTCGTGTGGCCAACATGGAGTTTAACCAATTTCATCCAACCAGCTTATACCACCCTGAGCTACAAAACTTTTTAATAACCGAAGCCATGCGCGGTGAAGGCGCGCTGCTTAAACGTCCTGACGGCACACGCTTTATGCCTGACTTCGATGAGCGCGAAGAACTCGCCCCTCGCGATGTGGTCGCCCGTGCCATTGACTATGAGATGAAACGATTGGGCGCAAATTGCGTCTATCTGGATATCTCACATAAAGACAAAGAGTTCATCATTGAGCACTTCCCTACGATTTATGCTAAGTGCTTAAGTGTTGGTTTAGATATCACCAAAGAGCCAATCCCCGTAGTGCCAGCGGCGCATTATACCTGCGGTGGTGTTATGACTGACTTTAACGGTCGTACTGACATCGACAATTTATATGCAATCGGCGAAGTGGCTTACACAGGTCTACATGGCGCAAACCGCATGGCGAGTAACTCGTTATTAGAATGCATTGTGTTTGCCCACGCAGCCGCAAAAGATATTTTAGCTAAAATCGATAATCGTCCTGAGCCATCTAAGTTACCAGATTGGGACGAAAGCCGTGTCAGCGACTCGGACGAAGAAGTCGTGATCACCCACAACTGGCACGAACTTAGATTATTTATGTGGGATTATGTTGGCATCGTTCGCTCAACTAAACGGTTAGAGCGTGCGCTACGCCGCGTTGAGTTATTGCAGCAAGAGATCCACGATTATTACGCCAACTTTAGAGTGAGTAACAACCTGCTTGAATTACGTAACTTAGTACAAGTAGCTGAACTGATTATTCGCAGCGCGTTAGAACGTAAAGAAAGTCGTGGACTGCACTATACCATTGACTTCCCAGACATGGCTGAAAACCCCACACCGACCGTTTTGTCACCGACAAAATAATAATATTTGCATGTAGAGCATGTGCTGATTTTTATCGCCATGCTCTAGTCGCTGTTTCTAATTGGCTTGCAGCGCGGTGCGACAAAGTAAACGCCAGTCGGCTTCTGGTATTGCCTGTCGAGTCAAAAATACCTGCTGCTTAGCTTGGTTCGCATCCATGATTTTTAGCGCTATTTGACTATCAAACCATATGGTTGCACCAATAAGCTGCCCTTTGAAATTTATCGTTTGCGACTGTATTTCAACAAAATTTTCCTTTGGGAGCATGAGTACAGTACCGGCCTTTGGCGTACGAGATAAAACAGTTCGCCAACTGCAATAACCTGTCACGACGAACACGATGGCGACTAACCACCACAGCGTTGGAAACAGCAGAAAAAGGATAAAAGCGAGGCAAGAAAAAAGAACCACAAAGAAGGCGTGGTTCTGAAGATTGTGTTGAAAGTCGATTCTATACGCGGATCCGATCAAGGATTAACTTAACCATGCGTTTTAGCTCTGGATCTGGGCATTCTTCATGACCCATAAACCAAGCGAATAAATCTGGATCCTCACAGGTAACTAGACGCTGAAACACGTACTTACCTTCGTCGGATAGCGCGTCATAAGCCTGCTCAACAAACGGCTCTAAAATAACGTCCAGCTCTAACATGCCACGTCGGCAAGCCCATTTAACTCGAGCTTTAGGCAGCAACTCAACCATAAACTGATTAACCCCTCATAAACTATTGAGAAAATTATACCCACTGTGCAGGACATATGCCATAAAACTTATAGAAATGGCACATTGAAATCGTCCGTCCCTATCTCCACTTATGATTTTACGGTAACATTACGAAAACACTTTAATAGGGATCAACATTATGTCAATTGCTCGTGCTTATGCGCTTCCGTTCAAGGTTATTCGCATTTCAGGACAAGATAAACTTAGCTATTTGCACGGTCAGGTTACTCAAGACATTAACCTTATCAAAGAAGATAATTTTATGTGGTCTGGGCATTGTAGCCCTAAAGGCAAGCTTTGGTCTGTGTCGCGCTTAACCCGCTATCAAGACGACTACTTAATGCTTGCAGGTGTAGCCGAAGCTGAAGCATCACTTCGTGAGCTAAAAAAGTACGGCGTTTTTGCCAAAGTTGACATTGATTTTGCTGACTGCGAAGTCTTTGGCTTAATGACTCAGGACAGTAAAGCGCTTGCTAGTGCTTTTGGCGTTGAGCTTTCGTCTGACACAAGCGCTGTAGATGTTGCCAACGGCAAGCTATTAAAACTCGCAGACGAGCGCTTTGTTTTCATCGCGTTCGACGGTGCAAGTTTACCAGCGGACGTGGAACAACAAAGCAATCCAGCACCGTTTATTGCGGCCAGCATTTTAGCGGGTGAGCCAAGTCTTGATGCAGATCACGTGGACGAATTTGTGCCACAAATGGTTAACCTTCAGGCCCTTAACGGGATCAGCTTTAAGAAAGGTTGCTATACTGGTCAAGAAACCGTAGCTCGTATGCGCTATCTTGGTAAAAACAAACGTGCCATGTACATAGTGACAGGCAATGCTGCAGAGCGCACCGAAGAGGCAGACATTGAACTGCAGATTGAAGACAACTGGCGTCGTGGTGGTAAGATTATTCAACAAACCTTTGATGCTAACAGCAGCCGTTATTATGCGCTGGCTGTGATGCCAAATGACACACCACAAGACGCGGTGCTAAGAGCAAAAAATTCACCAGAGGTGAGTCTTACTATTCAACCTCTACCTTATTCTTTAGAAGACAACTAACGGGATCTTATATGATTATTGGCCCTAACTCGGTAGTGACAATCCACTACTCAGTTCAAGACAAAGACAACAACACGATTGATAGCACATTTGATGATGAGCCTGTAATAGCGATGCTTGGCTCAGGCTATCTGATCCCAGGTCTTGATGATGCCCTACAAGGCAAACAAGCTGGTGACACTTTCAGTGTGACCATAGAGCCACAAGAAGGCTATGGTGAACGCTTTGACGAACTGACTCAGGCGGTTCCTAAATCAATGTTTGAAGACATGGAAATCGAAGTGGGTATGCAATTTAGAGCTACCACCGACGAAGGCGACCAAATCGTTGTGATCATTGGTATCGAAGACGAAGAAGTCATTGTTGACGCGAATCACCCGCTTTCTGGGATCACGCTGAATTTTGACGTTGAAGTGCTTGAAGTACGTGAAGCAACGGCTGAAGAAGTTGCCCACGGCCATGTTCATGGCGAGGGCGGTTGTGGTCACGACCACTAAGATTAGTCGAGTTACTAATAGAAAGCGCTGACTATTCAGCGCTTTTTTCTTGTTTAAGTTTACTTTCCATTGCCGTAACCAAGTTGGCTTGGTCATTTGTACCTAAGCGATATTTAGTGCCGTCCTTCATCACCACTTCAAGCGCCTTGAATCCGGCAACTGTGTATACCCAACCATCTGTGCTGATCCGCATGCCAATGCCATGACGGAGAGAATTAGTCACAGGCTGAACATAATCGATATCGTCAAACTTTAAGGTCATTTTGGCGACCGACGGTCCAAACCACCAGCTTAACGTTTGTTGCTCTTGATTCACTTGAATGGTTAAGCCGTAAAAAATAAACGCAACAAGCGCGAGGATCACCAAAAAGCCAACAAAGGCGAGATTGCTACCAGTGAGGAAAATTGCCAATATGGTAAAACTGGCGATAAAGGCTAAAAACAGCCATATAACCCATGCAAACTGTGTATTTTTATACATCGATAATCTTCTTAATCAAAGCTGTAAACTAATGTAGCACCAAGTTCGGTGTCTACTTTTTCTTTTTCATTTTCTGGCTGCGAATTATAACGGTAAATAAACGCAAACTTCAGCGCAATCCCGCCAATCACTTGTGTAACTAGCGCAGACTCAGCAAACAATCGAGAGTTTAAACCCGACAGCGATTGTTCGAAACTGACGTCTTGATTAAAGCGGGTACGCTTTGAAACGTTTCTTTCCCACTGCAATGCCATACGCAAAAGCTGGCCTTGCTGCGTTCTATCTTCCTCCGGTTCAAGCTCGATTTCGTTATCCACACGAGAAATGGACATACCGGGACCAACGTCGATATCTACCGTGTTCTTTCGTCCCTCGTACACACGATTGCCATAACCAAGCGCAAATGTCGTGGTATATTCCTTGCCATTAAACTTGTCACGCTCATAGTCACCGTACATAAAGAACGAAGCGTTATCGTCTCCTAATTTGTAGTTACCTTGCGCAGAGCCAAAGTAGCGCGACGCTGAGACATCTTCGACGTCTGTTTCTGTATTTTGCTCGCGGCGATAAAGGCCATTAAATTTAAATTGATTACGCCACTTGGGGAAATCTTGGTAAAGATTACTTTTAAACTTAAATGACGTGTTTTGCGTATTACCTTTGTTAACGATAAAGCCAAACTCAACGTCACCGTATAGCATCTCACCCTTGTGTTTTTGATGAATTTCATCATCGGGCATTTTGCCATATTCGTGAAAATCTTCGAATGGATCCGTAGCTAAGCTTGGTAGTGAAACCAAGCCAATTGCAAATAAAATGAAAGTTCTAAAAAATGGCACTGACAACTACTTTTCGGTTACTGCTTCCAAATAATATGACAAAACGGTGCATCTAAATCTCTGCTAATCAAGATTTTTGCGTACACCTGATCCGAGTCATCAAACTCGATACCGACCAAAACCTGAACGAAGTGCTCTGGTTCTGCTTCTTGTTCATACGCAGTTATGCTCGACCAACTCTCGTCCGGCTCACTTTCTTCAATGAAACCACGATCTTCGCGATGTTCGTTGAACATATTAATATCGTGTTCTTCAAGATTATCCGGGGCCAACTCAAGGAAGATATCATATGCTTGGTGAGTGGCTTCTTCGATGCTACAAAGTCTTGCTGTCATGGACGCTAGCCTGTGGTTTTAAAGTTGGCGCAATGATAGCAAAATGAGGTAAAACATAAATACTTAGTCGCGATAATCAAACAGAAAATAACGCTAAATGACGAACAAATTATCGGTAAAAGTTGAATGTTACGCCGCTTTTGAGTTATTACTCTAGAACTATCGCATAAAATCCGCAGGGAGCATCTCATCATGATTTCATTTTCCGAAGCGAACAACATCGCATTTGTAACCTTATCTCGACCAGAAAAACAAAACGCGCTGTCTGTTGAAATGTTTGTTGGTTTAGATAATGCGATAAAGAAAATTAGAAAAAGCAGATCAATTAGAGCTGTCGTTATCCAAGGTGAAGGCCCACATTTTTGTGCAGGTCTAGATGTAAAAAGCGTGCTGAATAAACCTTCCGGGATCATCAAGCTACTTAAAAAATGGTTACCCGGGAATGCTAACTTAGTACAAAGAGTCGTACTTGGCTGGCAAGCTTTGCCAGTTCCTGTCATCGCCAAGATCACAGGCAACTGTTTAGGTGGTGGCTGTCATATTGCATTAGGCGCGGATATTCGTTTAGCCGATAGTAGCGCGCAGTTTGCCATTATGGAAGCCAAATGGGGACTTTGCCCTGACATGGGCGGCAGCTTACTTTTGCCTGCCACAATGAACAAGGATAAGGCATTGCTAATGACAGTCCATGCACAGCGAATAGACGCCCAGCAAGCACTAAAGGACGGTCTCATTACCGAGCTCTGTGATGATGTTGACGCTAGACTCTCAGAGTTACTCACTCAATTTACCGCACGCTCGCCAGATGCCATTGCAGCAATTAAGAAAGTGTATAATCGAGCCTACAACCAGCCCGCACGTAAACTATTGTGGTTAGAAACGTGGTCACAAATTAAATTGCTCGCCGCTAAAAATACCAAAATTGCAATGAAGAATGCCTCTGTAGCAGATGATAATAAAAAGCCATTTTTGCCTCGCATGAAGTGGTAACGCTAGGTTGAATGCCTGTTTGCCCAAAGTATAATGGTCATCGCAATACGAGAGCGTACAATGGGCCATCATGCATGCTAGGCCATTGCAGCGCTAAGGATTTACATTTAATGGTACACAGAACGAAGTTGATATTACAATTTGCACTAGGCTTTGCCATCATTTTAGCGTGCCTCTTCAGCGCTAAGTGGATAATTCAGCTTAGTGCTTTACAGATCCCAGCCGCCCTACTTGGCATGGTGTTTCTTGTCATACTCCTTGCCACAAAAATTATTAAAGTAGAATGGTTAGCACCCGCAGCTGAGCCTATTTTAAAATACATGGCGCTGTTTTTTATTCCAGCGGGAGTAGGCTTGGTAGAGCATCTCAGTTTGTTTCAATCCCATTGGCTTATGCTGCTGTTATTGCTAGTTGGTGTTCCAACAATAAGTCTTGTATTGTTAAGCCCTATCGTAAAGAGTATCAAGTTTCGTGATTAATTTGATTGCGGCGTCAGCGCTCACTGTGCTGTTATTTTTTAGTGCACGCAAACTATATCAGCGCATCTCCTTACCGATATTAAACCCTGTGCTGATCTGCATTTTGGCCATTTCGGCATTTCTACTGTTTACAAAGTTCAACTACAAAGTATATCAACAAGCAACGCTACCAATTCATTACTTGTTAGAGCCAGCGGTCGTTGCACTCGCCTACCCTTTGTATAAACAATTTCACCAAATTAAACCGGTATTTTTTGCATTGTGCTTAACCAGTTGGTTGGGTGTTTCACTGTCTACGTTAAGCGCTTTTTTTATATGCCAACTTTTTGCTGCCGATCCGCAGCTCTCGGCTTCAATGGCGGCCCTGTCAGTTACAACACCAATCACCTTACTCATTAGTGATTATCTCGGGGGTATTCCCGCTATTGCAGCGATTATGGTGATACTAATTGGTGTATTTGGTGGCGTGTTTGGACTACATATTTTGCACTGGTGTAAAGTCGAATCTATGCAAGCGAAAGGCACTGCGCTTGGTGTTGCTTGCCATGCGATAGGCACAGCCGCAGCGATAGAACATCATCCTATGGCCGGCGCTTTTGCTTCTGCAGCGATGACAATTACCGCCATGATTACTGCACTTTGGGTGCCTTTGTTTTATCATTGGTTGGCTACTCTAATTTAATAACTCGGGATACGACTGTGATCAATCAAGAAATCGAGCAAATAGAACACTATTACAACATTATTCGAGAGTATCTGGTGACGTACAGTTTCCAATTGCTCGCTGCGATATTCATCTTCCTTCTCGGTTTGTGGTTATCAAGAAAACTGTCTAAAGCGACTGAAAACTTGATGCTAAAACACAATATCGATCCTGCTTTAACCAACTTTATTGGCAATGTGATCAAAGTGCTTATCATCACCATGTTTGTGATTATTTCGCTTGGCAAGGTTGGCATCAGTATCACACCGTTTGTTGCCGCCATCGGTGCCGCGTCTCTAGGTGCTGGTCTTGCACTGCAAGGTATGCTGGCAAACTATGGCGCTGGGCTTGCCATCATTGCTACCCGCCCATTTGTGATTGGCGATACCATCAGCATCAAAGGGGTTAACGGCCAAGTGAAAATGATTGAGCTTGGACATACCACGCTCATCAACGAAGACAAAGTAGAGATCACTATCCCAAATAAACATGTGGTGGGAGAAATTCTCCATAACTCGTTTGCAAACTCTCTGGTTAAAGGTGAAATAGGGATAGCTTATGATGCTGATTATCAAGGTGCATTAACACTTATCAATCAGGTACTCGCTGATAATGCGAAGGTCAGTCAAGACCCTAAGCCTCAGGTGGGGATTGAGGAATTTGCCGACAGTGCGGTGATATTGAGCTACCGCTACTGGGTGCCTACAACTTCACTTATCGAAACTAAATTAGAAGTGAATAAAGCCGTGTTTGCCGCGATTAAAAATGCGGAAATCGAAATTCCATTCCCGCAACGAGTGGTTAAAATCATTCAGTGAGTAAACTCAATAACGGCTAACACCCTAGCCGTTATTCTACCCTCAGTTTTCATCAGGCTTTTCCATATAAAAGCCACTGCGTAAATGAAGATCGCGCTGTGGAAACGGGATCTCGATTTGATATTTTCGGAAGGCATCGTCAATAGCCCAGAGGTAATCAGAGACCAGCGCCGTTGGTCGCTTTACCTGTTCAGGTTGCACCCAAACTCCTAGCGTGAAATTCAAGCTACTATCACCAAACCCTGTCATCCATACCGTTGCTTCTCGCCCCGGCGTATTCAAGGTATATTGGACATTTTTGGCCGCTTCCAATGCGGCACGCTTCACCTTCTCTTTATCGCTGCCGTAGGCCACCGAAAAAGGAATACGGAAACGACGATATTTGTCCGACATTGTCCAATTGGTAATTGTATTTGACACCATTTCCGAGTTAGGAATAAGCAGGTCGACGTTGTCATTTGTACGGATCCAAGTCGAACGCATGTGAATGGCTATCACTTCCCCCACCACCCCGTTGGTCAGCTCCACAAAGTCCCCGACTTTGACTGTTTTCTCTAGCAGTAACACCAGACCAGAAACAAAGTTATTCACCAGACCTTGTAGACCCAAACCAATCCCAACGCCGAGTGCACTAGCAACAAGCGCTAATTCAGTGATCTCTACCCCTAAGGCCGTCAGCGCAATAATAAGACCAATAAATAATACGATGTAGTGAATGATCCTGCCTATCACATAGGCTGAGGTATGCTGGATCACTCCTTGTCTTGAAGCAAGACGATTAAATGCTAGTCGTAGGATCTTGGAGATCACCAAAGTTGCAACGATCACAGCGATAAATGAGAGTGCCTCTCCCACCTCTAATGAAAATTTACCTAATGAAAATAGCTTTTGTTCAAGCCACGGAATATCTACGTCTATATCTATTGGTGCTTTTATCATGGTTATATTTTTTGTTATCTCGTGAAGTTAAGTGTGTGAGGCTAGCAGCAAAAATACAAGTATTAGAGGTGCCTAAATCATGCTTTGTTCAAGCTACTCGCTTGACCTTTTACAGGGCTCATGACTAAATAAAGGACAAATAAATAACAAAAATACTACTGCGGATTGGTAAAATACGTCATGAAAAAGTCCCTACTCGCTTTAACCACTTATCTCGCGCTTGCGTTGCCAGCTCATAGTCAATCGCTTGCGGACCTTACCACGCTCGAAGCACAAACCAAAATACAAAATCGAACTTTATCAGCAACGCAACTCACTGAGTTTTATTTAAAAAGGATTGCACAACTTGACGACAGTGGCCCTATGCTCAATGCCGTGATCACGCTCAATCCCAACGCTTTACAAGACGCTAAAAAGCTTGATGCCGAACTACTCGCGGGAAAATATCGAGGGCCACTTCATGGCCTGCCAGTTATTGTTAAAGATAATATCGACACCAGAGCGCCAATGGCAACAACCGCAGGCGCGCTCGCCCTGCAACACAACGTCAAAACCCGAGCTGCGCCGCTTATCATCCAGTTAGAACAAGCCGGCGCTATCATCCTTGGCAAAGCCAATTTAAGTGAATGGGCAAACTTTAAATCAAGTTTCAGCTCGAGCGGCTACAGCACGCTCGGTGGTCAAACCAAAAACCCGTATGTGTTAGATAGAACACCATGTGGCTCAAGTTCAGGCTCTGCCGTTGCCGTCTCCGCAGGTCTTGCACTGCTCGCCATTGGCACGGAAACTGACGGCTCTATTGTTTGTCCTTCAGCACATAATGGTGTTGTAGGTATTAAACCGACTGTCGGTTTGGTTTCTGGTGAAGGCATTGTTCCTATCAGTCATAGCCAAGATAGCGCAGGCCCTATGGCAAAATCGGTGATGGGTGCCGCGTTATTGCTCAATGCTATCGTTACCGATGCAAAACAGCCGATTGATTTTACCCAAGGCTTAAATGCTGCCAGTTTCAAAGGCAAACGAATTGCTATCACCAGTCATCTAGGTCAGTTTCCACCAGCAGTTCAAGCGGTATTTGCAAAAGCCGTTGCAACCATGAAAGCAAATGGCGCAGAAATAATTGAAGGGTTAGACTTACCTGAGCTGGAAGCTTTAGGCTCCGCCGAATTGGATATTTTGCTCTATGACTTTAAACATGATCTCAATGCTTACCTTGCCAAGACACCAGAGCTAGTAAAAGTAAAGAACCTAAACCAGCTCATCCAATTCAACCAGCAACATCCCTCCACCATTAAGTACTTTGATCAATATTTGATAGAGGAAGCAGCAAAGAAAGGCGATATCACAGAACACCGATATCAAGAAGCCCAAGCTTTGGTTAAAAAATTTGCCCGCCAACAAGGCATTGATAAAATAATACAAGAACATCGCCTTGACGCATTTATCGCACCAACGAATACCCCAGCTTGGAGTATCGATATCATTAACGGTGATAATTTCTCGGCCTCGTCGTCATCTCCCGCCGCGATTGCAGGATATCCAAGCATTACAGTACCGATGGGTTTTCATCACGAGCTACCACTGGGTATTTCTTTCTTCGCTGAGGCTTATAGCGAAGCGAAGTTAATCAAGCTTGCCTATGCTTTCGAACAGTTGACTAATGCACGCAAAGCGCCTGAGTTTAAGGCGACATTAACGCCATAAAAATAATAGTGACGTTATAAATAAAAATGCCTTCACATCGATTGATGTGAAGGCATTTTTATTTGCGTATCGTGTTGGTACCAAGAAGGTTAAGCTTTACGCCAAGTTGTTTTGCCCGCGCTATCTTCTAACACAACGCCTAAGGCAGTTAGCGCATCACGCGCTTCATCCGCTGCAGCCCAATCTTTATTTTCGCGAGCGCTGCGGCGCTTTTCAATCAATGCTTCGATTTGCGCTACTTCGTCATCGTCTTGTTCGCCCTGTAAGAAAGATTCAGGGTCTTGCTGCGCAATACCTAAGACTTCCGCGAGTTTCACAAGAATAAATGCATGCTCACCTGCAGCTTCTGCGTCACTATCTTTTAAGCGATTCACTTCTTTTGATAATTCAAAAATCACTGGCAGTGCTTCTGGCGTGTTAAAGTCGTCGTTCATTGCTGTCTCAAAACGTTCAGCGTAAGCATTACCTTTAAGCTCGACTTCCACCAGCTCAACGCCACGTAGCGCAGTGTAAATACGCTCAAGCGACGAACGTGCTTGTTCAAGGTTTTCTTGTGAATAGTTTAGCTGGCTACGATAATGACCATTGATCAAGAAATAGCGTACTGTTTCTCTATCAAAAGCTTTAAGCACTTCACGTACGGTAAAGAAATTGCCAAGAGACTTAGACATTTTCTCTTTGTTAACTTGTACCATACCGGTATGGATCCAAGTATTCACATAACGGCCGTTATTTGCGCAGCAAGATTGGGCAATCTCGTTTTCATGGTGTGGGAATTGCAAATCTGAACCCCCACCGTGAATATCAAAAAATTCACCCAAATGCTTTGAACTCATTGCGCTACATTCAATGTGCCAACCCGGACGACCTTCGCCCCACGGAGATTGCCACGCAGGCTCACCCGCTTTGGCTTTTTTCCACAATACAAAGTCGAGTGGATCATCTTTGTCTTGCGCTACCTCAACGCGTGCGCCCGCTTGTAGCATTTCTAAATCCTGCTGAGATAACTGACCATATTGCTCAAACGTTGAGACATCAAACAATACATCCCCATCCTTCGCAACGTAAGCATGGCCTTTTTCAATCAAGCGCGCGATCATCTCGATGATTTCATCCATATGCCCTGTTACCGTCGGCTCAATATCCGCAGGTAGCATATTCAACGCAGTAAAGTCTTCATGCATGGCTTTGGTCATGCGAACGGTTAGATCATTAATCGACTCTTTGTTTTCCGCGGCGCGTTTAATGATTTTGTCATCCACGTCAGTAATATTACGCACATATGTGACGTCATAACCTAAATAACGTAAATAACGGTTCATTACGTCAAATGAAACGTAAGTACGTGCGTGTCCTACATGACAGAAATCATAGATAGTGATACCACACACGTACATATCAACCTTGCCTTCTTTGAGCGGTTTAAAAGGGGCTTTTTGGCGAGTGAGTGTGTTGAAAATCTGCAACATGTAGTTTTCTTCCTAAGTACGGTTCATTTTTTTAACAAAAGTGCTTTTAATCATACCACCTGCATAGCAGCGCCTCTAGATTTTAATAACGAATTACGGCAGTTTTTTGATTTTTTGCGCTGATTTTTAAGGAATGCTTTTTCACAAAAGCCCAGTTGATATAAAATAGGGTTTTATCATTCAACACGATGGACACTAACATGGTTGTTTTAGAAACAAATCACGGCGAAATCCGTATTAATCTTTTCGCTGACAAAGCGCCTGAAACGGTAGCTAACTTCCTAAACTACGTAAACAGCGAGTTTTATAACGGTACTATTTTCCACCGTGTAATCGACGGCTTTATGGTTCAAGGTGGCGGATTCGCATCGGGTATGGAACAAAAAGCAGTTGAAGCACCGATCAAAAACGAAGCTAACAACGGTGTTGCAAACAAAGTGGGTACTCTAGCAATGGCACGTACGCCAGATCCACACTCTGCAACTGCACAATTTTTTATCAATGTTAACGACAATGATTTCCTTAACTTCTCAAGCGAAACATCGCAAGGTTGGGGTTACTGTGTATTCGGTGAAGTTGTTGAAGGCATGGACGTAGTAAATAAGATTAAAGGTGTTGCTACTGGTTCTTCTGGTTTCCACCAAGACGTACCGCTTGAAGATGTGATCATCGAAAAAGCATACGTTGCTGAGTAATATCCTACTTTTTATTCAAGGCCAGTATTTATGCTGGCCTTATTAGTTTTGAGGTCCCATGGGTAAAACCTATTTTATCGCCGACTTGCATTTAACCGAGCACCGCACTGATATCACCGACGCATTTTTCGCTTTTCTCGACCATCATATGACCGCCGATGTCGACGCTTTATATATTCTGGGTGATTTTTTTGAAGTGTGGATTGGAGACGATGAAAAAGACCCCTACGCCCTGAGTATTGCACAAAAACTGCGAAGCTTGAGTCACCTTGGCATTCAAGTCTTTTTTATTCACGGTAACCGTGATTTTTTAATCAAACAGGCCTTTGCTGACGAATGCCAAATGACTTTGCTCCCTGAACAAGCAGTGATAGATCTATACGGCACACCAACGGTGATTTTGCACGGCGACGAGATGTGTACACAAGACGAAGCCTATCAAAAGTTTCGTAAGAAGAGCCGCGGTTGGTGGTGGCCAAGATTGATGCTTGCTATGCCACTTTGGTATCGTCGTAGAGTTGCTGCAAATGCAAGACGTAAGAGTATTGAAAACCAAAAAGGCAAGCCCCTCGAGATTCTAGACGTCACCGAAGAAGCAGTGGCTGAAATGTTCGCAAAACATGGCGTAGACAATATGATCCACGGCCATACCCACAGACCAAAAGTGCACACCTACCAAGGTGGTAAGGTACGCACTGTGCTTGGCGATTGGTATTCACAAAGTTCATATATCGTCGTTGACGAAAGTGGTAAACAGCAGCTCCTTTGCCATCCTTTTGAATAAATTTAGTGTTTAGATAGGCGCACCTGAGTGAAACTTGAAATCGAGGTCCGGCGAGCTGATAAGCTCGTTTTCTACTTGTTGAAATAGTTGAATGCGCCCAGCTACATCACAGCGCTTAGGATCGGTTGCGTTGGCAACTTGATGCGCCAAATCAATATAGTCTTGGTAATGTCTGGCTTCAGAGCGCAATAGCGACACATAAAACTTAGCAATTTCTTGATCTAAGTGTGGCGCAAGCTTGGCGAAACGCTCACATGAACGAGCCTCAATGTAGGCTCCAATGATCAGTTTATCAACCAGAGCTGCAGGTTCATAAGTGCGAATTTGTTTAATCATTCCAGACGCATAGCGAGATGCTTGTACGTACTCAACAGGAATGTCACGTACCCTTATGATTTCTAGCACCTGTTCAAAGTGATGTAGCTCTTCTTTGATAAGCCTCACCATCTTACTCAAAATATCTTGATTGTAGGCATATTCAGGCCGTGCAGTTAGCTCACCGATCAATTCATTTTTACTGCCTGAAAACTCGCCATCACCAACACTGCGATAAATAAAATCTTCGTAGGGTTGCAACCAACTTAACAATGTTTTTGCAGACGCATCATCAATTGCATATTTGCGAATTAAAAAGGCCGCACTTTGTGCCGCTTTTAACTCACAATGCATATGATCGATAAGCAACGATGGTAAGTGCTCGCTTTGCTTTGCTTTTTCAATCCAAGCTTGCGGGGTTTCACAGCCCAAAAATTGGTTAATAGGCGTAAGTAAATCTGTGTACTTTTCTAACATAACAACAAAAGACTAATGTGTTTGCGCCATTTTATCATAACTTCTCGCTACAAGGTGCACCACTAGGCTATTCCCCAAGAAGTTTTAGATCATTCTGAAAATAGTAATATTGCTATTCAACTACATTTTCTTGACAAAAATTAACTCATCTCTCATAACTTAATTGAATTGTACAAAAATAGTACAAACCTATATTTGAGGGGCTAACTATGATCTTTAATCATCTATGGGGCTTATATGCTCACCCGCACGAAGAGTGGCAAACAATTGATAACCGTCACGAAAGTATGTTTTACAGTTTGTCACATATTGCACTTGTTGCGCTGATCCCAAGCATTATGGGGTATTATTCTTCAGTCTACTTAGGCTGGAGTGTTGGTACTGGGGATGCTGTCTATTTAACTCATGAGTCGGCAATATTAATTGGTGTTGCAATGTACTGCGCATTAATTGCAGGCGTCTTTATTCTGGCGTATCTCGCCCACTGGATGGCCATCACTTTTGGCTCAACACCGACCTATACACAGACTCTAGAGTTATCGGCTTACACGGCAACACCAATGTTTATGTCGGCTTTTGCGGCATTTTATCCTGAGCTTTGGTTTGTCGTATCGGTTGGGATGGTTGCGCTGGCGTACTCCGTTTACCTGCTTTACACGGGCGTGCCTATTCTGATGCATATTCCTGAGGAGCGTGGGTTTATTTATGCCAGCTCGGTTGTGACTTGTGGCCTAGTGCTGTTAGTCATCATTCTTGCTGCAACCGCTATCTTGTGGACTAATGGCATAATAAGCCCTACGTTTACGTAACCTGAGAGTGGGATAAAAATAGATTAATCTATGTCTGCTAACGCTAGTTGTATTTGCTTGGAAAATGAAAAGACGAACGTTTTCTTGGCTTTTATCCTAAATGATGAATAAAAACGGCGCTTGTTTAGCGCCGTTTTTATTTTGTAGGTCGAAATATGACATGGGGTTGTCGATATTTGTCGACATAAACGTCGACCTACTGTGCTGCGAATACTTCGTCAGTTTTAGCGGCACAAATAAAATCGTTTTTATGAAGACCTTTGATAGAGTGGCTCCACCACGTTACCGTCACTTTACCCCATTCGGTAAGTAAACCTGGGTGATGGCCTTCTTCTTCAGCCATATCGCCCACCTTGTTTGTGAACGCAATTGCTTGTTTAAAGTTTTTAAACTTGTAAACACGCTCAAGCTGCATAATACCATCGCGTACTTCAGGTACCCAATCAGGGATCTGTTTGATCAGAACCGCTAGTTCTTCATCTGATACTTTAGGCGCATCCGCACGACACGCTTCACATTTTTGTGCACTTAAATCAGACATTGATAATTCCTTAACTTGCTAGTTTTTCTTTTGGCGGAAACTTAGGTTCAAATAACCCTAGCTCTTTTGCTTGTTCAACCAGCGACATGATATCCATTTTAGAGATCTCAAATAAGTCGTTGATTGAGTTAATTGTATAGTAAACAGGTTGCATAATGTCGATGCGATAAGGTGTACGTAACACATCTAACACTTTAAGCGGATTAATTTCTGGTTTGTCGGAGTAAACATATTGAGTCTCACCGGGGCTTGATAGCACACCGCCACCATAGATACGTAGACCTTGCTCGGTTTGCATCAAACCGAATTCGACGGTAAACCAGTATAAACGTGCAAGGTAGACGCGATCTTTCTTCTCAGCGGCATAGCCTAGCTGACCATACTTGTGTGTAAACTCGGCGAATGCTGGATTTGTTAGCATTGCACAGTGGCCAAAAATCTCATGGAAGATATCTGGTTCTTGCAAGTAATCAAATTCTTCTCTGGAGCGAATAAAGGTCGCTACAGGAAACTGTTTGTTGGCAAGTAATCGAAAGAACTCATCAAAATCAATCAGTGCCGGCACTGGTGCTACCTGCCAACCCGTTTCTTTCGCTAGTGCTTCGTTTAACTCACTTAGTTGTGGAATGCGGTCTTTTGGTAAGTTAATTTTCTCAAGGCCCGCCAAATATTCATCACAGGCTTTGCCTTCGATACACGCTAGCTGACGTGCAACTAACTCTGACCAAATTTGATTCTCTTCATCTGTCCAAGCAATAACGCCATTTTCATCTGGCTGCTTAGATACATATTTACTTGCTTTAGCCATTTTACATTCTCACTTACTTCACCCCGAGTTTATGATCTTGCAATTTCAATTGCCGTCCTGTTGATGGTTCGGAGCGCTTCAACTTGTGACTTTGATACTAAGTAAAAGTGAAGGAAAGTTTAATAGTGAGCACATTTATCACATTTCGCACAATAAGCACTTTCGTAAACTATAAAATACATACATGTAAAACTAAAATTACACACATAATAAAAAGGGGCTACACCCAACCCCTTTGTAAAAATTAACTTACAGCTATATTTTATCAAACGCCTGCTTAAGATCGTCAATAATGTCTTCTACGTCTTCAAGCCCCACTGAAATCCGAATTAGTCCATCAGAAATTCCCGCAGCTAACCTTTCCTCTTGTGTATAAGGAGAGTGTGTCATTGATGCTGGATGTTGAATGAGCGTTTCCGGATCACCTAGGCTTACCGCTAACGTACACAGCTCTGTCGCATTGATAAATTGTTCACCCTGTTCTAGCGAGCCATTGATTTCAAAAGCAATTACCCCACCAGCTCCTTTCATTTGTTCACCAAGAAATTGGTAACCAGGATGCGAAGGTAAACCAGGGTAGTAGACTTTGTTCACTTTAGGGTGTGCTTGTAGGACCTCTGCTACAGTTTGTGCGCTCTGACAGTGGCGTTGTACACGCAAAGCTAAGGTTTTCAATCCTCGATTGATTAACCAAGCATCATGCGGACTGATTGTAGCGCCAATGTCTTTTAACACGGTTAATTTGATAAGTTCTATGTGCTCTTTTGAACCGCACACGAGCCCAGCTACCACATCCCCATGACCATTTAGGTACTTGGTTGCGCTGTGCACAATAAGATCAGCACCATAATTAACAGGCTTTTGTAAAAGCGGTGTCATAAAGGTATTGTCAACGACAAACAAGAGCTCGTGCTGTTTAGCGATCTCCCCTAACATTTTCAGATCTAATACCGTCATGTTGGGGTTGATCGGCGTTTCGGCAAACAATAGTTTTGTATTTTCCTGTACCGCGTCACGTAACGCTTGCTCATCGGTTAAGTCAACGAATGACACCTCAATACCGAATTTAGGCAACATATGCGCAAATAGTGCGAAACTACAACCATACAATGCGCTTGATGCAATCATATGATCGCCTTGCTGCAAAAAGCTCAGCACCGATGCAGAAACGGCACCCATACCAGTGGCGGTCGCCGCAGCATCTTCCATTCCCTCGAGTCGAGCTACTTTTTCCTCTAGCTCTCGCGTCGTAGGGTTGCCTAAGCGAGTATAGATATAACCGGGCTCTTCACCAGCGAACCGTGCGGCTCCTTGCGCTGCGTCTTTAAAGTGGAATGTTGAGGTTTGATACAAAGGAGCGGTTAACGCCCCATGTGGGTCGTCAAAATGATTGGGTCCGTGAATACACTGACTGTCATCTCTTAATTTTTTCATACTTGCCTGCTGATTTTATTATTGCCAACCAAATAAACATGGTAGTGAATTGATTAGCGTCGTTTTTGTGTAATAACCAATATGTAGGGTAGTTTAGAAAAATAGACAAGCATGCCAGATGGGGAGACGGCTAGTTCACTTATTGTGACTAGCCAGTTTTACTTAAAGAGGTGTATAAAATTGTTGCCGTTTAATCTTTTTTGCTACGCCTTAGTAGCACATCAACGACTGAGCTAATCGCACTTTTCAAAAAGCTTTGTTTGTGCTCCAAGCGTGGTAATGGTCGACAAAGTTCCATCGCCTTATAGCCCAAACGAGCTGTGAATATCCCAGCACTCAAGCCCTGTGCTGAACGGGTAGAAAGCTTGCCAAGTAATTCAGCCCCCACACTGGTCGCAGCAAGGTCGCTTACCAATTCA
This sequence comes from Pseudoalteromonas sp. HM-SA03, assembly GCF_002289345.1. Taxonomy (GTDB): domain Bacteria; phylum Pseudomonadota; class Gammaproteobacteria; order Enterobacterales; family Alteromonadaceae; genus Pseudoalteromonas. The sequence goes on along the minus strand of NZ_NSDG01000029.1, from coordinate 62,822 downwards.
CTTGCGCCAACAAACACCATTTGCTTCAACAACATTTTGTACAAGGTGATGCGGCTGCGATACGCTAATCGAATACCATAATGTTTGCTGATCTTTTCCACCAGCACGACTCCGCGCCACAGCACCGCCAGCATATCCACAAGTGCAAGTGGACTTAAAGCAACTAAGAGCGCCGATGTTGTTGCATGCTCCTGAATTAGCTTTTTAGCTTCAGCATCTTGGCCTCGGAGCAAAGTTTTTTCATATAAAGTGATGACTTCTTTGTCTGTGTGGTGAGGCTGTAACGCCTCTTCAAATGCGGCAACCTTTTGCTCTGGATGCGCTTTTAATAGTGGCCCAAGCCAAGCTCGCGCCTCGCCAATTTGGTCACTTTGTAATAAGCGCTGGGCATCATGCTTAATTTGCTGATGTTGTTTTAGCTTGCTAAGTGCGATGACTTCCGAAAATAAGAACTTAAATAGCGCAAGTAAACCAAGAGACAACACGGTGGTGTATAGACTAAACAGCAGAATATTTTGCTCATAGCTCTCTATCAAGGTCAGTGCTGCTTCCACAATGATAAGTATTAATAGCGCAAGCAAAAAGCACTGCTTAAACCCAAATCGCCAAGGCGATTCGTAGATACGTTCAATTTTCGGTAACTCGGGTTCAGGCACTGTATCAAGGTTCTCGCTCACAATCAGCTCATTGCCGAGAACTTTACCTTCTCCACCCAGTTGAGATTCATCTTGGCTTTCTGTGTCGATGTTTAAGCGCCTACCCGAACCTTGGTAAGATTTTGTCTGATCTGTCATCTTAATTTATCTCCAATTAAGAACTGCAAAGCATGATCAAGCCTGATATGCGATAAGTTTCCTTGCCTCGCGGGTAGCGGCTCAAACGCTAAAAACTCAAACCCATTTTGAGGCCAAGCCTGCGCTTTTGGAACGTGATCAGGCGGAGTTGGTGGCACATAATTAATAAACTGCTGCTCGCCGACTGGCTTGCCGTAAATACATTGCACATGTTGCGTCCCCTCTTTCACCGCCCTTGACTCAACACTTCTCACCGAAGAAAGAGACATCGTATCCACGGTTACCCCGTTGAAGCGAAGCTCATTGGCACTGTCCACCAGCATTTCATTTAACAACCTTGTCAAATTGGTCTGCTGCTCGTTCAAGACGCCATCACATTTGTTGGCGGCAAATAGCACCTTATCTATTTTTGGGTTAAATAAACGAGACAAAAAGCCACTTTTACCATGAGAAAACATGGCGAGGATCTGCTTTAACGCAACTTCTTGCTCTTTCAATGTGTCATAGCCATCACTTAAGCTACCCAATAAGTCAACTAACACGACTTGGCGGTCAAACTGACAAAAGTAATCTTTGTAAAAAGGTGCGACGACTTGCTTTTTGTAGGCTTCAAAACGCTCCACAAGCTGTTGATATTGTGAATGCTCGCTAATGTCGTTTGGGTGAATTTGTACCGGGAAAAACAGCAGTATTGGCGCTCCCTCGAGGTCACCCGGGATCAACGCTCGACCGGGTTGCAAGTTAGATAAACGAGTGTCCCGCTGCAACTGCGCTAAAAGCGCATGGTAACTTTGTGCAAGCGTTTTCAGCTTACTTTCATCCACCACTTCAGTCCCATCAAACTGCTCGAGTAGCTGTAAAAACGTTTGTGCAAATGGCTGATATTTAGGCTTATTTAATAATGCAAATTGCTGCTCACACCACTCGGGAAAAGTCATTTTAAGTAGCGGCAAGTCCATTAACCATTCACCTGGGTAATCGTATAGTTCAAGGTATAGTGTATGGGTTTGCGCTAAGTGCTGTTTGAGTCCACGTTCACTATGATACCTAAACGCCAGTGTTAAGGTGTTGATACGTTTGGTGGACGCAGGCCATGTTGGCGGCTCTTCCAACAAACAAGTTATCGCTTGCTGATAGTCAAAAGTTGGTACCGCCAGTGCCTTCTGCGGCTCAGGACGACACGCAACAAGACGACCTTCACTCACGACATCTAAAAACGGTAAGTTGTCGGTGCTCGTTTGGGTAGTCAGATGCTTGATAAGCGCCGTAATAAATGCGGTTTTTCCGCTGCCACTAAACCCGGTTACGGCAAGCTTTATATGCTTATCAAAAGAGCGGTGGAGCGTTTTTTTGGCTTGTTGTTTTAACTTATCTAAGGAAGATGGGGTTCGAAAGCGTGACGTAGTCATAAATAGAAAAGTGCCCCTTAAGAAAATGCCAAGGCGGCCTATACCGCCTATAGCTTGTCGATTTCTCTGCTAACTGTAAATTCAGGGGAAGTTACATAGCGTTCCATGTTCTGAATGCGACCATCAAGTCGTGATAATCTGTCCTTTAGGTCGTAAAGTGCCTGTCTTGGCGGCTCGCCTTTTTGCCACACCTTAAACTTCACCGATACTTTATCTTCATCTTTCGCATCAGACGAACGGTTTGGCGTCACTTCACGTTTATCTAAAATAAACCAGCATGCCACATACACCACGATAAATAATGGACCACCTGATAATAGCACGGCTGTGATGAATAAGATCCTAACAAGCCATAACTCCATGTTGAAGTAATCGCTAAGACCTGCGCATACCCCAGCTATCTTGCCGCGACTTGGGTCACGATATAGCTCTCGCTTTAGTCTACTCATAACTTGCGTCTCCATTGTGGTGACTCTTGGTCAAGTAAAGCTTCTAACGTTTCAACACGATCTGCCATTTTTTCTGCCTTGCTGGCTAATTCGATAAGCTGACGATGCTCGTGTTCACTTAACCCTTGGCTTACCTGCTTTTTGCTACGGTAGTGCAAAATCAACCAAAGTGGTGCCACGATGACCATAAAAATAATCAACGGAGCCATTAAAACTTCTGCGTCAAACATAATCTTCTCCTGCCTTCAACCTGGCTGTTATTATTGTAGATGGTTAGCACCTACCCTGACAGTAGGTGCGACTATTTTCACTTTTCAGCCATTTTCTTTTTCAGCTGTTCAAGCTCATCGTCAATCTTTTCGTTCTTTTGCAGATCAGCAATCTCATCCGCTAAAGATTTCTTACCTAAATCGTAAGATTCGATTTGCGACTCTAGGCCATCGATTTTGCTCTCATAACGTTCAAAGCGATTTAGGGCATCATCTACTTTACTGCTGTCTAGTGCCTTTTTCACCTCTAAACGAGATTCAGCTGAACGCTGGCGCAGAACAATCGCTTTTTGGCGCGCTTTTGCGTCGGCCAATTTATCTTGTAATGTACTGACTTCTTGCTGCAGCTTTTCAATGTGCGTGTCTACATGCTCTAGCTCTTTTTCAAGGGCTGCAACATCCTCCGCAGACTTTTGCTTTTCAAGTAAAGCAGCACGTGCTAAATCTTCACGTTCTTTACTTAGTGCAAGCTCTGCTTTGGTTTGCCAATCATCTACCTGTGCTTTTAGCTGATCTAGACGGCGTGTTAACTCCTTTTTCTCAGCGAGTGTTTTTGCTGAGGTCGATCTTACTTCGACTAGTGTATCTTCCATTTCTTGGATAATTAGGCGAACCATTTTTTCTGGATCTTCGGCTTTATCCAAAATAGCATTGATATTAGAATTCACTATGTCTGCAAAACGAGAAAAAATTCCCATAGTGGTTACCTCTTTGGTTAATAGCTAAATTGCTTACTGTCTATGTATCAAATAGCTTGCCAACTTTAACAAATTTAAAAACACAATAAAATCATAAGGTTATTTTATTTTTAAAAAGCCTTTAGTTATCCCTTTTTTTGAAATACACTAGTTATTAGTAAAAACCACTAAGAGTTAGGCAATATGAGCCGTTTTCGCCAACAGGATAATTTATTAGGCCAATCTGACAGCTTTTTAGCTGTGCTAGACAAGGTTTCACAGCTCGCTCCTTTAGAAAAGCCCGTGCTTATTATTGGCGAGCGTGGCACAGGTAAAGAATTAATTGCGGCGCGCTTGCATTATCTCTCAGAGCGCTGGGATCAAGAATACGTCAAACTGAACTGCGCAGCCCTAAACGAAAACCTCTTAGAGAGTGAGTTATTTGGTCACGAGAGCGGTGCCTTTACCGGTGCGAGCAAGCGCCATGAAGGTCGATTTGAACGCGCTAACAGTGGCACACTGTTTTTGGATGAGTTAGCTAATACCTCTGCAATGGTGCAAGAAAAGCTCTTGCGTGTAATTGAATACGGTGAGTTCGAGCGAGTTGGCGGCAAGCAAACCATAAAAGTAGATACTCGACTGGTATGCGCTACCAATGAAGATCTCCCCACTCTTGCCGATGCTGGAGAGTTCAGACACGACTTATTGGACCGCCTCGCATTTGACGTCATCACTTTACCGCCTTTAAGAGCGAGAAAAGAAGACATCTTATTATTGGCCGAACATTTTGCGATAAATATGGCTCGGGATTTAGGATGGGAGTTATTTAGCGGCTTTACCCGCAAAGCCATCGAAAAGCTGCTTGATTACCCGTGGCCCGGTAATATTCGTGAGCTCAAAAATGTAGTTGAACGTAGTTTATATCGCCATGGCAACGACCAAATTCCGGTTCATGATATTGTGTTTGACCCCTTTGCTAGCCCATTTAGGCCGAGCCAACGGATCAAAGCACCAAATGCCCAGCCAACAACTGTAGCCACTCATAAAGTTGAGCCGTTGCCTGCGGCGCAACCGAGTAATGAACAACAGGCAGATCCAGCCCTCGAGTTCGACTTCCCTTGTGATTTAAAATCGCTTTCCAACGGCTATGAAATCACAATGCTGCAAAAAGCGCTTGAATTTAGTCAATTTAATCAAAAGAAAACTGCACAAAACCTTGGTTTGACGTATCATCAACTGAGAGGTTATTTGAAAAAATACAACCTACTGGACCAAAACCAAAAACAAGAGGCATAGTGGTGCGTAAATTGTTTTTTGGTGTGCTGTGTACCGCTTTATTTGGCTGTACAGATCAGGCGCCAAATAAAGTGAATGATAAGTCACAAGGCTTAGTATATTGTGCAGAAGCGAACCCTGTGTCATTTAATCCACAAGTGACCACAACAGGGTCTACGATTGATATTATTGCCAATCAGCTTTATGACACCTTGATCAGTATTGATCCTGAAAGCGGCGAATTCTTACCTGAGTTGGCAACGTCTTGGCAGGTCAGCGATGACGGTAAATCTTTCATTTTTACCCTGAGGGATGATGTCCAATTTCACGATACCCTCTACTTCACACCAACAAGAAAAATGAATGCCGATGATGTGGTATTCTCATTTAACCGTTTATTTGATGTTTACAATCCGTACCACTTTGTTGGTGATGCAAATTATCCTTATTTTCAAAGTATTGGACTCGACCAACTGATCCGCCAAGTAAAAAAAGTGGATGAACATACCGTTCGCTTTGAGCTGTTCAACGCGGAAAGTAGCTTTTTATCCAATATCGCCACAGACTTCGCTGTCATTCTTTCTAAAGAATATGCCGATCAGCTTATACAGCTTGAACATAAGCAAGATTTTGATCAAAAGCCCGTAGGCACCGGTCCGTATAAGTACCGTGAATTTTTACGTGATAACCTGATCCGATATTATCGCCATGAGCATTACTGGAAACACCCAGTATACATGGAACAATTGGTCTACGACATCACCACCAATGGCACTAGCCGCATCGCGAAAATGCTAACTAAAGAATGTGATATTACGGCGCATCCCAGTGCTACCCAGCTCACCGTGCTTGAGCAAAGAAAAGACATAGAAGTTGAGAAGGCCGCAAATCTGAATATAGGTTACTGGGCATTCAACACCGAAAAGCCACCATTTGATAATCCATTGGTCCGCAAAGCGCTGGCGCACAGCATAGATTTTGAAAAAATCATGCAAGCGGTATTTTACAACAATGGAATTTTAGCCCGCTCGATGCTTCCCCCTTCTTCATGGGCATTTGAAGCGCAGCAAAAAATGCCAACATATGACCCTGACAAAGCCAAAGAGTATTTGAAACAAGCGGGTCTTGAGGGTGGTTTTTCCATGACTTTATGGGCCATGCCGGTGTCGCGAATTTACAATCCTAACGCGCGGAAAATGGCAGAGCTTATTCAACGTGATTTACGTGATATTGGCGTCAATGCCAGAATAGTCGAGTACGAATGGAATACCTTTATTGAACGCGTAGGCCGCCATGAGCATGATAGCGTGTTATTAGGCTGGGCAGCAGATACACCTGATCCAGATAATTTCTTCAGCCCGTTATTGAGCTGCACTGCGACATTTAGCGGTAAAAACCCATCCAACTGGTGTAATCCGGAGTTTGACTTATTGCTCACTCAAGCGTTAGACACCAACGATATGGAAGAAAGAAAATACTATTATCAGCAAGCACAAAAAATGGTAATTGAGCAACTGCCTCTCGTTCCAATTGCTCACGGGCTAAGGTTCCAAGCAACTAGCTCTGATATCAAGGGCGTCTCACTACGTCCATTTGGTGGTATTTCGCTCGCTGAGGCAAGGAGAGACTAACATGTTCGCAAAATATGCTTATCGACGACTGAGCTTGCTTTGCTTTATGTTGTTTACCTTAACGATTTTTACTTTCGCCCTCAATTACCTGTTTCCAGGCGAGTTGATCACAAACTTCAGTGGCGAAGTCAACTCAAGTTATGCTCAAACGCAGGCGCTAGTAGAAAAATACCGTATTGAAGAAAATATCTTTGTGCAATATGGCGCGTTTATGGCTCGTATGTTTGAAGGCGATTGGGGTTTATCTTTGTCGTCGGGGCAGCCCGTGCTTTCTCATGTGAAACATCTATTTCCAGCAACGCTTGAGCTGTGTTTATATGCTTTAACGGTTGCTGTCGTGATTGGTGTACCAAGTGGAGTAATAGCCAGCGCTTATCATAAAAAGTGGCCAGATAAGCTCATTAACTCATTAAGCTTGATGGGGTTTTCCATTCCAGTTTTTTGGTTAGCCCTGCTGCTCATTATGGCATTTTGTCTGGGCCTTGGGCTTTTCCCCATGTCCGGTAGAATTGGCTTACTTTATGAAATACAGCCCGTTACTCATTTTATTCTGATTGATATTTACCTTGAAGGTTTTCCCTATGGTGGTGCCGCATTTTGGGATGCACTTCATCATTTAGCGCTGCCAACCGTTGTGCTGGCTATGTACCCAACGACAGTTTTGATCCGCTTTACTCGCGACTCTATGCTCGAAGTCCTCGACCAGAACTATATTAAAACAGCTAGAGCAAAAGGCCTTAATCGCAGCCAGCTTATCATCCATCACGCGCTGAGAAATGCGCTGCTACCAGTGATAAAGCAAATTGGTCTCCAATTTAGTACACTCATCACACTTGCGATGATCACTGAGGTGATATTCTCTTGGCCTGGGATCGGTCGATGGTTAATTGAAAGCATCTATCAACGTGATTTCCCCGCTATCCAAGGGGGACTACTCGCGGTGTCTTTCTTTGTTATCATTGCCAACATGTTGTCTGATTTTATTCACTCGATACTCGATCCGCTCGCAAGGAATCAGGCTCATGGCAAAGTTTAACTTATTTACCGAAGAGTCTAATCGCTCACCTTTATTTAGGTTATGGCGTAAATTCCGCTCAAACCACGTTGCGCTAGTGGGTTTGTGGCTGTTTGTTGCCCTGACGGTATTGGCTTTAACAGCGCCGCTGATCGCGCCCTATGGTGTTAACCAGCAGCATGCTGATGCACTGTTGCTACCACCTTCTTGGCATGACGATGGCGATGTGCGCTTTATACTCGGTACAGATGATTTAGGGCGAGACATCTTATCGCGCTTAATGAACGGAGCAACTTACACCTTTGGTTTATCTATCATTGCGGCCTTGGTTACCACAGCGCTCGGCGTCGTGCTTGGTACACTTGCTGGCGCCAGTCGAGGCTTAAAATCCAGCTTTCTTAATCACTTATTGGATATTACGCTCGCTATTCCTTCGTTACTGCTGGCCATTATCATCATTGCTATATTGGGGCCAGGTTTGATGAATACAGTGTGGGCGATTATCTTCGCGCTATTGCCACAATACATCCATTCGATTAGAAACCTAGTGGTCACTGAGCTGAGTAAAGACTATATCATCGCCTTTAAGCTTGATGGTGCAACACGCTGGAAACTGCTCGTCCGTGGCATACTGCCTAACATTTATGAGCATATCGTGGTGATTTTTACCATGGCGCTGTCGACTGCTATTTTGGATATTGCGGCACTTGGTTTTTTAAAGCTCGGTGCGCAGCCTCCATCTACTGAATGGGGTGCCATTCTACAAGAAAACTTAAGTTTAATTTATCTCGCGCCTTGGACTGTAGGCCTCCCAGGTGTATTACTCTTTTTGGCGGTACTATCCACCAACTTGGTTGGTGATGGGCTCCGAGAAGCGCTGAAACAACGTAAGGCAGATTAATGCAATTGCTAGACATTAAGAACCTCACCATTGAACTGCATACAGAAGACGGCGTTATTCGCGCAGTTGATAAGGTCAACCTTAGCCTTAAAGAAGGCGAAGTACATGCGCTTGTCGGTGAGTCAGGCTCTGGTAAAAGTCTAATCGCCAAAGCCATTGTGGGAGTACTCAATCAGCGCTGGACGGTAACCGCAGACCGCATGCACTGGCGTGGTGTCGACCTTATGCGTTTATCTTCAGAAAAGCGCAGAAAGCTTGTCAGCCAAGACATTGCGATGATTTACCAAGAGCCAAGTCGAAGCCTTGACCCAACCGCTACTATTTTCGACCAAGTCGCGGAATCTATTCCCGATAGCGTCTTAAAAGGTGGCTTTTTTGGTCGTAGAAAAGCGCGAAAAGAAAAGGTCCGAGCGCTATTGCACAAAGCTGGGATCCGAGACGATAAAAAGATCTGCAGCAGTTACCCACATGAGCTTTCCGAAGGGATGTGCCAAAAAATCATGATTGCGATGGCCATCGCCAGAAGCCCTAAACTACTTATTGCCGATGAGCCAACCACTGCACTTGAGAGCACCGCCCGCGCGCAAGTATTTCGATTGCTTAAGGCATTAAACCAGCTTAAAAATATGTCGATATTAATGATCTCACATGAGCTGGAAGAGATCTCCGACTGGTCTCATGCAATGCATGTGCTCTACTGCGGACAGATGGTTGAAGCAGGTCCTACTCAGGCTATTTTTAAACAGCCATTACATCCCTACACCCAGGCGCTGGTTAAGAGTTTACCTGACTTTGGTCAAGGGCTCGGCCATAAAGAAGCATTTTATGCCTTGAAAGGCACTATTCCCCCATTACAGCATTTACCCATAGGATGCCGCTTGGGACCTAGGTGTCCTCAGGCACAAAAAGAATGTGTCGTCACGCCAAGGCAAAGTCGCTCGCATGGTCATAGTTACGCTTGCCACTTTCCGTTAATTAAGGTGAAGCAAAAATGCAACCCGTCTTAAAAGTACAGTCTTTAAACAAGTCCTACACGTCTCGCCAAGGGCTATTCAGACGCCGCTCGTTGCAGGTACTCAGAGATGTGTCGTTTGCGCTTGCTCCCGGACAAACCCTCGCAATCATAGGAGAGACCGGCTCTGGCAAAAGTACGCTCGCCAAAGTACTTGCCGGTGCCGACATGGCCGACTCTGGACAAATATTACTGAATGGCCAAATTGTAGAAGACGCAGGTATTCGCAATCATGACTGCCGTACTATTCGCCTTATCTTTCAAGACCCAACTCGCTCGCTCAACCCGGGTCTCACCATTGGGGACATACTTGATGATTGTCTGCAATACAATACGGAACTCACTGAAGAGCAGCGCTATAAGAAAATCCGCATCACGCTCAGCCGCGTCGGGCTACTTGGCGAACACATAGACTACTATCCTCATATGTTTAGTGGCGGACAATTACAGCGAGTTGCCTTAGCGAGAGCCCTTATTTTAGACCCTAAAGTACTGGTATTAGATGAAGCGTTGTCATCATTAGACCCATCCGTACGCGCTCAGACCGTGAATCTGCTGTTGGAATTACAAGCAGCAACGGGACTTGCCTACGTGCTTATCACACATCATTTGAGTTTGGTTCGTCACATGAGTGATGAAATTTTGGTATTAAATCGCGGCAAAGTCGTCGAATATGGCGAAACCGAACGTGTGTTCAATACTCCAAAATCTAAAACCATGCAGAAGCTGCTGTCAGCTTAATTTCGCGACGGAATGAGAAATGGATTTTAGTGCCCATCTGTTATTTTTCTTCTCAGTTGTTGGAGTATTTAACGGCTTTATTCTCAGCGCCCTACTGCTAGTAAAATTTCAGGAGGTAAAGGCACTGCACTGGGTGTCGGTGCTCCTCATTTTACTCTGTATTCGAATTGGTAAATCAGTCCTTTTTTACTTTAACCCAGAGCTGGATAAAACGATTCTGCAAATAGGTTTGAGTGCCTACTTTTTGCTTGGTCCCTGCCTGCTCAATTTTGTACTTGCAAGCTACAGTAAAACCAAAAATCGTTATCTAACAGTACACTTTTTGGCATTAAGCGGTTTTATTATTGGATTTGGTATACTTATGCCCTATCAGCTTCACCCTGAAATTTGGCAAATGTGGGGTTACAAAGGCACATCCTATTTTTGGCTAGGTTATTTACTGATAAGTTCTTATACTTTTTATCGTCTAGCGACAGGCAAAAGCGCCAATGGCAACGCTGAGTTTCATCTACCTTTGGTTGTGATCTGCGGTTGCTGGCTCATTTGGGCCGCGTATTTCTTTTCATCATTCACTTCTTACATCACAGGAGCACTCACGTTCAGCTTTGTGCTCTATTTAAGCATCCTTTTCGCCCCCAAATTACTACGAAAACCAACTCCAAATGAAAAGAAATATGCCAATACGCACGTAAGCGACGATGAATACAATCAGCTCATAGCCAAACTTGAGTCGCTAATGTCAGAAAGCAAGCTATTTACTGAGCCGGATTTAACGCTACCCCGATTAGCCAAACGATTAGGCACGAGCCACAACAAATTATCGCAAATAGTAAATCGCCACTATCATTGTAACTTTAAACAATATCTCAATGGCTTGAGAGTTGAATATGCGAAACATTTGCTCAATAGTACCAACATGCCGTTGGAGCACCTTGCACTAGAGTGTGGTTTTAATTCTGCATCCACATTTTTTGCCGCATTTAAGAAGCTCACGGGGTACTCTCCAAATCACTTTAAGCACTCCGAGAACATACTCTCAGACTCCTAAAATATACTCTAGGTGACTGCTTTAATTAAATAAGTTTATGTTTCTTCTGAGTCAAAACAGGAGAAACTTATGACTCTATCAAAACTAGTACCATTGTTATTTTTACTATTTTTTCAAATCAGCAACGCTGTCGCTTTTGAGGGTGAGACCGCTAAAATTACCGCTGTATTAAACCACTACATCAGTGGCACCGCGAATAACCAGCCTGAAATGATAAGAAAAGCGTTTCATCCCGATGCGATGCTTATTTTAGAAAAGTCAGACCAAGCGATGTGGCAAGTCCCGCTGAAGGAGTATTTGAGTTGGTATAAAGGCTCGAAAAAAGACACTGGCAGGCTCGCCAAAATTCTATATATCAGCGTGAATGATCACCTTGCACAGGCCAAAATCCGTATTGATATATTGAAGTCAAACGTGCAGTACATCGATCACCTACTCCTAAAGAAAATAGCTGGCACATGGAAAATCATCAGTAAATCGGCGCAGCAAACCACGCTAACTTCCGAGCAAGTAACGAACTTAGGTCGCCGAGTACTCATTGTCGCATCAAGCAAGGCCTTTCACGGCGATAGTCAGCTGCCAGCTGGTACGAGCTTCGAAGAGCTACTCAGTGCCTATGACGTATTTACCCAAGCAGGACTAATTGTTGATTTTGTCAGCACACAAGGTGGCGCGCTAAACCTGAGCTATATAAATACTTCAAACGGTGAACATAAGAAGTACCTTTACCAACCTGACTATATGTATGCGCTCAGCAACACAATGCGCCCAGCTGAAGTCGACCCTAGCCAATATGCGGCAATCTATTATGTTGGCGGCAGCAATGCCATGTATGAAGTAGCGGAAAACCCTACTCTACAACATATAGCTATGCATATATATGAACAAAACCAAGGTGTTGTTGCCGCCGTATGCCATGGCACAGCTGGTATCGTCAATTTACGCTTGAAAAATGGCGAGTATCTCATCAAAGGAAAGCAAATCACCGGTTACCCTACTGCTTTTGAGAATCCAGATAGAGCCTACTTCAAGCATTTTCCTTTTCAAATTCAGCCTAAAGTGGAAGAACTTGGAGGGAGTTTTGAATATGGAGAGCGGAATGCGCCTTTTATCAAGGTAGATAGCCGCATAGTGACGGGGCAGAATTATCAGTCTTCGCAGGCTGTAGCAAGGACCGTTTTAACTCTATTTTGAATACCAGGGCGGCTATAATATTGACCGCCCAATTAAATCACCCTTTTCGTTAACCTTAGGTTTGGATAAGGAGTAAGCTAACTTATTGTTTTTAAAGTTCACCTTAATTTACACCCTTATCTAGCAAGAGAGTTTTAGAGGTAACATCGCTTCCGCGTCCTGCTAAAGCTGGCTGCTAGCAAGGCATTAATTATCCCCAGTTCAGATTAATTAGTCGTGTTACCCTTAAAGTTCATACACTCACTGGTATGACAAAACTTTAAACCTTTCGCACTTGCATAAGCCAATACATTTTCAAGATTTTCTGGAGTGATATACCACTCATTTCCAGTTTTGCCAATGACATGCGTTGCTAAATATAGCGTCTCACCACCTTTTAAGGTATCAATCGCATTCTGGATCTTGTCCAAATCAAAGCGATGAGAGTCCATAGATAGTCCCGTTGTGATCGGTCTATCACTGCGTTCACCTCTATAAATAACAGAAGACCAAGAAGCAAACTTACGTACATGAGTAAAATATTTCTTGATTTCACGATCAGTTTCTTTGGTATAAGCCCCGAATGGGTACGCATAAGATGTTACCGTCAAACCATCTTTTCTCATCGCGTCAAGCTGTGGTGTGATATCATCTGCAATCCACTTCTGAACACCATTTTCTTCGGAGTAAATCTTCGCATGACGGTGTATTACTCCATGATGACCGATTTCGTGACCTCGGTTTTCTATATCAGCCACTTTTGAATGATCAATAGTGGAGTAATGGCTAACATAATATGTAAATGTTGCGTTATATTTATCAAATAGATCAAGGTGATCATGGATAGAGTTTAATGCGCCACCATCGTCAAAAGAAATATTAATCTGTTTAGGCCAAACAGAGCTTTGATTATGATGGAAGTCCTCAATTGCCCCCTGGAGCGCGGCATACTCAAAGTGGCTCTCTGGTATCGTTAAAATCAGCTCGTCATATGCCCACTGATCCAGTTTACCATCTTCAAAAAATAAGCCCCGAAGCCCAACTTCCTTCAGTCTGTTCGGTGTGAGTAAAGATTTACTATCTAATTCAAAAAGCTCAACAACTTTGCATAATCGATGTTTGAGAGCCGTCAACTGTAATTCATCTTGTGTTGTATTAAAATATCCCTGAATTACAGATAGGTTTGCCGCGGTTACACATCCAAATTCAGCAACTTCAAAGTCTTTTAAAGCAAGAGAGGTAGTGCTTTCTGCTCCTTGTGCGCTCAGAATCCGCTTAATTACCTCTTCTTTTGTTTCTTTTGTGGGATTATTAGAATTAGCATTATCTGAATTTGAATCGTCGGTATTGGAATTATCTTTATCTGAGTTATCAGTATCCGAGGAGTTATCAGTATTAGTTCCATTATTGTCAGTTGAAGCATTATCTCCTTGACCTCCCTCTACAGGTAACTCTATAACAGTCTTACTATCACTGTTACATCCCGATATTGATAGCAATAGGGCTACAATCCATGCGCTATATCTATATTTCATAAAATTCCTATTCTAAGACACTTCGTTCCGAAAATAGAGCATGTTAAGTTGGGGAACAATACTTGTCAATATGAACAATGAAGAGTTTATTATTTTTAAATTAACCACTTAAAATACCAACATTCAACTCACCTTTTAATAAACCAAACTTAAGTTAACTTAACAAAAAAGCACCATAACGAGAGGCCAAAAATACAAAAAAGGCGCCGTGTTGGCGCCTTTCTTCGATCTAAAAACGATTATTGCTGCTCTGTGACCTGTAACTGTGGTCTTTTTACTTCAGACCTAGCTTCAAGTGCTGCTAGTAGCTCAAGATAGTTTTTGTTTGCGTAAGAAGCGGTGATTGACTGCTTCTGCTGTGGGTCAACCTTGCCATCAACTTCAGGCGTGGTGACTGACTTCAGTACCACAAATGCCGAATCGCCATTCCCAAGCTCCACAATTGCAGATTCTGTCTCTGCGACACCAGGTTGAGGCAATTTAAATGCTTCAGCTGCAATAGCTGGTGGCACGTCATAGCTACGACGCTTAAGCTCGGTCACGCTTTTCACTTCGATATTTTGTGCTTTAGCAATCTCAGCTAAAGTAGAACCACCTTGTAGTTGCTCAAATAGCGACTGTGCTTTCTCCGCAATTAATATCGACGCTTTTTCATTGCTCAACTGCGTTTTGATCTGTGCGCTTACTTCCTCAAGAGGCTTAGTCGTAGCCGCTTTATGCTCAGCAACACGAACTACCACGATATGCTCAGGTGCAACTTCCAACACTTCTGAGTTTACGCGGTCTTCTAGCAGCTCTGGCGTGAAGATAGTATTGCTTATCGCTGGTGAGTTCAGTGGCTCAGGAAGCGCATTACGGCTTANGCTCAGTTGATTTGATTTCAACGCCAGCGGCTTCAGCAGCGTCTTGTAGCGAGTCAGCCATTTCAAAAGCAAGTTCTGCTACACGGGTTTGCTTTTGATAAAACGCATCAATTTTGGCTGCTTTTTCCAGCTCTGCACGAAGGTCGTCTTTTACGTCTTCGAAAGATTGCGCCTGTTGGCGCTGAATGTCTGTTAGCTTGATAATGTGGAAACCAAACTCAGATTCAACTACTTCAGATACATCACCTACCGCGGCAAGCGCAAATGCAGCATCTTCAAACGCCGGATCCATCATGTCTCTTTCAATCCAATCTAGGTCACCGCCAAGCTCAGCACTCACCACGTCGTCAGATTTTTCTTCTGCAACAACGGCAAAATCAGCACCGTTATTCAATTCAGCCAAAATTTCATCTGCTTTTTGTTTAGCGGCTTCAGCATCTTCGCTTGCATCAACAAGAATGTGTGACACACGGCGCCTTTCAGGTTCAAGATATTGATTTTTTTGCTCTTCGTAATACGTTTTTAACGCTTCTTCAGTCACTGATTCTGCAGGCTCCAAATCTTCAGCTTTTAGCTCGATGTAGTTAATCGCCACTAATTCTGGAGCTTGGAACTGAGTTTGATTCAAGTCGTAGTAGTTTTGCACTTCTTCATCTGACACTGACACTTCATCTTTCACCAACTCTTTGCTTAATACCGCATAGTCGATAGCACGAGTCTGTTGCTGTAACGCAATGGATTGCTGGAGTTCATTTTTCAGTACAAAATCAGTGCCTGCAACCGCTGAGATTAACTGCGCACGAGTCATCTCGTCACGAAGATATTCACGGAAGCTATCTGGCTGGAAGTTCATTTGACGGATAACTTGTAGGTAACGGTCGTTACTGAATTCTCCACCAATTTGAAAATATGGCATTTCAACAATCGCTTTTTTAACCTGCTCATCGCTCACACGAAGACCAAGCTCTTTAGCTAGTTGGGTTTGTAATTCTTGTTGTACTAATTGGTCAACAACACCTTGGCGAATTTGCGCCATATAATTAGGATCGGCTGCAATCTGTGCAAAGTATTCACCAAACTGTTGCTCTAGTCGTGCACGTTCATTTGAGTAAGCACGAGAAAACTTAGTTTGTGAAATCTTTACTCCGTTCACTTCTGCGACAGGCTGCTCTGTGGTTTGACCTAGGTAACCACCGATCCCTGCTAACGCAAAAGATAAGATGACTAAACCTAATATGATTTTAGCCGCCGGGCCTTGCGAGCCTTCTCTGATCTTTTCAAGCATTTATTGTTTCTCTTATCTAAGTCAAAGCACCAAAGCACTTTGTGTTTGCTAGATTTGGGTTAAGCATTACACCAATCATACTAGTGATGGTATAAAAAAAGCGTATCTTAGCAGATACGCCTTTTATCTTGAAGCAGTTCGCGATGACTCTGCATCGCTTAATTCAAATTGAATTAGTTTACTGCGTCTTTAAGCGCTTTACCCGCTTTGAAAGATGGGATGTTAGCAGCTGCGATTTGAATAGTCTCACCTGTTTGTGGGTTACGACCAGAACGTGCAGCACGCTCGCGCACAGAGAAAGTACCAAAACCTACAAGTGCAACAGAGTCACCGTCTTTTAGTGCACCCGTTACAGACTCAATGAATGAATCTAGCGCACGACCAGCAGCCGCTTTAGAAATGTCAGCATCAGCTGCGATTTGATCGATTAATTGAGATTTATTCACAATATCATCCTCTTCCATAGTTATTGTCAAAAGTTACTTCTTACTGATAACTTTTGCTATTCATTTAGAGACATCACAGCGACTCTCTAATTCTCAAAATCTTTCTCAAGCCTAGTGATTACGGGGCTTCCGAACCAGTAGGCTTGAATACAGTGCCTAACTTAACACACCTTTTAGATTTGAAAAGCCTTTTCATTCAATTTTTTGGCTTTTTTCTTAGTTTTTTTGCGATTCCACACTAAAACTGTCTATTGGGTGCGCTAACGCCAGTGATAATACCTCATCAATCCATGACACTGCATGAATATCAAGCCCTTCAAGAACATTCTCAGGAATTTCTTTTAAGTCACGCTCGTTCTTTTTCGGTATCAAAACTCGTTTAATTCCACCACGGTGTGCTGCCAATAATTTCTCTTTCAGACCACCGATAGGCAGAACCTCACCACGCAAGGTAATTTCACCAGTCATCGCGACATCTGCACGCACGGGATTGCCAGTGAGGCTTGATACTAAGCCCGTTACCATCGCAATACCGGCACTCGGGCCGTCTTTTGGTGTTGCACCTTCTGGAACGTGGACATGAATATCACGTTTCTCGTAGAAATCGTCATTTATGCGTAGTTTGTCAGCACGGTTGCGCACAACCGTCATTGCCGCCTGAATTGACTCTTGCATCACATCGCCCAGCGAGCCGGTGTAAGCAAGTTTGCCTTTACCTGGAACTGCCGCACATTCGATAGTGAGTAAGTCACCCCCGACTTCCGTCCATGCAAGACCAGTAACTTGACCAACTCTATCGCCGTCTTCCGCCTTGCCGTAGTCGTGACGTTGTACACCTAAGAAGTCTTCAAGATTTTCTTGGTTAATCACAACTTGCTTAACATTTATATCTAGCAAGATGTTCTTAACTGCTTTTCGGCACAACTTAGATACTTCGCGCTCTAAATTACGTACACCCGCTTCACGCGTGTAGTAGCGGATAATGCCAATGATCGCGCTGTCTTCAATATTGATTTCAGACTCTTTTAATCCATTGCGTTTCACTTGCTTTGGAATTAAGTGCTGCTTGGCAATATTCAGCTTTTCATCCTCGGTGTAACCAGAAAGACGAATGACTTCCATACGGTCTAATAATGGACCTGGAATGTTAAAGCTATTAGAAGTCGCAACAAACATAACATCTGACAGATCGTAGTCCACTTCTAAATAGTGGTCTGCAAAGTTGCTATTTTGCTCTGGATCTAACACTTCTAGTAGAGCCGATGCAGGATCGCCACGCATATCCGATGACATTTTATCGATCTCATCCAACAAGAAAAGTGGGTTCTTTACGCCAACTTTCGACATGCTTTGGATCAGTTTACCCGGCATTGAGCCAATATAAGTTCGTCTGTGCCCGCGAATTTCAGCTTCGTCGCGCACACCACCGAGCGCCATACGTACGTACTTACGGCCAGTAGAACGCGCGATAGATTGACCTAAACTGGTTTTACCAACGCCTGGAGGGCCGACTAAGCATAAGATAGGACCTTTAAGCTTATTGGTGCGCTGCTGTACAGCTAGATATTCGATAATACGATCTTTCACCTTCTCAAGGCCATAGTGATCGGCATCGAGTATCTTTTGTGCACCAGCCAGGTCTTTTTTCACCTTTGAGCGCTTTTTCCAAGGCACATTGATCATCGTCTCAATGTACGAGCGCACAACCGTCGCTTCCGCAGACATAGGTGACATCATTTTTAGTTTGTTAAGCTCTGAAAGTGCTTTTTCTTCAGCTTCTTGCGGCATATTCGCTTCGCTAATACGCTTTTTCAGGGCTTCAAATTCGTCAGGTACATCATCCAGCTCACCAAGCTCTTTCTGAATAGCTTTCATTTGCTCATTCAGATAGTACTCACGTTGGGATTTCTCCATTTGCTTTTTAACGCGTGAGCGGATCTTTTTCTCTACTTGAAGTAAGTCGATCTCGCCTTCCATCAACGCCATCAAATACTCAAGACGCTCGGTCACATCGTTAATTTCTAGCACCTTTTGTTTTTCAGGTACTTTAATTGGCATATGAGCAGCCATCGTATCCGCTAAACGTGCAGCTTCATCGATACCCGATACTGACGTTAGTACCTCTGGTGGGATCTTTTTATTTAGCTTCACATAGCCTTCGAACTGGCTAATTGCGCTGCGAACTAATATATCCTGCTCTTGCTCATCCACATCCTGAGATGGAATATACTGAGCTTGCGCCAAGAAATACTCGTCTGTAATTAGAAACTCATCTATTTTTGCGCGTTGAGTACCCTCAACCAGCACTTTCACTGTGCCATCAGGTAGTTTGAGTAACTGTAGTACCGTTGCAATGGTACCAGTCTGATAGACATCATCAGTGCTTGGGTCATCAACTGAGGCGTCTTTTTGCGCAACTAAAAAGATTTGCTTGTCATTGTCCATCGCAGCTTCTAGGCATTTTATTGATTTTTCTCGGCCTACAAACAGCGGGATCACCATATGCGGATACACCACTACATCGCGTAGCGCTAGCACTGGAATTTCTACTCGATCCGTTCTTTCAAGCGTCATTATGTTCTCTTCGCACTTCAATTAATTTTGGGAATACTGAGCTATATGGGGATAACGCAGATAAAGTTCAATAGTTTATAGTAATCCGCATCAAGTAGAGATCAATTTAACGTATAAAAAGCTTAGTTTTGACACTCAATTTATCGTGGTGGAATGTATAAAAAACTCACCCTAAAACTTGTCTCATAGCAATTTGACTATATTGGTTTCTATCTGATGTGGACTAAGAAATAAAAAGGAGCGCTAGGCTCCTTTTTTCAATCTCATTCTGAGCTATTCAGACGCCACTTTTTCTTTACCGTTATTTTCGTAAATCATAATAGGGTCTGATTCGCCTTTGATCACCGTTTCATCAATGACGACTTTACTCACTTCTTCTAGTGAAGGAAGCTCATACATGGTATCAAGCAATACGCCTTCGACAATCGAACGCAGACCACGGGCACCCGTTTTACGCTCCATCGCTTTATGAGCAATCGCTCGTAGCGCATCTTCACGAAATTCAAGGTCAACACCTTCCATCTTAAATAGCGCCGCGTACTGCTTAGTGAGTGCATTTTTCGGCTCATTTAGGATTTCAATTAGTGCTTCTTCGTCCAGTTCAGTCAAAGTCGCAACTACAGGCAAACGACCAATAAATTCAGGAATTAGGCCGTACTTAACTAAATCTTCAGGCTCAACGTCTTTAAACGTTTCGCTTAACGAGCGCTCAGAGTCTTTAGATTTAACTTCAGCACCAAACCCAATTCCAGTATTTTTTGCACTGCGCTGCTCAATGACTTTATCCAGGCCTGCAAATGCACCACCACAGATAAACAAGATCTTAGAAGTATCAACTTGTAAAAATTCTTGTTGCGGGTGCTTTCTACCACCTTGTGGTGGAACAGATGCAACCGTACCTTCAATCAGTTTCAGTAATGCTTGTTGTACACCTTCACCTGACACATCACGGGTAATTGATGGATTGTCAGATTTTCTTGAAATTTTGTCGATTTCATCGATGTAAACGATACCACGCTGTGCTTTCTCAACGTCGTAATCACATTTTTGCAGAAGCTTTTGAATGATGTTTTCAACATCTTCACCCACATAACCGGCTTCGGTTAATGTCGTTGCATCTGCCATTGTGAATGGAACGTCAAGTAAACGTGCAAGCGTTTCCGCTAGAAGGGTTTTACCACTACCCGTTGGACCAATTAGTAGAATATTACTCTTGCCAAGTTCTACATCGCCTTTGCCGCCTTGGTTACGCAGGCGTTTATAGTGATTATAAACCGCAACAGACAAGACTTTTTTAGCGTGGTCTTGACCTATCACATAATCATCTAAGTGATTTCTGATCTCTTTTGGCACAGGTAATTTATCAGACGCGTCATGCTTAGGCGCAATATCTTTGATTTCTTCCCTAATGATGTCGTTACAAAGTTCAACGCACTCGTCACATATATAGACAGATGGACCGGCAATTAACTTACGAACTTCATGCTGGCTCTTACCGCAAAATGAGCAGTAGAGTAGCTTGCTATTCTTATCGCCGTCTGTTGGAGTGTCTGACATTCAGCTACCTCATTCAATTGCTGTTATCTCTAGATAACATCGTATTTCTTTTAACTATACCAAAGAAATTTGGCTTTGGCACAGTAGAAGCCGATGAATTCAACTCATCGGCTAATTCATAATCACTTAAGCTCTCGACGAGAGTGAACTGCATCGATCAGGCCATATTCTAACGCTTGATCTGCTGTCATAAAGTTATCACGGTCAGTATCACGCGCAACCACTTCATAAGGCTGACCTGTATGATCTGCCATTAAGCGATTCAACTTCTCTTTGATCGCCAAGATTTCGCGGGCATGAATTTCAAAATCAGAAGCCTGGCCTTGGAAACCACCTAAAGGTTGGTGGATCATCACACGCGAGTTCGGTAAGCAATAGCGTTTACCTTTAGCACCGCCAGATAGCAAAAATGCCCCCATACTCGCAGCTTGACCAACACAAACCGTACTAACGTCTGGCTTGATAAAATTCATCGTGTCGTAGATTGACATTCCAGCAGTCACAGAACCACCAGGCGAGTTGATATACAAGAATATATCTTTATCAGGACTTTCTGATTCCAAGAACAGCATCTGTGCCACAATTAGATTGGCCATATGGTCTTCGACTTGACCAGTTAAGAAAATAATACGGTCTTTTAGCAGTCGTGAGTAAATATCATAAGAACGCTCGCCTTTAGCCGTTTGCTCCACGACCATAGGTACTAACGCATTGATTGGATCGATCATACCATCATTCATGTTTTTCATTCCTTATTAGCACAGAATCTATTGCCTATTCTCAGCAACTTTAATGGACTTAGCGCGGTCCATGAAAATATTCTGTGATCGGTGTTTAGGCTAATACTTTTTTGAGCGAATTGAAACGAGTAGATATAACTGTAGCAGTAATACTCAACGAAACCTGACTCGTAAAATAGTATAGCTAATAAAATAAGCCATGCCTCAAGATATAAGTACTTAACGCTTCAATATCAAGGCTTAAAAACAAAAATGGCCCGAATTCTCTATTAGAGTAACTCGAGCCATTTAAACTTCAGCTTAGCTGTAAGTCAATGATTTCTTCAAAGACTTATTGAGCAGCCTGTGGATTCATGATGTCGTCGAATGACTTTTCAACATCAGAAACAGATGCAGCAGCAAGTACAGCTTCAACTGCTAGCTCTTCCATCGCAACGTTGCGCATTTGCTGCATTAGTTGATCGTTTGCTTTATAGTATGCCACTACTTCACTTGGATCTTCGTATGCAGAAGCAACTGTGTCGATTAATTCAGCAACTTTATCTTCATCAACTTTGATATCGTTTGCTTTGATCACTTCACCTAGT
Source organism: Pseudoalteromonas sp. HM-SA03 (assembly GCF_002289345.1). Lineage (GTDB taxonomy): Bacteria > Pseudomonadota > Gammaproteobacteria > Enterobacterales > Alteromonadaceae > Pseudoalteromonas. The sequence goes on along the minus strand of NZ_NSDG01000029.1, from coordinate 40,841 downwards.
AGTAGGCCAGTTTTCACGCGAGTTACTGCTTGCTCGTGGAATAGCTCAGCAGGAAGCTCAGGCATGTTTTGAGCGTTGCCGCCAAAACGTTGTGCAGCTTGTTGACGAAGTGCATCGATTTCTTGGTCGATTAGTGCTTTTGGCACTTCAACTTCGTTAGTTTCTAGAAGACCTTTGATCGCTTGATCTTTCACGTTCGCTTTAACCGCTTGGTTTAGCTCACGCTCCATGTTCTTCTTAACTTCTTCTTTAAGTGCGTCAACGCCGCCTTCAGCAACACCAAACTTAGTTGCGAACTCGTCAGTTAGTTCAGGAAGCTCTTGAACTTCAACTTTCTTCACGGTGATAGTGAACTGAGCCGCTTTACCTTTTAGGTTTTCAGCGTGGTAATCTTCAGGGAAAGTTACGTCAGAAACAACTTCTTCACCTGCTTTTTTACCAACGATACCGTCTTCGAAACCTGGGATCATACGACCTTGACCAAGCTCTAGAGGGAAGTCTTCAGCTTTACCGCCTTCGAATTCTTCACCGTCGATTGTACCAACGAAATCAACCGTTACACGGTCTTTTTCGCCAGCTGCTGCATCACTCTCAGTCCAAGAAGCGTGTTGCTTACGAAGCGTTTCAAGCATGTTCGCTAGGTCTTCATCAGTGACAGAAACTGCTGGCTTCTCAACCGCGATTTTGTCTAGATCTTTAAGTTCAACTTCTGGGTATACTTCAAAAGTTGCATCGAATTCTAGATCTTTACCAGCTTCTAGTGACTTAGGAGCAAAAGATGGTGCGCCTGCTGGGTTGATTTTCTCAGCAATGATTGCTTCGATATAGTTACGCTGCATCAGATCGCCAGCAACTTCTTGACGTACAGCCGCGCCGTAACGCTTAGTGATGATTGACACTGGAACTTTACCAGGGCGGAAGCCATCGATACGCTGTGTTCTTGACAGTTGTTGTAGGCGTTTTTTAACTTCAGTCTCAACGTTCTCTGCAGGAACGGTGATGGTCAGACGGCGCTCAAGGCCTTGAGTCGTCTCAACAGAAACTTGCATGATTTACCTCAATCTTCATTTTTGGGCGACAAAGCGCCTTCCTTACTAACAAGACAACCATCATGCTTTTTATGGGCCTTCGGCTAAATTGCCAAACTCTCCGTTGCATGTGACGCTTGTTGCCTGCCCTACGGGCACTACGTTAATTAATAGACGCGGCATTATAACCTATTCAACGACGGAGTCGAGCAATCAGGTTAAATAATTAGGCATATTGGTGCTAATTGATTAAAAGTTAGTAAATTTGAAATAAATGACTGAGATACTAGAGAGNCGATGCAGGATTTGAACCTGCGACCCCTTGGACCCAAACCAAGTGCGCTACCAAGCTGCGCTAATCGCCGAACATATATATTTTGTAGNNATGCAGGATTTGAACCTGCGACCCCTTGGACCCAAACCAAGTGCGCTACCAAGCTGCGCTAATCGCCGACTAATTATTGGCATGTAGATGGGGCGACTGATGGGACTTGAACCCACGACAACCGGAATCACAATCCAGGGCTCTACCAACTGAGCTACAGCCGCCACTACATGTGGATTAAAATAAGATGGCGCACCCTGAAGGATTCGAACCTTCGACCGACGCCTTAGAAGGGCGTTGCTCTATCCAGCTGAGCTAAGGGCGCAAACTCGTAAACATCTTCATGCTACTTTCTTATTTTA
>NZ_NSDG01000029.1:0-39084 GCF_002289345.1 Pseudoalteromonas sp. HM-SA03 | reverse complement strand
ATGCAGGATTTGAACCTGCGACCCCTTGGACCCAAACCAAGTGCGCTACCAAGCTGCGCTAATCGCCGACTGTGACCTTGGAGAACTAATAACCTTTTTATCGGTGAGTCCTCGTTGGCAACGGGGTGCATAATAGTGATTTGCCCGAAGTAGGTCAAATATTTTTTTTAGTTTTTGTTTCAACTGCCTAATTTTGCCACAATTTGTTGATAAAACAGCTGACTTAAACAATTTTTGAACTGTTCTTGTAGAACAGATCATGAAAACCTTTGCTTTTACGCAATGCAAACTTGGCGGACTGGCTGTTTTTTGAGAAAATAGCGGGCAAATGTCCTCCTTTGTAGTAACTAAAGGGACATATAAATAGAGCGACCCCATTTTTCATCTTTATTAAGCAATCATTTCATCAATACATGAAAGTGCTTGTATAGAAGAATTTAAAGGCTCTATCATCGTTCAAGTTTTTTAATCCTTAATATAGGTCAATCATGACGGCAAACATCATTGATGGCAAAGCTATCGCGAAACAAGTTCGTTCTACTGTTGCACAACGAGTTCAAGGCAGACTAGCGCAAGGCCTAAGAGCGCCAGGCTTGGCTGTGGTATTAGTAGGCCAGGATCCTGCGAGCCAAGTTTATGTTGGTTCAAAGCGTAAAGCCTGTGAAGAAGTCGGATTTGTTTCTAAATCTTTCGACTTACCAGGTGACACAAGCGAAGAGCAATTACTTGCGCTTGTTGATGAGCTTAATGCAGATCCTGACGTTGATGGGATCTTAGTACAATTGCCGCTACCTGAAGGCCTAGACGCAGAAAAAGTGTTAGAGCGTATTGATCCTCATAAAGACGTCGACGGCTTTCACCCATATAACGTAGGTCGTCTTGCCCAAAGAATGCCTGCACTGAGACCTTGTACGCCAAAAGGGATCATCACCTTACTCGACTCTACCGGTGTTCGTTATAAAGGCATGCATGCTGTTGTGGTTGGTGCTTCAAACATCGTTGGTCGCCCTATGTCACTAGAGCTGCTACTTGCTGGTTGTACTACAACCGTTTGCCATAAATTTACGCAAGACCTCGAAACCCATGTGCGTCGTGCCGATCTACTGGTTGTGGCGGTCGGTAAACCTGAGTTTATTCCAGGTGACTGGGTTAAGGAAGGCGCGATTGTTATTGATGTAGGCATTAATCGCTTAGAATCAGGCAAACTGGTAGGTGACGTGCAATACGATATCGCAGAACAAAACGCGAGCTTTATTACCCCAGTGCCAGGTGGTGTGGGCCCAATGACCGTCGCAAGCTTAATCGAAAATACGCTAGAAGCGTGTGAAAAATATCACAGCTAAACGCTGTTAGTTTATAGCTGTAATAAAAGCCTCAGTTGAGGCTTTTATTATTTTAAGCCTCACTAACTCATTAGCGTGTCCTTGTTCGCTTTGTTTTCTTCCTGAGTTACCGCTTCTCTCATCGCTTCTTGTAAGGCAGCCATCCGCTCTTCTAATTCTTCAGGTGAAATCTTCCCCTCAGCCGCAAGCTTTTCAAGTTCTGCCATCTTCTCTTTTAACTCGTCTATTTTCTCTTTATTTGCCCCTAAGCGGCTAAACATTACCGCTTCTCTCATTTTTTCTAGAAATGACTGATTACGCTCCACCACTTCATATTTATATGGCTCGTCGGCTTTATTATCCAGCACAGGGGATGATTGGGTTGCGATGTTAGCAGCCGCGACATAGTCTTTCTCCTGCGCAGCGGTATTAGCTGGTTTAGTTTGGGCAAGGCTTTGCTGCTCCGAAACGGACTCAGTGGTGCGAATTGCGGAGTGGGTTTGATAAGTGATCATGATTGCTCTCCTTGATTTGTCCAAGAAAAGCAATCACTGTGCCAAAATTAGCTTACTTGCTAATGGTTATATATGACCTGGAATTGGCTTGTGCGGCAAATTTACGTCTTGGTTTTGACCTCGGTGACGTAATAAGTGATCCATGAGCGTAATAGCCAACATGGCTTCCGCTATTGGAATGGCACGAATACCAACACAAGGATCATGGCGACCTTTCGTCACAACTTCTTGCGGTTGGTTGTGGGTATCTATGCTCTGCCCCGGTACCGAGATACTTGATGTCGGTTTTAGCGCAATTGATGCGATAATATCTTGCCCTGTAGAAATACCCGCTAAAACGCCGCCTGCATGATTAGAAGTAAATCCCTGTGGCGTTAGCTCATCTCTATGCTCAGAGCCCTTTTGCTCAACCACATCAAAGCCATCACCAATCTCTACACCTTTTACAGCATTAATGCTCATCAAGGAGTGCGCTATCTCAGCATCCAGACGGTCAAACACTGGCTCACCTAAACCAACAGGCACATTTTTCGCCACGACTTTTACCTTCGCGCCGACTGAATCACCTTCTTTTTTCAGCGTACGCATATATTCATCTAGCGCTTCTAGCTTAGCTTCATCGGGAAAGAAAAATGGATTGTTTTCAACCGCTGCCCAATCATAGTGCTGGGCTTTAATCGGGCCTAATTGAGAAAGACAGGCATTGATTTCGATGCCGTGGACTTGCTTGAGATATTTTTTCGCGATTGCACCTGCTGCAACTCGAATGGCAGTTTCACGTGCCGACGACCTACCACCACCGCGATAATCTCTATGCCCGTATTTGTGCCAATAGGTATAGTCGCCATGACCCGGACGGAACAAGTCTTTGATGTTTGAGTAATCTTTTGAACGTTGATCGGTATTTTCAATCAACAATCCAATGCTCGTACCTGTGGTCTTGCCTTCAAACACACCCGAGAGAATTTTTATCTCATCGCCCTCTCGGCGCTGCGTTGTATAGCGGCTTTGGCCTGGTTTGCGTCTATCTAAATCGATTTGTAAATCAGCTTCAGTGATCTCAAGCCCTGGTGGTACACCATCCACCACGCCACCAAGCGCGGTGCCATGGCTTTCACCAAAGGTCGACACCTTAAATAATTGGCCAATGCTATTGCCTGCCATCGTTTTTCCTCATTCCTAAATAGACGATAGAGAGCATTGGCTCCCTATCAGTTTTTAAAGTATTCAAATAGTTGTTGTTTGGATACGACAAAGACCCCTAAACCACCATGCTCAAAGTCTAACCAAGTAAATGGCGCTTCAGGAAATTGCTGCTCCATATGTACCATAGAATTGCCAACTTCGACAAATAACAAACCATCATCATTTAGATGATCGGCCGCTTCTGCCAGTAGTGTGCGGGTCACATCAAGGCCATCTTCTCCTGACGCCAAGCCAAGCTCTGGCTCATGATGGAACTCCACTGGCAGATCTGACATATCTTCTGCATCAACATAAGGAGGGTTTGCTACGATTAAATCGTACTTTTGACCCGGTACACCACTAAATACATCAGACTGGATAGCAAAGACTCTGTCTTGCATCATATGCTGATTGATATTGTGATCAGCCACTTCTAAGGCTTCAAAAGAAATATCTACTGCGTCTACTTGTGCGCGCTCAAATGCTTTGGCCAATGCAATCGCAATACAACCAGAACCCGTACACATATCTAAAATACGCGTTACTTTATTCGGTGCAGCTACCCAGGGGGCAAAATGTTTTGCGATTAACTCTGCAAATGGTGAGCGTGGTACTAATACGCGCTCATCAACATAAAACGGCATACCAGCAAACCAAGCTTGATTGGTTAAGTAGGCGACGGGAATACGCTGCTCGATACGTGCTTTGATAAACTCCATCAGATGCGCTTTTTCACTTTGTGTCATACGCGCATGCATGATTTCTTTGGGGGCATCAATTGGCATATGCAACACCGGAAGCACTAAACTGACCGCTTCGTCCCAAGGATTATCCGTACCATGACCAAAAAATACCTCGTTACTCACAAACTGGCTCGCTGTCCAGCGTACCCAGTCCTGAATGGTATGTAAGTCTTGAAAGGCTTCAACGGCCATTTCTTCGGTAATAAGTGGTTGCGACATTTCCGTCATGATGACTCTCTAAAGATCAAACTATATGGCGCTATTGTAGCGGTTTTTAAGCTAGGTTTTTATGCTTTTTTTATTTAAAATGCCATCATGAACAGAGAATCTAACACTAATGCTGACCTAAATGACGACTTCGCGATGTTTCGTGAGTCTTTGAATGGTGTAAAACCCCTCAAACAAGATCAGGTGCAGCTCAAACAAAAGAAAAAAATTCAGAGCATTGAGCTGAAGCAACAGGTCAAGCAGCAGCAATCTGAGTTTTACTTTTCTGACGAATATATTCCAGATATTGATACGTCGGGAACCATCAACTTCGTAAAGCCTGGAGCTGATCGCTATTTAGCAAAGCAGCTAAGGCGTGGTGACTACGCGCCCGAACTCATCTTAGATTTACACGGGCTAAATAAAGAAACGGTAAAACAAGAACTGGCAGCATTAATTCATGCTTGTAAGAAGCAGCATATTGCTTGTGCGTGCGTGGTGCATGGAATTGGTGAGCGTGTGCTTAAACATAAAGTACCGCAGTATCTTGTCCAGCATCCAGATATACTGGCGATGCACCAAGCACCTTTAGAATATGGCGGTAAAGGGGCTGTATTAATCTTGGTTGATTTACCTGATGACCCTAGCTTTGGCCGTTAATTCGGCCCAAATATTATTTTTATCCTTTCTTGCTTCGCTTAATCCAGCCTTAATAAATTTAACTAAATCTTAGCCATTTCACCCATCATACACTGGTCAAATTCACCACCCATTAATTCCCCTGCGCAAAATAAAAATTAAAGTGCATAAAAATCAATAAGATAAAAATTAAATTCATTTTGGCACAACCTTTGTAATAGTTATTGCGACTAACAAATTACAAGGAAACTTATTATGACTACTTTAGCGAAAATCACCATGACAACTTTATTGTTTACAGCAAGCATGACAACAACAGCTGCAGAAATTGATGCTTCATTACTTCAAGAAGTAAAAACCAAAGTAACGCAAGCTATCACTGAGTCAATCAAAGCGAATCTAGAAGAAATAAAAATTGAGACCAAACAGTCTTTAGAGAAAGCGTTTCAAACAACCAATAACAACGAGCAAGAAAAAAAGGAAGAGACTAATGATTAATGAGCTCGAATTTCTGAGTTTGCTCGCAACTCCCGTGATCAGTTTATTTGCCGCCTACCTGAGCATTCAACTGATAAAATCACTGGGTCAGTTTATCAACTTTAACTAGCATGGCACTTGCTAAAGTAGGCAAGGTAGCCGAGTAGTCAAAGTTTTACCCTGAAAAAGCTATTGAGGTATCAGTAGCCATTAAAAAACCCGCCAATTGGCGGGTTTCTTTTTTGATATCAGCGAGATATCACAAAGTCGACACTAAATTATAGTGCGCCTTCGTTTTCAGATAGGAACTTAGCAACACCTTCAGGGCTTGCATCCATACCTGCTTTACCTTCAGTCCAACCAGCTGGACATACTTCACCGTGCTCTTCGTGGAATGCTAGTGCATCAACCATGCGAAGCATTTCGTCGATGTTACGGCCTAGTGGTAGGTCGTTAACTACTTGGTGACGTACATTACCTTCAGCATCGATTAGGAAAGAACCACGGAAAGCAACACCAGCTTCTGGGTGCTCAACGTCGTATGCTTGACAGATTTCGTGCTTAACATCAGCGATTAGATCGTATTTAACTTGACCGATACCGCCTTCGTTTACTGGAGTGTTACGCCATGCGTTGTGTGAGAATTGAGAATCGATAGAAACACCGATCACTTCAACACCACGCTTTTGGAACTCTTCGTAACGCTTGTCGAACGCGATTAGCTCTGAAGGACAAACAAACGTGAAGTCTAGTGGGTAAAAGAAAACAACCGCTTTTTTACCTTTAATACGCTCGTGCAGGTTGTAGCTATCTACGATCTCACCGTTACCTAGTACTGCTGCTGCTGTAAAGTCTGGTGCCTTGCGGCCTACTAATACACCCATTTTTATCTCCAATAGTTAGGTTTATTTCCAATCTTATTTGGTATCTCGTGTCGAGACCAAAATATCTTGTTCATAATATTGTGGCGTGCTTATGAAAAAACAACCCTAGCAAAATTCATAACCAAAGTATCTTTGTCATTCTCACCGCCAAAAACTGCGCCTAGTGTATTTGGCAAGTGCCATAATTAACAATCGAATTTACCGATAGCACCAATCTATAAATTCGATGAGACAAAAATGCCCCCGCTCAAGATGCCATTCGGAGATCAAAAAAGGCTTCACGAAGAAGCCTTTTTAAGATGTCTATCACTCAGTGGACATTAGTCCATGATATTTTCGGGCATATCACCGCGGATCTGCTGCCAAATTTCACCCGATTGGTGACCATACTTACGCATCAATGAAATAGCACCATCGTGTTCTTGATTTTCTGCCAGTTTGGTTAAATCTGCATAGAACTGTCTCGCCAGTCCTCGTGTTCTTGAATCAGAAAAGTAATGGCAACCAATTTTTGAGTATAAGCCTCTGAAGCCATTTAAAATAAGCACATAAATTTTGTTTTGCCCAGCACCTGCCAGCTCATGGTGAACTTGGTAGTCATAATCGGCAAACGCTTCTGCGGTGTCTTCTAGCTCTTCATGCTTAGACAAAATATCGATAACACGCTGCGGATTGAATTTTATCGCCGCACGCGTATAGATAGCACTAATATTGGTACGCGCTGACAACAGCTGATCGGTCAGCTCCGGCATCTTATCTTCATCAAGACGCGCTAAGGTTTCTAAAATATTAAGCCCTGACGTTTCCCAAAAGTTATTTACTCGGGTTGGCTTACCATGTTGGATAGTCAACCAGCCATCACGAGCTAACCTTTGTAATACTTCGCGCAGTGTTGTTCTTGTTACACCAATGAGTTCAGAAAGCTCACGCTCAGCAGGTAGAATGGATCCCGGAGGGAATTCGCCGTTCCAAATTGACTCAACAATATATTCTTCAGCAAATCCAGCTGGGCTCTTGGCTTTGAAAATTCTCATCTCACACCACTTTATTATTACATCAATGCCTTGATTGGCAGGTTGTGCTTGTTAATCCACTGATTGTACCAGATGAAGCTCAACTAACAAGCTACAAATCGCCCTAGCTGAAAATAGCCATCTTCAATGCTGGTGAGACTGCGATGGGGTGTGAGATTTAGGACTCACTTAAGGCGATATAAACTTGGCCATAACGGACTCATATTCGGGATACACTGGGCTGCTAATTAATGTAAACAAATTGCTCCTCATCAGACCATCCAGCCTCTGCATTCATTTTGTATAACTCAAATGCTTCTCCTTAAAGTGCACACGGAACGACTGCGAAATAAACAGACAAAGCGGCATGTAATAATGTTATTGGACATCTTTTGCAATTTATTTTTGAGCGTTGCTTGCAAACAACAAAGCAGCTTAAGGAAACCAAAACTCACAGGCAACAAAATCGAACTCTGTTTTTAAAAGCCAATATCAAAGTCTGCCGAAACACAGACCCCCTATTCAAGGAATCACCAAAAAAATTCGCTCCCTACTTTTAAATCACATAGCGAATTTTATGTATGCGTAACCTAACGTTTTAGAGCTCGTTCTGTCTGCTTTCAAGCTTATTCAGCCATGCTTGTTTAAATTCGTGGTCTGATGTCAAAGCGAGATAAAGATCCGTGGCAAAAAAACTATCATTGTAGTCGGGTAACCAACCTGTGTTGAGCAGCTGCGTTAGCGCTTGTTTCGTTTCTGCTACGTCATTGTTAAGTGCAAACCAGTAAGGAGATAAAGCCGCATCTAGCTGATTTCCTTGATTAAGGTATTGTGCCAACAACTGTGTTACTCGCTTGAGCTTGCTTTGTTCACCTGTACGTTTCAGCATCAAGGCATAAGTAAGGTGTTGTCCTACATTGCCTGCCTCTGGCAATGTAAACGCCGCGATATCAGCAAAATGCTGTTCAAAAAGCGTTAGCGCAGGTTGTATTTTCTGCCGTGCAAGTAAAGCAAGAATATAAGGCATCACATAATGATTACCCTTTGAGTCGAGCTCGTATCGCTGTTTTAAGAGTTCTTCGGCCTTTTCGAAATCGCCTTGTCGCCATGCGATCCCAGATTCAACATAGAGTCTAAATGCTGTAGAAATTGAACCTAAATTTGCGGCTTGCTGATATTTTTCCTCAGCTTCTTCTGCGCGCCCTAAACTCAATAACACCAATATGTGGCTCAACTGCTGCGCGGGATATAATTTACTATGATGGATGTGATTGTTTTGATACCACAGCAAATATTGGCTTGCTCTATTATGGTTAAGCGGATAAAAGTCTAGCGCATAGAGCGGGTTGTTTTTGGTGTGAGGGGCAACGGCAACGCTACGATCAAAATATTTTCGAGCGAGTACTAACTCTCTAAAATTCAAATAGGCATAGGCTAATCCTCGGATAATAACCGCATCGTTTGGTGCTAACTGATACGCTTGTTTATGCGCAGCAATTGCATCGGGTATTTTGTGTTGGTCCCGAAGAAATCGACCATACCAATGCCATAGGCGAGCATGCTTGGTTGAGAGCTCAAATCCGCGCTTAAAATAATCCTGTGCTTGCTCAATTTCACTCTCCATCACCGCAAAGCGTGCAAGAGAGGTTATCACTTCAATATTTGTATCATCTAAGATCCGTGCCTTCTCTAACAATGGTCGACACAAAGCAAGCGATTCATACTCTGACACCGCGCCATATACGCTAAGCCCCATAAAGGCATTGCACAAGCCACTAAGTGCCTCGACATTATCACTTTGTTTAGATAACACTTGTTGATAAATCGTTTTCGCTCGCGCTAACTCTTCTACCGCTGTACTTTGGGATAGGTGTGTAGCAAGAGTGATCTCATCAAAATATGGGTTGTTTTGTGTCTTGTGCTTTTGATCAGTTTGAATATAAAAAGCAAAAAAAGCGATTAGAGCGAGCAACGTAATGGTGACACCAAGCAGCCAAATTCGCTTTTTGCTCACAGGCATCACGCCCGCTTTATGCTCTCTAAGCGCAATGTTTGGATGAATGCGGTAGCCTTGAGCTGATATTCTTTCTATGTATTCTTCGTATTGCGGATCTGTGTTTAAAATCTTTCTTAACTGCGCAACAGCTTGATAGACCGAATTGTCAGACACCACCTTCGGGTGCCAAACTAACTCGACGAGGTTTTCAATACTCAGAGGCTCAGGTTTCGCATCGACCAGCACCAACAGTAATTTCATCACTTTTGGGGTGACGGTATATTCACGGCCAGCCGGATACTCCACAATCTGGTTCAATCTAGGCACAACAAGCCAATTTCCCAAAAGCAAATTTTTCAACCCAAGAACACCTTATATTATTGATTATTATAGTTTTAATTAAATTAAGAAAAATTTCAGAGTTAATTTATATGAAAATTAAAACACAAAGTATCTCGCCAGTTATGCTCGAAGGCATCTAATACGACACTCACTGGTTTTCATTATGAAAAAACAAACATTAATATTTGCGGCCTGTTGCGCCCTGTCTTCTCATGCATTATTTGCAGCAGTGGACCTTCGTATCGACAATGCTACCATTTTAAATCCTATTGATAAGCACCAAGTCAATATCATTTCCAATCATTGGCTCACCATCCAAGACGGCAAAATTATACAAGTCTCTGACTCAAGTCAAAAACCGGATGCAGCAAAGGTTATTGATGCTCATGGTCAATACCTCATACCAGGGTTAACCGATAGCCATGTCCACCTAAAAACAATGCCGGGATTGCTTAACACTTCTCCTAGAGCTCGCCAAATGCAGGCAGCATTTTTACAACGGCAAGGCGCTAATTATCTTTACTATGGCGTCACGCAAGTTATTGACCCGTCAAACACTGCAATCGGCATGACCGAATTTACAGCAAATGGCCCCGCACCCGACGCCTACTTTTGTGGCGCAATGCCGGTTTACCAAGGGTATAATGCTGAAGGCCTTAGTTACTCAAAGCTACATCAACATAAACCCTACTTTGCTGCACAACACGGCGATCCTGCTTATGAGCTGACGCCATCTCAAGCACACGCTCACCAAGGAGCTCAGCCCTTGACGCGAATGAAATCTGACGGTGCAACTTGTGCCAAACTGTACTTTGAAGATGGCTTTGGAGAAAACAGTGCTATACCGCTTATTAACCAAGAAACTGCCAAACAGTTAGTCGAGTCCGCAAACTCACTGAAGTTACCCGTAATGGCACATGCGAATGCCGTTGATATGCAACAACTTGCTGTAGATGCCAATATCAACGTTATGGCGCATGGACTTTGGAACTGGTTAGCGCCAAATCCAGCCCCTAGCGATAGCAAACTGCCAACCAATGTAAAAGCTGTGCTGGATACCATCATCGAAAAAGACATCGCCTATCAAGCCACATTAAATGTGATGAATGCTCTGGCGAAAGTGACTGACAACACTTTCACCTTCTCGTCTGAATATCGTACCGTATTACCTCCGTCTCAAATTGCTTGGTATCAAAGTGAACCTGGTCGCTGGTTTTCTCGAGAAATGGGTCAAGGCTGGGGTGAAATAAGTAATCAACAAAAGGTGGCTAAACTTGAGCAAGTTTTCTCACAAGGGCAACGAGCACTAAATTATCTATATAAAAATGGCGCAACCTTGCTGCTTGGCTCAGATACGCCACCCGCACCAACTTATGTCTCGCAACCTGGCTTATCGACTTATCAAGAATTAACGATGATGGATCAAGCCGGAGTAGGCCTCGTTAGCTTGCTATCTGCTGCTACCATTAATAATGCGAAAGCATTTGCGATAGACAACCAGTACGGCAGTATCGCAGCTGGAAAAGTGGCAAATCTATTACTTTTAAATAGTAACCCTTTGCAGTCAGTCGCGGCTTATAACGATATCGAATATGTTATCTTACATGGCTCCGCCATTGAACGTGCTACTTTTCATATCGATGCCCTCGAGAAAAGTGAGTGAGTAAATACGCCAGAATAGAAATGCTGATAATGTCGGTCTCACCTCAATTGACTTAATCAAGTGTTCTATTCTGATATTTTCGAACTTCTACTGACAACAAGAGTCGAAAAATCGTCGCAAAGATAGCGCACACGGCGAAGTAAGGTTGCCCTAACGCAACCAGATAAAGCATAATAAAACAAAAAGGGTTTCTCTATAATGAAGATTTCATCTTTTCATCTCTCTAGGCAATCTTGGGGATTGCTAGCACTATCCGCAGCTATTTTTGAAGCCGTCGCACTGTATTTTCAATACGGTATGGGTTTAGAGCCCTGTATTATGTGCATCTATCAGCGTTTTGCTATGTTGGGGCTATTAGCCGCTGGTTTAATCGGTATGATTTCTCCTCGCTCTTTCACACTACGTAGTCTTGCATTTGTTTCGTGGGGTGTGGGCAGTATTTGGGGCTACTTTATCGCCCGTGAACATATCAGTATGCAAACCACAACGGATCCATTTGCTTTTACATGTGACTTTGTACCAAATTTTCCTGCGTTTATGCCGCTTCATGAATGGCTACCAAGCTTTTTTGCTGCAACGGGTGACTGTGGCAACATAGACTGGTCTTTTGCAGGACTATCTATGCCAGGATGGATGGAAATTATCTTTGCTTTTTATAGTATCGCATTTATTCTTTTCTTATTTTTCCACGTTACCAAAAGAAGTTGAGATATCAAATTCATGCATTTTAGGTTAAGCCAAATTGAGCAACTAAGAGCGTTTAAATTACGTGACAAGCAGATGATCTTACGTCTTGCACTTAGCCATCTCGATGCGAAAACAAAGGTCGTATTAAGAATAGCAAAGTTGCTATTGCTCACACCATTTTTTGCCTCATTAGTCGTCTTTGAAGGCTGGCTGTTATTACCTATCTTACTCGTAGCCGGATTAATTTATCCACTACTAACTACACCGGTGGAAATACAGTTTGGCAAGCCCAAATTGGCTCAAGCAATCGCCGAATTTAACGCCTCGAATAAGCTCTAACCTTCAATCTACCTGTGTGCGAGCAGCTGAGCTCGCACACAATAACACCGATTAGACTCTAATCTTTCCCTCCAACTTCGCCAATATGCCTTTCCCTATTCCTTTGACTTCCAGCAACTCCGTTGTGCTCTTAAAGCGTCCCATTTTCTTACGGTACTCAACAATGGCTTCCGCTTTACGAATACCAATCCCTGGTAAACTTGAAAGTGCTGAAACATCAGCGGAATTAATATCAAGTGTAACACTTTGCGGCTGTGTTTGAGAGACTGATTTAACTTGATCCGCAGGTTTTGCGAGCACACTTGAACAGCTTAAGCCTAGTGCTAATAAAATAGAAAGTACGGTGGGTTTATTGAACATATATACACTCCTTGTGCTTAAAAAGTATCCGAAGCTTTTTGCACTCACCTCGATGAGTGATTGCAGTAAGCTTTTTAAATAAAGATTGAAATATTAGCGTTGTCAAAAAACTTCATTCTTTCAAAAATCCAAATAAAAACCAAACCTTTGTTTTTAATGAATTTAATTAATTCTCTTTCACTCAACAGCACTTGAAAAATTTTCAAAATAACTTGCTTAATTACTTGATTCGATTTACTGTATAAAAAAACAGTGACTAGGGGAATAACCATGGCCGTTATCATCAAATATGTTGTTGAAAGAAATGGAGTCGAGCGTATGACTTTCACGTCTAAAAAAGAAGCTGATGCTTATGATAAGATGCTAGATGTAGCTGAAGCATTGGAGGACATGCTAACAAAAGTTGACGTGCCGCTGAGTGAACAACAAGTTGAATCCCTAGCGCTTGAAATTGCAAAACAAAAAGATGACTTTGTGTCTGTGTTAAAAGGTGGCAAAGTAGCACCTAAGGCCAATACCAAAAACAAATCTGAAAACGAAAAAGCGTCAGATTCAGATAAAGTGACCAAAATTAAGCAAGCCTAAGTGATAATAGCCACTTACCTCAGTAAGTGGTTCAGGCTGAAAATAATAAAAAACCGCAAATTCTGCGGTTTTTTATTTACTTTTATATCGCGTGGTATTATTTGATTACACTTGCCACTGCATCAGCAAAGTAGTCAATATTGTCTTTGCTTACACCTGCCACGTTAACACGGCTAGAGCCTACCACATAGATAGCATATTCAGTGCGTAGTCTGTCAATTTGCTCTTTATTAATACCTAAGAAAGAGAACATACCGTGTTGACGGTCGATGAACGTGAAGTCTTGCTCAACACCTTTTGCAGCTAGGCTTTCTTTGATCAACGTACGTAGACCATTAATGCGGCCACGCATTTCGTCAAGTTCATCGTACCACATTTGCGTAAGTTCAGTACTGCTTAGAATGGTATTTACAATATCAGCACCGTGTGCTGGTGGCATTGAATAGATACTACGAACAACGCTAAGTAATACTGAGTTTGAAACATCAGCAGTTGCACTGTCTTTTGCAATGATTGAACACGCACCGATACGCTCGCGGTATAAACCAAAGTTTTTAGAGCAAGATGAACAGATGATCATTTCATCAACTGTATCCGCAACCGTTCTAAGGCCTTGTGCATCTTCTTCAAGGCTGGTACCAAAACCTTGGTATGCAATATCAATTAATGGCGTAAAGCCTTGCTCTTTCGCAAGTTCAGCAACCACTTTCCATTGCGCTTGATTTAAGTCCATACCACTTGGGTTATGACAACATGCATGAAGTAGTACTACATCACCTTTAGGTACTTGCTTCAGCGCATTGATCATCTCATCAAACAACAACCCTTTGTTTTCATAGTCGTAGTAAGGATACTCTTTAACTGTTAGACCAGCTGCTTCAAATAGGCTGATGTGGTTTGCCCAAGTTGGAGTCGTAACCCAAACAGTTGCATTGGTGTTGCAACGTTTAATAAATTCGGCAGCAACACGTAATGCGCCAGTACCACCAGGTGCTTGCGCCGTACGTACACGGTTTGCCAATAATGTACTATGCTCTCCAAGTAACAGTGTTTCCATCTTTTGACAGAAGTCTAAGTTACCAGCCAAACCAATATAAGATTTTGTCGTTTCGTTTTCTAAACGAAACGCTTCCGCTTTTTTAACCGCTCTAAGTACCGGCGTGTTTCCCTGCTCGTCCTTATAAACACCTACACCAAGGTCAATTTTGTTTGGGTTAGTGTCCTGTTTATAAGCGGCCATCAGGCCTAAAATAGGATCTGTTGGAAGTGGTTTTAGCTCTGAGAACATGGCTTATCTCTTTTATTTTAATTAATGCAAACTCGAGCGGCTGACGCCCGATTCCAGTAGACTTGATGGTAACATAGAGACTTGCATCTCAGTTACCATATTTATCTAGAATTTTATTCATTTTTGTAAACTTGGCAGCACCACAAAGGCGTCAAGTTTACAGCCGGACATTCCGATAATTATTTGGGTAAATATTCAGGGATTCTCGTACATGCTGCTGCAAGCAATGCTAAAATTTCTTCGTTGAAAAATGATTCAGAAAACGCTTCTGCATCAATAATTCCAATACAATTTTGGGCATCATCGAATAATGGCAAACAGGTTTCTGCTTTCACTTTAGGATCGCAAGTGTAGTACTCCCCACCACTGGCGACATAATGAGGAATGTCATTAATCACTCGAGCTTTAGCACTCAATACCGTTTGGATATTATTTGACGTAGCGGCAAAAGCCTCCGTTATCGGGAATAGCGGTCTACTCGGCGCACCAGAGTAAGCTAGTTTGAGAAGTTGTTTCCCTTCATTTGTCGCTCTTACTTGGTATATGCCAAACCAATCAACAGCTGTAAATTCAACTACCGCTGATACTATTGTTTGCAGCTTGGTAAGCGATTGTTCATTAGCTGAGTTATTTTCAACATGGTCACTCAAGAAAAAAGGAGCTTCCTGAAGGTGACCAAACAAGCTACAAGCACCTCCTTCTCCAAGCTCAGGGATCTGATATGACCACACAGCAGGACTTGAGTTTTTCTCAATATAAGCATCTAGTTTTTCTAATTGCAGTAAAAGCAACTCGCGGGGGATAGATAACCCACTCAATGAAATATAATCTGACATTTTAGCCATCTAAACATCTAAAGTTGATGCAACTTTACCATGCTCTTTATACCTTGCCAACACTAAAAAGCAGGTAGATAGAGCAACACGAGCAAATAGTAAACCTAGAACAGAAGTGCAATACACTTGATTGGAATTTAGACCGATTTAGAGGTGAGTGAATAAACCATTTCTACTTCATTTCCAGCGTTGTTGTAGCTAACACTTTGGGCAATTTCGTTAAGTAAGCTAACACCTCGACCATGGCTATACTCTTGCTGTGCTTTGTTACGTTCAACTGATTCAAAACCATTACCTGAATCACAAATGTTAAAGTATAGTTTTAGCTCTTCAGGACTGTAGCGCACTGAAATAATAATGAGCGCTTCTTTTAGTTCCTTCAAAACCCCCTCTCGCAGACTATAGAACTCAAAAAAGCCATCTTCTTTATTTTTAATCTCAGAATTTAGCCCCAGCACACCGTGATCTAAAGAATTATTGTAGGCCTCGGAGAGTAGTAAAAATATGTTAGAGCGATGCGCCGAAATACCGTCAACCTCACTAAGCAAATCCACCAGCTCAAGTACCGGATCTGTGGTTCTCATCTGCTTGGCATCTAAAGATAACGAAATATTAAACGGCAAACTTGAATAATGGTTAGGCGCAGAAACAATTGAATCGCTAGCAACGCAATTAATAATCGCGATACTTAAGTCATCTTGTTGCTCTGTATTACCAGAAAACTCGCGAACTTCAGAGATAATTTGATCCGTGGAAATATGTTGTCTACTCGCCAGCAAGCGCTTTAGCCGTCGTTCGCCATACATTTCCCCTCGCTCGGACTCAGATTCGATGATACCGTCTGTCGCCATTACGAGGCGTTGGTCGGGGCTAACTTCGAAATGCAGCAGATTACGTTCAAACTCATCGACTTCTAAAATGCCAAGCGCCATATGCTGGCTCTCTATGGTTTTAATAAGGCTGCCATTTTGGTCAATCAGATATAAATCTGGCAAACCGCCAAGCCAAGCAGAAATACTTTTTCCTGAGCAGCTCAATTCAATGATTGCTGCTGCGCAAAACATGTGACCAGGCAATAACTCATTAAGAGCGGTATTGAGCTCAACGGCTATATCACTAACCGCCATCCCCTTTTGAACCATAGTGTAGAAAATGCGCGATGCGGGAAGCGCGCCGACTGCAGCTGCTAAACCATGGCCAGTAAAATCCCCCAGTAAACAATAAAAGCCACCCATTGGGCTCTTGGCCATTAAAAACATATCGCCATTAAACATTGACGCAGGTGACAAGTGGTATTCACAAATCTCAGGATATTCAGATTGTTGTGCAAGCGCATTACTAAAAATATGCTCAACAATCTCGTGCTCTCGCTCTATTTGGTTATAGTGATATTCTAGTTGTCGACGTTGCTCATTGCTTTGTTGGCTGAGCCTACGTGTCCTCGCATGCGCTTTGATTTTGGCCGATAAAATGACTTTATCAAACGGCTTATGAATAAAGTCATCGCCTCCTACAGCGAGACACTTTTCAAAGCTGCTTTGATCTTCAAGTGCAGTGATAAAGATGATGGGAAGATACACATCGCCCGCATATTGCTTTATTTTAGGGGCAGTCTCAAAGCCATCCATCACGGGCATGACAACGTCTAGCAGCACGATGTCGATGTCCTGACTTGCGAGAATTTTTAATGCGTCACGACCATTATGCGCACAAAAAACGGTATAAAATTGTTGCTCAAGCATTGCCTTGAGCAGCTTACAGTTTAATACCTGATCGTCGACTACCAAGATGTTCATGAGAGGCTTATCTATTATGATCAGTCAATATCAAACTTCTTATCAAAACGAGAGATCTGGAGAATTTTCTTAAGTTGTGGACGACAATTACTAATTTGAATGCTAGAAACTGAGCTTCCCAGTGTTTTTTTCATATTTAACAGCATACCTAAGGCGGAGCTATCCATATAGTCGGTTTCACGCAGGTCAACAACAACCTTTTCGGTTTGCTCATTCACCTCCGCATACGCCTGACGAAAAGATTGCACCAAATTAAAGTCAAACTTGCCCCTAATTTGAATGGTTAATGTCTTACCGTCAGCAGAAGCATTTTTACTCAAGCTCATCATTAAGCTCCTAAATTATTTTGATTTGTTTCCCCTCACCAACTTAAATATAACGCTTAAAAACTATTTAGCAAAAATAAAAAACATCTAATCGGCTTTTTGCTATGATCTCTGCAAAGAACCCGCAAGAGGACCAGAATCAATGTCAGAATCAAGACTTGTGTACTCCACAGATATAGGCCGTATTGACACCAAAGAGTCAAAACAAAAAGTTCCAGGGAAAGTTTTTAAAGACGGCGCCGTACGTATTGAAAGACAAACTAAAGGGCGCAAAGGCAAAGGCGTTATGCTTGTTGTTGGCATCGATAGTGAACAGCATGATCTAAAGAAGTTGGCAAAAACGCTTAAATCTAAAATGGGTCAAGGTGGTGCTGTTAAAGAAGGCGTTATTGAAATTCAAGGCGATGATAGAGAAAAACTTAAGCAATTATTAGAAGGCCAAGGCTTCACAGTGAAAATCGCAGGCGGTTAGGCGCTTATTATTTTCAGCCCCAAGCGCTGGGGCTGAGCTGCTATACCGCTGGGGCAAATCTCAAAATCTCGGCTTCACTTAGCGGCGGGCTGTAGTAATAACCTTGTACAATATAGCAATTATTTTTCGCTAAGAACGTCATCTGAGCCTCAGTTTCCACCCCTTCAGCAATAACCTGCAAATTTAGTTTTTGCGCCATCGCAATGATAGCAGCGGTGATTTCCATATCATTCGGATCTTCAGGGATATCCTTTACAAAGGAGCGGTCGATTTTAAGTATGTCTACAGGGAAACGCTTAATATAACTTAAAGAAGAATAGCCTGTACCAAAGTCATCAATAGACAGTGAAACGCCAAGCGCTTTGATATCTCTAAGTTGTATGATTGCTGCTTCCACGTCCCCCATCAGCATACTCTCGGTCAGTTCGAGGTGTAGTAGAGTCGGCTCCATCTCAGTTCTGTCAATAATATCTGACAGCATGCTGATCAATTGTGCATCTTTAAACTGCCTCGCAGAAAGGTTGATGGATATGTTGGCAATCTTGCCCGCAGCTTTTAAACGACGAGAAAAATAGCACGCTTCTTCTAACACCCATGCACCAAGCTCTACGATTAGGCCTGTTGCTTCAGCAATTGGAATAAACTTGCTTGGTGGAATGCTTCCCTCACTCGGGTGGAACCAACGAATAAGCGCTTCATAGCCTACAACCTCACCACTTTCACTGTTCACTTGTGGCTGATAGTGCAAGGTAAATTGTTGCGCTTTAATTGCTATACGCAGCTCGTTTTCTATATGTAGGCGCTCGTTTGCAGCTTCGTCTAAATCTTGGCTATAGAAATGATAAGTGTTCCGCCCTTTTGCTTTGGCCTGATACATTGCCAAATCAGCATGTTTAAGCAGCTGCTCTTCTTCTTTACTGTCAAATGGAGCCATGGTGATACCAATACTTGCACTGACTATCACTTCGTTATTCCCCAGTTTTATTGGTTCTGCCAGTGTCTTTTGAATGATATTGGCAACTTCCATGGCATTTTCTCGCTCATTGATGCCACTCAGTAACACCGCAAACTCATCCCCACCCAATCTGGCAATGGTATCTTCTGCACGGAGCCGCTTTTTCAATCTCGTCGCGACTTCAAGCAATAAGCGGTCACCCGCGTCATGTCCCAAAGTATCATTGATACGCTTAAACTCATCTAAGTCAAAGTAAAATAGAGCAAAGGCGTAATGGCCACGTTCGGCAAGCGCCATGGATTTACGTAACTGCATCCTGAAAAACGTTCGGTTGGCAAGGCCAGTTAAGGTATCAAAGTAAGCCAATTCTTCCATTTTACGCTGGCTTTCTTTTACAAACGAAATATCTTGGGCTGAGGCGACATAACTTGAAATTGCTCCACCTTCTTCACGGATCGGTGACACACTTAAACTGACCCATATAGGCGCCTCCCTGTTACCCGCCAACATAGTATCCCCGCGCCAATGATTGCGGCTGCGCAAGTCAATATCGATATCATCAATTAGAATTGCCATGTCTTTTGAAATAATACTCAAAAGCGGAGAGCCAATAAAATGCTGCTCATCATAGCCCGTCATTTCCTGCATTTTTGGATTGACGTACTCAATTTGAAAGTGCTCATTGGTCAATACAACGCCCGTACCAGAAAAAGCCACAGCTTTTGACAAACGGTTTGCCGCCTTTTCAGCAATTTCTTTTTCTGTAATACGTTGATTTAGGCCATTTACAAGCTGTTTTATCTCAACACTCATATCATTAAATGAGGCGTTCAATTGACCTATTTCATCATCGGTATGCGGCAAGGTTGGCGTATCCCACTGCCCACGACCAAATCCCTTCACCGCTTTAACGAGCGCATTGATGCGTTTGAGTACTAATTGATATAGAACCTGATGCAGTAATATTGCGACAAAAATGGCATACAGAATAAACAAACCAAAGAACTTAACTTTAAGCTCTTCAATGGCCGAGATAGCCGACGCCCGCTTCTTGTAGATCCCAATGTACCAATCTAAATTGGCAATATGGGTCACGTGCATAATATGCCAGTTGTCTTTATACCTAAATTCATCTTGGATATTTGGTAGCTTAGTAATAAGTGCAGTTTGTACTATTTTACTCAAGTCTTCAGGTAGCTTGTTGTGGTCCAATAGCTGCCCAGTCGCAGCAGTGGTTTTAAACAGGCTGGGAGCTGCCAATAATCGACCCTGTTTATCAAAAACGATGAAGCCTTGCTGATGGTCAGATTTAGGTAGTTTTTCGAGTAAGGTGGTCAACTCTATGTCGCTACCCGTTAACCCAAGGTATTTGTCATGTAAGTATAAAGGCACCAAAATACTGACCACCCACTTGTTCCAAACCCTATCAAAATATACGCCTGACCAAACTGCTTCCCTCGTTGGGTTTTGTTCAGCATGTAACACGGGCAAGTTATGAAGTTGATTATTTACCAACCTTGGATCTTTCGCTAATAAGGCATTAGGAGGCGCAACACGAACAAAGCCGTCTTTTGTAGATAAGTAAAAATTAAAGAAATCTTGTAAAAGTGGAGGCGCAAGAATGTTCCAGAGCAATTCAGATTCAGAAAATAGCTTTTGCACTGACTGCAATTTTAAATTGCCAGTATACATAGCTGCAGAGAGGCCATTTTTAGCTGTACTCGCTAAGTTTTCGCCACGCACGTCAACGCTCGCTTGTGCGCCAGATAAATCTTGTACGCCATAAAGTAAATGTTTGGAGACCACTGAGTTGGCTTGTTCGGCCAAGTTGGCTTTAAGATCGAGGTAGTTTGAGAACTGATTGTTCACCTGCGCACTAAAACGCTTGAGCTCATCATACTCTTCATAGATCAACTGCTTTTCTTCAGATTTTAGCATCAATGCCGCAGCAAAAACGCCCGCGATCAAACACACGGCCGAAATCAACATCGACAGCTTTACACTTAAAGAGCTTGCACCATATCTTGATGGGGGACGACGATTGCCCACAAGTTAACCTATTCTTTTATTTACAGTGGTGGTGTTGCCTGAATATACCAGAATATTTTTCGACTCGCCAATAAGTTACGTTTGATTAACGTACTTAACTCTCTGAGATTGGGCACTTATCTATCAAATAACTTAGGTTTTTGCCCTTACGTCCAAAGTAGTACTTGTTTTCTCGTTTAGTTCTATGCTAATAATGTATTCAGTTTCAAAGTAAGGTTTGAATAAATGAATTTCATCACACGCAACAGCAACACATATTTCTTTTTTAGCTTCTTTAGGTGAAGAGGCTTGACTGTTCGCGAGTGAAAATGAATAGCTAAGCCTCCCAACTTCGGGAGGCTTTTTTTTTGGCTAAATGGGAGTGAGGACCTATGACACAAAATACATTAGATGCCCTTAGGCATGACATCAATGAGATAGATTCAGAATTACTGATTTTACTGGCAAAGCGACGTCGCATTAGTCATGGCGTGCTGGAATATAAGATTGCCAACAACAAACCTATCCGTGATGAAGCACGTGAGCAGGCACTGCTGGAGAAACTGATCCGATATGGTAAATCTCTGGGTCTTGATGCCTTTTATATAAACAGCGTTTTCCAAACTATCTTAGAAGACTCTGTATTAAACCAGCAAGCCATGCTGCAAAAGAACTTAAACCCCGATGCCGTAGGTGATACACACCGCGTTGCCTACTTGGGTGGACAAGGCTCTTATAGCCAGCTTGCTTGTCATAAATACTTCAGTCGTCGTCCCGGTAAGCTTGTGGAAATGGGTTGCCAAAGCTTTGAGCAAATCACCGAGCAGGTAGAGAAAGGTCAAGCGGACTTTGGTATCTTACCTATTGAAAATACCAGTTCCGGCAGTATCAACGAGGTCTTCGATTTATTGCAACATGCGCAAGTATCTATTGTGGGCGAAGTAACGCATACCGTAGAGCACTGCCTCCTAGCTTTGCCAGACACAGAGTTACAAGCGATCGACAAAATTTATGCGCACCCTCAACCTTTTGCGCAGTGCAGCCGTTTTATTCAAGGTCTGGGGGATATTCAGCATGAAACTTGCGACTCGACCTCTAGTGCCTTAAAACAAGCAGCAGAGCACCCAAACAGTGCCGCGATTGGCTCCGCACAAGCAGGTAAGAATATGGGTCTAGAAGTGGTGAAATCTAGCCTTGCGAATCAGACCGAAAACCATAGCCGCTTTATTGTGGTAGCAAGAAAAGCACTTCAAGTGTCTACTCAAATCCCAACCAAAACCAGTTTAATTATGGCCACCAAACAGCAAGTAGGCTCACTTGCTGACGCGCTGATGGTATTTAAACAGCACAATATCAATATGGTTAAGCTAGAGTCACGCCCAGTACCTGGTAACCCTTGGGAAGAAGTCTTTTATGTAGATTTGCTTGCCAATATTGCAGACTCACAAGTCCAAGTTGCACTTGAAGAATTAAAAGATCATACCCAGTTTGTACGTTTACTAGGCTGCTACCAAAGCGAATCGCTACAAGCTGTGGATGTATTGTAATCAACCATACTAAGTCACTCTCATTGAGAAAAATAAAAAGCCAGAGCGCAAATCGCATTCTGGCTTTTTTGGTTGAGATTTATTTAACTCAGGTTATTCAGGCTATTTGCCGCTAAGGCCTAGGAGTTCGATTTCTGAGATCTGTACTAGGCCATCGTTATTCGCATTTTTGCTAATATTTAGTCGATAACTGCTATAGGCAAAAGCATTGGAGAAAGTAAACGCTCTTCGTTGTAAGCGCTCATCCCAGCTTTCTCCCACCCAAACCGCAACTTCTGTCCACGTCTCACCGCCATCATTAGAACCCAGTAACTGGAAGTTTTCGGGGTCGCGTTCTGGTGCATCGTTGGCACTGGTGATAGCCAAACCACTCACAATCTGTGGCGCAGTAAAATCGGCTTGGATCCAAGATGGTGATTCCTCTGTTGGCGGGCCTTGCCACTCATTGTGATCTAGCCATTTTGTCTCGGTATCATTATCAAACGCCTTTTGTTCACTTTCTGCATCTCCAATACGATTACGCGCGGTGAAGCTTGTTCCAGCCAAGTCAGACAAATCTTCAAGTGCATACTGAGGTCCAGCGAGTTCAATTTCAGCTATTTGCACTAATCCATCATTATCCGCATTTTTACTGATAGACAAGCGATAATGTGAATAAGCCAAGCCATTAGCAAACGCGAAGGCACGACGTTCAAAACGCGATTCAAACGATTCCCCTACCCAAGTATTTAATACTTGCCACACTTCCCCATCGTGAGATGCTAAAAGTTGGAAGTTTTCAGGGTCACGCTCCGGTGCATCATTGGCGCTAGTAATGTACAAAGTATTTACCGCTTGCGCTTGTGGCAAGCTAACTTGAACCCAAGCTGGATTTTCAACAGTGGGAGGCCCCTGCCAGTCGTTGTGATCGAGCCATTTAGTCTCAACATTTTGATCAAATGCTTGTGCTGCGCCCTCTGAATCACTAATACTAAAACGCGCCGAGTAACTCGCACCTTGTACTTGTGCATGATCTAATCCAGAGATTTCTGGGCCAATTAATTCAATCTCAGCAAGCTGCATCAAGCCATCATTATTTTTGTTCTTGGTTATCTCAAGACGATAGCTTTGGTATGGCAATTGATTCGCTACCGCAAAGCTTTGACGCTCCCCTCGCGCTTCAAAAGACTCACCAATCCAATTACTCAATCGCTGCCATGTAACCCCGTTATCGTTAGAGCCAAACAAAGCAAAGTTTTCAGGATCTCGCTCTGGTGCATCATTGGCGCTCGTTATCGCAAGCTGATTAACCGCCACCGCCTCATTAAAATCTACTTGGATCCATGAAGGCGCTTCGACGGTAGGCGGGCCTTGCCAATCATTATGATCTAGCCACTTAGTGGTTGGGTCGTTATCAAATGCCTTATCTTGGTTTTCCCCCTCACCGATACTGTTGCTTGCCGTGACCGCAAACGTCTCTGTATCCGTATGGTCAACGCTCGGATAAACCGGCCCAACAAACTGAATTTCTCCAATTTGCAGTAAGCCATCGTTATTTTTGTTCTTTGTCACTGCAATTCGGTAGCTTGTATACTTTTGCGCATTGCCAAATACAAAGCCTTGACGTTCAAAGCGCGCTTCAAACGACGCCCCGACCACATTACCCAAATTAACCCAACTCGCGCCCTCATCGTTAGAAGCTAATAAAGAGAAGTTTTCAGGGTCTCGCTCTGGGGCATCATTAGCACTGGTAATGTAAACACCGCTAATTGCTTGTTGAGTAGGAAAATCCACCTGGATCCAAGACGGCGCTTCCTCAGTAGGTGACCCCTGCCAGTCATTGTGGTCAAGCCATTTAGTTTGTGGATCGCCATCAAATGCTTTGTCTGCGCTCTCGGCATCACCAATAGCATTTCTTGCTGTGATAGTGGCACCTGATGTCACGACTTGCTGCATCGGCCCCGTGGAGACCGGCTCATCAAATAATGGTAACGCTAAGTCCATAATACTATCGGCACTGAGGCCTAGCTGCGCAGTTAATGGGTGAGCTTGAAGCGCGTTGTAAATTGGCAATCGAAGCGCTTCAAGTGCAACTTCATCACCGCCAAGTGCGGCGCTAAGATTGCTAGCTGAGTCGCTTAAGACGCCTTGCAAAGAGCCTCGCTCGTCAAACTGTGCAAATGCAGCATTGAATAGCGAAAGCTTTTGCACACTTTCGGAAACATATGTCATCCCGCAACTTTGCTCACCAGAGTCAGAGGTTGTGCAAGTTTCTCCTAATTCAAAATTCGTTAATTGATCAGCGCTAACCACAGGTAACTCAAAAACATTGGTGTTCCCGGTTTGCCAGCCAAGGGCCCGAAGCAATAACGCAGACATCTCCACTTTTGCCAATGCCATTAATTCGGGAGTAGAGACATTACGCCCCTCAGCAATTTGCTGCTCTACTAGCATGGTTGCTAGTGTCGTCAAGGCATTGATTTGTAAAGTAGCATCAGCACTGCCATCGGCATTTGAACCAAACGGCACGGCGACATGACTCAAGGTAGCCAAAGTCACACCAGCAATGTAATCGCCACTTACCTGTTCCCCAATTCCTACTGAGCCACAGCGACTGGCGTCGCAGCGCATCTGCGAGCCTTCACTCGTTGTGGCGGTCACTTTAATGGTGGAATTAATGCCAAACCCGGCTTTACCCGTCAGCTCAATAAACAACTCCCCCGATTGACTGGTTGCCGAGTTCTCATCCATCATCATGCTAGAGCCATTGAGCGCCGTCACCGAAATGCGGGCTTGGCTCAACGCGCCTTTTATCACTGAACCTGATACTTCTGCCGTCGTCACAGCAGGGGTTACTGGCACTTCTTCAACTTTTGGGTCATCGCTCCCGCCGCCACATGCAGCCAATAAACTGCTAACGGCAATGAGCGGGATCGCATTTCTTATTTTATTTAACGTTTTCATATTTATCCCTTCTTACATATCAACCAACTTATGTGGCTAGGTTGATATAAACGCACCACGAGCAGGTGATAAGCCGTGATATTGTTTCTCGTTGTGCTGACACGACTTCACCCTGTTTGCATTACTTTATGGTTATCGCCAAAGTTAAAATCGATAGGTGATCCCGGCATAGTAGCGCTGCCCGGTGTAGCTGCTGCTGCGCAATCTCGCTTTAGAATCTTCACCATAAAAGGTTCTCGGTTCTTCTTTGGTTAGGTTGATCACAGACGCGGTTAGGATCAGGTTTTCCATCAAGTTATATGAAGCGTTCACATCAACTTGTTGGTATGGTTCCTGATATACAGTGAGCCCGTCTGCAAGCCCCAAAGCGGTTTCTCCTCGGCGGTTATATGATGCTCTGACACTAAAGGTGTCATTCTCGTAATAAGCGGAGAAGTTAAATTGATTATCGGCGCTGCCGACAAGTGCAGACTCACCGACCTTTTCACCGTCTACGCTAATGTCTGCCTGATTGGTATCGTTTAGGGTGTAGTTAACGTTGAGACCAAAGCCATTATCGAATGCATGTTGTGCAAACAGCTCTATTCCCCGAGAAGTTGCGTTTGTACCATTGGCGGTGGTGGTAAACGGCGTGACGGTAATATCACCCGGCGGCACAATTTCAACACCAGTAAAAGGGTTATTAAAGCCCTCAAACGGCCTTACTGAGGTAATAATCAAGGGCACGATAAAGTTATCTACGTCTTTGTTGAATACTGCAATGCCAACCGCAGATCCTTCGCCATAATAATACTCCGCAGATAAATCCATCTGTACCGATTCAAATGGTTTTAGGGCCTTGTTACCACCTGAACCACGCCACCCTGGCTCCACTGGGTTACCTCTAAACTCGCGCCTGTCGTCTGCCCACTCTTGAGAGATAAAGGTCAGCTGCTCAGGTGCCCCCATGTCGTTAAACGGAGCTCGAGACATTGTTTTGGCGATAGCACCACGTATGACAAGATTGTCGCTGGCATCCCAGACAATATTGAAACTAGGTAAAAATTGCGAGTCGGTTACGGTACGCACGGTGGTAGTTTCAACGTCAATAACACGTTCATCACCTAAGATATCCTCTTCGGTGACATCATCAATGTCATCTAAAAAGTAGTTAATTTTATCCGACGACATAATCTGCGTTTCAGTCTCGACATAGCGTACCCCGATGTTTCCTCTAAAATTTCCAAAAGAAAAATCGGCTTGTAGATAGGCGGCCATGATTTCTTCTTCTATGTCGAATACAAAGTCAGGCTCACGGCGCGTGTGCTTAACATATTCACTGGTCACGATTTCGCGGTATCGATCCCAATTGATCGTGGGCATCGCATTCACTTCAAAACCGCCTGGGATATTTTGTTCAGACGTTGCATTCAAAATATCCTCCAGTTTTGGCATACCACCAATCCACTGATAAGACACCTCATCAATGGCACCTTGACTGAAGGGATCTAGCTCGCCACTGGCAATTCTGTCAGCCCCATCTTGAGTAATGAAGAAGGTGTTGTTGGTTTCGCGATGCAGTGTCGCTTTACGATATTTAGCACCGACACGCAGCGTATCAACGATGCCGTACCCGACGCGATAATCAAGGTCTAACTGGGCATAGTCCTCTTCTAAGTTACTGACGACAAAGCTTGAACCTGTCGAACCCGGATCGGGATCGCCGGCAATACCAGCCTGAAGGTTAGACAGCAAAGCGGGATCGGCGTACAGCGACACTCTGTCACCTAATCGCCACCCTGCAAATGAAGCGGCGTTTTCAACCTGCCCAGAATCGCTGCGACTCGCAGGTTGGCCGCTTTTATACGCCGCACTCCAAGATTCTGAAGGGCCACCGCTGGCTTCAGTGTGACCAAATTTACCGCGCAAGTCATATAAGTCACCGGCATATTCAAAGGCGAAGTCGTAGGTATCCGAGGTATCTTTTTCTACCGTATAACTACCAATGATCCAAGGAAACTCAAGATTCCCTTCAGTGCCACCAGCGCCACTGGTAAAGTCCATACCAGTCACAATCGTACCGGTTTCGTCTAGAGTAATACCGGTAAGATAATCTGGGTTGTACTTCCATTCTGGGATCCACATTTGTGACGTGGTGCGATTTTGCCCAAGCTCAAAATGAAAATGATTGAATGTTAAAGATAAATCATCTATTGGACGCCATTGAATGGTGGCTTGTAACCCCTGACGTTCACGTTTTTCTTTGGTTACCCCAACACCTGCAACTTGCGGTGCCCAAACACCATCATAAACGTTGCCATAAGCATCTTCTAACGCTGCAAATCGACGTGTACTATCGGCAATCACATTGCCCGCCGTGTCTGCCGCTGGCAGATCTGAACTCGTTGCCCAGCGCCAACCACCACCGCCCGACATATCACCGCCTAAAGAGCGGTTGGTGCGGTCTTGTTTGGTATAACCAACTAGCAAGCCAAAGGTTTCTTCTTCGTTCTTCCAAGAATAAACGCCGCTAAAATTAGGCTCGTACTCTTCAGTCACATCAGCGTAAGTATATTCAACATTCAACGCCCCAGAATTTGCCTCCATATCCAGCGGTTTGCGGCTATGAAGAATAACCGTGCCGCCGACCCCACCTTCATCTAAACGCGCCTCAGAAGACTTAAACACCTCAACCGATTGCACCATGGTAGAAGGCAACAAAGAGTAACTAAAAGAGCGCGACGGCGAGCCCGGAGAAGACGCGATAAAATTGCCGTTTAACTGCGTAAAAGTGAGATCAGATGAAAGACCACGAATACTAACGTTTTCCCCTTCCCCGCCACTACGAGAAATCACTACACCGGGTACGCGTTGTAGTGAATCCGCCACATTTTTATCGGGAAACTTGCCTATATCTTCTGCAGTTATGGCATCCACAATCGCGTTTGATAAACGCTTAATCGCCAAGTTTTCGGCCATAGATGCGCGGATCCCGCGCACCTCAATCGTTTCGATTTCCTGCACTTCCTCTTTTTCGGTTTCTTCAGCCATTGCCCAGTTAGTAGCTGATAACATAGCGAGGACCAGTGCAGACTTGCTAAATTGCCGTGACCTTCCTGTCACATGGCGTCTGTTATTATTATTGGCCATTCCTATCTCCAAGTTTTTTATAATTTGTAAAGCCACGACGTCCCTTGCTGCTCCATGACGCATGACTTTGTGACGACCCTTTTTTGTTTCCCTATAGGGGTTAATGGTTTGTGAAACACTCGTTCAGAATAGGAGCGCTCTACAAAAAGTGATAATAGAATTTCGGTTTGCACTAAGACAAAATCGGCGTTTAGGTCAAAAAAAGATCCAATTTCAATTTCCTTGGTTTATAGTCTGATTAACATAAAAACTCATTATTAGTTTCTATATTAGGCAATTTAAAAACGTTCCAAACATGTGTAACCAAATGTTTTTATTGAACTAATTAAATATTCAAAACTAAGAATTTTAAACTTTAAAATTATTCAACTTCAAGAGTGAAATATGAATTCGGCAAACTATTCAGGTAAAAACTTGGAAATATGCCTCAGCAGCGATAATCTTCATTTGTTGCAGCGAAATGCACAAATTGCTTTTGCATCTGGGGCCACAAGGATAGAACTCTGTGGTGTACTGAGTTGCGGTGGCTTGATGCCAAACCCAACGGCGATAGCGGCAGTTGCCCAGTATTTACCAAGCTTTGGCGAATGTATTGTGATGTTACGCCGAGCACCGCATTTTTTTATTGATGACACCATGGTATATCAGTTACAAAAAGGGATAGATGGCATTGCTTGCGCGGGTGCAACCGGTATTGCGCTTGGTTTTATCGACGGCAATCAGGAAATAGCGGCTGACCATTGCAAAGCACTCATTGCCACGGCAAAATCCTTAGGCCTTTCTGTCACCTTTCATCGCGCCTTTGACGCCGCTGCAAACTGGCAGCAGGCAGCCGAGACGCTGCTAGAGTTAGGCGTTGAGCGGGTCTTAAGCGCCGGCAATACATGGCAAAGTGGTAAAGGCGCAGCGTTTGGTACCAGTCAGCTCATTGCCTTACTGAAAAAACTCAATGCTGAAATCGAAGTTGTGATCGGTGGAGGGGTCAACACGAAAAACGCAGCGGATCTTTGGCTTTTAAGTGAATTTGGTCCACTCTCTCTACATACTCACTCTGGCGTGCATCATGGCGATGAAGTTTGCCCAAGGCTAGTTAATGCAATACTCACCGGATCAGAAAAGGCAATACAATGACAGCATCAAAGCTATTTTTAGGGATTGATGGTGGCGGTACGAAATGTAAAGTCCGCCTCGAGGATCAACATGGACAGCTCCTTGCCGAGGCCACCAGCGGCCCTGCAAACATAGCAACATCAATACATCAGGCCCAAGAGTCAATGTTGAGCGCAACAATGACAGCGCTGACAAACGCAAAAATCCCCCACCACGACATTGCTAACATCAGTGCTTTTGCAGGACTTGCCGGCGCGAATGTCACGACGGCTTGTGAGGCGATGCAGCAATGGCGTTCCCCTTTTGCCCGTTTTCAATTTTCAACCGATGCACACATAGCTTGCCTTGGTGCGCATCAACACGAAGATGGCGGTGTAATCATTCTTGGCACCGGATTTTGCGCGGGTCTGGTGACGCATGGACAATTTAGGGAGTTCGGCGGCCACGGATTATTACTCAGTGATGGTGCAAGTGGCGGTTGGATCGGTTTGAGTTTAGTGAAGCATGCCATCGAGGTGCTTGATACTCTGTCCCCTAGCAGTCTGATGATTGAGTCGTTTTTGGCTGCCATGAATTGCCACAGTACCGAACAGCTAGTCAAACTCACGCTAAACGCCACTCCCCAGTATTTTGCCCAGTTTGCTCAACATGTTTTTGCTACGCCAAACGATCCCTATGCCGAGCAGATCTTAAGTAGCGCGGCACGGTTTATTGAGCGTTATGTCCGTCATTTGCAGAACTTAGGGGCACAGAAAGTCGCGCTAGTTGGAGGCATTGCCACGCCCATTCGTCCATGGTTAGCTGCCGAGTACGCAGATACGCTGGTGACACCGGCACTACCACCAGAAGTCGCAGCGTTAACGCTCGCTCGACGTTAACTCCTTACGTAATTGCGACGGGATTTCACCAAATAAACGACGAAACTGCTTGCTAAAATAACTTGGCTCTGAGAAACCACACTGATAAGCAACTTGTGATACAGGTAAGCGTGTTTCGACCAATAATTTGCGGGCATTTTCCAATCTCACTTCGTTGATAAATTGATTGGGAGTTTTGGCTAAATGCTTCTTAAATCTGCGCTCCAGTGCACTTACCGACAGGTGAGCAAGTTCCGCCAATTCTTCGATACAAATATGACGATGGTAATGTGCCCGAATAAATTCAACGGGCGCTTCAATGGCTCTTACGTGAGACAACGCCTTTGACGTTTTCGCTAGATGTCGCGTAACACCATAAGTGCCCATAATCGCATTTTCGCCGTCAAGTAACACTTTTTTTGACGTGGAAAACCATGCCAATTCCCCATTTGCGGTTTGGTTGAGTTCTAATCTATCCGTTACGATAAAGCCTTCCATCACTCGTTTATCATCGTTAACGTATTGGAATGCCAAGTGTTGCGGTGAAAAATCAAAATCGGTTTTCAGTAAGATTTGATCTAGGGTTTTGTAGCCCTGATGTTCAACAAAGTGTTGGTTCGCATGAACTATTCTACTTTTTGTGTCTTTGACCCAAAAGAGGATGTCTGGGATCAGATCAAATGCTGCAATCAATTGATTTACGCCAGCTTTATTCAATATTGTTTGCTCTTCCATTGCCCTATTTACCGCCCTTTTATAATTATAATAATTTATTTTAAACGCCGATTTTGTTGCATTGTCAACCGAATTTTTATTATCACTTTGGCGCCTCTGTTACCTATTATCAATAACATCAGATTAACTTACCTCGATAACTCGATGGAGCTAAACGATGGATAATAACAAAATCCGCATGGCCATGATCGGTGGTGGAGAAGGTGCTTTTATAGGTGCAGTGCACCGCATAGCCGCGCGTTTAGATGGTCAAATTGAACTTGTTGCAGGCGCATTTAGCGCCGATCCAAACAAAAGCCTAGCAATGGGCCAGCAACTCGGGCTTAACCCAACACGTTGCTATGCCAGCTACCAAGCACTCTTACAACAAGAGGCGGAACTACCAGAGTCGGAGCGCATCCACTTTGTTGCCATCGTGACCCCAAACCATTTGCATTTTCCGATTGCCACAGCCGCGATCGAACACGGCTTTCACGTCTTGAGTGACAAGCCAGCAACGCTCAATTTATCTGAGGCCCTGCGTCTACAAACACAGCTTCAGAAGAGCAATTGCTTGTACGGATTAACACACACCTATACCGGCTACCCAATGGTGAAAGAAGCACGCCACCGCATCGCAAACGGCGAACTTGGCAAAATACGCAAAGTCGTCGTTGAATATAGTCAAGGATGGCTTGCAAGTGCTGATGATGAAAACAGTAAGCAAGCCAGCTGGCGACTAGATGCAAGCAAGTCTGGCGTGAGTTGTTGTATGGGCGATATCGGTGTACATGCAGCGAACCTTGCCGAATATGTGAGTGGCTTGGAAATAGAAGCGCTTTGTGCGGATTTAAACACGGTTGTGTCCGGCCGACAACTCGACGATGACGGCACAGTGTTACTGCGCTTTGGCAACGGGGCAAAGGGCGTGTTGATGGCAAGCCAAATAGCACTAGGCGAAGAAAATAATCTCACCTTAAAAATCTATGGTGACAAAGCCAGTATCGAATGGTCGCAAATGGAGCCTAATAGTTTGTGGTTGCGCGAGGTAAATGCTCCAGCTCAGTTGATCCGCACAGGAGTGGGCTCACTTAGCCAAACAACCATTAGCGCAACTCGTGTGCCAGCAGGTCACCCTGAGGGATATCTGGAAGCATTTGCAAATATCTACCTTAACTTCGCCAGCCTTATTCGTGCGCATCAGCTACAACCCGATGTGCAGCACGAAGAATTTGACGTGCCAAGTATTAACGCTGCAGTCCGTGGCATGGCATTTATTGAAAACGCGGTCGCAGCTAGTGCAAAAGACACTAAGTGGCACCCCTTTACCATTGGATAAAATAAGAATGAAGCAAATTAAAGGACCCGCTATTTTTCTCGCGCAGTTTGTCTCGGACGAGGTGCCATTTAACAATTTTAATAGTATTTGCCAGTGGGCAAGTAGCCTAGGTTATAAAGGTATTCAGCTACCAAGTTGGGAACAACGACTGTTTGATCTGCAAAAAGCCGCTGAAAGCCAAGATTATTGCGACGAGATCACTGGTATTGCTGCAGAGCATGGCCTTACTATTTCAGAGCTATCAACCCATTTGCAGGGTCAATTAGTGGCGGTGCATCCAGCTTATGACCAAATGTTTGACGGCTTTGCACCAGCAAAAGTGCATGGCTCTCCTCAGGCTCGAATGGAGTGGGCAACAGAGCAACTAATGCTAGCAGCCAGTGCCAGCGCTAAGCTTGGGCTAACCAGTCACGCAAGCTTTTCTGGCGCCTTGCTCTGGCATACCTTTTACCCTTGGCCACAACGTCCAAATGGCTTGGTGGAACAAGGGTTTGAGGAGCTCGCAAAACGCTGGTTGCCTATTTTAAACCGCTTTGACGAGGTTGGCGTGGATGTCTGCTATGAGCTTCACCCGGGTGAAGATCTACACGATGGCGTGACTTTTGAACGCTTTTTAGCGGCGACGAATAATCACCCGCGAGCCAATATTCTTTACGATCCAAGTCACTTTGTCTTACAGCAATTGGACTACTTGGCATTTATCGACATCTATCATGAACGTATCAAAGCGTTCCATGTAAAAGATGCCGAATTTATCCCCAATGGCCGCTGCGGTGTTTACGGCGGATACCAAGGATGGCAACAACGGCCAGGACGGTTTCGTTCATTAGGTGACGGACAGGTCGACTTTAAGAAAATATTTAGTAAGTTAACACAGTACGGTTTTGATGGTTGGGCTGTATTGGAATGGGAATGCTGTATTAAGCACCCTGAAGATGGGGCCAAAGAAGGTGCCGAATTTATCAAACAGCACTTGATCAGACCAACCGAAAAAGCCTTCGATGATTTTGCAGGAAGTAGCACCGATACCGAACGCAATAATCAAATCCTCGGCATAAAATAAACAGGACTACGACCATGAATAATAATAATCATAATCGGACCGTGTTTCAGCTCTGTTGCCTTGCACTGGTCGTCACATCGATGACGTTCGCTATTCGCGCAGGTATTTTGGGGCAATTAGGTGAGCAGTTTGGACTCTCAGATACAGAACTTGGTTGGGTTAACGCCATGGCATTTCTGGGCTTTCCCGTCGCGACCATGTTAGGTGGTGCAATCTACAACGCCATTGGCGCTAAAAAGTTGGTTGCCCTCGCCTTTATTTGCCACTTTGCAGGGTTGGTTTTAACCATTACCGCTGACGGCTTTTGGTTACTGCTGATCTCGACGTTTTTAATCGGCTTTGCGAATGGTTCAGTCGAAGCTGGCTGTAACCCACTGATTGCCGAAATGTATCCGAAAAACACCACGACCATGCTCAACCGGTTTCATGTCTGGTTTCCAGGCGGCATTGTGATTGGTGCACTGGCATCGAATGCCATGACTGCATCGGGCTTTAATTGGCAATGGCAAGTTGCTTTGATATTAATTCCAACGCTGATTTACGGTGCGATGATGATCAAGTCACAGTTTCCTGAATTTGACCGCACTGATCATTCCACCACCAGCAATCTCAAGCACCTATTTTCTCCGCTCTACCTATTTTTAATTTGCTGTATGACCTTAACAGCAACAACCGAACTTGGTACACAACAGTGGATTGAACGCATACTGGGAGCGTCAGGTGCCTCTCCTATGATGATCCTAGCGCTGATCACAGGCTTGATGGCATTAGGTCGCTTCTTTGCCGGCCCAATAGTCCACCGTTTTAATCCAACAGGCGTGTTACTCGGCTCTGCAGTATTGGCAACCGCGGGGATTTTCATGATGAGCCAAGCACAAGGATCAGCAATCTACTTGGCTGCAATATTATTTGCCTTGGGTGTCACTTATTTTTGGCCAACCATGCTGGGCTGTGTTGCTGAATACACCCCAAAAACAGGCGCACTTGGTATGTCTTTAATGGGCGGTGCGGGGATGTTCGCTGTCAGCATGTGGAATCCAGTAATTGGTAGTTGGATTGATTCGGCGCGACTCGAAGCCCAAGCAGCAAACTTAACCGCGCAGCAATCAGAACTAGTTGCAGGTCAAGCGGTGCTTGAAAATATTCTGTTATTCCCGGCCATTCTCATTGCCGCTTTTATCGGCCTTTACCTTTATATCAATAAAAATAAACGCGTTGAGAAATACGCGTAATACTCTTTGTATTAAGTAGCAACAAGTAAAAAGTGAACAGACGAGGTTCCAATATGCTCAACTCTATAAAAATACTAACGCTGGCATTGGCTGTTAGTTGTGCGGCTTGCGCTAGTACAACTGACAACCAATTGAGCCCGCAAGAACAACAAGCCGGATGGCAACTGCTTTTCGATGGCAAAGATATGTCGCAATGGCGCAACTTTAAAAGTGACGGCCTAAGTAGCCAGTGGCAAGTTAAGGACGGCGCGATGACACTTACCCAAGGTGGTGGCGGCGATATTCTGACCAAAAAACAGTATCAGAATTTTGAGCTCCAGCTCGATTGGAAGATTTCTAAAAAAGGCAACAGTGGGATCTTTGTATTGG
The DNA here is from genome assembly GCF_002289345.1 of Pseudoalteromonas sp. HM-SA03. Taxonomy (GTDB): domain Bacteria; phylum Pseudomonadota; class Gammaproteobacteria; order Enterobacterales; family Alteromonadaceae; genus Pseudoalteromonas. The sequence continues at coordinate 4,123 of NZ_NSDG01000029.1, read as the reverse complement.
CGGATGAAAAAGGTGGAGCTATATACTCCCACGCCCCAGAAATCCAAATTCTAGATAACAAAGAACACCCAGACAATAAAATAGACTCTCACCTTGCAGGTTCTATTTATGACCTGTTCGCTGCGCCAAGTACGGCACATAAACCTGCCGAAGCTTGGAACCAAGTTCGCATTAAGCTACAAGATAGTCACCTACAAGTTTGGCAAAATGGTGTAAGCACGACGAGTATCGTGATTGGCAGCACCACTTGGAATGCTTTGGTTAAGAATAGTAAGTTTGCAACATGGCAAGGGTTTGCTGAAGGCAAAAAAGGCCACATCGGCTTGCAAGATCACGGCGACAAAGTCTGGTTTAAAAACATTAAGATCAAGGAGCTGTAACCATGGCAACATTTGATCATAAAGTATTGGTCGTTGGCTCAGGTGCCGGTGGCGCAATGGCCGCTTATACACTCACTAAGCTAGGCCACAAAGTTTTATTGCTAGAAGCTGGCAGAAATTACGACCCAAAAACAGAAAGCCCGATGTTCCGTCGCAATAGCGAAGCCCCACTCATGGGCGCTGGTAATAAGGATAAGAACTTTGGTTTTTACGACGCGACGATTGATGGCGGTTGGCAAGTGCCAGATGAACCATACACACGCGCAGAAAACACCGATTTTTATTGGTGGCGTGCACGTATGCTCGGTGGCCGCACCAACCACTGGGGTCGCTACTCGCTACGTTTTAGTGAGCACGACTTTAAGGGCAAAAGCCGTGATGGACATGGCGCTGATTGGCCGTTTGAATATCAAGACATTGCGCCTTGGTATGACAAAACAGAAGAAATAGTCGGGATCTGCGGTACCAATACCGGCTTGGATGACATGCCCCCTTCTGCGCCTGGCGTGTTACAGCCACCACCGACGCCAAGAGTACCCGAATTATTGGTTGCAGCTGCCGCGAAAAAAATGGGGATCCCTGCGGTTCCTATGCACAGAGCTGTGCTGACTCGTAATAAAGACGACCGCTTAGCGTGTTTTTACGCCACACCTTGTGGCCACGGTTGCTCGATTGGTGCGGCATTCCAAACCACAACTTCGCTTATTCCGATGGCCAAAGCGACAGGAAACCTTGAAGTGATCACCGATGCCATGGTGAAGTCAGTGGCGGTGAATGAAGATGGCAAAGTAACTGGTGTGACTTACGTCGATAAAAAGTCTGCACAAGAACATGCAGTCAATGCTGATGTGGTGATTTTGGCGGCCAGCGCCTGTGAATCTGCCCGTATTTTGCTTAATTCTAAACATGCAAAACATCCCAAGGGACTTGCAAACTCAAGTGGTCAGGTAGGTCGCAATCTAATGGACTCTACAGGTGCTTGGCTTGGTGCACAAATCCCTGCGTTAAAAGGCCGCCCGCGTTATAACGAAGACGGCCATACCGGTAACCACCTTTTTATTCCTTGGTGGGGACACAAAGCCCATGAGAAAGGTGAGCTTAATTTCCCGCGCGGCTATCACTTTGAAATTAGCAGCGGCTTTAATCAACCGGGCTCTGGCGTGTCTGGCAATAAACAAGGTTATGGCCCCAAATTAAAGCAGCAAGTGCGTGACGCTTATGGCTCCTATGTTGGATTTGCACTGCGTGGAGAAATGTTACCGAACAAAAATTCTTACATGGAAATTGACGAAAACGTCAAAGATAAATGGGGGATCCCGGTTGCTAAGTTCCATTTCAAATGGTCTGACAGAGAGCTCAAGCAAATCGAGCATGGTCTCAAAACCGCGAAACAGATCCTTGAGAACATGGGTGCCAAAGTCGGCGAGCTACCGCCTGCGGAAAAAGCCATTTCAAAAGGCGGTGAGATCATTCATGAGGTCGGCACGACGAGAATGGGCAGCTCAGCAAAAGAATCGGTAACGAATCAGTGGGGCCAAACATGGGACTGTGACAATCTATTTGTGATGGATGCCGGCGTCTTTGCGTCTAACCCCCATAAAAATTGCACCTTAACCATTATGACCTTAGCGATGCGAAACTCCACCTGGTTGGCAGCACAAATTGATAAAGGAGCGCTGTGATGAATACACCTGTCCGCGTTGATTCTTATAAATATATTTCAGGCATGACACGTCGCGAGTCATTAAAGTGGTTAGGCTTGCTTGCTGCTGGATCTGCGGTGACACTCACCGCTGGTTGCAGTAAGGCCATTGAAGGTGAAACGGCTGCAGCTGGGCACTGGCCAGATATTGAAATAAAGCCAGTTAGCGCTCAAGGGTATGGCACCGATCCAAACATGATCATGCCGCCAGAGTCACCTTGGCCGCTCACCCTCACCGAAGCGCAGCTCACGTTAGTTGCGGTACTAGCTGATTTTATTGTGCCAAAGGAAGGAAATCATCCATCGGCTTCTGAAGTACAAGTACCGAGTGTGATCGATGAGTGGGTAAGCGCACCGTATCACGGACAACAAAAAGACAGAGTGACAATACTCCATGCGCTTGCTTGGATTGACGATGAGTCGACTTTGCGCTTTAAAAAGCCATTTATACAACTTAGCGCAACGCAGCAAAGTAAGATTATGGATGATATTGCTTATTTTAATGCACAAACACCAGAGCAATTTCAGCGTATAGGTAAAGCATTCTTGCGCTTTAAAGATCTCGTTCTCGGCGCTTACTTCTGCACACCTGAGGGCTGTCAAGACATAGGTTATCTGGGCAATATGCCAATTGCAGGTGATTATCCAGGGCCTACTGCCGAAGCCAAGGCGCATCTAGATGGCGTACTCGCAGAGCTTGGGCTAAGCCAGTATGCGTACCGCGACTAACCCTTGAGTCATTTTGTTATGGCTAATCCCAAGCGAAGCAGAGTTAGACTCTGCTTTTTTTAGTTTTAGGAAGAAATGATGTTTAAAAAAATCGTATTGTTTAAACAAGTAGTACTGTTCATTGCTTTAATTTTTATCTCGCCACTGAATGCACAGCCTTCCCTTCAACCTTTCCCCGTTAGCGTTCAACTGTGGTCGGTAAAAGATGAGTTGGCAAGAGACTTTGATGGCACTTTGCAAGCACTCGCCAACATGGGATTTGATGGCGTTGAATTTGCTGGAAACTTTGGCAGCTATGCTGATAACCCAAGCAAATTAAAACAAAGACTAGCAGAGCTCGGCCTTGTGGCGAGCAGCGCACACATCGGCTTTGACGCATTAGCCGAAGAAAAACTAGCGAGCACCCTACTTTTTTACAAAACCTTAGGCATATCCATGCTCTTTATTCCTTGGGATGAAAGAGCATGGGATAAAAACCGAGTACAAGCTTTTGTAAAGCAACTCAACAAAGTGCACCAAATTGCCAAACGCTACGATATGAAGATCGGATTTCATAATCATGAAAAGGAATTTAACCCATATGCTAATAGCACCTTTTGGGATTATATCGCCACCAACACCCCAAGCGATTTCCCACTGCAGCTCGATGTCGGCTGGGTGAATTACGCAGGTAAATCACCCAGCGATTATGTTAAGCGATATACAGGAAGAACCTTATCGACACATATTAAAATACGTACTCATCAAGAAGATGACAAAAGCCCAATCATTGGCGAAAACCACTACCCTTGGAAAGCGCTCATCCAAACCATGCGGCAACACGGCGGTACGCAGTGGCTGGTAATCGAACAAGAAGAATACCCAAGTGGCCTAACACCACTAGAAAGCGTCGCCCGCTCAAAAGCGAATTTAGATAAGATACTGAGTGAGTAACAAGCGGGAATATGTTTATCTGAAATAGTTAATTGTCACTGTCAGGTTTGATCGCGGAGCCCGATCGAACTTGACAGTTGTAATGATGCGAAAGTGGAAAATGAAAATATTAAGGTAGGGGAAAAGATGGTGCTATAACGCGAAGATACACTACGCTTTGGGCCCGATTTGTGGGGCGAATGTTTGAAGCACTTGTTAAGCATTTTCCTTCGTGTTGCGTCATTATAAATCGCTGACTATAAATCGCTTAAATCGCTGATGCGTAAATCGCTGACACCCACCACTAACTTGCACCTTCCTAAGATCCAGCCTAAGCTTTAATTCTGCACTCAAAGGATTGAGGAAACCAAACGATGGCTACAGCCCGTAAAAAACAAAT
>NZ_NSDG01000028.1:135822-137579 GCF_002289345.1 Pseudoalteromonas sp. HM-SA03 | reverse complement strand
CGGATATAAGCACGCAATCACACCAATAATGCTAAAAATGGCTTGTACAATTGGAGGAGTCCATATAAGCGGCTTCACGCCGCGATCCCTTATAGCGGCGAATAACTGCGACTTCACACCAAATCTCTGCGTAGGTCGCGATTTATGGCGACAAATAATATACCACTCTGGTTTTGCCTTGCCGGCGAAGCGATATCAGGTAAAGTTGAAGGCTGGATTCAAAAACAAGTCGCGACATAAAGTCGCTGCTACAAATTGTTCGTAGTCGCTGGCAAGCATCTGAAGATCGCGGCGTGAAGCCGCTCCTACTCGGTTTGGCTCAACGCGATGTAGAATTGCTTAGTACTTTAGTTGCAGGCCTTGTAGTGTGCATTTACCGCCTTAATGGACGGTAATGGGGAGATCGTTCACCACTAACGATTGGCCATTTTGCTGAGCACGAAGAAAGCTGGATACCAAAACGTCGTTGGATAGGGTGCTGATGTCGTTAACGGTTTCGACCATGCAGAACGTAATGGACTCCCAACCTAAATCTTTAATAAAGGCCTCAAGTTTATTGATGTTATCTTCATAGTTTTCGTCTGTGGTTAGCAGGCCGATGGAGTGTTTGTTACCGGGTTTGTATTTCCCTTGCTGAGTGATGGCGCATTTGGCGTAACCGCTCAACACATAAACTGTATTTGTGCTTTTGTTCATATTGGTGACATGCTTAAGTTTAATTCTGATTTTGATTTCAGATGCATTTTTTAAACCAAGCTTATAAATATTGCTCTGCTGTTTGCTTATATATTGAAAGTATTGAGAAAAATCATTGGTGATTTATCTTAGGTGTTGATCCCATAAAAGGCGTCAATTTTTTGTGAGATGGAATGATAGGGATTGCGCTTGAATTGTGTTTGTATCTAAAGCCACACTGAAATCAAAGGGAGCTGAGGCATTATTTTTCGCCATAAATGGCGACCTACGGGGGCGTAAGGTTGCACTGCGAAATGCTGGTTTTGCTTTCTTTGTTTTGACAAGTTGCCTTAAACTATCTCGTTAACCTTGTTGCTGGTACGATGAGTTGTTACTCTCGAGTTCAATAAACAAAAATAAAGGCAACATCATGCAGGAATTTTTAGAAAAGTTTGCGATCACCACCAAAGTGAATGTGGTATGGGGAGAAATGGATGCGTTGGGGCATGTGAATAACGTGTCGTACTTTCGCTATTTTGAAACCGCGCGAATCGATTTTTTGACTCAAACGGGCTTACTTTCTGTATTATCAGAGCCTACCCATAGTCCGGTTTTGCGTGATACGTACGCGCAATATAAACGACCAGTTACGTTTCCAGATACCTTGCATATTGGTTCATATATCACTGATATCAAAGAAGATCGCTTTACCATGCGCTATGAGGCGTTTAGTGAATCGCAACAAGCAGTATGCACAACGGGGTATGCGAATGTGGTGATGTTTAATATGAAAACAGGGAAAAAATCGCCAATTCCAGAGAGCATGTTGGCGATATTGAAGCAATACGAGATGGACGATAGTCAATAGAAGCTTGGAGTTCGGGTGTCGCGTTGCTGTTTTAGAGTTGTCGCGGCGTAAAGCCGCTGCTACGACAATGTGAGATGGACGATAGTCAATAGAAGCGCGGAGTTTGGGGGTTTCGTTGCGTTGCTGTTTGAAAGTTGTCGCGGCGTAAAGCCGCTGCTACGACAATGTGAGATGGACGATAGTCAATAGAAGCTTGGAGTTTGGGTGTTTCGTT
>NZ_NSDG01000028.1:327-135808 GCF_002289345.1 Pseudoalteromonas sp. HM-SA03 | reverse complement strand
TGCTGTTTTAGAGTTGTCGCGGCGTAAAGCCGCTGCTACGACAATGTGAGATGGACGATAATCAATAGAAGCGCGGAGTTTGGGTGTCNTGCTGTTTTAGAGTTGTCGCGGCGTAAAGCCGCTGCTACGACAATGTGAGATGGACGATAATCAATAGAAGTGTAGAGTTTAGGTATTGCTTTGTATCGATGTTTGAAAAACTGTCGCGGCGTAAAGCCGCTGCTACGGTAGTGTGGGATGAATAATAATCAATAGAAACTAGGAGTTTGGGTGTTTCGTTGCTGTTTTAAAGCTGTCGCGGCGTAAAGCCGCTGCTACGGTAGTGTGAGATGAATAATAATCAATAGAAACTCGGAGTTTGGGTGTCGCGTTGCTGTTTTAGAGTTGTCGCGGCGTAAAGCCGCTGCTACGGTAGTAGGAGTTTTCGTTATGATCTTGATATCAAAAGGTGAATTAAGTTATCTATGCCAACATTAACGGCGAGGCAGAATATCAAAGCGATAGTTTCCGCTATTCAAGCTGAAGAGCGAACGCTTCGAACGCGTTATCCTATTTTAAACCGGCAGAACAGCATTGCTATGGTGATTTTGCTGTTGTCGTTAAGTGCGCTAATTGGCGTTGCCTCGCTTTACTATTTTGCCGTTATTCCTGCATGGCTGTGTATTATCTTGGCGGCTTTTATTACCTCTATTTCTCATGAACTTGAGCACGATTTGATCCACAAGCAGTATTTTAGTGACTGCCCATTTGTATATCATTTCATGATGTTGACGGTGTGGTTTATGCGGCCAAATACGGTGAACCCTTGGTATCGCAGGCAAATTCATTTACATCACCATAAAATGTCTGGTACTGAACAAGACTTAGAAGAGCGTTTGGTGGGTAATGGTATCCAATCTCCTTGGTTGCGAGCTGTGGTGGTTACAGACGGGTTGCTAGGTTTATTATTGAATGCCAAGCGGCTTAGTCGAGAAATCAAGGGTTTTAAGTTTTTGCAGGTCTTTAACGCTGGTTTTCCGCTTGCCACGGCTTATTTTGCGACTTTATATGGTGTGATTGCTTATTACGTGCTGCAATTTATACAACCGTTTGAATTACCTAGGTGGGGAGCAGAGTTACTAGCGGTTGCTGAGTTCTTAATGGTGGTGCTGATTGTGCCTAATATAATCCGCTCAGCGTCTTTAAATCTTGTCACATCTTCAATGCATTATTATGGTGGCGTGAGTAATGTGTTAGAGCAAACCCATGTGATCACCAGTCGCTGGTTTTTACCGTTTCAGCTATTTTGTTTTGATTTTGGCCGTACGCACACGATCCATCACTTTGTACCTAATCAACCGTTTTATATTCGGCAATTGATAAGTAAAAAAGTACGCCCAGTTATGGCTCAGCACGGAGTACGTTTTGATGACTTACAAAGCCTAAAAAATGCAAATCACTACCCGGTCAAAGGGCGGGTTAGTCAAAAATAAAAAGATGTTCACAGCAAAAGCTTATCCAACCGTGAGGCGGTTATTGATATCACGGCTGGTGAGTATCTGACTAGCATCAAATCCCGTTGAGCGTTTTGCCATACGGTCGTATAACAACACGTTGACTGTCGCGGCTAAGTTCATGCAGCCTGTGGTTGGTACATACACCACGGCATCAGCGGCATCCACGATTTCTTGTGGCAGGCTGCCATCTTCAGGACCAAAAATGTATAACGCGTTGTCGGGGTGAGCAAACTGTGGCAGTGGGGTTGCGCCCTCTACCAGCTCAACGCAGACAAGTGCACGGCCTGCTACTTTTAAACTGATGAAATCATCAACTTGTTTGATGGGAATGTTGTCGGCAACGTTTTTTGTATCCGTATGATATTTTGCAGCCCTTGCGTAACGATTGCCGCTAAAGTAGATGGCTTGCGCATCATAACAACCTGCGGCCCGTAATACGCCACCCACATTGGTTGGTGATTTAGGGTTTACTAATCCGATTGCTACAAATGACTCGCTCATACTTTTTAATTCTCACTATACCGGCAGTAGCGCCACCAAAAATTCGACGAGCGATTGTATCATGCGCGTGATTTTGTGCCAGTTGGTATTGTTGGGGGAGAGCGGGTGATGTTGTCGAGCCAAAGCTCGACCTACAGGAGTTGGGCTTAGTAGTCTTCTAACTCATCGTCAGATAAATCGTTTGATTTTCTATAGCCTGGCTTTGCTAAAATCTCAACATAAAAGGAAGTGAGGTTTTCAGTTTGCGTTTTATCAATCAACTTGTTTAGTTGTGATAGGTGCACCGGCTCGGCTTCAGCTTCTGTGTTACCAAACTTACAATCAAAATCCCAATAATCAGCGCCCGCTGGTAAAGTTTTGTTGCGCTCGCGCTTTAGGTATTTTTTAAGCTCATGCTTAACCGCGTCAACGCGTCTTTCAAGTTTGATTTTAGGGTGAATTAGTTCAAATGTCTTTTTCATAGTTGCCTTCAAGCAAGAAATACTCAATCGGCAAAACAGTATGCCTGAGTAGATAATGTGTATTGATTTAAGCGTAAAGCTTACGCGCGAATAAATACAGGAATGTAATAGGATATTTTACGTTATATTTTGTGAACTGGCGAGGGACTTTATGAGTGTCCAAGAGAATAAAAGCTGAGTTGGTTGCGCGAGGTAGCAGCCAACTCATATTGCTAATGTACCATTGATAATGACGGATTAATTCGCTTTTGGTTGCGTTTGAGTTGTGGGGGCTGCTGCCAATTTACGCTCCAAACGCTCTAATTTTTCTGCCAGTGCGGTTTGTGTCATCTCTATTTGGGTAAGGCTTGCGCCGATCTCTATCTGTTTAGAGTCTCTGCTTTGCGCTTGAGACTTTAACTGATCAACATCACCATTAATGGTTGCAATTTGATTTTTTAGCACACTAGCGGCTTGCTGTTGTTCTTCTAATAGCGATAGTTTTAAAGCAAGCTCTGTTTGACTCTGCGATAGTGTTTCTACTTTGGTAGTCGTACTGGTCAGGCTTTTAGCGTTATTACTTGCTTGCTCTTCGAGCTTTTTGATGTCTGATTGGTTTCTTCGCCACGCTGACGCCCATAGTTTATCCATTTGTGACCAAAGCTCGTCTGTGCGCTCGGTTAGTGTGTTCAATTTTGCTTGCATTGCACCTGCGGACAAATCCATCTCTTCATCTGTGGCGGTGAGGGTATGTTCAAGCTCGGCAATGCGATTTGTTGATTCGAGTAATTGTGCCTGGGTTGTTAAGTTTTGTTGGTAGAGCGCAAACGCCGCAGCAGCCAACGCAATAATCGAGATTGCACCCAACCAATTCATCATCCCCATACCTTTGGCGGGCTGGCTTGTTCGTTTGGTACTTTCTTTTGGTGCTGAGGTTTTACGGCTCGCTTGGGTGGTGGAGTTTTTATAGGCTTCAACCTGATCTAAATCTGGCGTAATACTGGGAAGCTCAGGTTCAATTCTCTTATCCAACGTACTTTCCTCTTTTTTGAGATTTATAAGGAGCTTTAGCAGCTTACTTGAAAATAACGCAATATGGAATCGGCTGGTTAAGTGAGTCGATGGAGGAAAGGGGGCTTTCTGATCTTGTAGCTAATTTGAACTTACCGTTACTGTGATGACATCTGAGTAAGTACCAGCGGCATTTAGGCCGTTGGAAAGTGGGGTGATATTTAACGGCGTTGCTTTGGTTTCACCATTACTACCTGTGCCTGCTGCTGTTGCATTGGTATGCTGATATACACCATTTTGCAGATCTATCCCTTCGCTGTCACCAATATTTAGGGTGTAAGCCAGTTTGCTGCCATGACCGTTATCGGAAACTAAAAATCCGCCATTGGCAGAGCTATAAGAGGTGGTTGCGTTTTCGCCGGTGTTGCACCAAACCTCTAATACACCAATCTGCTGGGTTGTTTGGGATGCGTCTAGGTTTAGTCCCGTGGTGTTATTTTCGGTGCTAATTGTTTTGCAAGTGGGAGCTATTGTGCCCTCAAAAGAGAATTTACTTTCAGAAGCCGTTGTATCAATAATTGCTGCATGCACAAACATAGGTGCGCTTGCTAAAACTGCAAAGAATGATTTTTGTATGGTGTTCATGGCTTCTTTCCCCCCAAATAAAGTACAGCAGTTATGTCTCAATTTGCAAGTGAAATGCCACGGGCTGCGGGATATTTTATTTGTAGGTTTGGGGAAGAGTGGAACATTATCTTAGCGCTATAAAGCAGTCGCCGGGATATATAAGTACTGGCCCGGCTATTTACTTTATTGGGGGGCAAGGAGTGCTTTTGTCAAACGCTCATTGCCTAATTATTTTGTTAGTTAGGGCTAACTGTTACTGTGATGGTATCAGAGTATGTACCCGCATCGTTTAAGCCATTTGACTGTGGTGTGATCTTTAATGTAGTTGCTTGCGTGTCACCTGCGCTGCCTGTGCCTGCCAGCGTAGCTAGGTGCTTATAAGTACCGCTTTGTAAGTCAACACCTGAAGTGCTGCCGATATCTAGCGTGTAAGCAATTTTGCTATTTTTGCCGTTATCAGAAACTAAGAAGCCGCCGTTAGCTGAGCTATATTCAGTTATTGCATTTTCACCTGTGTTACACCACACGTCTAACGTACCAATTTCTTGAGTTTCTTGAGTAGAATCTAGATTTAAGTTCGTTACGCTGTTTGAGCCACTATCAGTTTTACACATGGCTTCAATTGTACCCTCAAAGGTGAAGCTCGCTTCATTTCCTGTTGACTCTACTACAGCAGCTGCCGCAGTCATTGATGTGATTGCTGAGACAACAAATAGTGATTTAAGTAATGTGTTCATGGCGCATCCCCTTGAATAAAGTACTGCTTTATAATTTGTGTTAGGTTGAATACCTAGTTATTCCAAATTAAAAGCAATTGGTGTGCCAATGTTTTTAAATTTTCTATTGTTTTATTTTTTGTTCTTATAATTCAAGTTGTTATCTTGGGTATACGGTGAGTGATAAATTGTCGCGATAGTAGCCTGCGGGCATAAGCTCGGTATTACCTAACTGAAATTCAAAGCCAAACCACGAATCTCTGACGCCGGGATAAAAATTATAACTTCGCGTTAAACGTTCTGATGACGATATTTTGACGTTATCGAAACTAATTGCGTAATCGATAAGTGCTCGTTTGTTAGTTTCATGACGCAAGCCGTTATATTCAGAGTCTAGGACGATATCATATGAACTATTACTCAGTATTTTTATGCCCCAGTAAAAGCGCATATTCGTTTTTAATTCGCCTAAGTCTATGAGGTAGTGACCATCGTCCCCCGATACCTTACCTTTGCTAGAGTTATCGAGCGAGATGGCGATTTGTGGCTCGGCATAATAGGTCATCTCCAGATATTGCTCAGCGATTACCTTGTTGCGCCTTACAATAGACACTTTTACCGCACCATAGTAATAACCTGTAGGAAACAAACTGTAGTGTCTTAAGCGCATCCACATTTGTGTAGAGCGGCTAGTTAAGGTTGTTTTGGCGATACCGTTTCTAACTTTAATACGTTTGTATTGAGAGTCTAGCAGTCTACCGTATTTATCTTCAGTCGGGCCTGAGAAGACAAAAGAATAATAATATGTATCTTCAACCCAGATTTCATCGGCACAATCTAATAGCGAATCTGAAACCTGTATTTTTAGCGGTAAATATACCGTTACTCGATTGCCATACTCTTCCTTTATTTCGGCTGAGTTAGATGTCGCCAAAAAATTGCCATCACATTTGTTGCGCTTGGCCAATGCTACAGGCGAGATCAAATAGCTAAGTGCAAGCAGCAAAAATAGTGCGAACTTCATTTGTTTGGATCTCCCTGTAATTGTGTCTGCTCAAGCGTGATGGTGCCTATTTTGATAAATCGTTTTTCGCCATCATTCACGGTAAATCGTCCGGCGATGTCATTAATTTCGATTAGGTAGTTACCTGTACTGATACCTTCTACAACAAATCGACCCACTCGATTGGTAAAAAAGGCACGATTGATTGGTGCATGGCCACTGTCGTCGGCATTAGATTGCTTTATTACTCGTCCTCTTCCCAGTGCAATTGGTGTGCCTTGTTCGTCGACCACTGTACCTATCACTGTATAAGACAGGTCTGAACCTACTTGAATATGGTGCCCTGTATTCGCGCCACCCACTAATTTATAAGTGCCGGGCCCCCAATCATAACCCAGTGGGGCGTTGGGTACATCAATATTAAATTGATAGTTGGTGTAGCCTGTGCCTAAGTCAATTAATGCGCCAATGTGTTGTGTTGGTTGGTTTTGTGCACGGCCAAAGCGGTCAACGTTAACCAATACATCGTTATTTTTTAGTGTTTTATGCTTAGTAACTACAGCAAAAGGAGTGGTAGTTGTGGCACCCATACCAAAGTGACCATCAGCAAAACCTATACTTGACGATAAGTTAACACTGGCGGAGCTATCACTCGTAAATTGCGATCGGGTGTAATTACTTGCGGTCATATCCGCTCTAAAAAATGCGTTAGTATGGCTGGCTTTTAGCTGCTCTTGCCTATACCCACTGCCTTTTTCTGCTCGCAATTCATAGCCATAGTCATTGACGTAGTTATTGTTAGTTTTGGCATAGCTTACGTTGGCGACTTTACTACGGTTGTTATATTGAGCTCGCGTGCGGACGTTGTCTTGGCGGTTGTAATGATTCCACGTAAAGTTGAGCACGAATTGATTTTCAGAGACGACACGAGGATCGTCACTGACATTATGGTTATATCCAACTCTTATCCTAGTCCCTTTGTAGCGAAAATTAAGCTCAGCAGAGAGGTTTTTAGTGACCAAATCTTCATTATTTACTTGCCGTGCTGCGTTGAGCGTAAAGTCTATGTGGTCGTTGATAATATAGCTGTAGTCAGCAAAAGCTCTTTTGTTGTTGCTGAGTGTGACTTCTTCAAGCCAAGGCGAGTTGCTAAAGTCTTCCATGATTTCATAGCCCACACGTAAGTTGGGCGAGCCATAATTACCATGACCAAAAATACTATGCTCTGTTTCTATCGAGAAAGCATTACCAGAAATATCAGGCGTTTTACTTTGCGAGTAACGCAGCGATACATTGCCCAAAGGGCTACTGAATGTGGTGATTGAGCCAAACACTTGCCCTTGTGGATGGGCCGCACCATTAACTCCAAGTGAGAGTTTGTCGGTAACGCCATATTCGTAACTGCCAGAAAGCAGCGCGTCGTCGTCATAATGATAACGACCATCATCTACTACCGATAAAAAACCAACTGTTAGCGAGTAGTCACTTACGCCTTGGGCTAATAGTCGAGAATTATAGTGGCTAGTAAAATGGAAGTGCTGGGTTTCACCGTTGGCATATGTCGCAACAACGTGAATATTATTTATGCCTGAAGTCAGCGGTAAGTCATTGAGGTCATAGCGTCCCGCTTTGAGGCGCACTCTAGAAATCAAAAACTCATTGATAAATATTTCAAGTGTTGCAGGGCGGGGTAACATAAACTGTTGGTTGTTACCTGGGGTGATCTTACGTTGGGGTTGCAGCTTTGAATAGGCGCTTGCGACTTTTAAGCCTGCAAACGGAGCCCCCGATAAATGGCCATTGTTACTGCTTTGCGTATCGCCTAAAGTGAATCGTCTCGGTTTGTCGGGCTGATCGTAAAATACAGCCGTATCACCACGGTAGACGTGACTTTGCTCGGTGCTGCCGCTTTCCCAAAAAACCGAACTGTGCATATTTATGCCGTTGCTACCGCCAACATTGGCATTTATAAGCCATTCGAATTGTGAGTGGTAGTTTTGATTATTGTCACTACGCTCATGGTTTAGGTTGAGATTATTCAGTAAAGCCCAACGTGCTTCTTGTTTTGGTTGTTCAAAGTATTTCTTTCTGCCATAAGAAAGCGTGTCTGTAGCCATAGCTGCTTCCGCTAGCGACATGTCTATAGTGAGATCTTGTGCCTTGAGGTCAAGCGTAATTCCCTTTGCTTGTAACATATCTAAGGTGACCTCGTGTTCCCCAAGACTTGAGAGCCAATCGAGTACGTCTTTGCTTAATACGGATTGTAGGTTTTCCTTCAGCTGCATGGCTGAAACCGATTTTAAATCGTATCCATCTACAGAGGCAGAAACTTGCCCCACCTCGGCATTATTCAGCCGAACGGGAAAATCCATTGAATAAACCGCCGCCCATGCGGGGGCTGTCCACATCAGATAAAGTGGAGTAAACCAGAACTGTTTTAATCGAGGCAAGCGCAGGCTTGAGCGCACTATTAACATCTAGCTATTTTTTTACTTAGAAACCAGTAGATTGATAAGCTCTACTGTTTTACTCGGCTTGTCATTGAGCACTGGCTGCAAATTTATCACCATAGTGTGATGTGGCATTATAAAACGGCCCGCAGTAACTGACTGAAACTTCACCCAATCTATGACCGTTGCGCCATCGTGGAAACGGTATTCAAACTGCGATAAGTCCAGTACTCGGTCACCTTGGTTGCTTAGGGTGAGTGTACAGTCGGTTAGCTTCTCACATTGCAGCGCGCTGTTTATTTGCGATTGAACACCATCCGGACTAACAAACACTAAAGTGGCAAAGTTAAATACCATTTTAACGCCAGATGCTTCATCTTCTCCGGGAAGTGGCAGTTGTTTGAAGACAATGCGATAAGACTGTGTTTGTTTGAGTTCGGGCGAGCCTAGGTACTTCGCTCTGAATACTTGATAGCTTTTTGCCGGTACTTCCACTTGCGGAGGCAGCACAATAAAGTCTTCTTCGGCGCTAACCAGCACTTCTTTTTGGTGCTCGTCAAAAGTACGTTTAAGTACTTCTATCTCGATGGGTAAAGGGTTGTCACTTGGGTTTTGGAGGCGGTAGGTCACGAGTGACTTTTTACCATGTGACGAGAGGTCGACAATCATAGGTTGTACTTGGTAAGCCAAAGCCGGAGCTGCTAAACAAAACAGCAATAACAACAATATACGCATTCAAACTCCAACGTTGAGAAGACCAAAATTTCCGCTATACGATACCCAGACTATTTGGTATTACAAGGGTAACATATACGCTTTTTTTAATAATAACCAAATAGTATGGTTGAAATTAGAAGAGTGACAATTTTTCACAAACGCGAATAAACCTACATTGCTTCAGTCTTCAGGACCAAGCAAAGTAAAGGTTAAATGTTTACGCATATCCTTTAAAATCACCCCTTTTTTCAGCATGGCGGCGCTTAAACGCTTTTGCCATTTAAGAAGGTCTGGCTTTGCGGTTTCCAATGCTTGTTCATTCTCAAATTGGAAAAAGAGTATTAATGAGCCGGGGAACAAGTGATATTCCACATCAAACCAACATTGCACCATGCCGGGAATTTCTGCACGAGCTTGTTCTTCGAGTTTGTCTGCAATGGTCAGTACCAAGGCTTGTTGTTTTTCTTGTACTTTTGAGAGCTTTTTCATAATGCTATGGTTGGAAGAGGCCAAAAGCCTAATTATACCCAAGCTTTTAGGCTATCAACAACTTTGTTGATGATTGCACGCTCAAAGTGAATTGCTTTTTCAATTCATTTTGAGTCGTTTTTTCGAATTACGGTGCTGACAGCGCAAGTTTTGGTAGCGGTAGTTGGATTGCTTCTGCGCTGACGGGTTTTCCGCTTAAGAATGTTTGCATTCTGGCGAGCACCAAGGGGGAGCTTGTATAAAGGTTGTGGCCCGCATTGTTGACCATAATCTGGGTCAAATTTGTAAGTCCTCTCACAGCTTCAAGTTGTTCTTCTGGATACGTTCTACCGTCTAGACTCCCTGTAAACACTAAAGTTGGGATGTTGGATAGGGGAGCGGCTCTAAAATCATCACTTAAATCTAGTTTTTTATCTATCAAGTGCAGTGTTGGCATTGGAAAGTTAAGCTTGTCGCCAAGCAAGGCTGTTGGCGATTGGGTTGTCACTTTTGCAAGGCGTTTAGCGGTGATCCCTGAAGCGACATCCATCGCCAGCGGCATCAATTTGAATGTAATGGGCTCATCGGTAAACATTCCACGCTGCAAAACATGCTTTAACAGCTCGATATTGCCGTTATCTAAACCTAAATAAACGTGAATTAGCATGGCAAGATATTGGTTAGGATCGGCAATCATCATGCTAGCTAACGACTGAATATGATGCTTTTGAAATAACATGGGGGTTTTTGAGCCGTCTTTTTGTGTAATTTGAAGTGCAATAGGCTGTTGCTCAAGTTTACTGTGCACTCGGCGCATCAAAGCGGGTAGATCCGAAACTTGTTGTTTAAGTGCTTGCTGATTGATAATTCCTTGAACTCTTTCAAAGTATTGATCGGTTTGGTGAGGTAGTTTAACGGTCTGATTGAGCCCTTCAGCACTAGCGATAATTACTTTGTCAAGATGCGCTGGCATCGCTTTTATGGCACTGAGTGCCAGATGGCTGCCGTAAGAGATCCCCCAAAGTGATACTTTGTCAGCTTTTAGGTGTTTTCGTAAGTCGTTTATATCTAGCGCATTCTGCTCGGTATTATAACCATATATATCAATATCTTGAGACTTCCATTGAGTAAAGCATTGTAATGCGGCTTTGCGGTAACGGTCTGCAATTTGCGCTTCAGTGGTAACAGAATTAAGCGCAATGCGTTCACTAGACACGCAAGGAGTAGCCTGCTCTGACTGCCCCGTACCTCTTTGGTCTAGCGCAATAACATCACCAAACTCTCTTAGCGCTTGAAATAACGGAAATCTTCGCCACTTGGCAGTCGCGATCCCTGAACCGCCGGGGCCACCAGATAAATATACGATAGGGGAACCTTTATTGCTGCCGGTTGCAGGAAAGCGCACATAGTTAATTCTAATTTTGTTGCTGTTGGGGTTATTCCTGTTTTCAGGCACCCAGAGGTGCCCAGTTATGGCATCCGTTGTTTCTCCGCTGTTGGCTTGAAACTCGATTTGTTGCTCATTGCTGTACAGCACTGGCTTATCGCAGCCTTTCTCTGCGCTTACGCATAAGCAAGTGAATAAGCTTAACGCGGCTATTAATGTGTGTGTTGATCGCATAGTATTACTCCTTAATAGTTTGTTGTTATTGAATACCATGGCAACTTTATGGGGTAGTGAACTTCTATGAGAGGCCGATATTTATTGGCTTGTAGGCTCAGCGGTAGTAAAAAGCCGACGAACGGTAAAAGGAAAAGCGGTAGAGTGTGAATATTAATCTTGTACTTTATTTAGTGATGGCTGTGTGTTGCTCGGGCGCTCTAGGTAAGGCTTATGCCAGTCAACCTTTGTTGCCATTTTCTTATGAGCAAGCCGTGACGGTTTGCCCGTGGTCAGTCTCGCCAAAAGAAATTCCACAGTTTACTGAGCCGCAATGTCACCGAGCGAAGTTATCTGAGGTTGATCCGCAAAATCAGGCTGTTTGGGTGTTAATCGAATTTGAGCGAGCGAAATTAGCCTCAATACCAAGGCCCGTAGGGTTGTATTTATTTGCTAAAACATCAAGCGAAGTCTTTTTAAATGGTAGTAAGGTGGGGAGCAGCGGTTTTCCTGCCGTAGATAAAACTGAGCAAATAGGCAAAATGGACAGCGTATTTTATTTGCCAGACTCACTTATAAAGAAAAGCAATCAACTGGTGTTTGGTCTGTCTGCACAACATAGCCTTATTTCATTAGGATACCCAATTCATTTTATTGGACTAGGGCAATTTGGCGATCCTAAGCAGTATATTCAATCATTTAGTGGCTTGGGCCTGATTTTGGTTGGTGCCTTTTTGTTGGGCGCGTTGTACTTTATAAGTCTGAGCTTTGGTCGTTATGGCAATACAAGCGTTCGGATATTTTCCGCACTGTGCCTGCTTGCGGCAATGCAGCTCAGTGCTGAAATATCGCGAGGGTTAGTTGACTATGGCTATGTATGGCATGATATTCGATTGTTGACTGTGACGGCGTTGTCGTTTTTATTTGGCACTTTGTTGCTTGTATATAGCTCCTTAAAAGTTGCAAAAAAGCACGCGCTTCACTGGATTTATATTGGTACTACTGTCACGCTTATTGTTATTATTTTTGCGCCAGGTTTTGATGCTAAAACCACTGCCGGAGTCTTTGTGCCATTACTCGTTAGCTTAGTTCAGCTAGGCTATTGTTGGCGACGTGCCAAAAACAATAATTTGGCGGCTTGGTTTGTGGTGCAGTTATTGGTGGCTGCAACCGTACTCTTTGTTGCATCAAGCTTCCACGAAATTACTCACTTTGTGATCATTGCAGTCTTGCTAGTCTACCTTTTCATTCGTCAAGCTAAAGAGTATCGTGCTCAGCAAGTACAGTTGAGTAGCGATCAAGCTCATATTGCCAAGCTTGAGTTTAAACTCGCGCAGAACAAACAACTTCAATCTCCTTCTAAGTTGGAAGTCAGTATTGCAGGTAAAACTGACTATGTTGTGCTCACGGATATCGCGTTTTGCAAATCCGCAGGGGACTACGTTGAGCTGCACATGAAAGATACCACGCAGAAGCTGTTTACAGGTTCACTAAAACAACTCGAACTTACTTTGCCCTCTATTTTTGTAAAAACACATCGTTCTTATTTAACTAATCTAAATGAAGTGGTGTCATTAGAAAGTGATAATAATCAAAGCAACTTGAAATTAACCAATGGAGCAAGTGTTCCCGTCAGTCGTCGGCTTGTCTCGTCGGTTAGAGCGACGCTTAAAGCGTCTACTAAACCTTAAACGCTGCAGCTCTTTTAAATTGGGTTTTGCAGAGCTGAAATTAAATACATCGCTCCGTTTGGCTCTATATGGCCGTCGCAGTTGCCGCTTTCTATTTGAGTGGTGCTCAATGCGGCATGACCATCGGTTGGTAAATAAAGCGCTTTTGATACACGTCTGCAACTCTTCTGTTGGATAGTTTGCTGTTCGACGATAAGAATATGTCCCCCGCCTATCACGTAAGCGTTGGGAATGTTGGTTTGGGCTAGATAGGCGACTTTGCAGGCTTTATCGTTATGGAAACCGTTTGTTATTATCTCTTTTGAAGAAGGGGTTGAAACGGTAATGACACATTTTTCATCAATGAATACAGAGTATTGCCCCAGTTGCCACTTTGCTGCTACTTCGTCTTGTGCCGCCGCTAAATTACTTATGCTGATCGTTGCTATAAGTGCTAAATATTTCATGAAAGCCTCCTTGCATATCCCTATTCATCATCGTGTGGTCACTTTACATTAGTATCTCATCCTGCAGCTGAGGTACTGCTCGACCAAAAGGGCTAAATATTTTATTATCATGGCAGTATAAATCTTATGCAAGGAGCATAGTCTGTTATGACCAAGGAAAAATCGTTATCACTCTCTACAAAGCTGAAGTTTTTGTTTGCTGCAATTGGCAAGCATTTGGGTTTTATCTCCGTTGGCATTCCGTTTTATATTGTTGGTGGATTCATTATTTACATTGGGGTAACTGAGCAATACGGTGCAGGTATTGGGGCTGTTATTTTTGGCGCTATATTTATCTTGATACCTCTTGGAATGTCCGCTTTTTCCCTGCCATCAAGTATTCGCTACTACTACGAAAAAGAATTGACGAAAGAGTTTGGTAAACACCTTTTCGGCACCATTACTAACAAAAGAATTGAATCTAATACGTATGTTCACCGGGACGAGTATGACCGAGAAGTGGAGCATCAGGAGACTTTCTATTTCGTTGAGTACAGCTATCAATTTCAGGGCAGTCGTGAAGGTGAGTTTATTCTGGATAACAAGGATTTTTATGACAAGTTGCAGGTTGGAGATGATTTACCTATCCAAGTATTGACGGTAAAACCAAGCGTAGCAGAGCCCAGACTCATCAAATTGGGAAAGCGCTACGGACTTAAACCCGCTGAAAGTTATTAGGCTAAATATGCAATTGGTTGAGGCTTACGCTTCAACCAATTGGCGCTGAAAATACCCTTGTAGAAAATCGAGCAGTAGTCGCACTTTTTTAGAGTTGGCATTGCCTTCTGGGAAAACGCCATAAACATGTATGTCTGGCAGCGTGTAATCTTCTAATACTGGCACTAAAGTACCGGCCTGTATTTTTGGTAACGCATCGTAAGTCGGAATTCGTCCAAGACCGTGACCTCCCTCAACAAAAGCGGTGCGAGCGGCGGCATTGTTGGTGCTTATATCGCCTTTCATCGTGATGCTATAAGCCCGAGCCCCTTTACTCAATGTGAGCGCCCCCGATGTCAGCTTGTAAATCACCCATTGATGCTGGTAGAGATCGGTGGGATGTCTGGGGACACCATACTTTTGCAAATAGTCTGGCGATGCGCATAGGCAGGTTTCTAGCACCGAAAGTTTACTGGCTTGCAAACCTGAATCGGGAAGTGGGGCACCTCGAATGGCCAGATCAATCCCTTCTTTGATGATATTGACGACTTCATCTGTAAGCATGATATCGAGCTGAATTTTTGGATACATAGCTCTAAATTCATTGAGTGCAGGCACTATGGTTTGCAGGCCAACATTCACAGGGCAGGTAAGCTTGATTAGGCCGATAGGCTCTTTCTTTAAATTCTCAATTTGCTGGTTTGCAGCAAAGGCTTGCTCTGCAATCACACGGCAGCGCTGATAATATTCGCGGCCTGCCTCTGTAAGTGAAATGGTGCGGGTCGAGCGATTGAGCAATTTTATGCCTAACTGTGACTCCAGTTTTTTGACATGATAACTCACCACTGCACGAGACAAGTTTAAATGCCTAGCGGCGCCACTTAAAGTGCCTTGCTCGATAATTTGGGCAAAGACAACCATGCTTTTGAGTTGCTCAAACGAAATATCCACGCACCACTCCATCGACTTTGACAAATTGATTGTATCAATTGTTTGAACAAAGAGTTAGCTTTTGTCTGCATTGTTTAACTAGCCTTAAGCTCATACTTTGATATTTATCCGCAGGCTAAACAGCCTGAAGTTTTAAGAAAGAATGAGAGGTAATTTTGATGACAGCAAAGAAAATTTTAATGGTGCTAACGTCACATGCAGAACTTGGCAATACAGGTGAGAAAACAGGGTTTTGGATTGAAGAGTTTGCCGCTCCCTATTATGCCTTTGTGGATGCTGGGGCAGAAGTAACGCTTGCTTCACCAAAAGGTGATCAGCCGCCAATTGACCCAAAAAGCGAACAGCCTGACTTCCAAACCGACAGTACGAAACGCTATTTTGATGATCAAAAAACGCAGGAGCGGGTGGCAAATACGCTGCCACTAGCAGAGGTGAACGCGGCAGATTTTGACGCTGTGTTTTATCCTGGCGGTCACGGACCATTATGGGATTTAGCAACAGATACCAATTCAATCCAATTGATCAGTGCCTTTTTAGCTGCAGATAAACCGGTTGGTACGGTATGCCATGCAACCGCTGTGCTGATGGATGTAAAAACCACGTCGGGTAAGTATCTGGTAAAAGGCAAAGTGGTGTCTGGCTTTACGAATAGCGAAGAGGCGGCCGTCGGGCTGACTGATGTTGTACCATTTTTATTAGAAGATGAGCTGGTTAAACGAGGTGCTGATTTCCAGAAAGTCGATGATTGGAATGTGTTTGCTGTTAGAGATGGCTTACTGTTTACAGGACAAAATCCAGCAAGCTCTGAACTTGTCGCTGAGAAAATGCTGACGTACCTAAACCAGCTGTAACCTGCTTATTAAAAGGAATAAATCATGAGTAACGCAATAAACCAAGTTCAAAACGCACAAACGAATCGTCGCATTACCTTGGCGTCGCGCCCACATGGTGCACCAACGCAAGAAAATTTCAATTATGAAGAAGCACAGATCCCAACGCCAAAAGAGGGTGAAGTGCTCCTTCGCACCGTCTTTTTGTCGTTAGATCCATACATGCGTGGCCGTATGAGCGATGCAAAATCTTATGCTGAGCCGGTTGCTATAGGTGAAGCGATGGTAGGTGGCACAGTATGCCGAGTTGAAGCGTCAAATAACCCTAAATTTACCAAAGGTGACTGGGTACTCGCGATGAGTGGCTGGCAAGACTATAGCGTCTCGGATGGCACTGGCTTACTTAAGTTAGACAACAATCTACCTAACCCATCATATAGCTTGGGCGTGTTAGGGATGCCAGGCCTTACCGCTTACATGGGACTGATGGATATCGGTCAGCCAGAAGCTGGAGAAACTGTAGTCGTTGCCGCAGCAACCGGTGCTGTAGGCAGCCTTGTTGGACAAATAGCAAAACTGCAAGGCTGTAGAGTAATAGGCATTGCTGGTGGCACCGAAAAATGCAGTTACGCTACCGAGGCGC
This sequence comes from Pseudoalteromonas sp. HM-SA03, assembly GCF_002289345.1. Taxonomy (GTDB): domain Bacteria; phylum Pseudomonadota; class Gammaproteobacteria; order Enterobacterales; family Alteromonadaceae; genus Pseudoalteromonas. Next base: position 119,522 of record NZ_NSDG01000028.1, on the reverse strand, counting down.
TTGGCTTTGATGCCTGTCTTGATCACTGCAAGGATGATCTCGCTGAGCAGTTAGCGCAGGCATGTCCATCAGGAATTGACGTCTATTTTGAAAATGTGGGTGGCAAGGTGTTCGATGCAGTTATGCCATTGCTTAACTCAAGTGCCCGGGTTCCACTTTGTGGGTTGATCTCTCAATATAATGCCACTGAGTTGCCATCGGGACCTGATCGTATGTCGATGCTGATGGCGACGCTGCTGATTAAGCGAGTGAAAATGCAAGGCTTTATTGTATTCGACGACTATGGGCATAGATACAACGAGTTCAGCGAAGCGATGCTGCCATGGTTAAACGCGGGCAAGATTAAGTACAAAGAGCACTTAGTCGAGGGGATAGATAACGCAGTCGAAGCATTTATTGGCTTATTGGAAGGTAAAAACTTCGGCAAACTTGTCGTGCGCTTAGGTCCAGACGAGCTCGTATAATTAGATTTATCAGGAAAAATTAGATGTTAACTGTTCACCACTTAAACGAATCACGCTCGACAAGAGTACTTTGGCTTTTACATGAACTCGACATGCCTTATGAGCTTGTGGAGCACGAGCGAAACTCTGAAACGCGCCTTGCGCCTGAAAGTCTTAAAAAGGTGCATCCACTTGGAAAAGCCCCCGTGTTGGTCGATGACAGCTTAGTCTTATGTGAGTCTGGAGCCATCATGGAATATCTGCTAGATAAAGCGGAAAAGAGTAGTTTGCGACCAGATGTGGGGACACCTGAGTACTATCAATATCAAGAATGGTTGCACTTTGCTGAGGGGTCATTGGCGCTGCCGGTGATTGCGTCTTTGATGATGAAGATGGAGCAGCGTACAGGCGATAAACCAATGGATGGCTACATTGCTAAAGAAGTCAATGTCGACTTTTCTTACATAGATGCCACACTCGCCAAGCAAAGCTATTTCGCAGGCAACGACTTTACCGCCGCCGATATTATGATGACGGTGATGCTAGAAATCGCAGACAAAGTCGGTTTGCTCACAGCGCATGGCAACATCAAGGCTTATCTCGAAAAAGTGCAAGCTCGCGGTGCATATCAAGCTGCACGAAGTCACGGTTAGCCTATTTAAAAGCCAGAGCTTTGCTCTGGCTTTTGCAAAAGTTACTTTCGCACGTGACTTCCTCTACCTAAGAACGCTCAGTCAATATGTCTGCTTTTACATTTTTTGACTTGGCTTTTCGGCCGTTTAATAAGATACCAATCACCGTATTTCTAACCATATAATGGTAGCTAATAATGCCTATCGTCACCGTCAGAGATAGAGCAATAATAAACTTGATGAAGACAGGTACTTCAAGGTTCGTAAGAGGAAGTTGAATATACACAAGGAGCGGAATATGGATGAGATAAATCCAATAGGATGCGTCTGAAATATAGCGACTTTGTTTGTTAAATCGACTCAACCATTTGAACCCCGCTAAATAAGCGACAGCTGTCCAACTGAGAATAGCGATGGTTTGAACTACAACGCTGATCAAATTGATTTTTTCAGGCGTTGCGTCGCCTGTTTTGACCGCGATAATGACTTTTTCAAGCGACGGTGATGGCGGCAAAAAGTAAAAGTATGCAACCAATGAAGTGCAGGCAGTAATTAATAACCAATTGAATTGTTTTGAGTAGCGAGCGACCACTTTGTGATGATGAAATAGTCCTGCTCCCAACAAAAATAAAGAGCCATAAAACCCGTAAGCCCACCAATGAGGCTGCAATTTATCTGGAGCTGGAAATGGCACCATCAAATTGGACATAGATGCCGTGATGATAACCGGCAATATAACGCATAAAAAGACTGGTTTAACAACGATAGCGAGAGTGTGTTGATAAAATTGTGGAAACTTGTGTAACAACCAAAATAACACACAAAATTGGCTTAAATACCACAAAAACCATAGATGCATGCTTGTCACCTGTGGCTCTTTTATCTGCTGCATAACATCAAATAACGGTGGTGGGGCGCTGGCAACGCTGCTGCCCCAATGCATCGCATGTAATAACACCAACAAGGTGAGCGGTAGGAAAATAATAAAGGGGATGAGTAGTCGTTTTAACCTGTTTTGAATATAAGCTTTACCACCACGTTTTTGAATAAGCAGGGCGGCACAAAAGCCGGCAATGATAAAAAATAGTGGCATCCTGAATAGGTGCGTCCACATGGCGAGGTAGTTAAAAAAGACATTTTTGTCTGGATCGACACTGATCCAAAGGTTATGAAAATAAGGGCCGTATGCTAAGGCCGCATGAAAAACAACACCAAGCAATAGTGCCAAGCCTCGCATATTATCAATATAATGAAACCGCGCGTTATTGTGCATTCTGTTATCCCTACATTGGATGCTTTATCAGATGGTTATACTATATTTTCTGCCAACTAAAATATTGAAGAAAAGCGACTTTTCAGGCTGAATCGTTGTTACGAGAACATTTAATAACAAATAAAGTAGATGGCCGATTTTATTTTCAGCCTCACTTGGATTCAAAATAGAAAATGGTAATGGGGATGAGTTTGTCAACTCACCATACGACAGCGCCGTTTCCATAAATTATCAGGAGCTAGTTTTCGGCTCTCTTTAATTAGCACCGCTTATGCATGGTCTCCTGCATTACCTTTTACGACTGAAAGTATCAACGATATAAACATTATCTCAAGCGCCGCATTTAGTGACGAGTTACCAGCAGGTTCAAGTTTAAACGATGTGTTTGATGTGGTGTTTATTGGCCTTGAATACAGCAATCAGATTGCTTACCGCCAGTCAGAAAGTAGCGAAAAGACTACTTTTCAATATCTAAGTTTTTAAATATTGAAGAGAAAAGAGTGTGCAAATTTATCCAGTCTGCACTGAATAGTGAGCCCACTTATAAACAAACCCATGTCTTTTATATTGAAATGTCACTGGATACCGGCGAGCAATTTTCGCTTGAATCTCAAGAACTCAGTTTTACTGAGTAATACTAAAAGCATCATACTACAGCGCTAGGCTATGGTGTTCATTGCTTTGCTTTGTTTAACGTCAACTTTAACATGAGTTGTATTAGCAGCTCTAAACAAAATTTAATAGTTAGGATTTTGAACTCAAACCCTGCAGAAATTGCATAGGTGTTACGCCGTTCCACGACTTAAACGCACGTATAAAGCTACGCTCATCTGAAAACTGCAGTGTGTGCGCGACCTCATACAAACTACTGCCTTGAGTCAGTCGCAGTTTGGCCTGCTTGTTCTGTACGTTGTTTTTTAGTTGTCTAAAACTGGTTTGATACTCAGCGAGCCTTCGTCTTAATGTTGCCGGACTGATATTGAGCTTGTCAGCCATTTGTTCTTGGCACAGTGTTCCTGCGTTAAGCTCACTATAGACTTTATCGAGCAAATTAGCATGGTCGTTGATCGATTGCTGGTGATGGAGCGTTTTTGCGAGCGAATGATAAATGGTATTGAGCGTTAAGTGCTCTAGCTTCGCCAAATCCAATGATTGATTCGTTTCTTGGTATTGATAGGTGAGTAAGTAGCGATTACTTACGGGTTTAATGGGAATGTGGGTGATAACCGAGTTTAGCAGCGAGCTTGAGTCACTTTTGGTCTGCACTTGTGTGAGTTGAACTGGGGTGGTTTCGGCGCACACATATTTTACGAGGCCATGGATCAATATCAGCATGCTATCTAACATACAGCGAGAAAATTGTGCGTCAGCGGCCGTGGCGTAGTCAAAGGCTGCATCATCAATTATGTAACTCACTTGAGAGTGTGACACCTCGCAGAAATTGTAGGTCCCCGCGTGGATAAAGTTATAGCCACGGGCAAGCTCCTGTAAGAGCTGAGTAATGGTGCGGCAATGGCGCAGGCTATTGAATACAAATTCGTTGGTGCCAGGCAGAAGCTTTTTGCGGTTGAGGTTTAGACTTTCGTCATTGAGCTCGACAGCACAGTGTTCCATCACGCGCATAAACTCAATGGCATCTATGGCGTCAATGGCTTTATTGATAGCCAAATACTGCGCGACCGCAGCAAATTCCAGTTTTGCTGCGGTGAGTGTGTGCTGCATCAATTGCACGTAGCAAGGTGCAATGGTGGTGTTTGACATAAATACGTAAGCTCATCCTGTCACTCTCAACAATTCAGTTAATCAACATCAACTCAAGATAGCAATAGTTTTGCGTTGCAACTTTAGTGCAGTATTTTGTCACCACCCGCGGAGGGGGCTGCTAGGGAGCACTTAACCAATTTTTGATTTGGTTGATTGCACTGGGTTCCCAGCCAAGCTCTAGATGGTTGGTGGCCACAACCGCTGAGCCCGCTAAGTTACTTATTCCTGTGCTGTCGATGCAGCTACTGATAAATACAACGCCATCGGAAGGGCCGGTATGTTCATTGTGAATAAATGCCATATCGGCCTGATCGCCACAAAGATTATAAACTTGAACGCTGCTGTCGGTGCCAGCGCTACGAACTTGGTCTACCAGTGAGTTGACCGTAAACGCTGCGATACCTCGGCCTTTGCTCACAAACCCTAAGCCACCGTAGTAAGTGGTGTACCAATCTTGCTCTGTGGTGGGCAGTGCATATTTATCATCTAGTGCTTTTAGCATCTGCGCGGAGCCGGGAAAATAAGGCGAGTCGTAAACCCACTCAGAACTTGAATACCATAAGCCAAAACATAATATCTGATCATGCGCAGTAGGCCCATTTATGCTGCCGCCACATTGCGAATAAGCACCATAGGTATGATTAACGCCGTGACGAAATGACCAATCAATGCCGTTGTTGGGGGCACCGAGCATCACCAGTTTGCGTACGTCACTGTTGAATTTAGTGCTCCAAGCATTGGTCAAAGAAGAAATATACATGCGGGCATTAAACGCGCTTTTTGACCAAGTGACTAAATCGACTTGCGTTGCCCCCGTCTTATTTTTAACCTGAGCGATGGCGTTGGCTATCTGCTCCGCCCAGATAAAGCCATCGCCATTTTTATGCGCCAGATTTAAGGCAAAAACTTTATAATTATCATTGGCAAGCGCTTGCATTAAGCCTTGCGAAGGGCAGTTTTGTCGACCACAGCCGTAACTACCGGCCTCGTTTGGATTTGCCCAAGCCAAATCGGCATCTTGATTGGCACCGTGGATCAGCAACACCGGCGTTTGGCGGCTGTTACTATCCCAACTCGGTGCATGATAAAGCAGAAACTGCGCAGAGCTTGGCTGGTTAGATGCAAAGAAAGTAGCACGCTGATCTGATTGATCGCCACGGCCGTCGGCAGGAAAGCTCTCATTGCCGATATGCCCTGAGCTATCTCGCCATCTTTCAACCTTTTGCCAGCCATTGTTAATACCTGTGGTATAGGTGGCTTCAAGTGTCGCTGAAGCGTGCGCTATACCACTTGCTGCGAGTGAGATAAAAATGAGCAATCCATAAGTGTGAGTGCGCAACGCTGTGTTTGTGCTTTTCATATTTTTATCCTAGGTCAAGTCATGTTTTAACTGATTGGCGATATTACTGCGCGCGAGCTTGCAGACGTCGAGCACGGCAAAGGAGAAAAACGCATGTATGGTATTTTCAAAGCAAGTTAGGGTATTAAGCACACCCACTTGCTTTAGTTTTTTAGCGAGCAGCATTCCTTCATCGTAAAGTGGGTCGCAGCCGGCAAGCAACACACTGGTGGCAGGAAGGTGCGTCATGTCTTCAATAAATAATGGCGAGACATTGACGTCCGCCGCACTTTGCTCGGGTGCTAGATACCAGTCGCAGGTGTCTTTAATTGCGTCTCTGGTTAGCAACAAGTTTCCATCGCCATACAGCATGCGTGACGGGTAGGTTTCATGGGGAGAAAAGGAATCAACTACCGGATAAACTAGGTATAAGTTACTTAGGGTGTTTGGCTGTTGTTGATGTAAGTTATGCGCTGCAACAAGCGCTAAGTTACCACCGGCACTGTCGCCCATCAGTGAAATCTTAGTGGGGTCTAGCTCCAACTGCTGGTGGTTTTCTTGCAGCCAATCTACTACGGCTATCACTTGCTGCAGGGCGCATGGAAACTTATGCTCAGGCGCGAGGCTGTATTCGACACTGAAAAAAGCGACACCGGATTGCTGGCATAAGTCTTTTACCAGTCCATCATAGCAGTCGATATCTCCTAAAGACCAGCCGCCGCCGTGGACAAACACCACCGCGGGACTGGGGCTTGCCAAAGACTGCGCCGGTTGGTAACAGCGAACGCCCACGTGAATACCATTGTGTTCAATGTGTAGGTCTTGGCTACTTACTTGTGCTTCAATCTCTCCCGCGAGCCCCAAAAACATCGCTCTTGCGCCTTGTCGTGAGGTCTCAATGGAGATTTCGATGTCGTGAATGTCGCCAGCTTGAGCTGCGAGGTCGTCTAACAGTGTTTGTGTTTGTTTGTCTAATTTCATAATTAAAACTTATATTTAAGGTTGATACCGTACGTTCTAGGCGCGCCGTAATAACCAAGTTGAACCCCAGGTGCTGCGCTAAGATCGAAGCCGTGTTGGCGATAGCGTTTATCGCCTAAGTTTTTGCCGTATAAACTGGCTTCCCAACTGTCGTCCGCGGAGCGGTAGTGTAGTGACATATCAAAGAGGGTGTAGCCTGATTGTGCGAGTACCTCAGAGCTGCTCACGGTGAGATAGGTTTTACTGCGGTAGGCGGCACTACCACGTAGTGAAAATTCGCCTTGTGTAAAGGCGCTAAAGAAGTATTCAAAACCTGCACGACCATTCCATTTAGGTGAATTAACCAGCTCCCTTTCATCGCTGACTTCTTTACCAAAGTCGCCGATGAGCTCATCATAACCGCCCCCTAAATAGCCTAGGTTGAGGTTCAGAGTGAGGTTATCGGAAGCCACGGCTTCGAGCTCCATTTCAGCGCCATAAATGGTGGCTTTACCTGCATTTTCAAACAGTGATAAAAACGCGCCGGTGTCGGGGTCGATAGAAAAGCGGCTGAGCTGAAAGTTCTTGTAGTCATTGAAAAAAGCCGCGGTATTTAAGCGAATATTCTGCTTATTCAATAAGGACTTAGAGCCAATTTCATAGCTCCACAAGGTTTCTGGTTCAAAAGGTTGTGCAAATGAGGTGATCCGGCCGTTAAAACCGCCACTTTTAAACCCTTTTCCGGCGCTCAGGTAAACCATGCTGTCGTCAGAGATGGTGTAATCGAACACCACTTTTGGGGTAAACTCTTTCCACTCCTTGGATGCGCTGTAGCCTGTAGGGCTATAGCCAATGCCTGTGCCGAATACCGCTTCCATTTCCTCAGCCGTTGTTACACCGGTGCCAAAAAACTCCTCGCCTTTGGACGTGACTTCTTTTTTCTCTATGGTGTAGCGTGCGCCAAGCGTGACGTCGAGCTTTTCAGTCAAAGACCAAGAGAGGTTAGCGTAGAGGGCTGAGCTGGTATTTTTTTGATCGCGTTCTCCTGCGTTAATCACAGGCCAAGGCAGGTAAACGTCTGGTGCCAGCATAACGAAAAAGTCCGGAGCAACGGAGCCGCCAAAACTCAGATCGTCTTCATTAAAGTAATAGAGTCCAGATACCAAGGAGAACTTGTCGTCTTTGTATAGCCATTGAAATTCTTGGCTTAATTGTTGTTGATCTTCGAAGTTAAAAATACCAAATGATGCATCGGGGGTGGCATCTAAGTCTAAGTGTGTGCGGTATTCCATTTCGCGTCGAGCAGTGATGGATTTAAATACCGAGTGTCCCGTGAGATATTCAAGCGTTAAGCTCGCTCCCGAGGTATCGAGTTCTTCTAAATCGTTGTAGTTAACGTCGACGACAAAAGGGTCTTCTTCGGGTGCATAGTAGCCTTCTTTTACCACAGAATAGATAGGCGTTTCTCTATGTGGAGTGCGTGAGCTTGAGGGGGATGCGTTCGAGCCGTCGACGACTAAATAGGCCGAAAAATTCTCACTTGGTTGATATAGTAAACTGCCGCGCCACGCTAAGGTATCTTTGTCGTGGTCGTCACTATTGTTATAGCGATTCTCACTAAAACCATCTCGACTACTTTTGGCGATCGCAAAGCGCCCAGAGAGCGTGTCTTCAATCAATGCGCCGTTGACGCTAGCTTTTATCGTTCGAGCATTATAATTTCCAAGCGCCACGCTGACATACCCTTCGTTGTCTTGCGAAGGTTTGGCACTACTGAAACGCACCGCGCCACCTATGGTATTGCGACCGTAAAGGGTGCCTTGTGGACCACGTAATACCTCGATTTGCTCAGGGTCGACAACATCTAAAAAGGCACCTTGAACGCGCCCAAGATATACGTCGTCGAGATACACACCAACGCCGGGGTCATTAAAGGAGATAGAGTCAATTTGGCCAATTCCGCGAATATAAATGACGGCGTTGGAAGCATCCCCTGAGTGCAGGTTAAGGTTCGGAACGTGAGATGCCAAGTCACCGAGATCTTGTACGTTCATCTTCTCAAGCTCTGAGGCTGAGAGGGCGGTCACCGCAAGCGCGACATCTTGTAGATTTTCGGTTTGTCGCGTTGCGGTAACGCTGATCCGCTCAATTTTTTTGCTTTGCTCAGTGCTAAGCGTGGACTCCGCTTCGGCATAACTATGGCCTGATAATACTGCCGCTATCAGCAGTGATAGTGTATGCCGTGGTATACCTTTGGTTGAACTGACTCTATGTGATTGAGTTGCTGCAATCATGCTGAGTAACCTTTCGTCGTTATTATTATGTTCTCCAGTATAGGAATGAAGAAAATTCAATAGCTAGGACAAAAACAGTCAACTTGATGAGCAAATTAGCTCAGGGCAGAGCGAAGCCGTACTCGACTCGTATTTAGTGAATAAATAGGTTGATTTTGTCGCACCTAAAAAAGATACAATCCGAGTTGCATGAAAAATACAATAACATTAACAATTACTTTGCTATTCTCGTTGCTACTAATGCTATCAATGCCAACTTTGGCATCTGAGAGTGAAAATAAGCTGCAGATCCATGTCCATTATCAGCAAGCCTCGGATTCATGGTTGATACAGTACAAATTGCCTAAAGCAGTTGAGCGGGTAAGCTTTGCAAGACAAAGTAACTTCGACCGCACGCAGCACTACCAAATAACTCAACCAGACCTGAAGTGGCAGCAAGAAGGTGGAGTACTATCAATCACCGCAGCGAATGGTAAAAAGTTTACGTCTTTCTCGCTTACATTTGATTCGTTTTATGGTTTTATCCTAAAAGACTACAGCCAAAATGTGCAATACAGTGATGGCAGCGTTTTGTTTTACACCAATCATCTTAGCCTTAGTGAAAAGGTAACTGCACAATCGGAGGCCATATTTGATGGGACCCGGTTTTATTTTTATAGCCCAAAGACCGATATTGTTTTCTTGGGCAAGCGATATAAGCATAAGGCAAGCTGGGATTTAGTCGGAGATGGAACTTATATTTACTTTGGCACGATCACTCCCATTGAGAATGACAACATGATAGCGGTAGTAGATCCAGCGCTACCTAAGTGGGTGTGGCAAAACACACAAACGTATTTCCCCAAACTATTTGACTATTACGCCAAAAAACTAGATCAACCACTTAACTTCAAGCCAGTGGTATTTTTTAATTATGCACACTTAGCTGACGATTTTGCCAATTATGAAGGGGGAACGTTAGCTGGACTGGTGCAGTTAAGTGTGAATGGTAAACGTTGGCAAAACAAAGACAGTGAGCGTTTTAACCAGCTCTTCCACTTTCTTGCCCATGAAGCTGCTCATTTTTGGAATGGTCAAATGTATGCGGTTGAAGACTATAAACATGCTTGGCTACATGAAGGGGGAGCCGATGCTTTTGCTTACCTTGCAATGCTTGAGTTTGGTTTTATTGACGCTAAGCAGTGGTTACAAAAATTTGAAGAGTCAGCCAATCAATGTTTATTGAACAAAGAGCAAACGGCGCTTAACGAGTCAGCGAAGCAACAACGATACAAAAACTATTATTCTTGTGGCGCGGTAATGGCGCTTGCCAGTCATTATCAGGTTCAAGCTACAAACCCCTCGCAGTCACTTTTTGATATCTGGCGACATCTATTCGCACAAAGTAAGGCCTACTCATACAATCAAAGCGATTACTTTAATGTACTAAATGGCTTAATCGGTAATGATAGGCTTGCTAAGGCGCTGGGGCGTTTTAGCGATCAAAGAGTGGAAGATAATCTCAGTGAAATAGTGACTTGGTTTGATGGCACTGTGCTAAAGGGGGCTGTGTCAACGGACTACCCTAGTTTTTACCATCAACATTGGGGTAAAGAGATTATCATAGAACTAATGCGTACTCATTGCCGCAGGATTAGCCTCAGCTATTACGATGACTATATCAAGACCTACCCTATAGAGAGCTGCAAAGTATTTGACCATGACATGGAGATACAGTTTGTAGATGGAGTGGATCTGCTTAAAAATGGGGTATCGGCTTATCAAGCTTTCAAAGCAAAATGTCAGCGCGGTGGCGTTGTTAATTTTTCAGATAGAGCAAAGCAACCTGTTGCCCAAATCCGCTGTTTGGATAAAGTCGACGCACTTACGCCTTACATAAAATTGACGACCGAATAGTCAAACCCAAGGGGGTATGGAGGCGATATTTTTTATTAAAAAAGTTGGACGAACAGCAATGGTGCGATGTGATACGAATTTGAGTTTATATCACATTTCAACATTACTTATTTAACCGCAGCTCAGGCTATTTATGATTAATATCCATACTCCCCCTTTATATAGTCGCTGTATCTACTTATTAGCGGTGATGTGTCTAACTTGCAGGTTTGGCAGTAATTCTTTGCCAAAAGATTTCTTTTACGTGTAGATTAGTGTTGACCTGTCTATAACTTCATACTTTATCTTGCACCTCAATCTGAGGAGAACATGATGTATCGGATCTCTGAATTAGCTCGCGAAGTCGGCTTGAGTCGCTCAACTTTGCTCTACTACGAAAAGCTCGGACTCATTAAGGGTCAACGTCAACTCAATGGCTACAGAGTTTATACCAATGGTGATCTGCAGCGGCTTAAACTGTTATTGCAACTGCAGGCTGGTGGACTGTCTTTAAAAGAGTGTCTTGCATGCTTGGATGCGAAAGTTGATCGCCAGCTACTCGAGGAAAGGTTGGCGACGCTAGAGAGGGAAATTGCCCAAAAAGTGCAAGCGAAGGCGCTACTGTCTTCATTACTTGGAATGGACTCAATGCGTACATGGCATCAAGCGATGGACAAGCAAGCCCCTGATGCTCACTTCGATTGGCTGTTGAAACAAGGGTTTACTGAGAAGCAGGCATTGAAACTAAGGTGGTTGTCTCAGGATATGAACATACATGACCAGTATATTGGGGAATTCGACGCTGTCTTTAACGGGTTAGAAAGGCTAGGACCAGGCTCTGCTGCTGATACGTTGCGGGCGTGGGGGAAATTGCCAGATAGCAGTGGAACAGTGTTAGAGATTGGGTGTGGAAAGGGGGTGTCAACGCAAGTGCTCGCACCTCATACAAGGGGTTCAATTTTGGCTATCGATAACGATGAGCTAACTCTTTGTATGGCAAAGTTAAACTTGGCGGCTCAACAGGTATCAGAGCGGGTTCGTTTTGTATGTGCAAGTATGACTCAATTGCCATTTGATAATGCAAAATTTGATGTCATTTGGGCTGAAGGCAGTGCATACATTATGGGGGTTGAAAAGGCGCTTAAATATTGGCGTCGCTTTTTAAAATCAACAGGCTTCATTGTTTTTAGTGATCTAGTTTGGTCTACAGACGAGCCTTCGACAAAAGCCAAAATGTATTGGAGTACACAGTACCCGGATATGCAAACTGTAGCGTACCGCATTGAGCAAATTAAACGATTAGATTTTGAAATAATTGATCATTTTAGTTTGTCTCAAGGGGCGTGGGATAACTATCTTCGACCACTGAAAGCGAAGCTGGTGGGGCATGCGACAAGTACAATCGACACTACAGTTCTTTCAGATTTAAAAGATGAAATTGATATCCATGATAATTACTTAGGTCAATATGGCTATCAGTTTTTTATAACCAAATTAAAGAGGTAATGATGAACATTAGACCAGAAAACACACAAGATTATGAAGCTATTCGCTCACTTACGTACTTAGCTTTTGAAAATCATCCACATCATGAGCCAGGAGCAAAGCCGACGGAGCACCTGATCGTCGAAAAGCTAAGAAATACAGATCGTTTAGTCTTATCTTTGGTTGCTGAAGAAGGAGAAAACATAGTTGGCCACATTGCCTTTTCTCCAATAACAATCAATGGAAAAGCCAGTAAATGGTTAGCACTAGCCCCAGTATCCGTTGCTCCAAAAGTGCAGGGAAAAGGCATAGGAACTCTGCTAATTAACCGAGCGTTAGAGGTACTAAAACAGCGAGATGTAAACGGCGTTGTGTTGATTGGTGAACCAGCGTATTACTCACGCTTTGGGTTTAACTACTCCCCAAGGCTTATGGTTTCAGGGATACCAGCCGAATATTTTATGATTAACAGTTGGTGTGAAAGTATCCCTAGTGGAGAAGTTGGTTTCGATCCAGCGTTTGGATGAAACCATTTATAATCTTGAGTAAATGTTGACCTAAGTCTGGAAGGCATTATCGAGATTTACTCAAATAAAGCGGTCCTGCTTTGGGTCCTAATAATTGGTTAGTTTCAATTGTTGATAAAAAAGGTATTAAAATTTCAAGGTGTAATATTTTTTAAAGTTATAACTTTTTGTAAGTAGTGGTTTTAATTTAATTTCTGCTATAGGTTACACTTGATAACTGGTTCGGAGGTTAGGATTGTTTAGCTTGATAATTAACCTATAATTAATTTGGCAGGTAGAAATAAAGCTGATAACCTATTGCCCGTCTCAAAATAATCTCACTTAAACACAAGGATTATAGTGTTATGAATGCTCAAAGATTGGAGCGCATATTAAGTGCGCTTTTACCTTCTTTTATTGCCAAGCAACTAGCTAAATCACCAAAGCTTTTGTTGTTTGTTGTGCTATTTATCACCTTGCTCGTCATTTTTATTATTAAAGTCGCCTCTTTTGCTATTTACTCTTTGGTCGTGGGAGCTGTGTTATTCGGCTGTTGGATGGCGTGGAGTGGCACTAAACGCATCATGTCGAAGCGCAAGAAACGAGTGTCTTAAAGTTAAATCAAGATACTCTGGGCTTAATAAGTATTACTTAATTAATCTGAAATATATTTTGTCGGCTTGTCTGCCGTATTAGATATTACATAAATTGAAAATCTCAAACCTATTTAAGGAAAAATAACCATGAGTCTATTAAATAAATTCAAAACTCAAGCACAATCTATTGGTAGTAGTATTGGCGAATCTACCAGTAAACTAAGCGGTGATATTGTGTCTTCAACAAAAGACAATGCAAAGCTTGCTGGTTTGAAATCAGATATTGCGTCAATCGATGGTCAACTTAATATTGCATACCAAGATATTGGCCGTAAATACATTGAAAACCTAATTAAAAACGATGGTGCAAACCTTGAAGCTGTATTACAAGACACTATCGAGCGTATCGACCCGTTAATTAAGCGTAAAGACGATCTGGAAGCGGACGTTATCGCTATTGAGAAACAGCTAAAAGATCAGATCGTTATTCAGGAAAAAGCAGCTTTTCAAAAAGAATTTGATGGTGAAAAAGAGAAGCTAGAAAAAGCGCTAAAGCTTGATGTTATCTCACAAGGTGAGTTTGATACTAAGCTGGCTAAAGCGCGTTTGAAACTAGACAATTTCGATGAAATTCGTAAAACTAAAAAGCAGCACGAAATGGGCCTGATCAATAAAGAAGAGTTAAAAGAAAAGCTGACTGCGTTAGGAGTGTAATTTAGCAATCTAAAGCTTAATTACTCCTTGATTAGCCAGTGCTAATAATGTAAACGTTATCTGTTCTGGCTACATTGTGCCTTTGCGAAAAGCCGCAATATCTCACATCTCGTGTACATCATTTCTAACCAGTGAATTACTCAACTAGAAGACTTTTTATTGCAAGGCTTGCTTCACCACCTTCCACATCCGTTAAATCTGGTACGAAGTAAAGTGCTGAAACATGCTTGAGTATAACCCCTTTGTCTTTTGACCAAGCTGGTGTCCAATTGGGTCTGGCAAAATCATTCAGAGATACGTTGATTGTTTGCCAAGTGTTTGATGCTGGTAATTTAGTTTGGTAGTGAGCATAGCTTTTATCACCTGAGCCACCATACTCCTGTTGCGATAACTTAACGATCAAAGCGTTATCACTTTTATATGTCAGAGCGATGCTGAATTGAGAGGGGAGCTGCTTTGTGGGCAAGTCGTAAATAAGTTCTACCCAAGAGTTGTTTTGTTTATCGACTCGCGGCACGCGTTTAAACTGAATAGCAACTTGCTCTTCATTTACAAGCGGGCCGTTCAGAATTGCTTGGCTGCCATGCGGATCGGTCGCAAAACGCCATTGTTTTGGCTCTAAGTTTGACTGAGTTACGCAACAGCCTGATATTGCTACAGCGAATGAAAAGAGTAAAAACCGCATAGAAAAACCCTTAGATAAATGTCCCTAAAATATAATATTTAGTGTATTTATAACAAAGGAAGATGGCAACGAGGTTCACCTGTATTTTGGTCTGGGTTAGAAAATTTCAAGTCATGGTGCTTTTTATTTGGCTCGTCTAAAACCATGATTCTTATCATGAGAGATTGATTTATTGGTATGGTTGATCTCATACTGTTTCTAATACAGGTTAGCTAGATGCCTAGCAAACAAATAGGGAGTTGTATGGATACGGAGTTTATCTCTTTTATATTTTATCTTTTTGTATTTATTGGTGCTGTTTTTGCTCTACAAGATAGACAAAGGCTTAAGCAACTCGTTAAAAAAGTACATCAGTTACAAAATACGATAGAGCAGCAAAGTCGCCGGATCTCGACACTTGAAGGTCGTGAACTCTCAGATCAAGCATGCTCAGAGCGAACACATTCAGAGAATAAGTTTTCTGAGTGTGGACAAAAGAATGGCGAAACAGCTGATAGTACATCATTAACAGCACTGGGCGAATCCACGGCAACAGCCAATCATACACCACCTCAGCAGCCTGAAAGCACGGTCACTATCGCAAGAGCTAAGCCTAGTAAGAGTAAACCTGCCTTTGAATTTGACTTTACTTTAGATTTCTTACTAAAAGGAAATGGACTCTTCTGGTTAGGTGCCATAGTGCTAGCCCTTGGCGGTGTTTTTCTTGCTAAGTACTCCATAGAAGCCGGACTTCTACCTCCAAGCGTGCGAGTGATACTGGGGGGCTTTTTTGGAGTCAGTTTGGTTACTGCTGCGGAAGTCGTAAATCGCTACAAAGAAAAGCTAAAAATTAATACGCCATATATTTCTGCAGCGTTTGCTAGTGGTGGCGTGATCACTTGCTTTGCCATGACGCTAGTTGCTTTTGATTTCTATCATTTTATACCGGCTAATATGGCCTTTGTTTTACTCGCCATTATTTCATTGGCAGCGACCTCTTTGGCACTGAGATTTGGCCCTGTGCTCGCTGGTATTGGCATCGTTGGTGCGTATGTCGTGCCTGCTTTGGTATCGACGGATTCTAGTAATATCGGTGCGTTACTGCTGTATATCAGCTTTGTGTCACTCTCTGCGATATGGGTTGCGGATTATGTGAAGCAAAAATGGTTGTGGTGGCAAAGCTTTGCCGGACATTTCTTATGGTTTTGCACCGCGGTAGCAGTTGGTGGGAGCAGTGACTTTTGGGTGCTATTGATCTTTGCACTTATCTCTATGTATTTATATGTGCTAGTAGACGTACTGGGTTGGCGACTGATGAATTCAATGATGAGTCCGTTGCCTGTCAAAGATCTGTTAATGCCAAGAAAAGAGCAGTTGGGAATTTTGCTCCCACTGTTACTTATCGCATGTGCGCTAATAATAAAAACCCATATTGATACGCTTATTTGGGCTAATGTCTTATTTGCTTGCGTTGTTTTGTGTGCGGCTTATAGACATAGTGCATTGGATAGCTGGCCATTTTATTGGCTATTGTTTGTACTTCTCTCATTCTACTTGATGCCCACGGTGGGTACATACGACGACGTACTTTTTCCTTTCACCGGTAAGTATTTGTTTATTCAAGTAGCAGTGGTCATCACGATGTTATTTAGCACGATGATGATTAAGCGATACCCATCAAGACTCGCTTATTTGATGCTGTTGAACGTGGCTCCACTTGCGCTTTACGGTGTAAGCTACGCTATTTCTCCTCAAGTCACGGAAGCAATTTTATATCCTGTATGGGCGATTGAAATGTTGGCTATCGGGCTCTTCGCTTCGTATTGTGCGATGAAAACGGATACTAATATTCAGCAGGTCACTTACCTTATTTTGGCGAATGCCATGCTGAGTTTGTGTATTACGATGTTACTCTCGGCAAGCTCGTTGACGTTAGCGATTGCGGCACAAGTGGCGTCTATGAGTTATTTGAGCTGGAAGTACAAAGTACGTTTACCTGATTGGTTGTATAAGGCTGCACTTATTGCCGTTGTTACCCGTCTTACTTTTGCGCCTTGGCTTGCAGATTACAAGCACGAAACGATTTTAACCATACATTGGACGCTTGTTGTCTATCCGCTGGTGCTGGGCATTATTTGGTTTGCTACTAAATACAACCCTTCAAAGGCCCTGAGCACTTGGTTTATGGGCGTCGCAATGCATATTGTGGCGCTTTTGGTCACGACCGAAACAAGTTATCTCTTGATTGGTGACTACCCTGATTTTACTAATCTCGGTTTCCAAGAATCCGTGTTGCTTGCTTTGAATTGGCTGGTGCTTGGCGCTGTATATCTGTGGCGAGGACAGCTCAGCGACAAGGGCAACAGACTTTATCCGCTTGCCGCGAGCCTGCTATTACTTGGAAGCGCGTTGCTCCACGTCGATATTTCGTTTGCCAATAATCCGTTTTTTGACAGGCAATATATTGGAGACGGTGTGTTTAATTGGCTAATTTTGCAGTGGTTGGCACCAGTATGCGTATTCGCTGTCATGCTCCAGTTTAAGTTAATACCAGCGCAATTTAAGCGGTTGGTATATGGACTGATAGCCTTGCTAGGGGTCTTGTTTATCAATGGTGAAATTCGGGCGTTATTTCATGAGGGTTTCCTTGTGCTGTCGATGCCGATGGCGCAATCCGAGTTATATACCTATTCGATTGTTTGGCTATTGATTTCAACCGTATTGATTTTTGTTGCCAAGCGGATAGAGCATAAAGTGCTGATTAACGCCGGTTTTGCAGGGCTAGCCATTGTTATTTTAAAAGCCTTTGTGGTCGATATGGCAAACCTCGAAGGCTTGCTGCGCGCCTTGTCTTTTATCGGTTTAGGCTTATGTCTGGTGGGAATTGGTTGGCTGTTTCAAAAAATGCAGGATCAGCCCAGAGAGGCAAAACCAACGGCGGACTGACCCACACAGTTTTACAAGCAGTAACCACCGTCAACAGTGATGTGCGCGCCGCGCATTGCTGTTGACCCTTCACCAGTTAAAAAGTCTAAGCTCGCTAGCATTTCTGTGGCTTGTAACATGCGCCCTAATGGGATCGACGCCAACCCTGCATTGAGCTCGGCTATTTGTTGCTCGTTCATTCCTGCTTTATTTTGGATTTCAGTATGGGTCACCCCAGGACGCAGGTGGTTAATACGTACTCCACGGTCACTCCATTCTAAATTGAGCGTTGCTGCTAGCGCCTCAAATGCGGCTTTGCTAGCGGCATAACTTGCCGCTCCTGCAAAAGCACGCTGTACCGCAATACTTGATACATAAACAACACTACATGGATTATTCATTACAGGTAACAAGTGTTGTAATAGCATTGCAGGGCCTGTGAAGTTAATAAGCATGGTCGTATTTAAATCGCTTAGCTCATTGTCTGCAAAAGGTTTTGGATAGAATACACCCGCATTTAAAATCACCGCGTCAAGCATAATATCCTGTGCTTGTAGCTTCTTTGGTAAGCTTTCAAAGTGGGTTGGAACGCTGCTGTCACAGAGCAGCCCAAGCACTTGTGAAGAATGGTTTGCGCATGCTAGCAGTTGGTTTTCGACCGTTGCAATTTTGTCTTCGTTTCTTCCCGTAAAAATGACTTTCCAGCCTTGGGTGAGGTAATGCTTGGCTGCTGCAAGTCCAATTCCAGCAGTTGCGCCAGTGATCAATATGGTTGGTAATGACATGGTAAATCCTTATGCGTTATACGATGGTATAAATGACATTGTAGTGATTGCAATTCGTGCTGATAAGATGATAAAAAACGAATTGATAAGTTCTCTTCGAGAAACAATAAAATGGAATTACACAAGCAATTAGAAAATTTGTATTTATTTAGGCTAGTGGCCTCTATTGGTAGTTTTCAGGGAGCTGCCGATAAAGTGCAGTTACCACGTTCGTCGGTCAGTAAGCGCATATCGCAGCTAGAGCAGCAGCTCAATGTGCGTTTATTAGAGCGCAGTACGCGTAAATTGGCACTGACCCAAAGCGGCAGCCAATTACTCAAAAGTACCGAAAAGTTGCAGGAAGTATTAAGTCAGACTGAGCAGTTAAGCGAACAGCAACGTTTAACGCCGAGCGGTAAAGTAAAGATCAGCTGCTCGACCTTAATGGCTGAGCGCTATTTGCTGTCTAAACTACATGATATTTCTAAACAGTTTCCTGATATACGTTTCGAGTTGAACCTGACGGACGATATTGTCGATTTAATCGATAATCAGATAGATATTGCTATTCGAATAGGGCATTTGCCTGATTCTTCGTTACTTGCTAAGAAAATCGGTGAAAAATCTTTTGCTTGGTTTGCCAGTCCGGAGTATTTGGCTGTGGCCGGTACGCCTGACTCTCCCAATGCTTTATTGAGTCATCGTTGCTTGGTATTTAAAAATAAAGGTACCACCATGGACAAATGGCCATTTGTCCATCAAAACGGTCAGGTGTTCAACATCAAGCCTCATGCTGTAGCTTATTGTGATGATGCACGTGCAATGGTGCAACTTGCGGTGTTTGGGCAGGGAATTGTGATGGGAGACCCTTACTACGTTCAACGGGAATTAAATCAAGGTCAATTGGTGCCCATTTTAACCGAATACGCACATCCTGACCGTCAACCTATTCATTTAGTGTGCTTAGGTAAACAAGGTCGCAGTAAAGCCGTACAGTGTGTATGGGAAGCATTAAGCCATAGTTTGAATAGGATGTAATTGTGGCGTCAGGTTCAATCAATTCAGCAGAACTGGTATTCTACGCGGCATACTGAGTAAGTGAGAGTAAAGAGATGATCAACGATAAAGATATCATTGAAACCTTGGACGAGCTGGAAGCTTTTTTGTTGCTAATTGATAACGGTGGCTTAGGGTTACAAAACGTGGCCGGTGTGGCACTGGCAACGAACAACAGCGATGGCAGACCATTTATTGCGATTTTGGATGATAAACACCAATTGTTGTTGGGTCGTTGGGTATCTCAAGAGGTGTATGAAAACGGCAAAGACATGGTTCGTTACGGACCAAAGAAAGCGCATTAATAGCTTTTGAGTAACCGCATGGCTGGATTTAAGATTGGAGTGCAGGATAAACCTGCTTCCAATCCGTTTTGTCGGTGGTTATACGAAGCTGCGTCAGTGCTTAAGCGTCGTTTTCAATATAGACGGAATCGCTTGCCATAAGCTCTATAGCGACGATTTCAGAGCGGTTCATGGTGAGCTTATATCTTTCCAACTGTATTCCTTGAGAAGATTTAAACCGCATTACTAAGTTTATTTGATAGCGACGCTCAACTGATTTTTTCGAGACCTTTTTCCCTTCAAGGCTATAAAGCTTTCCTGCACCTTTTTTTAGATAGCGTACAAACGAACTCATGTTAAAGGTGATACGTTGCTGTACTTCTTCGTAACCGGGTAAAAACTCATCAATATGCACTTGGTTTTTACAGCAAAAATGCAGTAGATGCGCCGCTTGTTTATTTTGCTGTCGGCGCTTCTTTAGTAGCTTATCAACATCCTCTGGTAGGTCTTTTTTACGAATATGTTCCAGCCATATCGTTTGTGTACAAACGATGGCGTCCGTCACTGAGTTTTTAAACTTGTTGCGCCACTTTGGCCGGCCGCGTTGAATATAACGCCATGCCCACTGGGTTAAGTCTTCTTTGAATGTTTCTCTAAGGCCATAAATTACCCCAAGCAAAGCGATCAGGGCGACGGTGACTTCTTGGAAGTTAGAGCGGGCGTTGAGCACAATAAACATCACGAAGGCCATGATAATACCGGTAACCACACCGCGAACTAAACGCTTTAGATTGGTACTTAAGTCGATGGTTTGTTTGTTAAAAACAACACCATATTCAATGAGTCTTTCAAGCAATTTCATTTTATTGGTAATGCGATTTGGGTCGTCCAGCGTGACTTGCGAGTTGTAGCTCTGCTCCTCGCGGTATTGGCTCTCTCGTTGACAGAAACTAATAATACAGCTTCGCTCATGACTAAAGTCGCTTGACCTAGGCCCGCTAGCGATGAGTTTTAAAAACGCTTGCTCAGTATGCCAACTGAGGTAGTTATCTGCGTTTTGATAGTAAGGCTTAAGCTTATTGTCTGGTGGCGTGTAACGCCTGAGTTTTTTCAATAGGCGTTCTGTTTCTTCCACCAATAATTGTGCGGCTGGATAAAACTCATCAGCTTCTTTTAGCTTCAATGTCTGTTTTACATCGGCATCTAGTGCAATGCGGATCTGGTAGCAAAATAGGTTTAGATTAACGCGGTAATCGGTTTTTTGACCTTTGCTTTGGCTGATAAAGCGGCTACGTACCAAAGGGAGATGAAGCTGCTCCGAGTAATATGCACTGTGACTTTTTATATTGGCATTAAAGTAGTCTACTTCGTTCAACGTGTTGGTATTAATCCCCATATCGGTTGGGATTGAAAAATACAGGTCGAGTTGGTTTGTCTCTTTGGGAAGGAGTTGATAGTTGATTTTAAAAGATAAGCTTTCGTCTTGACTTAGTTTGGCTCTGCTCACTCGGGTATGGTGCCTCCTTGAATTAACACTTTGTAATTATAACATAGATAAGTGTATAAAAGCTGAAATGGGTTTATAGGTTATTGTTCTCGCTGTTTATTAAGGCTCGCCGCTAACAATAGTTGCGATAAAATTGACCGTTAAACACTAAGAATATTTAACGGTTGCGCTTTGCCCTAGCTGATCGGCAATATTTTGAATAAATCCGTGCCCAGTCAATTGTCTTCCCAGTGCTAGAGTCGTTTGTTGTGTTTCTCTAGGACCATCCATCAGTGCTTTGAAGTCGATTATATCTGCGAAATTTTTGCTAGTAACATCATACTTTCCCCAGAGTTTACTGGTGCCGCCATTATCGTCTCGTTCCATCTGCGTATATTGTAAGAAGTTGGCTTTTACTTCATTTGCAAGGTTGACTAGTGCCTTATTGCTATTGAGCTTTTCTTCTAAATAAGTAATATCTTCAGCCGAGATATTACCTGTCACCTTCAATTCGCCCTGTTCGTTGACTGAAAACCCCCACTCATTTTCAGTCAGTTCAGGTCGTTCAGTGGCAATATCCGAGAGTGTTTTGTCATATTCTTTAGACATGCTGTCCGCCGATTTAAACATGCTGCCACCCAGATAAAGCTCGGCGATTGCTTCACCAGTCATAACGCTTGCACTTTTTATCGTTTGCTCGACCTCTTTTGATACACCTATCGTTATTGGTCGCTCATAAACTGGTGGGGTCACATGCTTAGCTGTTTGAGAAAAGGTATCATTTTTCAGTGCGTCTTCAGATACGCTAGTTTCAGACTGCTTAACAGCATGTGAGTTTCGTGTCGGTGGAGCGTTTGCCAACGTTTCCTTAGGTTGAGACAAAATCTTCATATATTTCCTTATCTAGGTATGTCCTTATACAACTATCGGTAATATTGAGCGTAACTTTAGTGGCTGCTCCGCTTTGAGATTAGAGATGGACTTTTTCACCTTCATTTAAAATATACAGTGGCGTTTGGGCTTTTAGCACTTGTTGCATATGCAGTAAGCGGAAAAGCGCTGAATGTGAGGTTTTATCTCCCATTTTCCAACTAGCATTGCCATAGCCCCAAGGCACCATAACCTTGCAGCCGAGCTCTTTTGCGGCAGTCAGTGCATCTTCTGGTGTGGTGTGTACTTTACGATACCAATCAGGGTGTTCTTCGCTGTAGTATGAGGCAATTGGAAGTAGGCACACATCAATATCACCGTATTTTTCATGAATGTCTTTGAAGTGTGGTGAATATCCAGTATCTCCAGCAAAAAATAGAGTCTTGCCTTGGTGTTCTAATATCCAGCCACCCCATAGTGCAGCGCCATGATCTTCGTATAAAAACGGCACCCAAATACGGCTGCTAAAGTGGTTTGCAGGCACAAAGTGTGCAGTTACTTCACCAAGTTGTTTGCTTGAATACCACTCCATTTCAGAAACTTTGTATCCATCTTCAGGAAAGTGCTCTGCAAATCCAAGTGGGGTGAGGTAATTTGGCCCAGTACCAATCGCTTCGATATCGCGCTTGTTAAAATGATCGTAATGAATGTGGGAGTACATTACGGCGTTGGTTTGTTGTAACTCTGTTTGACTGAGCTGTGCAGGTTGATTGCGATTAAACCCTTCTGAGAGGCGAAACGCCCAGTTTACAGGCCAGTCAAATTGAGCTGTGACAGGGTCAAACAAAAACTGTTGTCCATCTTTAGTGTTGACTTTAAAACTTGCATGTCCGAGCCATTGGATAGCAAAGCCAGTATTGATTGATAGGGGGGGGTTGTTGCCAACGTAAGTGCAATCTTGCATTTCGGACTGACATTGAATTTGTTGGGTGACTGGATAGCAGTTTTCTTCGCAAGTCACGGGATAATCTTTAAACTTATTGTAGATGTTGGAATATCTATCTTCATACCCTTCTACAGAGCTATGTTTTACCACGGAAGACTCAGATTTTACTCGCTCTACAACATTACTATTACTGCAGCCTGTTAATGTGATTATGACTGCCAAAGCAAGTCTTTTCATGCCCATTCCTTTTTATAATTATTAGTTATTCTTTGGAGTTTACCAATAAAAGGGAATGGGGTGTAGCGGTGAATTAAGCCTTAGGTGAGAGTTGGATTAGTGCATAACCCAACTCTCATTGAGGGTTAGAGACTAGGAATTACGTTCCTGCGCCTCAAATTTATATCCCGCTCCGTAAATTGAGTGGATAAAGTCGTATTTAGGCGCGATGCTTTGCAGCTTTTTACGAATATTTTTGATATGGCTATCTATGGTTCTGTCGCTAACAATGTGACTGTCATCGTAGATGTGATCCATCAATAAGTCGCGACTATAAATTCGGCACGGGTGTCCGTACATCGCCTTTAACAGCATAAACTCGACATAAGTGAGCGTCGCTTTGGCGTCGAGGAAGGAGACAAACAAGGTCTCTTCGTCCAGTTTAAGTTTGCTCTCGGTTTCCGACACTGTGCCGCGCTCGTTTAGCGTCACGCGCCTTAAAATCGCCTTCACCCTTGCGACGACTTCTTTTGGACTATAGGGTTTACACACGTAATCATCAGCACCCACTTCAAGACCAATGAGACGATCGATTTCTTCTACTTTGGCGGTGATCATGACAATTGGCACGTTTGAATAAGCTCTGATCCGCTTGCAAATTTCGATACCGTCAAGATTAGGCAGCATGAGGTCGAGTAAGATAAGGGCGGGTTGCTGTTGTTTAAAAGCCTCTTCAGCCAAAGCGCCATCATGAACACAATGGCTGGTATACTCGGCTTGAGCCAAATACTTACTTAAAATATCGGCAAGTTTTGGTTCATCTTCGACGATTAAAATATGTTTGTTTGGCACGGGGGAAACTCATTATCTTTTCAGTTCAATAATAATAGCGAGACCACCCAGTTCGCTCAAGTCTGCAGTGATTTTTCCATTGTGGGCAGCAACAATACTTTGGCAGATGGCTAAACCGAGGCCAGAACCACCCGTTTTTCTACTCCGCGCTTCCTCTACTCGATAGAGCCTGTCAAATAGCTTGTTTAGTTGTTCTTGTGATACAGAAGGGGCGCTGTCCTGCCAGTAAATTATCGTTTTATCTTGTTGTTGTATGACTTTTACATCGAGATTTCCCGGTTGTTCAGCTGAGGAATCTGTGTAGCGCAAGGTATTTTGCAGCAAGTTGTCGAATAGCTGTCCAAGGCGCTGCTCGTCACATTCTAAGGTAATATGCTCATCGCATTGCAAGGAATAAGCAAGATGGTGCTTTTCAATTTGGTGACTACTTTTTGCGAATGTGCGTGAGAGCAGGTCGTAAAGGTTTTCTTTATCCATGTTGTAAGTAAGTGCACCGCGGTCTGACAGCGATAGTTGATGTAAATCGTCCACCAGCCGAGTCAATCGTTGGATCTCTTCGTTAAGCGACATCAGTTGTTCGGGATCGCTTGCGATAATGCCATCAATCATTCCCTCAAGTTCCGCGCGGATCACGGCAATCGGCGTGCGTAGCTCGTGCGAAATATCCGCTATCCACTGCTGCCTAGCTATTTGGTTCTGCGCTAATGTGTCTGCCAAACGGTTCATATCTTTGGCAAGCAAACCGAGTTCGTCTTTACTCGCGATATCGACGCGAGCATCGTAATTTCCTTGTGTCAGTGTTTTTGCATTGCGGCGCAACAACACGATTGGGTTGACCATATATTTACTAAAAGGCACGGCAATCACTATAGTAACCAACAGGGCGACGAGCGCAATGATGATGAACTGTTTACGTTGTTGCTCTGCAAACAGTTGGTCGAAGTCATTGCGTACCAAGCCACTTTGCTCGACACCTAAGTAGGCGATAATCTGTTCGCGCTTAGGCTGCGCCAAGTGGTCGCTTTGATAGACTGGGAACCACAGCGAAGTCTGCTTACTTTTCGGTGTGCCCATAATAATATTGCCTTGTGCGTCTTTGATCAGTAGGCGTTTTTTATTGTCAAAACGCGGTGGGGGGCCATCACGTCTTCGTGGCCCTCCTTCGCCTTTTTCACGATGTCTTGGTGGTGGACGAGAATGTAGTCTGTCTCGCGGACGCTCGTCCTCAGAAAGACCATAAAAGCTACGTACTATGCTGTCCCAATCCTCAGAGCCTCGATACACCCAGTCCAAAGAACCATGGCGTGCGTAAGTCTCGGCAACTTGCGTTACCACATTTTTGAGTTGTGCCCGAGAGGTATTTTCAAGATAGGCCGTAAAGCTCTTTTCAAACGCTAATTTATTGGCGATATAGATAGCCAGCACCAATGTAGTGTTGGCTATCAAAATTATCAGCAATAGTTTGACGCGAATGGTCATTTTCATGGTTGTTGTTATTCCACCGGTTAACGTTGTGCATGCAAGCGTAAATTATCAGGGTCTGGTGTGCGACGGTTTGGCACCCATCTTCTTACGCACTGTTGGTCTTTTGCACACTTGTCTGTCAAGGCATGTAAAAACGCAACGAGATCCTGCTTTTGTTGTGGCGCTAAATTAGCGGCAACAAAGGGTGACTGGCGCAGTAATGCTAACGCCGCTTCACTATTTTCTCTCGCTTGTAGGTTTAGTGTGTCACACTGAGCGGTTAAGGAAAACTGCTTTAATCCACAAGCACCACCACGTTGAAAAAATTGCTCGACGGTTTGCTCAGGGTTTGAGTAATGATTGACCACTTGTTCTAACGACTCGTAGGCTCCTGCGTGACCATATGGCGCAGTCAGGGCAACATTGATTAAGCTTGGGACTCTAAACGCAAATTGGTTGCGAGGCGAGGGGTCAATTGCAGCGCGTCCGATATCGGCCTGATTATCTTGTGTACCAATACCATACTGTGGAAAGGCGAGGTTAAAGAAACCATCGTTAGTGAAACGTTCACCGCTGTGGCACCCAACACATCCTGCACCGCCCTCAGCTATAGGAGTAAAAAAGAGTTTAGCACCACGTTTTTGTTTGTCGCTGAGTGCGCCACGGTCACCACGGGCATAGCGATGCCAATCGGTATCCACCATCACAAATGACGCTTGATACTGGCCGAGCGCAAAGGCAATACTATCAAAGGTAATTAAGGTTTGCGCGTCTGCTTGTGAGTTGAATGCTTCTCTAAAGGCTTGAAGCCAATCATTGGTGACCAAACCTCCTGCCTCTTCACCGTAATCGCCAATACGCTGGGCTAAGTGTGAACGGACTTGTTCATTGGTTTCGGCACTTTCGAAAGCCTCTCCACGCATTTCTTCACGAGAGGTGACAGGAAAGCGAGACAGGGTTACAACTAGTGAATCTGCAGCGTTTGGATCTGGTTGATTAAAGCCTGAATCAGGTGTGCTGATAAAACTGCTTTTATTGCCTTGGTTGTCAGTGATAGTCACACGTTGAACACGGCCGTCCCAAAATAAAGCGTTGTTGGCAAATCCGGTATTAAAAATGGTGGGAGAGTTACGTGGAATATTGATGTCATCGTTGACTGCTTGGCGACCTGGGCCTACCACATCACTTTCTACCGCGTTTGTACCTATTGGCAACGAAAGGCCGTCGGCACCACCGAGCCTTGGATCGTGACAGCTCGCACAAGCGACTGATTTTTCACCTCCAAGGGCTTTGCTAAAAAATAACTGCATGCCGAGCTGAGCGACGGGATCTGAGATCCTCGGCAGTTGTTGTGCACCTGCAACTCTGCCAGTAATACCGCGAGCGCGCATAATTTGTGAGAGTTCATCATCCAGTGCTGAGTTTGGTTGTGGCTGGTCTGGAGGCAGAGGTGGTAGAGGTTTATGTTGTGCTGCTATTGGTAAACTTGCCACCGCGGTAACAAGTGCCATTGCACGTAGAAAGTTCGCGTTGTTCATTGTTATTCCAAACCTTATTGTGATTCGAGTTTTAAAATTGGCAGGCAAAAGTGCAGAGAATGTGAAAATGAAAATTTTTGTTTTGAAAGGAAGGGAAAGAAGAAATAATTTGGCACCGTTACAGCATTTTCTAAAATCTCAAATGGGTTGTGAGTTATCGGTAAAGCAGGTTATTGCGCTATTAGGCTTAACCGATATTTAGCTCGTGTAAGTGGGATTTGTATACGACGTATTGAGCTTGGGAAGGCTGATAGAAACAGCGGCTCAACATCGCTAATATCAAATGCGTATGCTGGCGCATTGTCATATTCGCCGAATAAGGCGGTAACCTGAGTAAAAGGCGTAGGTATGAGCTTGAATGGCGCTAGCGAGCGCGGTATATCAAGTTGATATTGATATGCTTTCACGAGTTGTAATGCATGATCAAAGTGACAAATACTCCAACTTTGATGTTCATTGTTTAGCTGTAAGGCCCACACCCCATTTTTATCGGTAGCGACAGAGTATGGGTTTTCACAAGGCGCAGGTAGTGACTGTGTGTTACTGCGCTGCCAAGTACCCTGGTGATTCAAACAGAGATTCTCTTTGCTATTAAGCGTCACGACTCGTGTACTGAGCCCTGCTTTACAAGCATCTTCCACAGGTAACCAATAAGCGGGTTTGGTGGTGGAAAGTACCATAAATCCGGCAGGTCTTTCTGGGTCGTGCGAACTCCATCCAATAAAATAGTCATTGTTTACGCGCCACTGATCATAACTTAACCGACCCCGTTGGTATTGACTAGCTAAAGGCAAAGTGCCTTGCCGGTCAGCAAACAGGCAATGGATGGTGTCGCGCTTAAGCTTACAGGCTGACTGAACCTTATCAAAATTGAGAGGTATTGCAGCATCTGGATAGTTTGGTGGAATAAAACGCGTGTGCGGCAATGATGTTGGCTGTAACTCATTATTGTCTGATTGTTCAAAGCGGCACTCTGGCCGCTCAGTAGAGGGAGCTAAGGCTATTTTATCGCTAGACATAGCGAGCTCGCAGCTTAATAAATCAAAGCTTGCCGAGATGCTAAAGATAATAAGATAAATTAGCCGAGTGATATTCGTCATTATTTTCCTAATTCAAAATGAAAGTCGGTAACCTGTAACGATTTAACTTGGGGCACGAAATAGCTAGTATCGTAGATATTGCTGTAGT
Source organism: Pseudoalteromonas sp. HM-SA03 (assembly GCF_002289345.1). Taxonomy (GTDB): domain Bacteria; phylum Pseudomonadota; class Gammaproteobacteria; order Enterobacterales; family Alteromonadaceae; genus Pseudoalteromonas. The sequence continues at coordinate 91,388 of NZ_NSDG01000028.1, read as the reverse complement.
CATGCCAAGCTTCACCTTCGCTATCAAGCTGGTTATCATTAGGAGTAAGCCAAGGTTCTAAAGGTTCAGTTAAGAAGCTGACATGCAGGTGATTCTTATGATTTGATTTAACATCTGTAACGCCTTTCAAATTATCGGCAAAGATAATTTTAGTTGCGCCTAATTGTACCAAAGCGTCAACTATCGTCTGTGTGGCTTGGCGATGGTAGTGTGCGTCACCAACGCTAACCGGACCTGATGATGTTCCTACCGGACGAATATCTACTGTACCACCAAACTTGTGCGTAAAGTGAGGTGGGTTTATTCCACCCCAGCGCATGGTTGCTCCCGTTATTGTGAGATAATTTGGCATTCCGACAGGTTTGTTTTGTACGTTTTTCCAAGCTTGTCCTAAATTTTGTAACGCACTTAGCAAGTTTGGGTGTAAGTGGCGACCAACTAATCCTGCCGTAGTAAGCCCCTCACTTGCGCGGTCTGGAATGTTGACTAAGCCTGTTACTGCGCATTTTACGATTAGCTGAGCCTGCAAATTGCCAGTTGAGGCTGTTAACTTATCAGAACTGGGCTGTTGTTCATTACCGCAGCTATGGAAGTTATTTACGGTAACTTTCACTTGGCCATTAGCATCGGTCACTAGACTTGAAGCTTCGTAAGGTGCACGTAATCGGAACAGCCCTTGGTCTATTCTTTGAATTACCGTTGCTCTTGAACCACTCGGAAAACGGTTTGCCATTGTATTTTTATCTCGCCAACTTGATGTGGTGAGCGTGTTATAAGTTGAATTTATAGTAATGGTTTTACCAACGGCTGGTCTGCCATCAGAATAGGTTAATGTTAACGTCCAAAGCGCGCTGTTGCCATTTTTTGGGTATAAAGTGACTTCACTGGCATTTTCAAGCCATTGATGACCAAAATAAGCCTTTCCATTTGATGTTGTAATGAGGCCGTCATACTCAAGGTTAGTGTTGATAGAAAAGGCTGGTTGAGGTGTCTTGGCGGATAAGTGGGCACAAAATCCCAAGGCAATACCGATTAGTGCATTTCTTCTGTTCATTGTTAATCTCCTTTTATTAATCAATATGAACGTGATTACTGCGTTAAATTTGCTTTGTTTTAAGAACACACCTAGCGAGACAAAAGTAATGTTAGTAAAGCTATCGCTTTTGATGAATAAACTAGCACTACACTCCTTGTGGTGAATTCAAGATAGACTAGTATAAATTTTGTTAAATACAAGTGAGTTTTTTGTGTTTTTGATTTGGGTGTACGTCTAAGCTTGTTGAAATAGTGATCGACTCAGCTATCTTTAATTGACGTATGGAATTTAGGTTGTACCCCCATGTCTAAGAATGGACGTCAATTTCTTGAAGCTTCACTAGCGGCTGTTATTGTGCGTTATGTTTGATACTTTCTTTATTATGAAATGGCACAATAGCACAGCGAACAACAGTTACCGTAGTTCAACGATATCAACCGGAGCGCGGCAGTGAAAATATCCGTAGTAGAAAATCCTGAGCAACAGTTTATCGATTTTTTAGGTAGTAAAATTAGCGAGTTGAGCTGGGCGAATTGCACGGTCACAGAGCGCCTTCCATTGGCGGTTGAAGTAAAGGATGAGTCTGGAGAGGTTGTTGCAGGTGCAGCTGCGCGTACTTTTGGTAACTAGTTATTGCTCGATACTTTGTGGGTTTCTGAGACACTTAGAGGTCAAAATATTGGTTCACAGATACTAAAAAACCGAGAAGCGGCAGTCAAACAAAGAGGGGGGCATGAAATGCTTACTCGATACCTTAAATTTTAAAGCGATACCGTTTTTAATTCAATTGCGATTATAAGACGCTCAGCTATTGAGCGCGCGCGTGGGATTACCTACAATACAGCATGCTTAAATAATTGAAGAAAAACGATGACAGATTCAACTGAAAAACCAGCACTACCAGATAGACTTTCAATCAACCCTCGCAGTCCACATTATGCTAAAGAAGTGCTAGAACACCACATTGGCATCCGTTTTAACGGTAAAGAGCGCACTGATGTTGAAGAATACTGCATCAGCGAAGGCTGGATTAAGGTAGCGTCACCAAAGGCATTAGACCGTCGTGGTCAGCCTTTGCTACTGAAGTCAAAAGGGACTGTTGAAGCTTACTACTGTTAAGCTTAACAAACAAAGATACAAAAATGCCGGACTTTATCCGGCATTTTTTACATCAATTATATTCCCACTCAATCAATGTGCTGAAGTTAACCAGCTCAGAAATTGACGTGCTTCGCCGCCATTGGCGAATTGTGTGATCTTACGGCCTGTGCCGTCAGCAAAGATCACTTTAGATTTGTTCACCGAAATTGAGCGAATTGGTTGCTCAACACGGATCTCTGTTCCGTTATATGTATATGACATAATAAAACTCACTTTTATAATGCACAGCAAATTAGCTAATGCTTTTGATAGTAGATGAGCTTCATTACAGTTTAGCGAACAGAAGACACTGTCCTCGCAACGACCCGAGATGGGCATGACAGCTTATACCAATTTTCTTAATTGGTTTGATTTCGCCTGACTATATTAAGCTCTACTTGTATTTTTATGCGGACTTACTGGATCAAGGCAAGGAGGCATTACTTGAGATTTGCTTTATTTTGAGAGGAAGTTAAAGCAAGCAATGGATGGTATAGAATTGCACTTTTTAAAGCAAGCTTTTTATGTCGGCGTTGTGGTAAATGTTTTTCTTCGTTGTCTTTTTCACAAATAAGGAACGTAGCTGCTTACCAAAAATTTCATTCATTGCTATGCAGCTATAATTGTTACTACCAAGTAATAAAACTACAAGTCCTAACTAGAAGGTGACAGGAACTCCGCCGCTAGTAACTTCTCCACTAGGTTGCTGATCATTCTGGCATCTTTTCGATGCTGGACCACATGCGTTATTGCCGCCAGCTATATTTGGTGTCAGTGCTTTTGCTAGCTGTTGTTTAGAGTGAGACAAGTTTTTGAATTTTTTCTTAGTTAATACAAGTTTCATTTACTTTTTCCTTGTTGATTGTTTATGGTTGTTTTTTTGTACCACTAAAGTTAACAAATGAAATCAACTAAGTAAACAGAGTTTTCTTTGGTTTTTTGATATTAAAGACAACTACAGCCCGTATTGAAGTGTTATTCACTCTTACTAGTTAGAAAAAATTAAAAGCAAATTAAAAGGACAGCCACTGTTAAAGCTGCAGTTGAGCTTCATCATATTGCTGGAGTACTTACCTGTGTGGAGAGACAAAGCAAAAAACAATTAGAGGCGTTCGTCAAAAATGTTGATGAGTATCCTTTAAAATCAGATATTGATGGTGTATTGGAATATGGCTTTGATGTGATATGTGAGGAGTTGATGACCCCAGAGTTTGAACTACTCACCATTCGGGAGTATCAGGACTAACTGTAGCCCATGCAACCTACATTGGCGCGTTTATGACGCGCCAACTTGCTCTACCTGAGTTTCGCTTTATTTTGTCACTTTGCGAGCCCTAAAGTTGCGACCTTTCATCTTACCTTCTGAAATCGTTTTAAGCGCTATATTGGCAATATTGCGCTCAACCGCAACATACGATGACATAGCTGTGACTTTGATTTTGCCGATTTGATCACCTTTTAACGCTTGATTTGAGGTCAGTGCACCTAAGATATCACCCGGTCTTAATTTTGCTTTTTTACCGCCGTCGATTTGAATGGTTACCATCGGTGCTTGGTTAATTTTGTTATTTAATACTTGATCGCTTGGCAGGGTATTGGGCTCAATTGTCTTACCTAAATAGTCTTCGAGGGCATTTACTTTATGCGATTCTTTATAACTCATTAAAGAGCATGCCACGCCTTTATTGCCTGCTCGTCCGGTTCTGCCAACGCGGTGAACATGTACTTCTGGGTCATGGGCGATATGGTAGTTGATCACCATATCTACGTGATCGACGTCGATACCTCGGGCTGCGACATCCGTTGCCAATAAAATGGTCACGCTCTTATTCGCAAAACGAACCAATGTGCGGTCACGGTCTTTTTGCTCTAAGTCACCGTGAAGTGCAGCCGCATCAAAACCTAGGCTATATAGGCTGTCGCATACGTTCTGGCACTCTGCCTTGGTGTTGCAGAAGATAACCGCTGAGTTTGGTTGAAATTGCATTAACAGCTTTTGTACTGCAGGCAATCTCGCATCGTTGTTGTCGACTTCGTAAAAGTACTGTTCAATTGAGCTATCATCATGCGTTGCTTCAACCGTGACTTTGGCTGCATCTTTCATGATGTGCTGCGCGAGCTGCTCTATTTTTGGCGGGTAAGTTGCACTAAATAACAGGTTTTGGCGTGCTGTAGGGCAGTGATCTATGATGCACTGCAGCGACTCTTCAAAACCCATCTCTAACATGCGATCCGCTTCATCCAGTACAAAGGTATTCACTTCATCTAGCGACAAACGGCCTTTGCGCAGGTGCTCTTCAATACGCCCTGGCGTGCCCACAATGATGTGCGCACCGTGTTCAAGAGAGCCAATTTGTGGACCCATAGGTGCACCACCGCACAGCGCTAACACTTTGATGTTATGGACTGCACGAGCAAGCTTGCGAATTTCAACCGCAACCTGATCGGCAAGCTCTCGAGTTGGGCATACCACAAGCGCCTGCACGCGAAAGCGTTTCACGTTTAAATTATGTAATAGTCCTAAAGAGAANGGCGGTTTTACCTGAGCCTGTTTTACCTTGGCCAATGACATCTTTACCCGCCAAGATAAGCGGTAAGGTTTGTGCCTGAATATCAGTCATGGTGTGATACCCCAATGACGCGAGGTTATCGAGTAAGGCGCTGGAAAGTGAGGTACTGGAAAAAAGTGGCTGAGTCAAAGTCGCTGTCTCTGTAGTTTTAAAACCGCAATTATAACATGGCTCGAACGGATAGCGCTTGTAAGGCCGTGATAAAATTTTTACCACGGCCAAGTGCGTTAAAAAATAATCTTAAACATTTCCCATGAACAGGGATAAGTGNCAGCCTATGACGGTAGGATGCACATTGGCTCCCGCGCCACCATTACCTGCGGCTTGGATGTAGTGACCATTGATTGACTTAAGCGCCACTTTATCGCCATTTTGGATCAAAGCACCGGGGTTATTCGGCAACTCAATCGTGAAGGTTTCCCAAATAGAAGCCACCGTTCGGTTGGCATTTAACTCAGCACCACCACCTTGCTCTGCAACAAAATAATAGCCTGTAGCTGTTTGAATGTGGATGGTGTCGCCATCAAACAGGTTACCGCCGTTGACATCGATAAGATTAAACCGTTCCCAAGGGCCAATCGCAATACGATTGGCGTTTACTGTATTACCGCCGTTGTTTTCTGCAACGAAGTAATATTGTCCGCCCGTTTCAAACGACACATTAGTAAAAATCGTCGGGCCACATGGGGCTGTAGTGAAGGTTAAGTCTTCCCCTTGAATGGTGGTGCGAGGTGGCTTTGGATCTCCACGAAAACGAAAATGATATTCGCTGCCGCACTCTAGGTTCGCTATTTGTGCGCTAACCGGGCCATTCACACCAGGTGGTGTTGCGAGTACGCTGTAGCCGTAGTTAGTGGTTGGGCCATAATCAAACGTTTCTCCACTTAAACCAATAGTAGAGGCGGAATAACCGTTTAATTGAGCGGAGGTTTCTGTGATATTGCTCGCAGCTTGGGTCACATATTGCGTACCAGCGTGCGCTAAAAATGTACTACCAAACAATGTGAACAGTATCAATTTCAAGATATTCATTGTCTAGCTCCTTTGACGAAAAAAGCTGTTACGATTAACAGCTTTTTTAGCTTAGGAGAAGGTGTTGCAAATGCTATTACACCTGCTTACACCATTAATTATTAATTGCCAGAAGTGGGCTTCTGGCGTGGTGTACGTTTCTCTCCAGTGTGTTGGCTCTTTGGCTTGTTTGCAGATGATGATGATGGGCGACGTCTGCGGTTGCCATTGTTATTACCAGCAGGTTTACCGTTGCTACTCGGTTTATTGTTGCGAGGACCTGAACTTTGCTTAGGTTTGTTTTTCGGCTGAGCAGAAGGTGCTTGCTCAGTGTCTGCCGCCTTTGGCTTTTTCGGTTTCTTTGGCTTTTTCGGTTTGATTGGGCGCGTATCTAATTTTGACTCAGGGACGGCAAGTTGTGGCTCAAACCCAGGCTCCACTTTACGCGGCACCAACTGTTGAATTAATCGCTCAATGCCAAATAAGTCGCTTGCGGTCTCTTGGGTAACAAATGAGATAGCTTCCCCCATCGCACCAGCGCGGCCAGTTCTGCCGATACGGTGAACATAATCTTCGTAAACATTTGGCAGGTCAAAGTTCACGACATGAGGCAACTCTTGAATATCCAAGCCCCTTGCAACAATATCAGTGGCAACAAGTACACGTACTTCACCATTTTTAAAGCCAGCAAGGGCTTTCATGCGAGCGCTTTGGCTTTTATTACCATGGATTGCTGCGGCATTGATCTTGGCTTTTTCCAGATCCTTAACCAAGCGGTTAGCACCGTGTTTTGTGCGAGTAAATACCAATACTTGTTGCCAATCATGCGTTTGCACTAAATGCTTGAGTAAGTTGGTACGTTTACTTTTGTCTACCGGGTACACCCACTGAGTCACGCTTTTTGCGGTGCTGTTTGCTGGTGCCACAGAAATCTCTACTGGATCATGAATTAGCCCTTTCGCCAAGGCTCTAATCTCTTCAGAGAAAGTGGCAGAGAACATCAAGTTTTGTCTGCGGCTTGGCAATACTTTGATAATGCGCTTGATATCGTGAATAAAGCCCATGTCTAGCATACGGTCGGCTTCATCCAATACCAATACTTCAAGGTCATCAAATTTGACAGCATTTTGCTGGTAAAGGTCGAGTAATCGCCCAGGTGTTGCCACTAAAACATCAATGCCTTTACGCAGCTTCATCATTTGCGGATTGATCTTCACACCGCCGTAAACGACTTCAGAGCTGATAGGCAGGTGTTTACTGTAAAGCGAAACACTTTGCCATACTTGGTCAGCAAGCTCTCTGGTCGGCGTTAGAATTAACGCGCGTACATTATTCGCACGTGGCTTAGTGCCGGCTATCAGCTTTTGCAACAAAGGTAGTGTAAAGCCCGCTGTTTTGCCCGTTCCCGTTTGCGCTGCAGCCATCACATCTCTACCTTCTAAAATGGCAGGAATGGCTTGCTCTTGAATGGGAGTCGGTTTGTCGTAACCTTGTTCGACAACGGCTTGATTTATTTCTGGGGCTAAACCTAGGTGGCTAAAGCTCATGATTTTGTACTCTGTATTGGGCGGCGGGCAAGAGTACAGTATTTACTCCGCTTAAGCAATTTCGCCGTGTTGTTAAATAGCCTTAGGTTAGATGACAATAGGCGGATAGATAACAAAGCATAGCGTAAACATCAGGATTACAATCAGAATAAATGAAAGGAAACGTTCGTACTGCAGGTCTATTGGTGGCATTAGTTATTCACGACCGCTTTTATAAAAGCGCTCGTGTTTTATTTTTCTCTTAAAAATGCAATAAACTCACTCAGCTAGTGAAAGTTTTAAATAATAAAAGTTCTTGCTTGATGACCGCTCTTAATAGCGGGTTTTTTATTCCCTTAGTCAAGCGTCTAATTACAAAGAGAGCTAAAAAGTTAAGCTAAATCATTAAGTAAAAGGGTTAGCTAAACCTTTTGGCTAATATTAGCTAACTATTTTACAAAAGGTTTGGTTGAAAGTTTTGTCCAGGTGTCTTAGTATCAAAATACTAATTAAACGCGATTCAACGCAGTTTAAACGAACTTAAAGGTGTTTAAAGGTCGCGCTTGACCTTCTAAGACTAGGAGCCGAGCTGATAGATTAGATCTATTTGTTGGGAGATATAAAATGACGATAAAAGGCATATTTAAAGTTTTTACTAGCAATACTGAAGAACAACATGAATCGGAAAGTGTGACTGTTGAGCCAGAACTTAAGGTGCATACCATCGGAACAGATTTCTTTGTTGTTGATTCTGACTCACTTTTTGACAGTAAAACTGTGCAAGAACAAGCGTCGGCTGCTGGTAAAACTGTAGGGCATAGCTTATAGGGAGGTTCAGGTAATCCAATAACTAAAATTTACTAAAGGGAATTATGATAAAGCCAACAGTTTTACTGATACTTTTACTTACGGCGTGCGGCTCTTTATTCCTAAGAAAGCTTCCTGGAACCACAACAAAATACAATAATTCAAGTGGGTATCACACATTTATAATGGCTGCGTTTGCTGGCATGCTGTTGTTCGGTATATCTTTTATTTTAGTTTCTACAGTAGCTCACTGTGATTTTGCGCAAACGATAGGCTCTTGGTTTTCAAGCTCTGTATCTATATTATTGCCATCACTAGGAAATGATACCGATTCTCTCAACCTTATTTCAGTGTGTATCGTGTCTTTAATTATTGCTTTCGCCTATCCAAAGCTAGTAGTAGCTATTTACAAGGCAAGATACAAAAAAAGTCCATACTTAGAGCAGTGGAAAGTTGATGCTAGAGACAAGGAAACTCCAGAATTTTTAAGCCTGTTTTTTGATGCAACGGACCTAAAACTACCTATTGCATTTACCTTATCCAATAGAAAGGTATATATAGGCTACGTGATCCAGTTTGGAGTCAATTGTAATGATGTTCATGTTTTACCATTAGTAAGTGGTTATCGTCATGAAAAAACTCTTGATTTAGTAAAAGTAATTAACTACCAAAGTGTAATTAAAGAATTTGACAAAAATAAGCCGAAGCACCTAGATGATGGGAAGCTGCAGCATTTAAATGATCACGACAGAAGAAGATATCTAATAAAGAAATTTTCTATATCAATTCCGCTCCGAGAAATCGTGCACGCTAACATTCATGACATTAACTGCTTTAATGAATTTTTGCATCACAGGTTTGATGACAAAGGGATAAAGCCTACGGAAATGCATTTTTCAGATGTGCCGGTTGACTCAGAAGTAATGCAAGAAAAGAATTCGAATTAGAGCGGGTAGTTACCCTGCGATTTAACTTTTAGACAAACCACCCGCACACAGTGGTTTTTTTGTGTCCAAATTTAGGGCGTGGATCAGACCTATTATTGAGTCATGTGCCGAGAAAGTTGGCTTATATCGTCTGGGTCATAGGTAATCTAACCAGAGATTATAGCGTCAACGAAATTGTAAGAGTCGTTTAAAGCTGTGAATAAGTTTTAATCATTGGGAGTCAAAAGTGCTCATACAAGGGCTTTTGGCGCTTGCCACATTGCATCATTGTTTGGGATTAGAGATCATTCAACAAGATGTTTAAAAAATGTTTTATATATTGATTCTTTGTTTCCGTGCTGCCAGTATAGCCATTAGTTAGTTTCCGATTTGGAAACTTTAAACAATGATTATTAAGGAAATAAAATGAAACTGAGCCTTAAGAAAAGGAATATGAAAGTACTCAATAAAGACAACAGCCAAATTGTTAAAAATGCCACAGCGCAAATTGCTGGTGGTTATAATCGAGGTTATACAGACTTTTATTTTTGTGGAACAACGCATTGTCCATCTGCGTATCCGGAGTGCGAAACGATGGGGTGTAACGCGTAACCTTTTTCCGTAGCCAGCGATTACTCATCAATTCATAGGTTTTTTCTGGATCTCAAACCTGTGAATTGTAATTCATTACATTCCTATTTGATCAAACACCTTCCAAAGTACCTTTGCGTTTATTTGCTACAACACCGTAAAAATCACGACAAGCAGAGATTGACTCTCTAGGTGCTTTAAATACACGCCACTTTTTTATGTTGGGCTTTGTATCGAACACTCTTTTTGTCGTATGGCTTTTAACGTTTTACTCTTTTTTGATTGGTATGTTATATTGTATCAATTACGGGCGAGCATGACAAAGGAGAAAGCGTGAACGTAAAAGTACAGTCGCTTGGAGACAAAGCAGCAATTGGGTTATCTATGTTGTGCTTAGTCCACTGTTTAATATTACCTTTTTTATTACTTGTACTTCCTCCCTTCGCGGGTTTATTAGCGCTCTCTGATGAAGCTTTTCACGAGTGGTTACTAATAGCAGTAATACCTATTAGCGTTTTGGCCCTTGGGTTTGGCTATGTGCGGCATAAGTCAGGCCTTGTTGTGGGCATGGGGTTAGTAGGCTGCACACTCTTGGTGATAGCAACTATTTTAGGTGAAAAAGGTGGAGAAACCTTGTTCACAGTGCTTGGCTCTATACTCATCTCCTACGCGCATCTTCGAAATTATGCGCTGCATCGCAATTTTCACTAAATAAAACCCTATTTGGAGTTAATATGAATAGCCTTATGCCTATAGAGCCCTTGCTTGATGCGGACTCTCTGCATCATGAGCAGTCAGAACATGCAACGGTGTTAACCAAGATTTATGAGTCCAACACCAATATTGTGATTTGGCAACATGCATTACCACCTGCTTTGAAAGCAGAGTTTGGCCACTACTTAGAAACAGCAAAAGAGATAGAATTAGCGCTACAAATTGCGACTAGCAATATCACTTGCGAAGTTAGTGAGCCGTTAAAGCGGTTGAATTTTAGCGATGCGATGGTGGCGCACGTTACTGAAATCGTGGACATGTTTAGCTGTTTATTTGAACTTCGCATAGTTGGTTTACGGTTAAAAATGCTCGAGACTGCAATGTGCCCGAAGTTTCATGTTGATAAAGTGCCAGTACGACTGGTGACAACACTTGCAGGCGCTGGCAGCGAGTGGCTTAGAAACCAGCATGTATCAAGGGATGGCAACAAACTGACTATTTCTCCTGAAGCTGACGCAATACAGCTTGCCTGTGGGGATGTGGCATTATTAAAAGGTGAGCGTTGGGACGGTAATGAAGGCCGTGGCTTAGTGCATCGCTCACCAGCGGTAGTAACAGGGGAAAAACGATTGCTACTGACTTTAGATTTTATCGCCTAGATTGGATTCATTATGACAACAAAATTAACTGCATTTGTATTTAGCACTATTTTTAGCCTCTCGCTATTGGGATGCCAGTCGGAGCCTTCAAATATCGGTTCCTCCGCGGTAAGCGGCCAAGCAACCGTCGCTCCGCTTAAAATCGCGACTTGGAACATGGAGCATTTAGCATATCCATCGAGTGCAGGATGTAGGCCTCGTGACGAGCAGGAGATAAGCGCGCTGCGCGATTATGCAAAAGGGCTTAATGCAGACGTTATTGCGCTGCAGGAAGTCGCATCGGTTAAGGCATTAGAGCAGGTCTTTCCAAGTAGTGAATGGCAATTACTGATTTCAAGTCGAGCTAATAGCGCGACGTACGACTGTAGAGGGAGTGGCAATCTGTCTACACAGCAGAAAACCGCGTTTGCGATTAGAAATAACCTTGTCCCAAGCAAAGTGGATAACGTGAGCGAACTTAGCGTGAATGTTGAAGGACTAAGGCATGGCCTAGTTGTGACCTTAGATACTCAGTTTGGTGAGCTTTCAGTGCTTAATGTCCATCTTAAAAGCGGCTGTTTTGTTGATAACTATTCGACTTCGGATAAAAAGGCTTGTCGACTGCTGGCAGAGCAGTTACCAGTACTTAAATCTTGGTTGGAGAAACACGCAAATAGCAATACCATTGTGTTGGGTGACTTCAATCATCGTTTAAGCCATGGCGACAATCAATTTTGGCAGCAGTTAACCAAGCACCAAAATAGCGTCTCTGCACCTTTGGTAAACGCAACTGAAACACTGACAGGCTGTCACCCACGCTACCCTGTGCCGATTGACCATATATTGCTAAGCAACAAACTTGCAAACACGGTAAAATTCGACCCCAGCGTATACTTTTTTGCGGATATGTCTGAAGAGAAAATGCTCAGCGATCACTGCGCTATTTCGGTGTCAATTAGCATGCGTTAAGGCGGTTGTTCGTTGCACCAAAAGGGAGCGTATATAGCCAAAAAGTCAACCGGTGATGTGCAAATATTATCAAGGTCTACTCGCCAAAAGCGGCGTTTTTAACGGTAACTTTAGTGTTGAAATTAGACCTTATTTGCTTTAGTCTGCTGCGCAAATTGAGCTGAGTTACATAGACTTAGCGCTGCGCATTCAAAGGATTTGAACAATGACTAAACGCTTTTGGTTTACCACGCTTTATGGTGTATTACTGGCAATCATTTTATTGGTTGTGAGCGCGCCTTCTCTGGCTTATTTGAGATTTAAAGATGCGTCGGTAGCGGATCCTCACTTCTCTCAGCTACAAGTTAATCTCGATATTAATAAAACGGGGGCACTGCAAGTTACTCAGCAAGGCATACTGCAAGGGGGAAACTTCGATTGGCAGGGGCTCGCGCAAACAATTGAGCTGGATGTGAGGTATCCAGATGGTACATACTATCTGAGCGATATCAGCATTGACTCAGTAAAAATTGACGAGCAAGAAGTGCGTTATGCACTGAAGTATAACTACGATAGAAGTTCAGTAACGCTCGTAATAAGCAAAGAGCAGCTCCCAAAGCAAGGGCAGGCTCAGCAATTTGAAGTGCGATATCAATCAAAAAACCGTATGCGGTTTTATCCGGCATTAGACGAATTGACTTATGCACTCTTTCCGAATGTTAATCTGAAAATAAACAAGCTTACCGTCTCGATTCTTTATCCTCAAAACGCGACGCTCAAGGAGCACCAATTGTTTGTCGATCATCTAAACAATGATGCGTTTGTGATACGCGATGGGATAGTCGATGGGCGCAATCAGCTCCTATTCGAGAGTCAATCTGAGATAGTAGATAAAGCACAGGGAGAAATTGCCCTCGCGTTTGAAAAAGGTGTATTTAAGGATAATTATCTTTACCGCAAAGTATGGTATCCGTTTAGAGTGTTATTTATTGCTTTGCCGTTTTTAATGTTATTTGTATTGGCTGTGTGGCAAACGCGTAAGCGCCTCCATGCATTGCCAAAACTTGCCGATGCGCTTCCTTGTTCTACTCAACCACCAGACTTACCGATTTGCTTGGTGAGAGAACTGGTTGCTGCAAATATCGAACGCGTGCTAACAGCAAAAGACGCGTTAGCTGAGGTATTAAAGCTTGCGGTGGCGAAACAGTTAACGATTAGTGAGCGTGGTAAAAACAATGATGAATTTAGTAATGTTGACCCAAAAAAGCTGCATCAAATTCAGTTAAACCCCGACGCGCCGAGTGAATCAGAGGCGGTTGGGTTAAGCGGAAAACTGCAACGTTACTTTTATCAACAACAAGACGTGCAAAACTCGAGTGGAAAACGCAATCGAAAACGAGTGATAAAAAACCGCTTTGTTCTTAACAAAGGAAACGAGGGGAGGACGTCTTTCACAGAAATAATATGTCATTATGTGAATAATGCCGAAGTGGGGAAGGCGCAGCATAATGTAAACTTTCTTGCTTTTATAGCGCCTATTTTACTTTGGTTAGGTGCTTCTTTTGTTGTGATTGGACTTGGTGCTGGCAATGGGTGGCAAGTGTTTGCGGGTAGTTTAATTGTAGCTTTATTATGCACTTCACTGTTGTTAATTGCGGTGGTTATTGTAGAGATGTTCATAGAACATCGCAGCGAAGATAAAAAGAGCCGGGAAATGTGGCTTGTACGCGCGTTAATTTATATTCCTACCTATTTATTCTTACTATGGATGTGTGTTGATGGTGATGATGAGCTGGTGAATGGCACTAGTGTGGTTTTTCACTTCTTTTACCTGGGTTTTATTGCGGCTTTCTTTTCATTTATCGGGCCTTCCAAGCAATTTAAAGCTTGGGTATTGCAGTCTCAGCAATTTTATCAATACATTAAACTTAAGAGTCAGCACTGCTTCGCTGAAGGAGTCGAAAAAGCGGAGTACGAAGCATTATTACCTTATGCATATGCATTTGGTTTGTTGAATGAATGGATAAAAGGGTATGAGGCTTATCTAACTGCAAAGCAGGACGACACTACGCCTTTGATCCCTTGGATCCGGTATAAAAAAATTACCGAGCCGAGAGAATTAAAACAACATTTAAGTTGTCTTGAAGCGGTCATGCCTGCAATATCATGTTTGGCCTATGATAAAAATATTGTGTATTAGGGCCTGTTGCTAACGTAAGCAGCTATTTGACAACCGCACTTAATGAATAACTTAAACGAAAGGAGTGTGCTATGCCATCCGCAAACTTACTTGCCTTGCTCGATGATGTCGCTGCGCTAACAAAATTAGCCGCAACTAAAACCGCGCCGGTGTTAGGAGACGATCTTGCCGTCAACGCAGAGCAACTATCGGGTGGGATCAAACCAGATCGGGAGCTTGCAGTGGTATGGAAGGTGTTTAAAGGCTCCTTACTGAACAAGTTTATTTTAGTGCCCGTTGCTTTGGCTTGCAGTTATTTTGCGCCGTTTATAATCCCCATTATGCTAATTTTAGGGGCGCTGTACTTGCTGTTTGAAGGTGGTGAAAAAATTCTCCACGCTATTTTTCACTGTCAGGAGCAACAGCAAGAAACCGATGAGTTTATTAAAGCGTTTGAGGATGAACGTGTTGACTTAGTCGAGTTTGAAAAAGACAAAATCAAGGGTGCTATTGTTACCGACTTTGTTCTATCGGCGGAAATTATCATTATTGCGCTGGGTGCGATTGCTGATCAGCCTTTTGAAAAGCAAGCAATAGTCCTTTCGTTAATTGGACTTGCGCTGACAATCGGGGTTTACGGAATTGTGGCTTTGATTGTTAAGCTTGATGATATTGGTTTAGCCATGATTAAAGACGTACGTAAGACTACACTTGCGGTGATAAAACGTGGGGTGGGTAAGGGACTGCTTTATTTTGCCAACGGTCTAATGAAGTTTTTGTCGGTCGCCGGTGTGTTGGCAATGCTTTTAGTTGGCGTTGATATTTTGGCTCACCAGTTCCACTTACTTGAAGAAATTGTTCACGCTGTTGAAAAGCTGATCCCTACAATGAGCTGGCTTTTGAGCATTATCGCCAAGCTTGGATTGGGGGCGGTGATTGGTGTCATTATTGCGGCGGTGCTGAGTCAGTTGCTGGCAGTGTTTAAAAAAGCATAAATAATCGCAAGTAGCCCGCATATTTCAGGGCTACTTGCAGAGCTTTTCGATTACCTTCTAATCGGCACTTGCTGGTTGACTGGTTTTTGCGGTGCTTCATTGAGGTTTTGTGGTAATAAACGTTTGGCTTTACGCTGCTCCCGTAGCGTAAATTGTAGCGCTTTTAAAATCCGCGCATCCAATGGCGTTTCGCAAAACGGGCTTAACAGGTTGTTCTCCTCCGTCGGATCTTCACTCAAGTTATAACACTCGTATTCACTGGGAATGAACTGAGTGGTTGTTATTCCGTCTGGGTTGCCGACGCCAATGACATTACTCACAGACGATTGCGTGGTAGGCTCATCGTTACCACCAAGATCAACTAAATTCGGGTCTTGCTCATAGAATCGAGCGTTATCAAAATAACGCACAAACTTCCATTTCGTGTCACCGCTGATATCCGGTAGTTGCGTTATCACAGCTTCGATATGGTTCGGTTGGATAATACTATTGTAAGCTTTACCGGTAAGCATATTCGTCATATCACTACCAACTTCGATGTTGTCATCGGTCATAAAGTAAATGGCTTCTTCTTTGGGCGACGCTTCACCTAAAATGACGTTGGCTAGGTTTCTGCCAACGAGTGGCTGTGCCTCACTGTGATCTTTAGCAAGCTGAGTACGAGTTTGCTCAATATCTATATCCGCTAGACCAAGCAGGGTAGGCAGTAAGTCGATGTGTGATGTGGTGATATCAAGCTGCTTAGGTTGATTGAAAAGCACAGGATTAGAAATAATAAACGGCACGTTTAATACTTCTTGATACGCGGTGTACCATTTTTGATGTAGACCGCCGTGAGCACCCAATAGCTCACCATGATCAGAGGTAAAAACGACAATAGTATTTTCATAAAAAGATGACTGCTTTAATGCGTTAACTACCTGTTCTATATGCTTGTTCACTTCTGCGATAAGGTAGTAATAAAACTGCCGATAGGTTTCATCTGGTGGCTGTGGTAGATACATATGCGGGTACATAAGCTGATAGTCTTTTTGGCATCTAGGCTTGTCCATTAAGCTTTCAGTTTGGCTTGGGGCTGGCGCAACACTTGGAAGGTTATCGGCTTCTTTTTCGGCATAAAAGTTGGAAAACCAATCTTTTTGTCCCATTAATACGATGTCATGAGGGTTTACGAATGAAGAAACCAGTAAAAATGGCGTTTGGTCGCCGTTTTGTGCCTTTTCTTCAAGTTGTTTAAGGGTTTCACAAACTTGATTGGCAAATCCCGGATCTCGAGATGTACCTGAATTGTTCTCTGCAGCGCCATGAGGTTCAGGACCTATCCATTGACTAAAGCCAAACTTATCTAGACGCTCTGCGCGCTCATAGAGAGCTTGTTTTGCTGGGTAAGGCTCTCCGGTTGCAGAGTTACTATACAGCGCTTGCTGACTCCCCGGCACGATAATATCCTCATCGGAGAGGTGCCACTTACCACGATAATAGGTTTGATAACCTGCTTCGCGAAACCAAGATCCCATGGTTGGCACGGTATTGGGAGCCAGCCAGAACATGTTTTGATCAAATGACGACTTGCCAATTCCTGGTGTTTGGCTCACGCCGTGTAGGGATGGATATTGTCCCGTGTAAATGGATGTTCTACTCGGTGCGCACGCCGTCGCTGCTGCATAATGATTCATAAATTCCATGCCACAGCGGCGCATTTCTGCCATGCATGCACTGTGCTTGAGTCGATACTCTTTTGCTTGTGAATTTTCGTAAGGCGGAGGGAAACGCTCTTCATCAGTAGTAATGATTAGAAAATTCGGTTGTTTGCCATTAATCTTCATTACAATCTCCTTTTAACTTGCACAGGGCAAATGCCCACGAAGAGTGTAGTTGAAGATCCTTAGGTATTTGCGCTTTGTGTAATTTAATTGTTTTTTTATTTTAAATAATGTGTAAAAACAACATTCTGTATTTTCTCAACGACGAATAGAAAAAGGCCTTATCGACCTTTATATAGTTTTGTATTTGGTGAATTACCAGTCGCCTGGGTCGCCGCCATCTGAGTCGCTGATCTCCTCGTAAGTACCGCCAGTGTCAATACTCAGCTGTTTAAGAAACTGAAATGTAGGGGTACTAGATACCGACTGAGATGCAGATGAAACATCTAATACATACATCTTATCTTTATTAGCCAGAATATTTTGCACTGTGCCTGTATAGATTGTGGCATTGAATTGCACTGGTGGTAGCTCAAACAGGTATTTAGAGGTTACGCTCGTTTGCCAATTTGAGCCGCCACAGCTAGAGGCTGGGCTGTCATTTTCGCCGCCATCAGTAGAGCCATACACTCTTAACAGCGCGCCATTAGCGGCTTCCGTTGAGTAATTTGCTCTTAACTCATCAGCGCCATCACACATAGCTTGTGCAAGTGCGGTTAGCCCCGAGCACCCTTCTGGATCTAGTTGATAGAGTGCCATCATTGCCGCATTGAAACCGACAAACCCGTTAGTTAGGGATTGAATTTGACCGCCACTAGCAAACGTTTTCACATTTAGCTGTTGGCCATTAATTGTGGCATCTAAAAAGAATTTTGATACTTTTTGCACTGCTTGTTGTTTTGAGAATGAACATCGGCTTTGTCCATCTGGGCGCAACGTGTTCATTGAACTACTGCGATCTAAAAAAAGCACGCCATAAGATTCAGGCGCAGCGAGCGAATTGAAACTCGACATTGTGGTTGCCAATACAATGGCAGATACTAAGATTTTCATCATTGTGAACTCCATGTCAAAAGATACCATTTGCATTATCTAATCGGAAAATCTCACGTCTGAGACAAGATATTGTTCAAATGGTGTAAGAAGTATCTGGCTGTACTACTGATGCAGATACGTGATTTGCGCAAGTAAAAAAAATGAACCTAATTGGTTGCAAATTTGTTGCGCAGCGTAAGGGTAGGGTAGATTCTAATTTTATCCATTACACCACATTACAGCGGTGATTTATTTTTTAAAAACATAATGTTACATTTGGTTGTGACGTAAATTTTAGTATTTTCAGGATGTTATTTTTAGCTGCCTAATATAGTAGCGGTTGCGATTTAGTTTCTAAAAAATATACAGTAGGATGAAGTAAACGGTACTCAAAAGTACGAAATAATAAAAACAATGACAGGAAGTTTTATGAAGCGATATCTCTTTTCTCTCTTAGGTTTAATTGCCATCGTCGCCGCTGGTTGGAAGTTTACCCAGTATCAGTCTTATTACACTTCAGATTATGTTGATGTAGTGTTGTCTTCAGAAGTGCTTAATGAAGATCGAAAGGTCTTTATTCGCCTCCCAAAAGGGTATGACAAGGCACATAGTTATCCGCTCATTATTCGCACCGACGGCAACTTTAATCTCGCGCGGTGGGATGAGGTACTAAGCAGCCTTGCCGAACAAGGTAGGGTAGAAGATGCCATTTTAGTGTCTATTCCCAATCAATTTTGGACTGAGACTCGCAACCGCGACTTAGTGCCGCCTTATGCTCGACAAGATGTTGCGATTGAGGCCCGTCCAGAGAGTGACAATGATCCTGCCATTTTTGGTCGTGCAGATCGTTTTTTGCAATTTGTTGAAAGCGAGCTGTTACCCTACTTAGAAGCTAACTACTCAATTAACGACAACCGTGTGTTAAGCGGGTTTTCTGCTGGTGGAAGTTTTGTACTTTATACCATGGTGACTAAACCTGCGCTTTTTGATGGCTATTTTGCTTTTAGTCCTGCTGCGTGGTATGACGACTCGGTTGTCGTAAAAGAATTCGCAAAAAGCCTAGCCAATATTCAAGGCAAACCTAAGTATATTTACCTTTCCATTGGTGGTGCTGAGAATGACATTATTACGGGGTCATTTCATGGTTTATTAGATGCACTTGAACAGTATGCGCCTGCCAATGTGCGTTGGGGACACAGCATTAGCGAGGACGCGGGGCATTCACAAAATCCAGTGGTTTCCGTGCCACTTGCCTTGAGTGAATATCATCACTTTAGAAAAAATCAGTTAATGTAAGCGTTGCAATGCTTTGATTTCAGAGAGCAAATGTTTTTTTTCGCTTTCACTTAGCCCTTCAAGTTTAAGCATGGCTTGGTAGGTCTTTAATAGCGATGGCTTATCTCCTTTTTGCTGATAAGCCATCGCCAATTGCTGCAGTGTATTGAGGGACTCTGAGTTGTGCTGGCTCACAAAGCTAAACAGGTTGATGGCCGCAGTGAAGTTACGTTCGAATAGGGCGGCACTCCCGAGCGAAGTCAGCGCGTCGTAGGGGTAAGCCTTGAGTCCATATAGTGACTTAGCGATGGCGACATGATTTTCCAGCTGAGTGACACCGGCAGCAGCGACCTTAAAGGATGGTTGGTAATGGTTAAATAGGTGCTGCAGACCATGATAATAGCTCGGGTAGACGACGCTCGTATGGGTTTCGCCGTTAAAGTGTTGCGCTTTGAAGTCAATTCCATTTGGCTTTCGCCAAGCATCATTAAGACGTTGAAAAGGCTGCGTTATGATTGCGCTTTCGTCTGCCATGCTGATGTAGATACACTTGTTGATTAACGCTTTTGTCAGTAAGTCATTTAATAATCGCTCTTTATCCCACCAAAGGCTTGGACTTGCCAACATTACACCATTAAATAAATCGGGTTTTTCAAGTAGCGCATAGGTTGCAAACAGTCCACCGAATGAGTGTCCTGCTAACGCGCGATAGCCTGATGTGCGATAATGCTTGTCTACGTAAGGGATGAGTTCTTTGTCGATAAATTGCAGTAGCATTTCTGCACCGCCCGGATTTTGCTGCCGTGTTGGACCTGCAAAATGTCCCAGTACCGCAAGGCTACCTTTGCGATAAGACGGGGTCAGATCTCGAGTGCGGTGTTCGTTGGTTTCGATGGCAACAATGATAAGTTCAGGTATTTTATGTTGTTGTGCCAAGAAGCGAGCCGCTGAAGCGGTATGTTCAAGATTGCTCTGACCATCAGTTAGATATAACACTGGATAGCTTGTATTGCCTTGCTCATAGCTTGGTGGCAGGACGATATGAACCGTTCTTTTTTGCGAAAAATAAGCGGACGAAAGCTGCAGTGTTGAGTTCGAATCTACTGATTTATTAGCAATAGCGCTACCAATTGACAGCAACGTAAAAATAGCCACGATAACAATGTGAGTAACTAACCTAGCTTGCATAACCGCTCGTTCCTTGCTTAAAAATCATCACTAATTTAACACGAGTCAAAACGACAAGGAACGAGTTATATAGCAGCGCCTAGGAATTATTTGTGTTGTCTTGAGCCTTCTAAGGTCACTATTACTCCATTCTCATTGGTGTTTGTGTCTTCTTAAGTAATTTAGAAAAGATAGGTTTTAAGCAAAAAAGAGAAAACACTGAAACGATTGCCATCACTAAAATGCCAACTAGTGGAATAGCATAACCAAAGGTAAAACTAGCACCGACCACGTGTCCCAATATGCATTCTGCGCGGTAGATTGGATAAAATAGCCCAGCTATCAAAAGTCCTAAGGCTGTATACATGGTGAGGCTTTGATAACCGAACTCCCAAAGGGCTGATTGCAACAAGCTAAAGAGTAACATCACAAAGAATGCGACCAAAAACTCAGTAGGAATAACCACGGGTGCTGTTTTTTTAATGCGCTCTGTGCCAATTGCTTTATGTAGCCGCAGTGCCGTAAGCCAAGCTAATACGGGAATTATGATAATGCCCCATGCGTTAGATACTGCTGGAAAATCAGCTCTGTGAAGTAAGTGGTGACTCACTATCCCGCCATTTAAATGTTGCCACATCAGCGTTAGTATCACGAGCAAGATTGCCGATGTAATTAGGCCTTTGTTGATTTTGTTCGCTTTGACTGAAAGCATGTTTCTACTCCTAACTGATTAAACTGTAATTTAACTAAAAAAGACGGCTGAAATGCGTGGCCACCACATCATGACAGCGGCCGCGTAGACACCAATCGCGGTGATCACAAAACCTAGGCTCATCATCACCGTGATTATCCAAACCGGTGCGCTGACGTTGGTTTGGCGTTTTGCCCAAAAGTAGAGCTCTGCGAGTAGCATTGGTAGCAGATAGCAGGCAAACGAAATAAATATATCGACAGGGCCATCTAAGGTTACGGTATTGCCATTGAAGCCTTGATTGACCATGTACCAACCAAACAAATAAAGACGAAACGTCCACACCCCATTAACCAAGAAAAAACTATGTGCGGCATAACGTTGATGTGCGGCGATATTTTTTTGTATGGCAGCGCGCCAAGCAAAAAATATCGCAATGGGAATTAATATACCGTTGAGTGTGATCCCAATGGCACCAACATCGCTCAGCCTAAGACCGGTTACCCAAGTGAGATATAACCCAGTGAGTGCGCCCGAAATACCGAGAATAAAAAATACGCGTCCGTTGTAGCGATGAAAGCGTGGAAAGCGTTTTCGCACCGCAGGAATAAGCTGTAATAAACCGTTGGTGGCCAAAATCACAGCGGGTAAAACATGGCTAAAAAACACCTTGGCATCTTTTGTGTGTCCACTCGCCGGTGAAACCGCTGCACTTTGCTCTGTGAGTCCCACGATAAGCGGGATGGCATATAGGCCTAAGATATAAACAGCAAACATCCATTGCCCGAGCAGTGCGACACACACCCAGCTCTTTGCGGCACCATTCAATACGCTAAAGGGACTAAAGAAAACCCCTGTTGTTTTGGTTAGATTGAGGGAAGACAAAATACTTATCCTTATAAATCAATAAACTTGGTATATAAAATGACAAGGTTTTGCTATCTCGTCGCTTTGATTTTGAAAATCAAAGCAAAGAAAGTGGACCGAACTTTAAAAATGCTGGTGTTAAGTTTGCTTAACCTGATGTAATGGTTATTTACAAAGTTAATTTGAGTGCTTTTGGTGTGGCTGTTAGAGTTTCTGTGTCTATCAATATTCCTTCAATCACCATGACTATTGAAAACTATTACCTACTTTTGCTTAGCCTATGTTGCACTTTGGTTGTTGCTCAGCTTTTTGTAAAAGAGAAAAAAGCAGCACATTTACTCTTTGCTTTAGTGTGCGGCTCAATAGCTTTGGCCACCACCAAAAAGCTGACTCAGGACTCCTTAAATGGATATCAGTATTTAATTGGCATGGGCGCTTGTGTGACCTGTAATGGGTTTTGGTTGCTTGCTAGGGCACTATTTAGAGAAAAACATACCATTTTACAAAGGCATGTTGTGTTTGCAATCGCCATTGCTGCCTTGGTCATATGGCGACAAGGTTATTTGTTTATCGATAGTCAATTACACATGAACGCTCGCGGATTAGTTGAGTGGCTTAACATTGCGGCGTATGAGCTTACTTTGTTGTTGTCATCTAGTGTACTCATGCTGGCATTTTGGGAGGGGTGCAGAGGGTTCTCGCAGTCTCAAGGGCAGGAAAAAGCACAAAGGGTGCTATTCTTATCCGCTTATTTTATTTGCGTCGCAGGCACCAAATTAGTCGAAAATCGCTTTGCCGACAATCGTGAGGTTCAAGAATGGGCAGTGACAAGCGCAGCTATCCTCATTATGTTGACGGCGCAAGTGTTATTGTATTGGCGATTTTCATCTCAACGTACAATTACATCCGTTAGGTGCGTTGAATCAAATGAGCCAACACAAACCGAGGATGATATTGCGCTCCAGCAACAGGTGGAACACTTTCTTATCAAGCAAAAAGGCTTTCTCAAAGAAGGGTTAAAAGTTGCTGACTTAGCTCAGCAATTTAATCAACCTGAATACAAAATAAGCCGAGTGATACGACAAAACTTACAAGCGCGAAATTTCAGCCAATTGGTCAATGAGTTGCGGGTTGAGCATGCCAAAGCGTTGTTACAAGACCCCGCTAAACAGCATTGGCCAGTACTTGTCGTTGGCCTGGAAAGTGGTTTTGCGTCGGTTGGACCATTTACTAGAGCATTTAAAATCGTTACGGGAACCACACCAAACCAATTTAGAAAGCAAAATAGCGAAACGCAAGTGCTTCGTGAAGCACAAGAGTAAGTGGCGATTAATCTAGCTTAGTCAGTTTGTATTGTAGCTGCTGAATAGGCAGCTCTATCGTTTGTGGGTCAAGCTCTGGCGTAATATCACTGACAGGAAAGACGTTATCTATTTCCACCGCATTCGCGATAGCGTTAGTACCGCCATTGGATAAAAAAGTAAGTTGGGTGTAATCACTGGGCTGTAAGTCATACCGAGCCAGCGTTGCCTTTAAATCTATGCTGTATTCGTATGCGGCTAATAGGCTACCTGCGTTATCGTTGTATCTGCAGATCCGCCATTGATAGCTACTTTCGATAAACTCCAGCGCCCAAATCCCACCTTTATCTTGGATCATTTGTTGTGGTTGTTGGCAGGGCTGTGGTAGGGGCAGTAAACGGCTATGAGACCAAAGCCCCTCGTGGTTTTGGCACAATAAGTCGCCCTTACCAAGGTCGATAATATGCGAGCTTAGACCATATTGGCAAAACTGGGAGGCGGGAATGAAAAAGGGGGCAGTATGCTTGTTAAGGGCGCCAAACGCAATATAGCCCATTAATACCTCAGTATTAGTCATCCAGCCAAGGTAAACATATTCATCATCTTGCCAGTTTATTGATGCGATTTTCCCCTGTTTAATGGTGTTCGTCAGCGTGAAGTGGTCGCTTTTGCCATTAAATGTACAAGTCAAACTGCCTTGGGTCGCGTCGATGTTGCATGATTGCTGAACTTGCTCCTGTGATAGCCGCTTTATTTTAGAGTTTGGCGCTTGATGAGTTAGCACGGAGGTGAACTTAGCCGCAGCAGACAACTGGCCGGTTTGATCTTGTTTAAAACGACATTTAGGCTGTATCTTTGAGGAATTGAGCACGACACTACCATCAAGCACAGCAAGCTCACAGCTATTGGCTATGGTACAAGCCGTGAGCAGCATAACGCCACCAAAGGTAATCCAGATGTTTTGCAAATCACAATACTCATCAGTCATCAGCTACATCCTATAAACATAGCTGATAACACCTTGATTAAGCAATCTTTGGTGACGAGTGCTTATCAGTCAGGCTTTGGCTGAGGTTTGTTAGTCGTTTCGTCCAGCTCCTCGGTTGGCTCACTAGTTTGCTCATTGTCATCGAGTTCATCGTCGTTATCGCGAGGCGCGTCTTCGCCAACGACAAGTAGCTGCTCGTGCGCCGTTTTTTCCTCGATACGCGGGTCCATGGTGGCTGCGAGCGGTGAGCTGGTAATATCAGAAGTCGCAGCAACATAGTCGCTAGGCTCTGGCTGCTCGGCTTTTTGTCTCGCGTTGATAAAGTGGAGGAGTAAGAACATAACAACGGTTAGTGCACTCAACGAAGCATATAGGGCTTGATGACCAAAATGGGACATGATCTGTGCAATAGAGGCTGAGCCAACACAGGCACCTCCCCCAAACGCCACCAGCAGCGCAGAAGAAACACCAACACGGTCTTCATCATCAACACGGGAGTTTGCTAGTGCCGAAGAAAGTGGATACATGGTAAATGCAAATAACCCAAAGCCAAAAGTCAGCCAAAGACTGTAGCTTGGGCTCAGTGGCAGTAAAAATATACAAAGAGAAATCAAACCGATAAAAACAGCGTTACTGCGCAGTAAGATACTTCTGCGAACTCGGTCAGAGATAATGCCCATTGGCCACTGTGCAAGCAAACCTGCAAAAATCGTTACCGACATATACATAGCAATTTCTTCGGCATTAAATCCTGACTGGCTGGCAAAAGTCGGGGCAAGGCCATAAAAACTACCATTAATCACTCCGGCAAAACAGACTGCCGTGAGAGACTGAGGCACTTTTTTGAAGTAGGTAAACAAACTGACTTGAATAGGCTTAAGTGGCTTAGGGTGGATCCGCCTCGTCGTTGAAATAGGGATAATTCCAAAGGATAAAGCAACAACAATTAAAAACAGCGGCGCATAGCCAAGCTCAGGAAAATTAGAAAGCGCAAATTGCCCTGTTACCATACCGAGGTATGAGGTGAGCATGTAAAAAGAAAATACTCGTCCCCGCTGCTCAGGTGCCGCTTGTTCATTTAGCCAGCTTTCGAGCACCATAAAGTTACACATCATGCCCAGACCCACCACAAGTCGTAGTCCAAGCCAAAGATAGATATTGTCACTCACCCCATGTATCGCTACGCAGGCCGTCACTGCAGCTGTGCTTGCCGCAAACGCGCGAATATGGCCAACTGATTTGATCAGGTGGTAGCCTAATTTAGCACCGAGCAACAAACCCAAGTAATAAAACGAGGTAAGCAAGCCGATCCAAAACGTGCTGACGCCGTGCTGGCCTAAATAAAGCGCTAAGTAAGTGGTCAGCAGGCCTGTCCCACCGACTAAGAATAGATTTGTTAAATAAAGCGATGGAAAAGATTTCATATCGACCTTGGGATTCATTATGAATTTGCGTGTAACGCTCTAATAGTAGGGGAGAAATAGTTTATTTCCAAGCAAAAAGCTGTTGACTGTTTACCAACCTTGTTTGCTTGTGTCGTTGGCTTATTGCTACATAGCCTAAGTTATAGGGTTATTCAGGGCGGTTCTGGCAAAAATACAAAGATCAACAGGCCCCAATCATTGAATTGTTGCTCTAATTGGGTTGAGTGTTTTTTGTTCAGGTGATACAACTTTAATTCAGGACTAAATTATTACGAACTAGTTCCTGAATCTATCAATAAAACAAAAAAGGATTACCAATGAAATTAACGGTTAAAAAATTAAAGTCTTTATCTAAAAACAGCCAAACACTTGATTATGCTGCGACGCCTAATGTGGCAGGTGGTTATACAACGAGACCTGGCACGATTGGTTGTGAAACCACGACTAAAGAGTGTGATTTAATCACCTCGGCACTTTNNNNGTACAAGCGCTCGGTGTGGTAACTACACGACTGAAAATTGTTAGCAATCAAGTAAGCAGGATCTGGGCTGTANCCTGCCTTTATTTTTTGTATTTTATTGATTAATCAACCTGAGCTCAGAATAACGTTTGCCATACTTACCAAGCTCAGGCCAATGTAGTTTTAATTTCCTTGATTCATCTGCGTTAATTTATCGCCAATGGGTTGAGAGAAATTATAGCCATCGTACTTATCCCAGTTAATCGACCATGTCATCACGCCACCAAAGTTCGGATAAGCCTTGCTAGGCTGGATAGTGCCACATCCTGTACCTTTGGTTAAACAATCTAAGGCATTGATGATATTGCCGATAGGCGCTTGGCCTGAATTTGCCGACTGTGGACCAGAAGGTAGACCGATGGCTACTTGGTCATCCCTAAGTGGTGCAAAGCGGGTGCCATCAGCAAGATCAAATCCCTCAATCAACATTTTTGCATGGGCAACCATCATGTTTACTGAACCCTCAGGAGCACTTCCCGGTTCATATGGATTAGGTAGGCCCCCATTGTTGTATAGCTGTACGTGAAGTAAATCTAATGTATCACGTAGCTCATTTATAAGTGGAATATAAGCGCCCCAAATACCTGAATAGGCAATCATGCCACCATGCACATAGGGATGCTCAGGGGCCATGGTAAGTACCATATTGCCACCAATATTTTGTTCAATTTGCTTTAATGCTCTTGGCAGCCGAGCTTGGATCTGAGAGCCATGCACAAGGTTCGAGCCACTCTCTAAATCAATATCGAGCCCGTCAAATCCCCATTGTTGAATAATATCGGTGAGGCTGCTGACAAATGCGGCTTCATCGGAATCCGTATTGAGGGTAATTGTGCCTTCTGCACCACCAAGGCTTAGCACAAAAACTTTACCTTGCGCTTGTAGTGCCTGCATGTCGGATTTGAATTTTACTGGGTCGATAGGCGGGCAGTTAGAGCGAATGTCTTTTTCAAATGGTGTGAAGTGCACTGTACCATTCGAATTTCTATCATTTTCAGCAAAGGCAATATCGATGATGTCCCAAGCAGTAGACATCTGATCAAGTGGAATAGGGCAACCAGCTGGATTGACAAAGTTATGCCAATAGCCAATCAATTTGTGCTTTTTACCGATGGGTTTGTCGATGACTTGAACAGTCACGCCGCTACTGGACAGCTGATCATTATTGTCGTTGAAGGCCGTGGCATAAAGTGTTTTTGTACCGATTGAGGCCGGTGCATAACTATATTCGTAGGGTGGCGTTGTGTCTGTATTGAGTAACACGCCATCAGCATAAAACTGTACTTGTGTGATTTGTCCAACAAAAGAGGATGCCTGTGCAATCAATTGAGTGGAATTACCCAGGGTAATTTGGCTGCCACTAGTGGGGGCAAGTAAATCAACGGCAATCGGTTTATCAGTTACATTCACTGTAATTGTTTGCTCGCTTTGATTACTTTCGTTATCGACCGCAACGGCTTTTAAGCTCACTGGTTTGAGGGTTGTCGGTGTCCAGCTGTGACTAAGCGTTCCTTGATTGGCTGTGGCGAGGAGTGTGCTGTCGGCATAGAGTGACAGTGTAGCAATACTGCCGTCTGTATCTTGAGCACTGACAGAGATAGTGGTGGGCGTATTGACCAAAACAGTACCATTATTGGACGGGCTTTCGAACGTTACGGTTGGTGCGATTGCGCAGATCCCTATATCGCTCCATGCATCGCTCCAATACTGGCCTGCACCTGGCTCATATGCCCATTGCGCGTTTGAGCTACACCAGCCTGCAATATCACAGCGATATTTATGATTATTATGAGCGACGAGTTCACCAGTCTGGTAATTTTGTCCAGCGCTGTATGCTCTAAGGCCTTGGCAGCCACCGCCTACCTTTGTCAACACGTCGATGGCAAGGTTTGCTTCACTTACCAAGCCTTGATTGTCCATCGCTTTTACATTTAGTTGGTTTACGCCAACTTGCTCCGCTTGGAATTGGAACTCAAAAGGAGAGGTTGTTAGGTTCGCAACAAGCTGGTTGTTCACGCTAATTTCCACTCCCGCAATAGTACCGTCGCTATCGTCAGCTGTGACGCTGATCCCTACCATATTGCCTTGATAGAACTGCTGGCCGTTGGCTGGTGCTACAATGGATACGTTCGGTGGTAAATTTCCCCCGCTCGATTTTACAGTGATCCGTGCTGATTGCGAACTTCCGGTTAGCCCTTGTAAATCGGTGGCAATTGCACTGATATCGTATTCGCCAAGTACTGCGTTCCAAGTGGTTTGAAATGGCGCGGTAGTGTCCGTTGCGATGACTTGCCCATTTACTAAGAATTCGACATAAGCCAGATCACCATCGACATCATTGGCATCAGCGGAAAAAACAGCGCTGTCATTTTCGCCCAAAACCGCGCCATTATTTGGGCTGGTGAGTACGACACTTGGCGCTTGACCTGACCCCGTTGCACAAGTCCCCAATGACCGCCAGACATCATAAGGACCGGAGTGGCCTGCTGGATTGTCGTTCTGACTATACCACTTTGCTTCATATGCTTGGTTTTGGGACTGTGTGATATCCCCTTGTCTGTAGACTTGTTGTTCAGACCAAGGGCTTAAATTACTACAGTCGTAGGCGTTTGCTTGGCCTGCGAGGATGAGAGCACCACTCGTCCAAGCCAATCGTAATATAGAAGTTGGTTTCATACTGATCCCTTACATGTTGTTGTGTGTTTTATGAACAAAACCAAATTAGCATATAGGTAAATAATTCGTTAATCAACACTCGAGTTATGAGTAAATCTCATCGCTGCAATAACATGAGCATCGCAATTTTAATTCGCATATTTCAAATAATCGGCTAGGTTTAGAGGGAATTTAACGGACTTTATAGGATCCATATCATGGCGACTTCTTCAATTCCTCCCGGTTATCATTCACTCACGCCTTACCTCATTGTGGCTGGTGCAGCAAAAGCTATCGAGTTTTACCGAGCTGCTTTTGGCGCTAGCGTAAAGCTTCAGTTACCTATGCCAGATGGAGGAATAGCACATGCGGAGCTGCAGATTGGTAACTCTTATGTGATGCTTTCAGATATGTGCCCTGATATGCACTTTAAAGATCCCAATGAGCTTGGTGGCACGCCCGTTAGCTTGATGTTGTATGTTGACGATGTGGACACTGTGTTTGCGGGGGCAATTGAATTGGGGGCACAGCAAGTCACGCCCGTTTGTGATCAGTTTTATGGTGATAGGGCTGGAACGCTACGAGACCCATTTGGTCATGTCTGGACGATTGGCACGCATAAAGAAGATCTCACAGAAGCTGAATTACTTGCGCGTATGGCTGATTTTATGGATAAGCAACAAGATGCCTAGTTGAGGTAAGTTTATCTAATCATGTTTGTTGTTTTTTTGTTTGCCTTGTGCTTTTAGTTGATTTTATTGTTAATATTGTTGAATTTTTTATTTTTTCATGGCAGCTTAAGAATTAGTGATAAATTTTTATCACTAAACGACTATTTCAAGGAAATGATAATGAAATTAAAATTAAAAAAATCAGCGTTGAAGCAATTAGATAAAAACCAAAACCTACCTTTACAGCAAACCCCTCAAGTAGCTGGCGGTGCTGAGCCAAATACCAGAATCCCATGCCGTTTAACGGAAACGTTGACTGGTACGGATTACGGTCATTGCCGTTGTTAGTATAGTCGAGCTGTGTTTTAGGCTAGCCTGATGAGATAGAGAATCTACTTATTGGACTACTAACCTTAAACAACATGATTTATAAATTAAGAGTAACTCAAGGATAAGAAAATGAAATTGAAATTTAAAAAAACAGCATTAAAACAATTAGATAAAAAACAAAGCTTGCCTCAAGAGCAAACACCAAACATCGCTGGTGGTGCAAATAGTCGTATTCCTTGTCGCCCGCCTTTGACGGAAACTGGTAACCAATACTGGCAGTGCGATTGTTAAGGTGAGTGATAAATTAACTTGCATAAGCTCACAGTAAAGTGAGCTTTTTTATTTTCGAAAAGTAACCTGTTTTACTTTATCTTTATGTAATTCAATGCTTTACGTATTTTGTAACGCCTCAATAAATTAAGCGGTTTACGCTTTAATCCGGCAGCAATTACAGTCTCTGTTGCTACGAGTATGCGCTCAGCGCTTTTTCCATCGCGGTAAGGGTGCACTCGCTGAATATATTGCTCAATACGTTCACTTTGTGCCTCGGAGAGGCTGAGTGCTTGTTTAACTGCTTCAGATAGTTGGCCTGCGTCGGTAATATTGATTAACGCATCTTGAGGTTGGTGATTATTAAAAGTGATAACCGGTTTACCAATTAGTAGTGACTCATCAACGGCGCTAGAGGTATCAGAAATCACCACATCGGCTTGCTGAATGAGTGGAATGAGATTGTCATTTCCGGCGATTTCAAAGTCGCTGATGGTTTCAAGTTCTATGTACATCTGTTGCCACTGCTGTTTCGTCTTAGGATGAAACTTAAGTTGGACTTTGTATTTTCCTGACTCTGCGAGCTGCTTGATTTGTGCATGTAATGCTTCAAGCGATGTGAGGTTCGGTGAAAAAGTAGGAGCGTACAGTATGACTGGCTTTTCATTCTCTTGCTTGGTGTAATCAAAATAAGGGTCTAGTTTTGGCCAGCCAGTTTCAATCACCGAGAAATAACCATGTTTTTGTGCAAGTTGGTTAAATGGCGCAGTGGTAATTGGGCCGTGAGTACAATACAAATCGAAGAAACCGCGGATCCCAAAGTGACCTTTCTTTTTATATTCTAATCCATGAAACACTTGCACTTTGGCGCCTGGAAAAAAGTCAGGAACAACGTTTCCAGGTACAAACACAGCTCTGGGATTAAACGCCTTTACATCATCTACGCTCAGTAACTCTGCTTCGTCTGGTGCAAGTGAACTTGAATTTACATCTTTACCTTTTAAAAACCATTTCACCACGTCACCGTTAGCACGGATAGCGTTTTGGAGGGGTCTCAGAATGGCAAAGCTATATGGCTGCTCAATGTAGAAAAGATAATGTTTAGGCATTGAAAGTCACTTATAAAATCAGAATTTATGGCCAGCACTTGAGTGGCACAACTAGGGCCAGAGCGATACTAAGCAAGATAATACCGCTTTTACCGCGCTAATACCAAACATCAGTTACTTGGCTGTAATCTTGCCGATACGTGAATGCACCCCAGTGGCTTGGGCCATCATGTTATCCATTAAGGTTTGTACTGATTCGATCTCTCTAATTAAGCCTTGAGATTGACCAATAAACTGCACGCCATAGTCTAAATCTCCGTGGATTGTGGCGGCTTCAAGCTTTTCGGTGGCGGCACCAAAGAGCGACAGCATTTTAATTTTATCGAATTGAGATAACAGTCCTAGTAGTAGTTTCCATAAGGGCATGTCGACCATTTTGGCGGCCTTAAATGATTTTATGGTGGCCATGAAAAAGTTCATCGGGCGGCGCGTTGCTTTTTCAGCCATGGGGGTTTTCATTACTCGAGCATAAAGACCGTCGAAGTTTTTGGAATAAATCGTCTGTTCAACGTCTTTTTCCACAACGGTATCTTTGACATGTTGATGCAAAGGGCTTTCTTTAGATGTCGCAAAACGAGAGCCCATCGCAACGCCCTCTGCGCCAAGTGCTAGCGCGGCGATAAGTCCTCGACCATCGGCAAATCCCCCCGCGGCAATTACAGGTATATCGACAATATCGACTATGCTCGGCACTAAACACAGTGAAGTTGCCTCACCACCATGGGCTGCGGCTTCATGACCTGTAACTAATAGCGCATCAACGCCAGATTTTTGTGCTGCCAATGCATGCTTTTGCGTCACCACAGTAGCAATGACTTTTCCGCCGTAGGCTTTAGCTGCTTGTACTAGCCAATCGCCTTTTCCTAAAGAAAAATTGATAACAGGCACCTGTTCTTCTAATGCAACTTTGGCATTTTCTTTGGCGCCCGGCATCATTAACGTCACACCAATGCCAAAAGGTTTATCGGTGAGTTCACGAATTTTTCGTATTGCTTGACGTGTCTCGTCCTGACTGAGCGGGCCCGTGGCTAAAATACCTAAGCCACCAGCATTGCTCACTGCCGCAACAAGCTCAGGGACAGAAATCCAGCTCATGCCGGGTAATATAATGGGTTTTTCGATGTCAAATAATTCGGTGATAGCAGTTTTCATCATTGTTATTCTACTGGTCAGATGTGTTTATGAGCATAGCTGGAATTTTGCTTGAAGTGAATACTGGTTGTAAGATACCTGTTTAGAAAGAGGAGCTAAGATGAACGTAGTTATATTATTAGTGAGTTTAGTCATCGCATTGGTTGTCTTGATACCGCTGTTGGAAAAGTATCAGCAGCGCTTAGGGCTAGATAAAATGCAAAAGTATGCCAAATATGTACTGCCTTTATTAATGGTGACGCTGATCATTAAACTTATCTACGTTTTGGTGGCCGGGTAACAAGCGCCGAGCTATTTTTTGCGGCGCTTACCATTTTGTAACTTCAACCATCCCGGTTTTTGCGAACGATTTAATTCACTTAAAATAAGGGTTGCCTTTTCTATTGTGATCCTAAAGTCGGCGATATCTTTGTATACCTGAACTGCTATTTTCTTTCTTTTTACCGCCGCGCCGGCATCTAAAAATGACTCGACCAATTTATTCAAAAAGCGTGTTAGCGGCGAGCGAGCTCGGGTATTATCTTTACTTTCTAAGCGTTGCGTTTGTTGCTCTAGTTTGCGCTTTATTTGCGTTAATTCAGCTTGACTAAATTCGCTTTGGGCATTGGGCAACGCTTCGAACAAGTCGAGCTTGTCAGCTAAGTATTGGCATTCAATCGCGCTGAGTTCCTCTTGTTGTAAAATTCTACTTAAGCCATTTCTAAACTCAGTTTGTGTCACGCTGCGGCGGCTCAGACGCTCGCAATGCTGATTAAACAGTTGCCACTTTTGCCACATGTAAACATAGCCTAATCCCGCTCCTTTGATATTTTGCATGCCGACGATAATTTGATGTTCATTTGGTAGTGCTTGTCTTGCAATGACTTGGGTTAAGGCATCAGGCTTGATGTCGCTATCATGCACTAACGTACATTTGAGTGTGGCAAGTTGTTCTGCAAGCGCTGCTGTTTGCGAAAGCCTGGTACTTAGGTCTTCAACTTCCAAAAGCGACTGAGCAATCGTCCAGGCTTCAAAACGCTTTAGTGTGAGCCGGTGTGCGTCGTCTTCGTTATTAAGTTGCGACTGCAGCGAGTCGAAGCTTGAAAACGCAGACTCAGGCAGCTTGGTTGCCGTAGTATTTAATGATGCGATAAGCGCATCTCGCGATAAAGTGAGCCTAAAGCGCGCAAGTAAATTGTGCAGTGCATTGTGGTCGTTATTGCTGAAAGTACTGTGTAAGAGGTTTTCTAGTGCAACCATAAAGTATTTAAAAAAGCCACCGATATTGGTGCCTATCACCACAACGGCATCAAAATGCAGATCATTGGCCAGAATGTTCGCAAATACTTGCGAGCGCGCGACACGGTCGTTGCGATTATTAATCAGTGCAACAATTTGCCCCTGCTTTCCCTGTTCGATGATGTTTAGGCGTTTCCAGTTTTCTATCGTTGCAAGGCGTTCGTTGGCTGACATGCTATTGATAAAGCTTTGACTGATTGCACCAATCTTTGCGGTCGTAAATTGCTGGAGCACGCCAACATCGGGAATTACTCTAGAAGCCGTTTCTTTGAACACATAGTCTTTATTGATGCCAATATATTGCGCCATCTTACAGACTAAGGCGATGTTATCCTGATGTTCAACATAGGGGTATTTTGCGAGAATGTCAGGCGTTATTTGATACCCATCGCCCCAATGAACTTGAATGAGCGACGTGTTTTTTTGCTCCGCCGCCAAGTTGAGCACGGAGGCCATATTCTGCTCAGCAGTGAATACTTGGGTGTTGTAGCCCAAAAAGGCAGACATTTCTTTTGCCACATCCAAGCCTGTTGGGCCCAAAATATCTTCATGATCTGGATAGGCATTAGTAATGGTAGCAAAATTATCTTTCATCCAGCGAACTAGAATTTTTACATATCTAGGAGTCAGGCCCATACATTCCCATAGGAAAACGTCCGCTTTTACCTGTTTTGCAAAATGTAGCACATCAGCTTGCTCCCAAATACTTGCTTTGTCGAAAGGCCGAAATAGCGGGATCTCATATTGCTCACCAGAAATTTTTGAATAGATAAGCATCGCTTCACAGCCTGTGGTTTTGCTTACGACTCTCAATGCCAAGCTACTAAATAAAGCAGATTTAAGCCTCTCGGTTCCTGATTTTCCTCGTGTTCCCCAGCCGCCAATGGACACCGGAATGTGTTTGCGATTCTGCTTTATTCTTTTACTGACATAAATATGTCGAGTCCAAAAGTAGCTAATAAATGCAAGCACAAAGAAAACTAGCTGCGAAATACTATTTTGATAAATGGCATCGACGTATTCTTTAAAGCTGCTCCAAATGGTGAGTAGCGCTGAGGTAACACCAGTGCGAGTATAAAGTTGTTGAATGTCTTTCGCGACAGGGAATGATGTTTTTGCAATGTCGCCATAGGCACAAAAGTGCAGCGAAAATCCAAGCGCGTTAAGCGTGTCTAGATATTTACCTTGCTCAAACTCATTGCCTTTTCGTAAGCGGTCTAGCTCTGCAAACTGCCATGTTATGGCCCAGTACGCCTTAAGACGTCGCCACAAAGTAGATGGCGGAGTGACGGCTAAAATACCATCCGGCGTATAGGTTTTGGCGTCTTCTTTGCTATGGTCATTGGTCAGTACACTTAGCAAAAAGTCGAGTAACGGTAGATGTGGCCGACTCGTTTGTTCGGCGATATTAAAGAGTAACTCTCCCGGCACTTTTGTTTCGCTAATTTCCGCGGTAGTGCAGCTAGGAACGTGGATCGATACGCTAGGCTTTTTCGCTTTGGTATGAGAGTAGCTTTGACGTTTATCGGTACTTGGTTGCCTTATTTCGTGTATTACTCGCCATAATCTTCTTGCTTGATGATAGCCTTGTTGGATACGCCAGCCAGCTTTTGTTTTTGAGGCATTAAGACTTTGACCGCGCTGTGCAATATAAGAAAGCGAGCGGCCTAGTTCATCACGAGACCAAGTAGCCAGTGCGTCACTTTGTTCGTTGGCTTCAAGAGAAGCATTGAGCTGCGCGATGATGGCTTGATGATAGAAGCTACCTAGCTGCTCTCTGGCTCTGGTGATATAACGGCAAACGGCGATGCTTGTTTCCCTAGATAAACAGTCATTTAAGGTATCAATAAACCGTTTGAAGCAGAGTTCGACTTGATGTGATTCAAGTTGCATATTCAGCATGATGCGCGCGCTTTGCTCAAGCGCTAAGCGTTTGAGCTGCATACTAAAGTCGCCGGTTAGTACGCGTTGCCACAGTAAAAATGCAAAATCGTGCTGACAAAAGCGGTCGGCGGATAGCTGTTTTATCAAGGTGAAGCGCACGGCATTTTCACTCTCTTGCTCAAACCGTTTGGCGATTAACTCTTGTGCAAACGGTGTGGGATAAAACTCGATAAACTCTAACGTAACTTGACGCACTCTAGGTAAGGTATGCTCGCTGAGCGCACAAAGCATATTGAGATCTTTTTCCGTAAGCTTTGGCTGGCTGACAATAATTTTAGGAAAGATACTCAGAATATAGAGTACTTCGGCATCAACTTGCTGACTATT
Source organism: Pseudoalteromonas sp. HM-SA03 (assembly GCF_002289345.1). Taxonomy (GTDB): domain Bacteria; phylum Pseudomonadota; class Gammaproteobacteria; order Enterobacterales; family Alteromonadaceae; genus Pseudoalteromonas. The sequence goes on along the minus strand of NZ_NSDG01000028.1, from coordinate 55,600 downwards.
TTCAATGTCGTTCGCTTCCTCAAGCAAGGCCCACATATAGGCACGAATAAAGGTGGGACGTTGATGTATTAAGATCTCTAAAATATCGACGGTCGCCTGATAGGGCATATTGTCAGACTCAAGCAGCTCAATAAGTTTGGCGATAAGCTCGGCGTCTAACTCCGAGTCGACTTCATAGTTGTTTAAGGTTGCGACCATATTAACCAATGCACGGATCAAGCCATGACGAATATGTTGATTTTGGCTATGGGCAAGTAAATTTAAGCAAAATGGCTGTAAATCCAAGCGTTGCCAGGCATTTTCTAGGGTATCGTGGTGAGTACGCAAATATCGATTCGTTAGCACCCCAAGTTTGGCGATTAAAAACTTAACCTGTTGTTCAATAGCGGCAACTTGATGTTGATATCGAGCAACGACAGCGCCTTCGTCAAACCATCGTGAAAATGCTTTCTTATCTTGTTCTAATGCGGCTTTAGTGGTGCCAAGTTCTTGAGCATAGGCGATAATATGAAGCTCTTTTTCGCTGGCAAATTCAGACTTAGCAATGCGCTGTACAAATCCGGTGTGGGAGACCTCAAGCAGCAAGATTTGCTCATGTAGGGTCTCAATTTTATGCCGCAAAAAGGCGATAGATTGAAGTACCAGCCAGTCGGTTTTATCCTCGTTTTCAGGGCGGTTGTAAATGAGTTCCCATGCGCACAATTCGTCGATCAATGCACTGTATTTATGTTGATACAAATTTAGCCAAAACTTTTCAGTTTCGGCAAAAAATAGGGCTTCTAATTGACTCTTTAAGGCTTTAGCGCTCATGTAAATCTTGCTCTAATAAGTGACTTAGCTGTAACGATTCAAAAATAATTTCGTCGTGAGCATAGGGGGCAAAAGCGGTTTGCTGTAAATTGCCTAAACGTACCTGTAGCCCAACTTGATGGGTATTGTTAAACCAGTCTTGAGTCCAAGTTACGCCTAACCAACCAGCGGTGTCGTGACTAAAGTCAAAACCCGTTTGCCAACCCAATTGAGTTAAGTATTGCCATGTTGGATTGGGGCGGTTCTGATCGGCAAATACATAGCTTGATGTTAATCCAGCATGGAAAATATGGCCTTGATAAAATTGATACCAATCAAATGAAAACAGTGCATTGTCAAGCGTTTGCCAATCTTGATTTGACGTCAGTGTAACCCCAGAGCTGAAGTAACTATCAACCCAAGGCTGATAGCGCAGCCCAGCATGCGCTTGCCAGCCATGCTTGTGATTATTACGGTAAAATGTATACATATCAGGGCCAACTTGCTCGTCTGCAATAAACTCTTCCTTGCTGATACTGGTGTAAGTGTAAAACGGCTGCCACCACCAAATGCTTCTAAAACCGCTGTTATAACGGTGAATTTGGCCAAACTTTACCGACATACTAGAGCTTAAATGGGTTTCACTGATTGCCGTTGCATCCTGCCAACGATTACGTACCCTAGCTTCTGCAAACCAGTTCGACTGCTGTGAGAGCCAATCGTATTGACCATTGATAGAGAAGGTGTCTTGGTAATGATTATCCATCGTGTAGAAGGTATCGATGCGGTACCAGTTATTCTCATCCTTCACTCTCAATGACAAGCCTAAGTCGAGTGTGGTACGGCTAGAGTTAGGATCTGTTGCTTGTACAATGTTGTCGCTATCAATATTCAAAAAGCCTTCAATGCCAGTGCGACTTTCATCAGTTTCAATGCGAGCTTGCTGAAATACGGGTTCAGCACTTGTTGGTGTTAACCGTTGTTTTGCTTTTAAGAACATTGGCACTTCAGGTACTAGGTTAACGCGATGCAATGTTGGACTTAACGCCCAGATAGACATGCGTGCTAACGTTTGCTGTTGTTGGCCGGTTAGTGAGACTTGTCCTGCCGGGTGAAAATAGGTGGCTTCATTTCTAATACCATCGGCAAAGGTTTCAATTTTTATCAGGCTATCTCGAATTAATTTCGCCGTGATTGGGGTTGTTTCATCAGAGCGATAAAAAATCTGCCTCGTATCCAAGGGGATATCATGCCATTGACCTTGGCCAAAGTATTGCGGACGTACGCTAACGCTTTGCCCCGATAAAGGGTTGAGCCAACGCAATTGCAATAGTCCTTGTCGCGTCTCAACTTGTTTAATGCCGTAATAGAGCGGTTGGGTTGGCTGCAGCGAGATCACATCACCTTGACTTGGCCCCACCAGCTCTACATTAGCAGGCGGTGCCACGATTTGCTTGGCGGAAGAGTAAGCAAACTTTACTCTTACTTGAACTTGTTGATACTCAGAAAAATCAATAGTCAGTATTTCGTTTGCTCTGAGTGGCAGGCCTGACGGCTGATTTTCTGTGAGGTGTGCGGTGATCTGGTCACCAACGCTTTGCGCCGCAAGCGTATCAACTTTTACCTTTTGTGTGCCCACATAACTTGTGTATTGTTCCGCAGCAAGCCATTGACCGTAGCGCATCAAGCGGGCATATAAATCGGTTAAAACGGCGTCACCCGATAGGCTTGGGTGAAGACGTTGAAGGACTCTATTGTAGTCTTCGTTTGTTAGTGATTGCTGACTTAGTTGATATAAAGTATTTACGGCAATTTCTCTAGCGCTGAGCTCATTAGCTAGAAGTAAATCAGCGCCACTAACCAGGTGTGCAGACCGCTCTGCATTTGCGAGAATGTTCGAAGCTTCTGGTTGCACTTTGATATCCACAAACAAATCGTTTTCGCTGAAAAGGGTGAGGCTTTCATTCGCTGCTAACTGGATATATTGCTGTGATGCAATAGATAACCGAGTGGCTTGTGGCTGCAATTGTAAATTTGCTGCAATATCACTAAATATGGGTAAAAGCCGGGTTTTGGCGTCATGTTCATACAGTAACCATTGGGTATTTTTGTATTGTTGCCCTTGGTAAGCAGCACGTGCACTTAGCTTGACCGTCAAAGGCGTTTTAGCAACCAGTCTGATTGGTTTATCTGAACTTAGCGGGTATAGCTCAGTTTGATTATCCAGTGACTCCACGGCTTGTAGGCCATAGTGACTAAGGCTGTATTGTGGTTGGGTCAGTTCATTTGTTTGAATTACAGCCACTTGCTCGGCTTGTTCAGGTGTTAACATCATTTGCTGACTGGTCCACAGCGCCTCTTGCACAATTTCTGAGTCAAGCAGATATGTCAACAGGATATCATCGCATTGATATTGTGTAATATCCGCTCCGTAGGCGGCGCACAATAGGCTAGCTTGAACATTTTCGCTCAGTACTAAGTATCTCGTGAGTAGCTCATTGGCAGCGTATTCTCTTAAAGACTGAGCGGTGCTTTTAAGTAGTGATTTTAGTAGTACCTCAGCGTTTCCAGTGCGTTCTAGCTGAGTCAAAATAGCAATATTAAGTTGCCAAGCCATTAGCATAACTTGCTCACTATGACTGCTCAGATACGGCTTCAGTTTTGCAAGTGCAATGAGTGGTTTAGTCTTTGCTACGATTTGCAATTCTGCAAGTACTTTGGTGGCAGTAAACAGGCTATGGCTGTCTGACCTAACACTTAGCTCTGGTGCGTTCAACCCGCTGAGAGATAAATTATAAGTATCTGCTCTATTTTGTTTGCTTCTTGCCAGCAGGTCTCGGATAAGTGACCCTCTGGATAACGCTTCCTGCGTCATAGGTAAGAAGTCGGGAAATGGTTGTAAGCGGTTTACTGCAGCAGCGATATCAAGCGCTTGCTTAGCACCTTCTATCGTTATAATTGCCGATGCTGGGTTTACCTTTAGGGTAAGCCTTTGAAAGTGGCTGCTAGGTGTAACAAGCAGCGAGTGTTGATCATGTTCGCTGGTGATGGTTAAGCGCTCTTGCGTTTTTGCTCGAACATATAGAGTAATCGCGTTATCAATTCTTGGTATGTTCTCAAGGTTATAATTAAGCGGCTGAGATGACGTTATGTAATTCACTCGCTGCGCGCTTGAGGTGAGCAGCACTTGACCAGAGGCCGTGCGGCTGCCCAGCGTCACTCCGCTTAGGGCAACATGATGAGTGAGCGATTGGGGAGAGCTTGGCGTTAAAAAATACACCGTAGAGGCAATATCGTTAAGCATTTGCTTACGCTTAACAGGCATTGCTGTGTCTTCAACGTTAAAAACGAGTGACGAAGTATCACCATTCATGTATAGGGCGCTAAGCTGCTCGTTCAGCTGTTTATTCCAATATGGATTAAATAACGACTCTTGCTGCTTTATTCCTGCATTGTCGTCGTAAATACCACGGTGCATTTGTAGTAAGTTAAGGTAGGTAGGCACCGATGTTGTGATAGTGAGATAACTACCTTGCGGGACAGCAATATAATCTTGGTTAGACAAGCCGACTTTAGGCTCAAGATACTCGTCCGCTTGGATATCTGATATTGCAATGGTGCTGATAACCTCACCATTAACTTTAATCGTGACGGTGCCATTTTGCGCAATCGCGTGCAGATCTTTTCGAACTTCTAGTTTGAGCTTTTTAGCGTGCTCAAAGAACACGCTTGTCACTTGTGTAGGTTGTAGGTGAAACCAGCGCTCTGTATCTTGCGCTAATTGCAGTATTTGGTCGTCAAGCCCTGGCAGTCTGAGTGCTCTTCGATACGGATCTCTGTGGCTGTGCATGCTGCCTTGCCAAAGCGCGAGAGATTGAGGAGCATCACCATTGTAAGCAACCTCAATTAAGCGGTTTTGGGCTGTTGCACTCAGTTGGCAGCGGGATTGAATACATAACCAATCGGACGTTGGAATGGCACGTTGTAGTTCCGGGGTTTCCCCTGCAAAAAATTCGAATTTATCGAGGGCACTTGGTGTCGTTACTAACCACGCGTGACTTGGCAAAAACAGCCACGCTTTTTGCTGCGGTGTAAAGTGTTTGTTAGCATTGGCTTGGGTAAATTGCATACGTGACAGATCAACCCATTGGGCAGCCGTTTGTATCCCTACCTCATTGGCTCGGGATATCGTTGCAAACAGCAGTAGTGTCATTATAAAAGTGATTGCACGCATTGAGTAAACTGCTCTAGTTGTTGATTGTTATTAATTAATTGCTTTCTTGTTTGATAGCTTAGCTCAATATGGATAAAGCTATATTCAGGAAGCGCAAGCTGATGCATGATATTTTGCGTCCCGCCAAGTTCTTGCACTTCTTGAGGGTAAATCAGCGCCCGATAACCTTGCTTAACAAGACAAGACTTCAATTTCCATAGTGTGTCGTCGTTCGTTTTGCCTTGGCTCAAAATTATTTCGCTTAGTTTACCGCCGTCGGTTTTTCGCTTTTTCTGACTAAACCCATGTATTTGGAACACTTTTGCTGTTGGGTGTAAAGATGTAAAAGCTACGATAGCTGAAGCGTGAATATTGTGAGGTTGCTTGGCGTAATCAGCGCTTTGTGTTGTGTCATTGTTATCGTATCTGTGTTTTGTGTTGTTCAGTAACACTTGGCAACTGTGCTGGAAAATGTGCTCACCAATGGTCAGCGTATGTTTATCATGAAAGCGGTGTGGAACAGACACCACGCAAGGCCGATGCTTTGGCGCATACGTGACTTCGCCATGCGCTTCACTTTGAGACTTTGGCGTCAATGTAAACTGCTCTGCTTGGTGCACTAATTGCCAGCCATCGAGCTCTACAGGTTGGTTAAACCATTGCGCCATTTTGCTGCTGTCGGGAATCGCAGCGTTAACATTCAATGACAGGCACAATGTAATGTAAAGTGCATAGCGACTAAGGTGTCTCATCTTGCCACCAGTTTAATGTTGCATCAGGCTGTTCATGTTCCTCTAGTACACTTATCCAAACATCATGTGAAAAGCTAAGCGTCATGGTCTTAGGCGATGTTAAGTCTTGAAACAGTGGCAAAGTAATACTTGGGTACTCGTACAGCTCTGCGTGATTAGGGTTAAAAAACATCCTCGTTTGTGCTGGGTTTAGATGTAGTACAAAATGTTTAGCTAAAATGGTGTATTCATCGCTTGGGGTGATTACCTTAGTGCTATCCAGAGCAGTTGCTACCGTAATTTCATCTAGAAGGTCGGCACTAAACACTTTGACGACCAAAGCGTTAGGTTGTAAGTTATTCTCACTAACAGCAACTGTGAGTGGCGTTGCTTTCGCCACTTTGTACAGGCGGATCTTCCGCACGGTTCTTGGGAACCCTTGGTTGATGAAAAGTGCTTGGGTATTAGCTAACTCCTCTATTTGTAAGCTGTTTAGCGGAACTTCAAATAGCGTTGGTTTACGCTTTTGCTTTACAATCACACTGCTTGGGTAGTTTGTGGCTTCACCGAGCTTAAAGAGTGTAGATTTAGCTACCTGACGATATTCAAACTTCATTTGCGGTACTGAGTTATCAAAGTAAGCTTGTTCAATGGGCACCAACGCGATATCTGATACAGCTAAAAGCTGATCCAAGTCTTTGGAGCGGTATTGAGGGAGCAAGTTAGGTACTTCTGGAGGCGCTTCAAATAAGCGCACCGATGCTATCTGCTTTTGTGTATGAAAGAGATAGTGATTGTCGGCCTTTTGGCTGAACCATGCGTCAACCCCCTGATAAATTGGACTTTCAGGGTCACACACTGGGTAGCAACGATGGCTCAGGTAATTAAATGTTGGGCTGCGGGCTTGCAGCTTCACCATCGCGTCTTCGGCTTCAATTTTGATTTGATTAACGTTATCTGGTATTGCCAAATAACGCTTCTCTGCGGTTGGTAAGGTTTGTCGCTCAGTGGTTTCAGTTATCAGTCTATCGTACAAAGCTTGCTCCGCCGTTGCGGTAAAAACATAGTCCTTGATCCGCTCATTGTTGCTATAGAGGCTCACAGAGAGAGTGCTGCCGATGGGGGCGCGCCACTCTAAAGCGATATCGCTTTTAGGAGAGACTTGATAGTAAACCGGCGTTTGCGCGTTGAGCATATAATAATAACTATGCAGCGGGACTATTGGGTCGACACCATTGCTAAATACCCGAATACTGGTGGGGGCGCTTGCGCTAATGGAAACAAGGCCTGCAGGTAAGTTGCTTAGTTTAGCCTGGGTATTGGATAGTTTCTCAGGCGTTAGTCGCTTTGGCGCGTCGAGTTGGCGTAAATCATGCCAAACAAGTGTGAGATTTGCTTTTTCGGGGTAGCTTAGCAAGTATTCCGTGTTTTCATAGACACGAAAACTGGCGTTCAGTTGCTCAGAAATATACAAGCTATCTAAGTCTAGCTGGGTCGAAAAATCATGATTAAGCACATTATAGGGGAGTGACTCGTATAACAAGTCAGCACGAAAGTCGATGTTAGGCACGCCCTGTGGCGCTAGCTTTTGCCAATCTAACATGACCGAGTTGTATCTTTCTTCGTTGGTTAAGGCGTTTTCACCTATAGTGTGGTAATTCGTCATGCGTTCACGCCACTCGGTTGGCCTTTTTAGCCATGCTTTGGCGGGGTCAGTAATACTGTTACTAGTTTGGGCATGGACGCGTACCACCACGCCTTTAAGCTGAGCATTTTCTGGTATCAGCTTTAGCGTGATAGTCGTAGCTTGTTGTAACTCTTCACGATTTAAATAAAAGGATTGCCCAGATGCCACCGCCAACGCTTCACGGTTTTCAATGATTTGTTTTACCTGTTGCTGAAAGTCGTTCGAGGCAGCTTTAGCTGCATGGTGATAAGTACCGCGATAAATAATGACTCCTTTTGCATCAAGTAACTGATATTCAATAGCATAGTTGACAGGCTGATCATCCAACGGCTGAGATTCGAATATCCCATTGGACAACACCCGAACAGACATGGTCCGAGACGGAGAAAAGGAAAACTTCAGTGTACTGTCGGTTTTTAGCCAATGAACATTTGAGCGAATATTAAACAAGGTCGAGGTATTTGAAGGCTCCGCTGATTTTACCCACACAAATAAAGTGACGGCGAACCAAACAAAAAGCAGCAGCAAAGCTGTAAAAATAGCAAATCGTAATATCTGCTTAATCCAGTACATAACGCCCCTCATGAACCGCTTTTGCATAAGTAGCTAAATCAATAACGCGATTTCTTCTTGGTAAGTATAGCGCGAGCAGTGCGTTATCTCGGGTAAACATTAATCCCAGCTCACCATTTCTATGCGTGCTGAAGGCGCTTATTTTACATTGGCTTTCAAATTGACAAAATGCTTGGAGCACCGGTAAATGTTGGGTAGTGGCATAACGCCGAGTGGCCACATTAAGTGCGTCAATAAATTGTGCACTGGCCTCATGCCAATCATTTGGAGAGAGGGTAAGCAAGTCGATTATTTTGAGTTTAGGTGTGTGTGCAACGGCTAAAAGTCGTTGCAATAAAGCATCGTTGGTAATGGCAAAGTGCGATTTAAAATCCGATGCCAACCACAGTGCTGCTAACTCACTCTTTGGTGCGAACAGCTGATATCCAGACTGCGGCGTAGTACCAAGCTCTAAGCCTCTTGTTGCTTGTTGTCCTAATACGGTTTGAGTATTAACTCCAAGATCAGCTAGCACCCTTTGTAGTGTAGCAATGGTGTCATTATGAATAGGGTTAGGCGTTGTAAATTGGTACGCAAGCGCTGAAGGTCTGATGCTTGCAGGCGCGCTATGACTGCGGATCTGTAAATTAAGTAAGGGGTTGTCATAAAAGTAGCGCTGTGCACTTTGATACACCACGTTAAATAATGACCGCACGTTGTCGGCTGCCATTACATTTGCATCTATGCTGGTATACGGATGAGCACCAGCGATTGCCAGTAACTTTGCATGGGTGGCCGTAAACAACTGCCCAGAAAACTCCAAGGTGTTACTTTCAAAGAGTGGTCTAGGCACCGCAATGGTGAGGGATGGTTTAGCCAGCAAGGCAATAAAGTACACCCCTTGACCCAAATCATAGGCAGATTTGGTATCTAAAGGAGAAAGTACAACGAATTGCCCTTGGTTATTTTCAACTAAAGTTAATTGATACTGTAATAGGTTTGCTACGCGATTTATCTGGCTCAATCTTACCTCAAGCGTTTCCGGCGTTGTCACTATCTCAAGGTTTTGGGTGATGGCAAATAGCGGCCTTAACACTTCATATTCCCACAGTGCAGCACTGGTATCGCTCAGTGCGCTAAATGCACCGCTGCCTTTGGCGCTAATGTGACTTGAAAATGCTTCAATAAGTGCCTGTATGCTCTCATCACTTGTGCTTATCTTATCTATGTCTTTGTCGATGCGTTGCAGGCCATATGCACTTAGCAACGACGAATAGCTATCCGAGCTTAAATACGCCTCAATCATCTGGCCATGGAATTGGCTGTAAGGTAAAGGTGCATTTGACGCGAGACCAAAGTGCGCATCGTTGATGTTAAACAAGGTAGCAAGTTCAGATTGTTGCACTGAGCTTGGCACACTGTTAAATATCCACATCTGTGCGTCTTCTTTTAAACTGTGTTGGTGCAACACCTGGCTTACTTGCCGATTAATTTCTCTGAGTTGGACGACCTCTGGAATATCCATCGCCATAAAAAAGTCACTATAGAACTCACTTTGTTTACCGTTCTTATCGCCACTTTGGTTAGGTCGTGCATTGCCAAACGCCATTGCTTGGCTTTGCCAATAGGAAAACAATATCCCACCAGCTTCGCTGGCAAGCCGCTCTGCAGTGGGGTAGGGGACGCTGATGATATGGGCTTTTTGAGCAGCTAAATTAATGATAAACAGACCGCGCTTGTGATCTTGTTGATTGTCTTTTATGACTAAAAATTGTGTCGTACGTTGCAAAGAAAAGTCGGCTTGACGCAGTAAGGTGGCGGCCTCGGCATAGTGTGACTCATTGTCCTGCTTAAGCAACCTAATTGCTTGTTTAAAGTGGCTACGTTGCTGCTCGGTCACATATTGGCTGACATTAACGTTAGCCGCATTTTGAGTATACAGCTGGCTCTTGTAATTACTGATCTCTTGGCTGAGTGTGAAATCGCTGGCTGTTTCATTTATCGCTAATGTATTAGTTTGTACGAATAGGCTTGGAATAACCATAATTGCAAAACCAATACAGATGGCGATAAAGCCACCAACAATTGAAGTTTGAAAAGTTGCACGGATCACAAGGCCTAGCGCATTTTTTTGGTAAATTTTAAGGGCAAGTAAGGTCGATAGCATGTAGCCAAAAGCAAAGGTATCGGTCACTTTTAAGGTTGGGAAGTAACCGACGACGACGTAGTTTAAAATCAGTTTGTAGACAAAGCCAATATTAAAAAACAGCAGCATGAGTCGCGCGCCTTCGATATTGGCGTGTTTTAAACGAGTAAAGTTTAAGACTACATATCCAAAGACTAAAATAATCGCTGTTTCTACGAATGATGTGAGCAGCTTGGTGGGTTGCATCAGTTGCAGAGCTAGCAACGCTGGCAGCATAATGCCATTAAATTCCCAGCCGTATTTTAAATTAGCCCTTGATGCGATAAAAGCGGTGATCACCAAGATAATATAAGCTTTAGGGGCTGCAATAATGGAGGCTGCAACAGCTTCGTACATGACGGCAAGATTGGCAATGCTAAAGTTGGTGAACGTCATCAATCCAAAACGAATGATAATATAGGTAACAATCAACTGAATAGCAGTGACTTTTATGCCATATTTAAAGCCGCCATTCCACATTACATTGGCGGTCAACGCGATGATAATCAGCCCTAGGCTATACAGCTGTGCGGCGTAATCAAAGGTGATATCCCATAGTGTTAAGTACGCGGCGACCAGCGGCCAAAACAGCACATCCATGGTAACTCGAACAATAATGCTTAACAAAACGATGGCAAAAAATCGGTCACGGCCAAACATTTCTGCATAGCCCAGTCGCTCCACAAGTGTTTTGGCAAAAAAGCGCATTAATCCATAAACGACAATGGCCTCAACAATGATCACCCAAGCCGATGTTGGGCTCACGATAAACAAAGGGACTAGGTAACCTGGAACCACTAAACCAGTTAACGGGAAGCCAAACCTAAGGTTGAAAAATGCGACAACCGCGATGCCTATCCAAACACACGTGATAACAGACTGCCCAAGTCCGCCCGCACTTGGGAATAGCATCAGCGTCCAGTCCATCTATTTCTCATCCCACTCTTCAGGCAAAAGTTGCTCGTTAACCGCAAGTTGTTCTGACAAGTGTGTTAAAAAGGCTTCTTTATCATCTAGCTGAGATAACTGCTCGCCAAGGTCAATAAATTCAAATAACACTCCACTGGTTTCAAATGGTGTGCTGGCGTTAAGGCTGGTTGATTGTTTGAGTAAGGCGCGAATGCTTAGTAAATAAGTTCGATTATCTAAATAGATGGGTAATACGATTTTGCCACGTTTTAGGGTTAAATAGCGCAGCTTTCCTTTAGCTTGCTCACTATCCATCTCGGTGCAGCAGCAAAGTAAGTCCAAAGCGGACATGTCGAAAATAGACAATTTATGTTCTCTAGCAAAGCCTTCAAGAGATTCATTTACCTGTACAATTTGGCCAAATAAGTTATATAAAATACTGGCACTGTGAAGCTGGTTGAAGACATGTTCCAGTGAGGTGAGCTTTTGATCCATCTCAGTAATTGCATTTTTGATTTTATGACTTAGAGGTTCTTTTAGAGAAAAAGTCAGCGCCCGAGTCAGTGTACTTTTGAGGTTTTTTTGCTCAGCAGAAAATACTTTATAGTGGAATAATAATTCACCAATTTGATGCGCAAAGAGATTCACATTTTTAACAAACGCTTGCTCATCAAAGCTGTCTTGAGGAGTGACGGTTAGCGCCCAAAAACCCCGAACATCTCCTGCGTACATCAAGGGTACGATATACTGCTGCTCATCGTCCGCTAGATGTTGGAAGAAAGGGCGGGTAATTTTGATAGCACCAAACGCTTTGATTGCATCTGAATAGGGTACTCGTTCGTAATCTCGCCGCATCTCTAAAATATCACTGAGTTGACAGTGTATTGCACGTATTTCAGTTACTCTGTGGTCACCCTCTAAGCGAGTGAGAAAGATACTTCTTTTCAAGTTGAGCTGCTGATTAACCAGTTGGATGATCGCATCCCAAGGTTCATTATGCTCAAGGAAGTGCCGTGGTAGATATCGACCCATCATACGTTGCTGGGCCAGGGTTATCAGAGATTTTAAGTTTTCTTCTTCTGACCATTTCAGTGAGATAAACACCCAAAGTAGCGTTAGCCATAACAAAGATAACAACTCACCAAGCGGCAACAACACGGAGTACCAACGATGCGCAGCAAGACCACTTATAATAAGTAATATGCTGGTGAATATCGCAATGACGACATTAGTCTTTGTCGCATTTCTTTGGTACCACACTAAGAAAAATATTGATGCTAGTACCATGAGTGCAACTATCGTCACTTTATTTAAAGGCTGAATAAAGCTGTCGGATGCAAAGCTGTTGGCGATAAATGCTTGTAGGTAAACGGGTGGAAGTTCTTGCGCGCCAAAATAAGCGCTACTATTCAAGCGTGAAAACTTTGAATGCTGAGCAATTAAGATGACCTTTTCGCTAAGTTGTGCTGTGAATAGGTCACCATCAAGTACTCTCTGTGCGCTGAATTTTGGTAGTGAATAATAAGGCAGCGAGTAGTCTATGATTTTGTTGAGGTATTCACCATGCTGCGGAAATATTTTATCCCACAGTATGTCACATGTGCTTGCTGGTGGTGCGAGGCTGATTGCACTGCCATACCAATTTTCTGTTTCCAATAGACAAACCGATTGTGTATTGAATGGATAGTAAATCGAGCCGTCGTTTTGTTGTGGTGAAAGTTCGGTATTTGCAAAGAACACAACGGCTTTTGGTTGATAGTCAGAGAGTATTTTTGCCAATTGCTGATGTTGTTGCTGTAAGTTTTCCGCTTCAATCACGACTACTTGCGTTGCTTGCGTGGTGTTGAGCTTAGAAAACCACTGTAACCCAATTAGGTTTACCTGTTTATATAAGCCCGATGCTGAGGCGATCAACAAAATAGCGAATAAGCTCATAAATAGCCAAAACTCACGTTGGCGTTTTATAAGGTTTAATTGACTAAAAACCGACATGCTTTATTTATTCTCTTATTGCTGGCTAAAAGTGAGAGTCAGCTCAGTCGTCTTCGCTACTTTTATTTTAATAAATTCTAGGCCATGAATTTGTGCGCTTTGCCACTGACCGCTTTGAAGCTGAACAGGGCGCTGCCACGAGATCATCGCAATATCATCTAAGAATAAGGCACTTTCACCGCTACTTGGTGGTGCCATGGAGAGGCCAAACTGGACCCCACGAGCAGGCAGTCCTTCATCGCCAAGCACAACGGAATCGTCAGGTAAGGTAATGTCTTGTCTAAACGTTTGCCACTCATAACTACCCGCAGGTTTTAATTGGGCCGTTGACTCAGAAAAGATCAGGCTATCTTCTGATGTTAAGATACGAATATCAGCCTTAAACTCACCAGCGTTCTCTCCTTTGGCATAACCAAAAAGCGAGAGTTCATGATAGGCCAGTGCTGTGCTCGGCGCTGGCGTAATAGGCATGGTACGAATAGTATGTTTGAACGGCACACGCGTTGGTGTTTCGTTAAACTGCGTTCGTTGTAGACAAAGTCCTTGTACGCCACGATATTTGCCGACTAAACAGGGCGTGATATCGTCAGCCTCAATCAACCAACGAGAGACTTCTCCTTTTTCGTCATCGCTGTCCCAGTCCTCAAAATCGCCAAAGAACAATAAGTCGCGACCAAGCACAAGCTCTGCTTGAGCATTACTAGAAGTGAGTTTGCTAAGGAACTCAGCACTGTTTGAATATTGGCGTAAATCAACAATGTGCTCACCGGCTTCCAAGGTAATGACTTTTTGATCGATTTCTTTTGCTTGAATAGGTTCATCAAAGGTGACTTCTGCAAATCCAGAGCGCAATGAGATACCAACTTCGGGTGAAGAAAATTCAGCGATACGTTTTAGTAGGGCATTGGCAAGGTCGCCACTTACAAACTTGGGTACATAGTCCTCTAGATAGACGGGATAGGCTTTTAATGCACTGATTTTAGGTGTGCCTGCAGTTTCTAACTCTATCACCGCTATCAGTCCTAAAAAGGTTTCAAGACGATTTTGCTCAAACACAAAGTTGCCTAGCCCAAGTATGCTTGGTACGCCATTGTATAAGCCAAATCCTTGCGCAACGTGAGGATGATGCGCAATCATCAAGTTAGCGCCATTTTTTGAAAGTAAATCAAAGCGGTTTGAAATATACGCCGTTGGTGCGTATGAATACTCGTCACCGCCGTGAAGCTGAGCCACAACAAAGCGGCCGTTGTTACTGGCTTGCACCACTGTTTCTTTCATGCCATTGGTATCAGTTAGATCGGCAGCTCCCCCTTTAGCGTCTGATGCCACATAAGTGACGGTATGTTGATCGCCTGTAATGGAAGTCGCAGACACAAAGTCGATGGTTGCTTCACCAAGGCTTAGACTATAGGGCTTAAATGCATCTGCCGCGCTTGTGCCCGCGCCACTGTGCCTAAGTCCTGCTTGCTCGACGTACTTCAAGGTATCGTTCAGTCCAGGTGCTCGATAGTCATAAACGTGGTTATTGCCAAGTGCGACATAGTCAATACCCAAATCATTGAGGGCAACTAATGACTCTGGCAGACTAAAAAATGCAAACTCTTTACTTGGATGGACCGTGGTTGGGTTTTTTAGGATTGGAGACTCTAAGTTAACCGAAGCAAAATCGACATGTTTAAATAAAGGATGCATAAACTGCACTAGGGCTTGGGCATCAGGTCCTGCGCTTTGGGGCTGGATAAGTCCGTCAGGGGTGCTGGGCAATGAATTCCCCATAGTAATGAGAGCTGGGTTGAAATAACGACGCCCAAACATGGTATCACCCGCAAAAAGTACGGTTTTTAGCGTGCTCGACTTAGCTTTTAGTTCAAGCGTGAGCTGCTGTTCATTGTTATTTTGATTCGCTAAAGTAAAAACCAGGGGTAAATAATCGGGGTGAGATATTTCTGCAACGTAAGCGCCGTACTTCAGAGCCGACAGGTCAAAGATACCATCGCTATTTGAGGTAAATGACAGAGCATTTATCGTGAGGCTGGCATTGGCGATGGGCATCGCTTCTGTGTTTTTCAGCAACACGCTTAAATTGGGTGTCTCGTTATCCCTATCTTGTTGGCTTTTATCTTCATCCTTATCTATTTGTGAAGGACCCGTTTCATTTGGATCCTCGACTGAGCAGGCCGTGAGCGAAAATAGTAATACTAAATTTAAAATTTTTTTCATTGTGACCAGCCTGCTTTCAAAAAAGATACATTATCCAGTTCTTTAGTATTGTATCTGTAACTCTTTATGCGTTGCAATCCTTTGAACAGGAATGTAAGTTTCCAAATCAAAAGCTTAACAAGCGCTGAAAAACGTCTTAAAAAACAACTTTTTTCAGCTCTTCATTAGTATAGAACAAGAATTTACAAAGATAGCTAAAATTCTGTTCAATATTCTTTACGTTTTTCTAGGCGGCCAGCTATTCTTAGAGTATGATCTCGTCAATTGTGAAAACCCGCTTTGAGGAACAAATGCGTCTAGAGATACATTGCGCTGACCGTATTGGTATTGCCCAAGAAATTCTCAATATCTTGGTGAGTTACCGTGTTGACTTGAAAGGTATAGAAGTCGATTCAGTAAATTGTCGAATGTACGTGAGCTTTCCACCCATCGAATTTGAACAGTTTCAGAAGATTATGCCTGAGATACGCTTAATTGATGGCGTTGAAGATGTTCGTACCACAGCGTTTTTACCGTCAGAACGTGAACATAATGAGCTGAACACTTTGCTCAGTGCGTTGCCAGATGGTGTAATTTCTATTGACGCTAAAGGCTGGGTACGTCATTGCAATGACGCAGCTTGCCGCGACCTTAACATGGTTGAAAAGGAAGTGATTGGTGCCAACATTAATAACCTTTTGAAAGGGTTTAACTTTACCCGCTGGTTAGAAGGTAAAGAGGTGTTAGGCCAGACAACCCGTGTAGAAGTGGGCGGTGAAGATTTTATTGCTGATATTTTGCCAATTTCGGTGCCTCAAGGAGTCGAAGGTGATGTATTAGCCGGTGCGGTGATTAACATTAAATCGCAGTCGCGATTAGGGCAGCAAGTCAGTGCGTTTCGTCGTTACGGTCAAGAAAGTTTTGCGACGATTCATAACCACAGCACAGCCATGCGTAGAGTCGTGCGTGAAGCCAGAAAAATGGCACAGCTAGAAGCGCCAATTCTGATCACAGGTGAAACTGGTACGGGTAAAGAGCTATTGGCTAGAGCATGTCATTATGCGTCTAACCGTTCGTTAAAGCCGTTTATCGCGCTTTCTTGCGCTTCGCTGCCAGATGATGTTGCCGAATCTGAGCTGTTTGGTTATGCAGGCTATGAAGAAAATGCAGCGCCAAAACGTGGTGTATTAGAACAGGCTGATGGTGGCACGGTATTCCTTGACGAAGTGGGTGAAATGTCAACCCAGTTACAGACTAAGTTACTGCGTTTTTTACAAGACGGTACATTCCGTAAAGTCGGTGACGAGAATGAAGTTAAGGTTAATGTTCGCATCATAGCTGCAACGCAAAAAGATTTACCAGCAATGGTGCAAGAGGGCGTATTTAGAGAAGATCTCTACTATCGCATTAACGTGCTAACGCTTGAAATTTCTCCGCTGAGAGATAGAAAAGCAGATATCGGGCCTTTGGCTGAGCATTTTGTACAAAAATATGCCCAGCAAAATGGTCATCCAGCGCCAACACTTGCTAGAGAATGTATTGAGTTTTTAGAGAATTACCCTTGGCCTGGTAATGTGAGGCAGCTAGAAAACGCCATTTATCGTGCGGTCTCGTTGCTTGATGATAAAGAACTTCGTACTGAGCATCTAAACTTACCGACCTTTACCCATGACTTAGGTTATTTGGAGTCTGATTTTGAAGGGACGTTAGACCAAGCGGTGAAGCGATTTGAAGCAACCTTGTTGCGCAAGCTTTACCCCGCTTATCCGAGCTCAAGGCAACTGGCTAAACGTTTGGGATTAAGCCACACAGCCGTTGCCAACAAGCTGCGTGAGTATGGGATAAATAGAAAAACAGTCAAAGTATGATCTAAAGGCCACGCAATGTGGCCTTTATGATTTAGTTCCCATGTCTTTTGTCACGCCATCTACCTTAATATTCTTAATGCCATCTTCTTCAAAAGAGAGTGTGATACTCACGTTATCTCGCGCAAAGAAGTAATCTATCCCATTTACCGTTAAAACGTAATTACCCTTTACAGAGTCGCTAAACTCTTTTTTCACAAGAGAGATTTGATGATCTGCAATTTGCCACTTAAATTCAGAAATAAAACCTTGATTGAACTCTTGGATCCACACTCGGGTATCGTCTTTACTCAGTGTAATGGCAACAGAGTAAGACTCTGGTAGTTCAGACATGTCATAGAGACTCGCACCGATACGAAACTGTTCAGTCTGTTTGTTCCAAGCAAAACCAAACTCAAACGCTTTCTCTACACCGGTTGGGTAGGTTAGCGCGCCTTCTCCTTTAAAATCAAAGTCTGCGTAACACATACTGGAAAAGGTAAATAAGGTGGAACAAGTAACAAGGGATAATTTCTTCATTGACTTCACTTCAGCTATTTTACTTAATTTGAGATTCGGCAATGTAGTAACCGAACTCATTGTTTTTAAGCTCTGGTTATTAATCTAGTTTACCGACAGCATTACCGCAACTAAGGGTCAAAGTAATACGTCGGTTATAGACACAAGCGTAGCAAAATAATCACTTTAGAATATGAATTGCTATGCTAGAATCGAAAAATTATTAACTGGTAAGACCATCGTTATGAATTTATATTTTCGTTTACTACTGCTGTTTTGGAGAATAAGGCAGAATAAACAAACAGCAGATTCCATTTTGTCTCCGATAGATATTGAGTACCGTGCCCTGCCAAGCGATTGCGATATCAATATGCACTTAACCAATTCACGATACCTCGCATTTATGGACTTAGCACGCACTTGGATGACAGAGCGAGTTGGGTTATTTGCAGCTGTGATGAAACGCCGCTGGTTCCCGATTGTTAACGCAACAGCGATTACTTATATTCGCGATATCAAGCCGCTGCAAAAATTTACCATTACCACTAAGGTGGTGGGGTGGGATCATAAATACTTTTACATTGAACAGCGCTTTCATTCTAAACGTGGGCTGCATGCAATTGCTTATGTGCGTGGGGTATTCAAGCGTAAAAGCGGGGTGGTTGCGGTCGAAGAGATGCTCGAAGTTGCAGGGTTTAACGGTGAAGCACCTATTTTATCTCCTGAGATTATGCATTGGAAAGCCATGTTAGAGGCAAAGAAAAACAGTAATCTATAAACTATAAAGGCCACATCAGTGGCCTTGGGGATTGAGAAAGTAACAGTAAATCTGTGATTTAAACCATTTAGGTGTTAGAACTTATATTTCACACCGAACATGGCCACAACAGGGTCTAGCTCAACGTCAGATGTCAGTGCCTCTACACCGTTAGCGTAAACTGTTGCATCGGTATTGATGTCAATTTTAGAGATCATGCCGTGCAGGCCCCATTTTTCATTTAAGTCGTAGTTAAAGCCGATTTGTAATGCAATACCAAAAGAGCTATCCAAATCAACTTCTACGTCGTTAGTCTTTAGTGTTGCTTTTAGTGCAGCACTTGGCTCTTCATCGAAGAATACTGTGTAGTTTAGACCTGCGCCGATAAATGGGCGAAACTTAGCGCTTGCATCAAAGAAGTGATACTGTGCAAGTAGTGTTGGTGGCAAGTGTTTAATGTCTGCGATTTCAGCTCCTGCTAAGCCACCAGCACCGTCAACTGTGTGAGTAAATGGTGTTGCCGCAACCAGTTCAAATACAATGTTATCGCTGTAGTGGTAGTCAAGCGTGATACCTAGCTGAGTATTTGAGTCAGCAACTAGACCAAGAGAGTTATCTTGATCAATGGCAGAAGCCGAATTGTCAGGGTTTACGTTAATAGCACCAACATTAACACTGAAGTTTGCGTGTGCGAAGGGAGCAGCAACTAGCAGAGTAGATAAAAGTGCAGCGCTTAAAGTTTTCATTTTCTTCTCCTAACCCTATGTGAGGACATTTTTAAACTGTGAAACAGTGTGTGTTTTCAATGAAGCCATCTTAAAAGGGTTCAAAAAATGAAAAACTGTTCTAGATCAATTTTTAAATTGTAAGGTTTCAGAAATTTTTGAAAGTTTGATTTAGATTAAGTTTTCTCGATGTCATTAATTTGCATTAAAACTGCAATGCTGTGGTCAAAGTTTCGTCTTTAAATAATTGCTAGATTTCACCTACAAATCATTCTTAGTTATGTCACTAGCAACACAATATCAAGATCTTAGCTTATCTTACGTCACAGAGATATTAACGCACTTGATCCAAGCGCCCTCAGTTACGCCGTGTGATGCAGGCACTATCGCGTTTATGTCAGAGCAACTCGCCGCGCTGGGCTTTACTATTGAGCAGTTTGAGGTGCAGGGAGTAAAAAACTTGATTGCAAGTTATCGTTTCTCTTTGGGGCCTACTTTTGCTTTTTCTGGTCATGTGGATGTCGTGCCTGCAAATAATAAAGGCTGGATTGTGCCACCATTTCGTGCGCAGATTATTGATGGCGTGATGTATGGACGCGGTGCTGCGGATATGAAAGGTGGCGTAGCGGCAATGCTTGCTGCAACCAAAACATTACTACAGCATCCTGAAAAATTACGAGGAAGCTTTTACTGGTTGCTCACTTCTGACGAGGAA
Organism: Pseudoalteromonas sp. HM-SA03; assembly: GCF_002289345.1. Taxonomy (GTDB): domain Bacteria; phylum Pseudomonadota; class Gammaproteobacteria; order Enterobacterales; family Alteromonadaceae; genus Pseudoalteromonas. The sequence goes on along the minus strand of NZ_NSDG01000028.1, from coordinate 35,783 downwards.
GGTGAAGCGGAGTTTGGTTCCAAATTGATTGCAGAGCGATTAGCTGAAAATGGCATCGAGCTAGACGCTTGTTTGGTTGGTGAACCGACTTCACACCAAGTGGTAGGAGATACGGTCAAAAATGGTCGTCGAGGGGCGATTTCTGGGCGTATTCAGGTTAAAGGAAGAGTGGGGCATGTGGCTTATCCAGAACAAACGATTAATGCAGCTCACATCGCAGGCCAGTTGGTTAGCCAACTCGCGCTTTTACCTTGGTGGAAAGACGAAGCGGGATCGCAAACCACGCTGCAAGTCACTGGGATCACAGTACCAAATATCGTGGATAATTTAGTGCCAGCAGAGTGTGAAATCACCTTTAATATTCGTTACAGCCATGCTTATAAGAGCCAAGAAGTTGTGCACTATATTCAAGAGTCACTGGCTAAATTCGGTGCCATGTTAGCGATCAGTTGGGAGCGGCCTTGTGAGTCATTTTATACCGGTGCGAAGCAAGAAAACTGTTTCTTAACGCTGGTAGAACAAGCAATTCAGGAAACAACGGGGCAATATCCGAGTTTAAGTACTGCAGGCGGCACCTCCGATGGTCGCTTCTTTGCGACCGGAAAAACGCAAGTGATCGAATGCGGGGTAAAGAATGATTCAATTCATCAAGTGAATGAACATGTATCCCTCAGCGATCTACATGCCATAGAAAAAATATACTTATCTGTTTTAAATAGATTTTTTAAAAAAGTTGAAAATTTTTAAAAGAATTTTCTTGAAAATAAATTTGCTGACCATAAATAGCTTTATGAGGACGCCGACAGGGCCTCATAAATTAAATAACCATTTGTTTTAAAAGTGCTTATTGGTTCTTTTTGAAGAGTGAGCACCTATGTATAGCTTTAAGAGGATACAAAATTATGCGTACAGTAGATTTATCACCATTATATCGTTCATTTATCGGTTTTGATCATTTAGCTTCTATGATGGATGCTGCTGCAAGAACAGATAAACAACCTAGCTATCCACCATACAACATCGAAGCGCTAGGTAAAGACAAGTACCAAATTACCATGGCTGTTGCAGGGTTTTCCGAGCAAGAGCTAACACTGGAATCAGAAAACAATACGTTGACCGTAAAGGGGCAAAAGCAAGCGACTGAAGAAGCCAACGAGCGTAAATTTATTCATCAAGGGATCGCCGAACGCGGATTCGAGCGCAAATTCCAACTTGGTGATCATGTCAAAGTATTAGGTGCAGACTTAGCGCACGGCTTACTGATTATTGACCTCGAGCGTGAGATCCCAGAAGCACTGAAGCCAAGAAAAATAGAAATTGGCTCGGGCAACTTGCTTGAAAGCAAGTAATATTAAGCGAATTTATTGATTTCCAACCCGCCGCCGTCAGGCGGCTTTTTTGTCTAAGCGCTGATTTTGCTCTGTATGTTTTGTATTTCATCCACTTACATTAAAGAAGACTAAGCTGGGTTATTGGAAGTGAATTTAGTACTGTTTAGGTTATCTGTGTAGTGTTTTTAGCTTGTTACTTGTATGGTAGAAGAAAATATTGCGTTGAGATAAAGAATGGAATTAAAAGATAAGCTGATATTGTTGTTGAAATCAGGTGGGTTATCGTTACTCATCGCGGGTGGATTTTATATCTTATTGTTTCACATGTCTGCACAGTTTCATCATCAAGTGCCGTTTTCTCCTTTTTCGCAGGATACAGGTGTAAACGCAATGCTAATTTATAGCTTCTTGGTTTTTCTATTTAGTGCCATTTTTAGCTATTTCTTTTTGAAAATGCATGCTGCCCGTCATGATATGCATGTCGATGGCTTAGTTCTAAGCATCAAATATACACACTTAGTACTTTGGGGAGGCATTGTCAGCATTGCGATTTACATCTTATTACACATGAATCAACATGTTTTAGTGTTAAAACAAGCCAAAGACAGCCACACTTCAGCTCAGCAACTTGAAGCGTTGGTTTCTTATCTGCCTGAAAGTGGCGATGTGATAGATCTTGCGGTTGCGCAAAATCCCGCGACGGCACCAAACACGCTAACTTACTTGAGTCTAAAACGAGACTTTGCTACGCACCTTGCACTTGCTATGAATCCAAGTACTCCCAAAAAGGTGCTAGAAGAAATTATTAGCTATTATCACGGAGGACAACAAGATGTAGTCCTCAATGCGGTGATGAAAAACCCTAATGTGGCCAGCGGCAAGGTTCAGCTGCAGGTACGTTAATCGTTTTGTTCTGTGACTGAACGTATGGGAGACAGAAGTAAAGCCACTGCCTAACTTTATTTGTTATCACGTTCGCTCAATTCCGTACGTAGTTTACTTTGCATGTCTTTAAGTGCTGTGATTTTATCTCTTGCTTCTTGTAACTGTTGCTGTGGTAATCCCTCTTTAATCCCACGTGCTAGCAGCGTTTCTATTTGTTCTACTTTGCCATCAACAGCCGTAATATACTGTTGTTTTAGCTTGGTGTCTTTTTGATCCAAATATGCTTGGTAAGCTTCGGTATCCGACAAATCGCCATGAAAATCATCTATTTGCTTTTCGGCTTGGCTTATTGGTGGCAGATATTCAGGTTCCGTGATTGGCTTAACGGCTTTGCGTGAGGTCTCGGCATTTGGTTTGATAGCAGTATAAGTATTGATAGGGGGATTTAATGCTACAACTTTTTCCTCTTGCTCAGGCTCAGCCTGCGAGGGGGCGTTATATGTGGGGTTTTGCCAACCTATGTTGGCAAAACGCAGTGTGAATACAGCGATCACTACTCCAAGGAGTATGACAATCAATGCTTGCCAGTACTTCATATCACTGCTCCGTTGTTTGCCGCTTTCCAAGCCATATAATCTCGCTCGAATTTGTGCTGAGCAAACTCTTGGGTCAGTGCCCGCAGTGCTTGGTAGCGTACTGTTTCACTTTTCACATCGTAGTAATCATATACCGGTGACTGACTATACAATACTAGCCACTCGCCACTTGGCGTGCGAATACTAGGCGTTATTTTGCCATGTTGGTTACTAAACGCCAGTTGTGTTTCCCATTTCGGCGTGCTTTGGCGCGTCAGTGGGGTGAGTTGAGCCTGCCATATTAATATAGGGGTATATTTAGCGATGGCTTGTTGCCATGAGTGTGCATTTGCATAATCATTAAATTGCTGTGCGGCTTTTTGTTCGGGAAATTTCGCTGCGCTCGCACTGATTTGCTTGATGTATTTAAACCGCTTCTTATGACGCTCATAATATTTCGTGATAGCACTTTCTGGAATTTCACTTCTCAGAGTATCAACATACTGGCTCGTTGCACCATGCATCTCTTCCTTAACACCAAGAAATGCCAACATGCTCGGCCTCAATAGCTCTGCGGTTATCACTTGTCGCAACTGTTCTATTGTCAGATCTTGCTTTGTCACATAAGGTTTTGCGGCGATAAATAGCGCTTGTTGATTGAGATGTTGATTGACAATGGCTTGTAGTAACGCGAGTTCTCCTTGGTGAAGTTTAAAGCGGTTTTGCATTGATTGGCTGTGTAATACTTGAGCAAGAGTCAGTGGCGCTGATTTTGTTAGTTGCAGCTGTTGCCATTTGAGTAATTGCTCAGCAGTGTATTGCCCGTCAGCGGGGTACTGTCCTAGTAAAGACAGCATCTGATCCTTATCAAATACCAAAGGGTAGCGTTTTTTTTCAAGCTGAGTAAGTGCTGGGAACCAATGCAAGAGTGCGCTCGCGAGAAACTTATCGACGTGATATCGAGTGCTGAAACTAACGTTAGATTGGCGTTCCAAAATAGTTGGATTAAGTTGCTTCGCTTGGAATAGTAAGAACTGGTTTTCAAGTAACTGCGCTGTAGTTTGCTTTTTAGATAGCGTTCGGCCTTGCTCAAGGTAGAGTTGATGAACTAATGGCGTTACTGCTTTAGGTATACTTGGTGAGGCAAAGCTTGGTAAGCAACAACTGCTTACCAAGAGAAGTAAAACAAATCGCATTATCTCACGTCCATCGCGTGATTAAGTAAGTGAACAACCATCGCTATCGCATGTGGGATCACTTGTTTTCCTGTATTTACGCGGTCGTAATGATCCTCAGAATTCAATACGATGCCACCTTGCGAGTAGGAGAAAGCGCCACCTTGTGTTAGTAGTGGGCGGATATCTGCTGAGTTAGTATCAACTGCACTAAAACTATTCATTGCTTGCTTGACCAAAGTAAAGTCATTTAATGATTCTTGATCATAATAGTCTTTCACCCAAGACTCCCAGCTAGCATGATTCAGATCTGATGTTGTCCAAGTATGATGCGGTTGAAGTAAGTCCGTGGTGTGAAATACAAAACCGAGTACTTGTGGATTCCCGCTTTGCACATAACTTTGGTACCAATACTGACCTAAGTTGTCAATCGGTTGAAAAGGCATTTCTTCAAAATCATCGTACATGCTGTACGTTGAGTGACTATCAATACGATAGTGTTCTTCTGTGATCCCATAACTATCGTATTCAGTATCATCAGCGCTAAACCATCCAGTTTCGCCGCCATGACCATCGTCTAAATAATCGCCTTTCAGCCAAGTGGCCGCCATGGAATCAACAGAGCCTGATACGGTAAGTTTTTGATAATTGTAACCACCGAAGTCATTGCCGTGAGTATCAGCACCTTGAGTGTGATTCTGAAAGTGCCAATAACTTGTGTATTTCACGATGCTTTCAGCCGCACCCCAAAGCGGCGCTTGTACACAGTCACCAGTAATGGCACCACAAAAAAATGTATCTTCAAAATCATCGACGTCATAAGCCGCTTGACCTAGTAAGTTGGCAAGCTCCGATACAGACATACCGTTAGCTTGAGCGTAGGCTTGTAGTTTTGCATATTGTGTTGTCGCCGGGTTTTGCGCCATGTAGTTCACAGCGTCGATTACGATACGCTTATGAGTCTCTTGACTAAATGCGTGGCTTTGACCTGTTGCGACTACCAACGCCAAAGGGAATAAATATTTTTTCATGAGTTGCCTCTATTAATTTTAATTTATGTGAACGCGAATTTTTCTGTTTAAAGCAAAGTACGTTATTTCACATAATTTATGTGAAATTTTCATTAAAATAAAGTTAAATTATGTTTGGGTTAAAAATTGGAGAAGATGCTTGTTGGTCACAAATGGGTCAGGTATGATCTCGGGAAGAATTTAGGCATATCTGCGCTAAACGAAACGAATGGAACTATGAAAAAACTACTTATAATAATCAGTTTATTGTTACCGTTTTATGGAATTTGCGAAGAACAAAGTGACGAGCTTGATGACAAGTTTGCTTGGCAGCTGAGTGTTGGTGCCTTTTATGTTGATATGACAATGCCTGCTTTGATTGGGACGGACTCGACATTCAAACATGGTACTTTTCTAGTCGATGCAAAGATAGAGTATAAAAACTTTTACTTGAATACCCACTCAGGAGATTTCTTTGGCGGCTCGGATGTTGGCTACCAAATTATCAACAATGGTGAATGGGGAATTGATGCCATTTATGGCAGTTATATGTTGCCTTTTTCTGAACGCGGTTACTACGATACCAACGATGTGGTACCTGAGCTAAGAGGCATTCGTAAACGCGAGCAAGATAACTCAATGGGCTTTTCCTATTATCGCCATATCGGTGAATTTCTTGCTATTGCTGAAATAGTCTACGATGTTTTTGGTGATACAAACGGTTGGGTTTTTCACTTCGAAGCGACACGTAACTTTGAATTGAGGAACTGGGATTTATGGCTTAACTTTGGCGCTAACTATTATTCTAGTAATTTTTATAATTACTTCTATGGTGTTTCAGAAGCTGAAGTCAATGACTATTTGACTCCCTATAAACCTGGTGCTTCGGCCTCGACGTTTGTGCAGATGCAACTAAATTATCCAATTGCAGAAAATTGGGTGTTTAGCACAGGCGCATCGTGGTTAGTTGGTTCTCAAGATTCGTTAAATAGCCCCTTAGTTCGCTCTCGCCACGCCAGAGTATTCTTTACTGGGGTGAAATATGTCTTCTAAATTAATCACATGGACAGTGTTGTTTCTGGGGATTTTGTTGAGCCATCAGCTCCGCGCCGAAGAAACTAACTCAGTGGGAATACTTCATGCTGTACCGAGTAAGTGTGTTGCCCTGAATCAAGGGAGGACTTGTTATGCGGACGTCAAAGTAACGGTAAATGCACCGACGGAGGGGGACTATTGCATTCGAGAGAGCTTGTCGAAAAAGATCCTCCAGTGTTGGGCCAAAGCGGATACTTTTAAATATGAGCTAGACTTTAGTTCGGATGAAAGTTTGAGCTATGAGCTCATCTCAAAGCAGTCTCGAGATGTGCTAGCTGTGACCACTATTGAGGTGAATTGGGTTCACAAAGTAAAAACCAAAAAAAGGCGTTGGCGCCTCTTTTAATGTTAAGGCTACATGCGAGCGTAGCCTAAAGTTGCTCAATGTTATCTAAACACCACTGAGCCCTTGCGAGCACCTCTTGCCGTGTTTTCTCATCTTGTTTTTGCCAATTTCGATAGATCATACCAATACGGTGGTTATTGGCAAACTTATCCTCATGGCGGTGCATAAAGTGCCAATAAAGGCTGTTTAGTGGACAGGCATCATCACTAGATTTTTGCTTGACGTCGTAGTGGCAGTGTTGGCAGTAATCACTCATTTTTTGCATGTAATTACCGCTTGCAGCGTAGGGTTTAGTTGCTACTATGCCGTGATCAGCAAATTGTGTCATGCCTCTCGTGTTCGGCATTTCTACCCATTCAATGGCGTCGATGTATATACCTAAATACCATTCATCCACTTGAACTGGGTGAATTCCAGTCAACAGGCAAAAGTTTCCCGTGACCATTAATCTTTGAATGTGGTGAGCGTAGGCGTAATCTAAGCTTTGAGTGATGGCTTCACTTAGACAGCGCATCTTCGTTTCTCCATGCCAAAAATAGCTCGGTAGGTTACGCTGAGCAAGCAAGTAATTTTTATGGCGGTAGTCTGGCATATTGAGCCAATAAACTGCTCTGATATATTCTCGCCAGCCCAATATTTGCCTAACAAACCCCTCAATTTGCGCAATATCAATTTGTGAGTTGTCTTGGTATGCTGCGATAGCAGTGTCGATAACGTGTTTGGGGTGAAGCATCTTTGCATTGAGCGCAAAAGAGAGTCGTGAGTGATACAATGTCCATTTGTCGACACTTTTACAGGTCATTGCATCTTGAAATTGACCGAACGAAGGCAATAGGTGTTCACAGAAAAAGGCCAAAAGATCTTGAGCTTGCGCACGGGTAGTCGGCCACAGCAATGATTTTTCGCTGTTACCAATGGTCTTCACTTTATGCCGCTCAATCCGCTCTACAATGTCACTGACATCGTTGGTAAAACAAAGAGGTTGTGGGATAGCGTCGATATCTTTTTGCTTGAGCTTGTTACGGTTTTGACTGTCGAAATTCCACTGCTTGCCAAGCGGTTCACCGTCGTCCATTAATACATTAAAACGGCGCCTGAGCTTGCGATAAAAAAACTCCATTGTGGTGTGTTTTCCTGGCGTTAAGTAGTCACCTAGCTCTTCGTATGGGACTAAAAAATGCTCAGTGTCATAGCAACGAACCTGTAAATGGTCGAACGTTAACTCCATCATTTGCTTAAGTAAGCGATATTCATCAGGCCGTTGATAGTCAAAACTAGACACCTGATATTTATCACATAAATGAGCGATTAAAGCGGGGAGATCCGAATATGCCAGAGTCTCATCGAGGGTGAGATATAGCACATGGAATCCTGCTTTATCTAGCGCGATGGCAAAATTCTCCATGGCTTTGAAGAAAGCACATATTTTTTGTATGTGGTGTTTGGTGTAGTTGGTCTCTTGTTTAAGTTCTACTATCAGATAAAGATACTCTGCTTTGTCATCAGCAAACCAACTATGTTTGGCGTTGAGTTGGTCGCCAAGAATTAATCTGAGGCCTTTATATTGAGGTTTTTGTGATGTCATTAGTTGTCTTCCAAAGGCCAACCAACATGATCTTGGCTGTCGAGTTGTAGATTGGCTTCTCCTTGCCACAATTTTATATATTCACCGTTTGGATCAAATAGTGCTTGTTGCTTTGTGATATTGAAATGGCGACCGCCACGAGGATCCGCTCCAACACCAGCGATATACTGCCAATTTCCCCAATTTGCCGCAACGTCATAATCGATCAGGTGTTGCTCGAAAAAAGCGGCGCCATAGCGCCAATCTAGCTGTAGCTCGTTAACACAGTAGCTTGCTGCTATCTGTCTTGCTCTATTTGAAATCCAACCGGTTTTAGTTAATTCGTGCATAATGGCATTGACCAGCGCGTTGGGCGTTCGACCTTGACACCACTTTAAAAAGCGCTCTGGATAGAAACTGGTTTTTGGTGTTTTGGCTTTGACGCCTGAAAAGCAAAATAGCGTGTGTTGATGTTTTAGGGCATACCAATGAAAGTACTCACGCCACAACAGTTCAAACCAAATCCAATAGGTTGATTCATTTGCGCCTCTTTGCTCCTCAAATTGAGTAAGTGATTGCTTGATCTGTCTAGGACTGATAGCGCCAGAAGCAAGTATTGGACTAAACCGAGTGGAAAAATGCTCACCGAACAAGGCATTTCGAGTTTCTTTGTATTTGAGAGCCGCATCTGTTTGGAAGTATTGTTGTAGCTGTTGCTGGGCTTGCGCTTCGCCTGCGGCTACTTTGATGCTGTATGAAGAGTTTGCTTTAAATTCAGCTAAATCTAAAACCCGCTTCGGTCTTGGTGGAAGCTTAGCGGTTGCAATAGGTGAATTAGGTTCAATTTCCTCTACAGCTTTGCGAAATGGCGTAAAGCTCGGTGGCAGTTCACTGATTTTGAGTGGTAGTGTATCTGGTTCAAACAGCGTACTAGAATAAGCGCTAACGTATTGAATGTAAGGAAAGTTATCTTGTAATTTTAACCAAAGCTTTTGTTCATCGAATCCTGGATGAGCTGCGCGGCCAATATGAGTTACCTGCTGTGTATGAATAATCTCAGTCAGTGCTTTGAGCTGAGCTGTGTCAGGTAGCATATACAGCTTCTGTTGTTGTGACGTTAGTGATTGATGCAAGGCGTTGAGCGTCTGATTGCGATAACATTCGACGGCAAAAGAAGTTGAGCACTGCGCTTTGCGAGCCGTCCAAAGGTTTATAGTGGGTAGATAAATGCAGATAAGTGTATCAACTTGAGACGCCAGTGTTGTAAGTGCGGGGTTATCACTAAGGCGGCAGTCGTTTTCAAATAAATAGAGTCCTACTTTCACGTTTATTCTTAACAGTCATGAACGAATAAGACTCTATACGTAACAATCAGCTAAATTGCTCAGTTAGTTTGGCAAGATTCTATCAATGTACGCAGATGGGCACCAACGTCTTGTGTTTTGGTTTGGCCTTGCTCAAGTAAGTGGCTCGCTTGCTGTTTTAGTTCCGCCAAATCATACTGCTCGAGCAAAGTTCTTAAATATCTAACTGTATCAGCACCTTGCTGAAGCAAATCAGGAAATTGTTCGATGGAAATTTCCTGCTGACTTATGCGAGAAATAGAATTGAGTAAGTCGCTTAAATTTGCACTGTCTTGCAATGCGCCTTCAATCGCAATAAGCGAACCCATCGGATCGGCATCCAGATTATTTGCAACGCAAGCTGCAACACTACCTACCTCTGCTGATGCTTGTACTGACTCAATTCCTTTATTACGGATCTGCTCAACCACTTGTTGTAGCTCTTGATGTTCAGATAAGTATTGTGCCTCGATTTGGGCTTTAGAGTCTTCTAGCATATCGCATGCAGTAAGTGAGGCGACCATAGTAGACGCAAAGGCAATCGTTCTTAGCATTTTATCACTTCCTATATAGATTTTGTGAAAGTCTAATAAGCTAAAAACTAGAAGTCACGCAGAGTTTGGTTTTGTAATCTCAGCATGACTTTGGTCTTAGATTGATGTTTAGTGGTTGCCGCTATTTCTTCGCTTAGCAGCTCTAATTAGTTTGCTTGTTGCTGCGCTCTTCTGAACTCCTGCAGACCAACAATATTTGTTTTCTTGAATAATTCAAAGCGCAGCATATTTTCGATGAGTAGCAGTGCTTTGTTCCAAGCATTTTTTGCTGCCGCGGCAAAATTTCTGCCAAGATGACTTTTTAGCGTTGCTGTAAAGGTAAACAACAAGACACTGATATCTTTTTCTGATGCTCCCATAAACAACAGTGTGCCGCGTTGTTTTTGTAGGTAACGTAATAAGTTTGACTGCTGTGGGATACGCATCACACAATTTTGCACAAAATCAAATATTTGATGCTCCCAGATTATGAGTTGCCCCACATTTGTTGGAATTTGCATGCGCAAATCGTAATGTTGGATTTGATTGTGCCAAGAAGTACAAAAGCCATGGAAATTCGGACGAATACTCGCAAGCGTTTGAGTTAAAAGTTGATATTGATAGGGAGTAATACTCATAGACGCCTCTTCAAACTGATGAAGAGCGGATCCTTTGCTCAAAAACAAATAGCCTAAGATTGAGTATAGCTGTTTTTTTAAAATGCGAGACCTTTTAAATTTTTTTGTGAGATTTTTCTTACATTGCAGCAGTTAATTGGATTTCAATATGCTGAATCTAGCTATAGTAGGCCGATATTAAGCAACGGCCTACGTTTATTTAAAAAATATTAGTGCTTAATTGGTGAAAGTAACTGTGGATCTGTCACGAGTTTACGAATGTTATGAGCATGGTCCTCTTCAAAAGCATTGTTTTTACACCAACGCGCGAGACTATTAATATCAACTTTGGCACAGCTTGGGCGCACACTCCAGCTTACTTGTAAAGGTGAACACTGTTGGTTGTTATAGCTAGGTCCTGTGGTTGAACCTAAAAACTCAACTGGTTTGCCTGTATTGCTTGGTAGAACACCAGCTTGATGATAGCCGCCAACTTGGCCTTGATAATCAAGCTCAGTGAAGTCTTGCGCATTCTCATCATTAACTACCAAAAACACCTGAGTTTCGACGCGTAGATTGGGGTTGGCGCAGCTGTCATTTAAGCAAGCTCCGAGTGTCGGACCGGGTTTTACATTACAAGAGCTATGAACCCAGTGTACTTCAATTGTATCGCCCGGCTTTACATTGTTACATACTTTATCTTCTACAGGAGCAAGCTCTGCTGAGGTAAGATTTGCAGTTGCATTACATTGGAATCCACCATACTTCGGGTCATTGGAAGCGACAGAGAAGTCTTTGGCTTTATGTTCTGCATTTTTGTGAAAATGGATATTACATAGATTGAGTTTTTCTTTTGGTGGAGCCATAGCAAAAACCCTTTTGTTGTGACCTTGCAAACTATCAATATCTCTCGGTGTTTGCGGTCCAGCCGATTCACATTGCGTTGCAAACGCTTCGAAACTAAGTATAGACAGCGCTGTCAATTTGCTTGATTTTACAATCGTTCTCATTTGGCTTTCCTTTCTTTTGTGATTTTATTGTCCCCAATTATGGATCAAATATTTCTTTTTTGTTACAAAAAAATGGAAGAAAATGGAAGGAAACTAAACTGGACCGATGAGTAGGGCGTCATGGTGTTGTATGTGAAAAGTAAAATACCTGATTGCATCCCAACAATGAGCTGAAACGTCAGAAGATAGTTCTAAATCAAGGTTGCTATCTAGGCATACTGTCTCTATAATACGCAGCATATTTAGGCAATTGGACTGAGACTTTCGTTTTTCAGTATAATAGCCTTTAAGCATGGGCAATGGATCGTCCATTAAAAGGGCATTTTTGAGATGNCCACTTCTTTGAAAAGTAGAAGTAAAACAATTTTATGTTTCGGTGTAGAATGGAGTGGCTCGATAGATGGTCGGGCGCTTGATTTGGTAAAGTACCGAAGGTCGTCGGTTCAAATCCGATTACCACTTCTTTGAAAAGTAGAAGTAAAACAATTTTATGTTTCGGTGTAGAATGGAGTGGCTCGATAGATGGTCGGGCGCTTGATTTGGTAAAGTACCGAAGGTCGTCGGTTCAAATCCGATTACCACTTCTTTGAAAAGTAGAAGTAAAACAATTTTATGTTTCGGTGTAGAATGAAGTTGCTTGATAGATGGTCGGGCGCTTGATTTTGTGAAGTGCCGAAGGTCGTCGGTTCAAATCCGACTTCCACTTCTTTGAAAAGTAGAAGTAAAACAATTTTATGTGTTNTGGAGCAGCCTGGTAGCTCGTCGGGCTCATAACCCGAAGGTCGTCGGTTCAAATCCGGCTCCCGCAACCAAGTTAAAGATTGAGTTCTTTGATTTCGCGCATTCCTTGTAATGCGCGTTTTGCGTTTAAGCATCAGCTTTTTTGTTTAAGTTGATGATTAATTTGGCTGAGATAGCTCGCAAACCAAGCACGGCCTTTGGCCACACAGTTTGTTATTCGTGTGACGCCCCGCTTGGTTCGGGGCGTTGTTGTATCTGGCGCAAGGTGTATTCTGAGCCCAAGATCAAGCAGCTATGATTTGGGGCTTTAGGCCCTTTTTTTGTTTGTATGGAGGAGTTCTGTGTCAAAACTCGAGCAAGATTTGACCGAAATGTTGGAGCCTGCAGTTGCTGCGTGTGGCTTTGAATTACTCGGTCTTGAGTTTGTGCAAGCTGGTCGTCATTCTACACTTCGTGTATATATCGATCATGAAAACGGCATTAATGTAGATGACTGTGCGGAAGTAAGTCGTCAAGTTAGTGCAATTTTAGATGTCGAAGACCCGATTACGAACGAATATAGTTTGGAAGTATCTTCTCCTGGTGTTGACAGACCATTATTCAAACAAGCTCACTATGAAGCAGCAGTGGGAGAGGAGGTGCGTTTGCGTACTAAACTTCCGCAAGAAGGTCGCCGTAATTTTAAAGGCGACTTAGTAGCAGTTAATGGCGATATGATCACGTTAAAAGTTGACGCTCAGGATTTCATCTTGATGTTGAGCAACATTGAGCGTGCCAATATCATCGCAAAATTCTAACTTTGAGTGCGAAGGACAAGGGCAAGCGAGGCATTACCTATGGCAAAAGAAATATTGTTGGTGGCAGAAGCTGTTTCCAATGAAAAAGCGGTCCCAAGAGAAAAGATTTTTGAAGCATTAGAGTTCGCACTAGCGACAGCAACAAAAAAGAAGCACGGCGGTGAAATCGAAGTACGCGTGACTATTGACCGTAAAACGGGCGAGTACGATACTTTCCGTCGTTGGAAAGCGGTTGAGCCACAAGAAGACGGTTCACTAGAAAACCCATATGCGGAAATCACGATTGAAGCGGCGCAAGTGGATGAGCCTGATATTCAGTTAGGTGATTACGTTGAAGAGCAGATCGAATCAATTAAATTTGACCGTATCACCACACAGATGGCGAAACAGGTAATCGTACAAAAAGTACGTGAAGCTGAGCGCGCATTAGTTGTTGATGCATATAAAGATCAAAAAGGCGAGCTAGTGACAGGTGTTGTTAAAAAAGCAACGCGTGACGCTATCGTTATCGACCTTGGTAACAATGCTGAAGCGGTAATTTATCGTGAAGACATGTTACCACGCGAAAGCTTCCGTCCAGGAGATCGTGTACGTGGTCTACTATATGAAGTGAAGCCTGAAGCGCGTGGTGCACAGCTGTTTGTTACGCGTTCTAAGCCTGAAATGTTGATGGAGCTATTCCGTATTGAAGTTCCAGAAATCGGCGAAGAAATGATTGAGCTTAGAGGCGCAGCACGTGACCCTGGTTCTCGTGCTAAAATCGCTGTAAAATCAAACGACAAGCGTATCGACCCTGTAGGTGCATGTGTTGGTATGCGTGGCGCACGTGTACAAGCTGTGTCTTCAGAGCTTGGCGGTGAGCGTGTTGATATCGTACTTTACGATGATAACCCAGCACAGTTTGTAATCAACGCAATGGCACCGGCTGAAGTAGCTTCAATTGTAATGGATGAAGATACGCGCACGATGGAAATTGCAGTTGAAGCTGACAACCTAGCGCAAGCGATTGGTCGTAATGGTCAAAACGTACGTTTAGCTAGCCAACTTACTGGTTGGGAACTAAACGTGATGACAGTGGAAGAGATGGAGCGTAAGAGCTCGGAAGAATCAGATAAATTGGTTAATCTGTTCACTGAAAACCTAGACATCGACGATGATTTTGCAGCATTACTGATTAACGAAGGTTTCTCTTCACTGGAAGAAGTGGCTTATGTGCCAGTAGCTGAGTTTTTAGAAATCGACGGTCTAGATGAAGAAACCGTTGAGGAGCTACGTAACCGTGCAAAAGATGCACTGACTACAAAAGCACTTCGCGATGAAGAGAGTTTAGAAAATGCAGAACCTGCAGAAGACCTACTAGCACTTGAAGGGCTTGAGCGTCATACCGCTTTTGTTTTTGCTAGCAAAGGTATCGTTACGCTTGAAGATCTTGCAGAGCAAGGTATTGATGACTTAGTTGAAATTTCTGAGTTATCAGAAGAGCAAGCTGGTGAGTTAATCATGGCTGCACGTAACACTTGCTGGTTCAGCGAAGAGTAATTTATTAACGGAGGTAACATCACGTATGGCAGAAGTGAGCATTAACAAACTAGCCGAGAGTATTGGTACAACTGTTGATAAATTACTACAACAGTTAAAAGATGCAGGGATCACCAAAGCCGAGGGCGACCAAGTTACTGAATCCGAAAAGGCGACGTTGCTTGATCACCTAAGCAAGCAACACGGTGGCATTGGTTCAACCGGTCCTGAGCGTATGACTCTACAGCGTAAGAGTAAAAGCACGTTAAGTGTTAACTCATCTGGTAAAGCAAAGTCTGTATCTGTAGAAGTCCGTAAGAAGCGCACTTACGTTAAAAAGAGCGCAATCGAGCAGCAAAAAGAGCAAGAACGCTTAGCTGCAGAGGAAGCTGCGCGCAAAGAAGCAGAGTTAATGGCTCAGCAACAAGCAGAGCAACAGGCCAAAGTAGAAGCTGAGCGCAACGCGCGCGAAGAAGCGGAACGCAAGGCCGATGAGGAAGCCGAGCGCAAAGCTAAAGAAGAGGCAAAGCGACAAGCGGATGCTGAACGTCAAGCCAAAGATAAGCAGAGTAAAGAAGTGGATAGCGCGCAACAAATTAAAGAACGTCAAGAAGCTGAGCGTCTGCGTCAAGAAGCAGAAGCGGCAGCCCTGAAAAAGGCAGAAGAAGAAGCAGAACGTCAAGCGGAAGAAGCTCGTCGTCTAGCGGAAGAAAACGAAGCACGTTGGAAGGCGGAAGAAGAAGAGCGTCTTCGTCGAGAAGAAAGTGCTGATCACCACCTAACAACTTCTACTTACGCTCGTGAAGCGGAAGATGAGTCTGACGCACGTGAAGAGAAAAGCGCACGTCGTAAGAAGAAGAAAA
Organism: Pseudoalteromonas sp. HM-SA03; assembly: GCF_002289345.1. Lineage (GTDB taxonomy): Bacteria > Pseudomonadota > Gammaproteobacteria > Enterobacterales > Alteromonadaceae > Pseudoalteromonas. Next base: position 20,380 of record NZ_NSDG01000028.1, on the reverse strand, counting down.
AGCCAAGTGCGAAAGAAGAAGCAGCAGAAGCGAATGCGAAGAGGCTGAAAGGCAAAAAAGGTCGCTTAAAAGCGCCAACTTCATTACAGCATGGTTTCCAAAAGCCAGCGGCAGAAGTGAAACAAGAAGTACGTATCAGTGAAACTATCACTGTTGCAGAACTTGCTTCTCGTATGGCAGTTAAAGGCGCTGAAGTTGTTAAGACAATGATGAAGATGGGTGACATGGTTACCATTAACCAAGTTATCGATCAAGAAACTGCGCAGCTAGTGGCAGAAGAAATGGGTCACAAAGTTATTCTAGTGAAAGAAAACGAGCTGGAAGAAAAAGTACTAAATGACCGCAGTGAAGAAGGTTCTCTTGAGCCACGAGCGCCGGTAGTAACGGTAATGGGTCACGTTGACCACGGTAAAACGTCAACGCTTGACTACATTCGTAAAGCAAAAGTTGCTGACGGCGAGGCCGGTGGTATTACTCAGCATATCGGTGCTTACCATGTTGAGACGGACAGTGGCATGGTCACTTTCCTAGATACTCCTGGACACGCGGCGTTTACGTCGATGCGTGCTCGTGGTGCGAAAGCAACCGACATCGTTGTACTTGTTGTTGCAGCGGACGATGGTGTAATGCCTCAGACGAAAGAAGCGGTACAACACGCGAAAGCGGCTGAAGTACCACTTATCGTTGCTGTGAACAAAATGGATAAAGAAGGTATTGACCCTGACCGCGTTAAGAATGAGCTTGCTCAACTAGACGTAATCCCAGAAGACTGGGGTGGTGAAACGCAGTTTGTTCATATCTCAGCTAAGACTGGTCTTGGTATTGATGAGCTACTAGAAGCTATCTTAATGCAATCTGAGCTATTAGAATTACAAGCTTCTAAAGAAGGTATGGCGTCTGGTGTGGTAATCGAATCTCGTCTTGATAAAGGTCGTGGTCCAATCGCTTCTGTACTTGTTCAATCAGGTACCCTAAACCAAGGTGATATCGTACTTTGTGGCCTTGAATATGGTCGTGTTCGCGCGATGAAAGACGAAAACGGTAAAGACATTAAATCAGCGGGTCCTTCAATTCCAGTAGAGATCTTAGGTCTTTCTGGCGTACCAGCTGCTGGTGACGAAGCGACAGTAGTTCGTGATGAGCGTAAAGCACGTGAAGTGGCACTATACCGTCAAGGTAAGTTCCGCGAAGTGAAGCTTGCTCGTCAGCAGAAAGCGAAGCTTGAGAACATGTTCTCTAACATGACTGAAGGCGACGTATCTGAAGTGAACATCGTACTGAAAGCAGACGTTCAAGGTTCTATCGAAGCAATCGCTGATTCATTGACTAAACTGTCTACAGATGAAGTTAAAGTGAAGATCGTAGGCTCTGGTGTTGGTGGTATTACTGAAACGGATGCAACACTTGCAGCGGCTTCTAACGCTATTATGGTTGGCTTTAACGTACGTGCGGACGCTTCGGCACGTAAAGTTATTGATACTGAGAACCTAGACTTACGTTACTACAGCGTTATCTACAACCTAATCGAAGAAGTAAAACAAGCAATGACGGGGATGCTTGCACCAGAATTTAAGCAAGAGATCATTGGTCTTGCTGAAGTTCGTGACGTGTTCAAGTCGCCTAAGATCGGTGCTGTTGCAGGTTGTATGGTAACTGAAGGTGTGGTTAAACGTAGTGCGCCAATCCGTGTACTTCGTGATAATGTTGTTATTTACGAAGGTGAGCTTGAGTCACTACGTCGCTTTAAAGATGACGTTGCTGAAGTTCGTAGCGGTATGGAATGTGGTATCGGTGTTAAGAACTACAACGACGTTAAAGTCGGTGACCAAATCGAAGTATTTGAAACTGTACAGGTAGAGCGTACGCTTTAATTGTAAGTTATTAAAATACTTGAGATGGGGGCACTAGCCCCCATTTGTGATCTCATAGATTTTGAAATTTTAAGTGGTGAAAATGAGAGAATTTTCTCGTACAGATCGCGTAGCACAGCAAATTCAAAAAGAAATTGCGGTGATCCTACAGCGCGAAATTAAAGATCCAAGATTGGGTATGGTAACAGTGTCAGCTGTTGAGGTATCACGCGATCTTTCTTATGCAAAAGTATTCATTACTGTGTTGAATACGAGTGATGAAGACAAAACTAAGCAAAGTGCGGCCATTCTGAATGAAGCAACCGGTTATATTCGCTCGCTTCTTGGCAAGCGTATCCGTGCGCGTATCATGCCTGAGCTTAAATTTGTTATTGATAACTCCCTAATGGAAGGTATGCGTATTTCTAACTTGGTTGACTCTGTGATCAGAGAAGACAACGCAAAGCGTGGTCCTGAGTCTGGAGATAAAGACCAAGAGGAAGAGTAATGGCGCGCCGCACCAAAGGCCGTGCGATCGACGGCATTCTGTTATTAAATAAACCGCAAGGTATTTCTTCTAACAAAGCACTACAGCAAGCAAAGGGCATTTATTTCGCTCAAAAAGCGGGCCACACCGGTGCTTTGGATCCGTTGGCAACAGGTATGTTGCCTATTTGCTTTGGTGAAGCGACTAAGTTTACCCAGTTTTTGCTTGATACTGACAAAACCTACGTGGTGAGAGCGCAGCTGGGTGAGCGCACGACGACATCAGATTCTGATGGTGAAATTGTTGAAACGCGATCAGTAAATGTAACACTTGAGCAGCTAGAGCAAGAAATTGCCAGCTTCTTGGGGGAGTCTGATCAGTACCCTTCGATGTATTCGGCGCTCAAATATCAGGGCCAACCGCTATACAAATATGCCCGTGAAGGCATCGAAGTACCGCGAAAATGTCGCAAGATTACTGTTTATCGTATTACGTTAGACGAATATGATGAGCAAACTCAACAAATTCAAATGACGGTGCATGTGTCTAAGGGCACTTATATTCGTACGATAGTCGATGATTTGGGGGAGAAGCTTGGCTGTGGTGCGCATGTCATTATGTTACACCGTAGTGAAGTTGGTCATTACCCTAGCGACAAAATGACTACCTTAGTCGAGCTAGAAGCGTTACTTGAGAAAGCAAAAGCGGAAGAAGTTGCGCCTTCGACTTATCTCGATGATTTATTGTTGCCGATGGATACCGCTTTGGTCGACTTGAGCGTTGTTGATATTAGCGCTGATCAAGGTGTTGCTTTTGGTCATGGGCAAACCGTTGCCGTCGAAAATTTACCAGATGGTATTGTTAAAGTGGTTGCTGATGGCAAGTTTGTTGGGATTGGTGAGCGTAATCCACAAGGGTTATTGAAAGCAAAACGCGCGCTATCGTCCGCTCAGCCGGAATCACAATAAAATCTTCCTATGCAAGGGGAGTTTATGCTGGTATAATCCGCCAGCTTCCGCTTTGGCTGAATTAGTGATCGGCTGAAGCATTACTAAACTTATTTTGGAGTTATTATGTCACTAAGCAATCAAGAAAAAGCAGAAATCGTAGCAAAGTTCGCACGTGCAGAAGGTGATACAGGTTCACCAGAAGTACAAGTTGCACTTCTAACTGCTGACATCAACAAGTTACAAGGTCACTTCGCTAACCACAAGCAAGATTTCCACTCACGTCGTGGTCTTCTACGTAAAGTTAGCCAACGTCGTAACCTTCTTGACTACCTAAAGGGCAAGAGCGTTGACCGTTATGCTGCACTAATCAAAGAGCTTGGCCTACGTCGCTAATATTTTTGATTTCTTGTTGGAAATTTATCCAACAGTAAAAAAGGGGCTAATTAGCCCCTTTTTTTGTGGCTGTTCTATCAGTATACTTACAGCCGTTTAAAAATACTTTTAAACAAGCGTCAATCGGATTTCCAATTGTAGTGCTTAAGTAAATTATGGTGAGTTTATTTAAGACTGTGATTGGTCCCCGTTGACGTTGAAAACAATTTAGTAAGGAAAATATTGTGCAAGCAATTATTAAAGAATTTCAACTAGGTCAGCACACAGTGACTCTAGAGACAGGTGCTATCGCACGTCAAGCTGACGGCGCAGTACTTGCAAGCATTGGTGATACTTCGGTACTTGTTACTGTTGTAGGAAGAAGAGAAGCGGCTCCTGGCCAAGACTTTTTCCCACTAACGGTTAACTACCAAGAAAAAATGTACGCTGCGGGTCGTATTCCTGGTGGTTTCTTGAAGCGTGAAGGTCGTCCTTCAGACGGTGAGACATTAACAGCTCGTCTTATCGACCGCCCAATTCGCCCTCTATTCCCAGACGGCTTTGTAAACGAAGTTCAGGTTATCGCGACAGTGGTTTCTGTAAACCCTGAGATCCAACCTGATATCGTTGCTTTGATTGGTACTTCAGCAGCATTAGCTATCTCAGGCATTCCATTCAATGGTCCGCTAGGTGCGGCGCGCGTTGGTTTCATCGACGGTCAATACGTACTTAACCCTACGTTAAAAGAGCTAGAGACAAGTAAGCTTGACCTAGTTGTTGCTGGTACTGAAAACGCAGTACTAATGGTTGAATCAGAAGCTGAAGTGTTAACTGAAGAAGAAATGCTTGGCGCTGTTGTATACGGTCATGAGCAATCACAAGCTATCATTAAAGCAATCGAAGAATTCCGTGCTGAAGCTGGTAAAGCAGCATGGGATTGGACTGCACCTGAAAAAGATTTAACACTAGCTGAAAAAGTCGCTGCAATTGCAGAGCAAAAAGTAGGTGATGCTTACCGTATTACTGACAAAGTTGCACGTAAAGAAGCACTTTCTGAAGCAAAAGCAGAAGTCATTGAAAAGCTAGGCGCTGAAGTTGCTGAAGGCGAGTCACTAGACGAGCAAGTGGTAGGTAAAACATTCAGCTCACTTGAGAANCGTAGCCGTATCATTGCTGGCGAAAAACGTATCGACGGTCGTGAACCAGATATGGTTCGTGCGCTAGACGTGATGACGGGTGTACTGCCACGTACTCACGGTTCTGCAATCTTTACTCGTGGTGAAACTCAGGCACTTGTAACAGCAACTCTTGGTACTGAGCGTGACGCGCAGATGCTAGACGACTTAACTGGTACTCACAAGCATCACTTTATGCTTCACTATAACTTCCCTCCATTCTGTGTAGGTGAAACGGGTTTTGTAGGGTCTCCTAAGCGTCGTGAAATCGGCCACGGTAACTTAGCCAAGCGTGGTATTGCGGCAGTAATGCCAACACTGGCTGAATTCCCATATTCAGTACGTGTAGTATCAGAAATCACTGAATCAAACGGTTCATCTTCAATGGCATCAGTATGTGGTACTTCACTTGCGCTAATGAACGCTGGTGTTCCAGTTAAAGCCTCAGTTGCTGGTATCGCGATGGGTCTGGTAAAAGAAGGCGAAGATTTCGTCGTACTTTCTGACATCCTTGGTGATGAAGATCACTTAGGTGATATGGACTTTAAAGTAGCGGGTACAGCAAACGGTGTAACTGCACTACAAATGGATATCAAGATTGAAGGTATCACCAAAGAAATCATGCAGATCGCGCTTCGCCAAGCGAAAGCAGCGCGTCTACACATCCTAAGTGTGATGGATCAAGCGATTTCTGCACCTTCTGAAGAGCTATCTGAGTTCGCTCCACGTATCTACACTATGAAGATCCCTGCGAAGAAGATTGCTGAAGTTATCGGTAAAGGTGGTGCAACAATTCGCCAGCTTACTGAAGAAACAGATACAACGATTGAAATTGAAGACGACGGTACTATCAAGATCGCTGCAACGAATGGTAATAGTGCACAAGCTGCTATTTCACGTATCGAAGCGCTTACAGCAGAGCTTGAAGTTGGTACGCTTTACACTGGTAAAGTTATCCGTATCGTAGACTTCGGTGCGTTTGTAAACGTACTTCCTGGTAAAGATGGCCTAGTGCACATCTCACAAATCAGTGAAGAGCGCGTAAATAACGTTTCAGATCACTTATCTGTTGGTCAAGAAGTGAAAGTTAAAGTACTTGAAGTTGACCGCCAAGGCCGTGTTCGCTTAAGTATCAAAGAAGCACAAGAGAAAAAAGCTGAGCAGCCTAAAGAAGAGGGCGCTGAGTAATCTCTGCAAGGCTTTGCATAGAATAGAAGTGTAAAGGGGCTGAATAGCCCCTTTTTTTATGCTTTAATGCTGTTTGACTCAAAATGATGAAACAAAACTGAGTTTATCTGGTCAATAGAGAACTAGGCAAAGTTATAGTACATAACCTGAGCTGCGGATAATTAATGCCTTTCTAGCAGAANAGTTTTAGCGCTAACTGCGTNNCACTTCCAATAGCCAGCTATTGGTGCGTAAATTCGCCTTGTTTTCCCTAAAACTCTCTGGCTAGACAAGGAGAAAACTAAGTTGTGCTTTAGCAACAATGAGTTGGAACATTCCTTATCCAAACCTCAGGTTACATAATCAGATTGTTGGTATACCTGCGCAAAGACTCTAAACGAGCAAATGCCATTGAATGAGGAAGGAAATGAAGTTAGCGAAAATAGTTGTGCCATTAGTGCTAATGGGGTTGGTAGGATGTAAAAGCACGCAGCCAGAGGCCACTAAAAACATTGTAAATGTTCCGCTTGCAGTACCACTTCAAGCCAATTTCCGTAATGAAATTGCCATTGCTCGATTTAACGAGTTACTTTTGCAACCAGATATGGCAAATGAACAACGCGCACAGCTGCTATACAATCGTGGCATGTTGTACGATAGCATTGGCTTACAAACTCTTGCTCGCATTGATTTCAATCGAGCCGTAAAAATTAAACCAGATCTCGCGGAAGTGTATAACTTTCTTGGTATTCATCAAACGTTAGAGCAAAACTATGGCCGGGCATATGAAATGTTTGATGCCGTTTTAGAGCTTGACGAGCAACATGAATATGCCTATTTAAATCGTGGTATCGCATTGTATTACGGCGAGCGAGCTGATTTAGCTATAAAAGATTTTGAAGCCTTTTTGGCGCGCGCTCCAAAAGATGCGTACCGTGCTATGTGGCTATATATTGCTCAGCAGCAAGTAGACGGTGTACTTGCCAAACAAACACTAGCGGCAAATAGCCAAGCTTTAGATCCTAAAGAGTGGTCCTCTCAGTTAGTTGCACTGTATTTGGGTACTTTATCTGAAGAAGCATTTCTTGCGCAGATCTCTGAGGGCGTGAGCACCCAAGAAGAGTATGCACAGCGTCTCTGTGAGGCCTACTTTTATCTGGCTAAGCAATATCAGACCCAAGGGGATTTAGCCTCTGCGATTAGCTATTTTAAGCTCGCACTGGCAACCAATGTATACGAGTTTGTAGAACATAAATACGCCCGTCTTGAGCTTGATCTACTTGCCCAACTGAATGACGAACAAGACGCGAGCTAAGCACCTTTTTATTTTTATGCTTATAGGGCAGCTGTTTTCAAGCAGCCCTAATTATGCACACCTCTCTATCGCGCAAAAATCAGCACTTATCGTCACCAATCCAAATAGCTATTTTGCCATTGCACCAGCGCTTGAGGTATTACCCTCACAAGCAAGTGCACAATTAGTAAAAGCCATTGCAGGCCTAAAGCAACCAAAATGGGAGTTTGAACGGTTACAGCGCAGTTTGAGTGCTCAGGAGGAAAATAGCACTAAGCTGCTTTTACTCGATACTTGGTCCCGTTTAAATCGTCAGCAGCGTCAGCAAGTGTCCGAACAGTTAGTATCACTTGGTCGATATCACTTGCTTTATGCGCTTTCAAAGCGCTACGCGTTAAACCCAAAACTCTCTTCGTTGCTCGCGGTGTGGCAAGGAAAGTCTGTAACGACATTTTTGAATAATCCTTACTTAAGACAATTTCAATCGCTCTCAGAACTTCAGCATTTAAGCGCGTCTTGTCAGTTTAATCTTGCACTAATCGCCAGTGATTTAGATGGATTGCAGCGTTTACAAGCACTTAAACATGCTTATGAGGAACAGCCAGAGCCAGTCAAAGGCGTATATTGCTTATCTAAACCGATATATGCGGCGAACAAACTCAGTTGTAAGACGCAAAGGGGATTTGCAATGTGTGACTTACGACACGATCAGAGCTTGTCGAAATACGATCATCTGGTGTTAATGGCAGCGAAAGGGCTTGCTAATGTCAGCGGCAAGCACATGACTTTGAGTGCCACCAGCACCTACAATACGCTGATACATGAGCTTATGCACTTTAGCGGCTTTGAAGATGAATACCCAATACCAGCTAAAAAAGCAAAGTGGCTTTGTGCGACTTCAGGGCAAAAGGCACCAAATCTTTACGTTGGTGACCACGCACCGAACAATTGGGTGCCGAGTCGCACCTGCGAGTTAGGTAAACTTTCTTCCTATAAACCCTCAAACAGTCACTCTTTGCTGGAATATCAATCAATTAAGTTAGATGAAAATTACCGTAAAAGGTGGTTAACTGTACTGAATTCAAGACGTTTAGCAGATAAAATAGCGGTTAATTCGGCTGAATAGTTTTGAACTTATTCTGAATAGTTTGTTAAGGTTGGCTAAAATAGCATCAGCTAGAAAGTGAAACTCTAGACAACTCAAACACTAATCAAGTATAACAGGGTTCATGTACGTGTGGTTAATGTGTACCGTTCGCTCCAACTTGGAAGGGGGGTTGTCGCATTAATCTAAACGAGCCATAACGACGCAAATAAAAGGTTTCATCTATGACTTTATTTTGGATACCCTTGCTATCCTTAATTGGCAGTTTTATCTCTGCATTTACGGGAAAGCTTTCTCGTAATCAGTCGACTGCTATAACCTTAGTAGCGCCAGCAGTGGCAATTTTACTTGCTGTTGATCTCGCCCCTGCCGTTTTCGCAGGAGAGACTATTCGGTACACATTTGAATGGGTCCCGCTTCTAGATATTAATATCGCGTTTAGACTGGATGGTCTTGCGCTGTTGTTCGTTTTCATGATCTTGGGCATTGGTATGCTGGTGATCTTCTATGCCAGATACTACCTTAGCAGCAATGACTCCATGCCTAAACTTTATGCTTACTTAATGCTCTTTATGACCGCCATGCTTGGTATCGTTATGTCCAATAATGTATTACAGCTGTGGTTATTCTGGGAGCTTACCAGCATTAGTTCATTTTTACTTATTAGCTATTGGTGGCATAAGTCAGAGGCCCGCAAAGGGGCTAAAATGGCACTTGCGATCACTGGCGGTGGCGGCTTAGCACTGCTTGCCGGCTTGATGTTGATAGGAGATATTGTAGGCAGTTATAACCTAGATGTGATTTTATCGAGTCGTGAGCTTATTCAATCCCATGCATTATATGAAGTGGCGTTAATCCTTGTACTATTGGGCGCATTTACCAAGTCCGCGCAATTCCCATTCCATTTCTGGCTACCGCATGCGATGGCTGCACCAACGCCCGTAAGTGCGTACTTGCACTCTGCGACTATGGTGAAAGCTGGGATATTCTTACTGGCGCGCTTTTATCCTGCGCTGGCGGGTACAGAGCTGTGGTTTATTCTCGTTGGCTTAACTGGCTTAGCGACGTTGCTCGTTGGTGCCTATATCGCGTTATTTAAACATGATCTAAAAGGTCTTCTGGCGTTTTCAACGATTAGTCATTTAGGCCTAATTACCTTATTGCTAGGTCTGGACACTGAGCTTGCGACTGTTGCGGCGGTTTTCCATATTATTAACCACGCAACATTTAAGGCCTCTTTATTCATGGCGACGGGGATCATTGACCATGAAACAGGCACTCGTGATATGCGTAAACTCAACGGTATGTGGCGTTTTATGCCCTATACTGCAACGCTTGCGATGGTTGCCGCTTCTGCGATGGCAGGGGTGCCGCTACTTAATGGTTTCTTGTCTAAAGAAATGTTCTTTGCCGAGACGTTACACCAGCAACTTTTGGGCTCTATGTCGTGGTTAATTCCAATTTTGGCAACAATCGCTGGAGCATTCTCTGTTGCGTATTCGGCGCGATTTATTCATGACGTATTCTTCAACGGAGATCCAATTGACTTACCTAAGGAGCCACATGAAGCGCCACGCTATATGCGTTTTCCAATCGAAATCTTGGTTGCTTTATGTTTGATAGTCGGCATGTTCCCTAACTTTATCGTCGATGGCATGTTAAAAACAGCATCAAGTGCGGTATTAGGGGAGGCTGCGCCGGCCTTTGAGGTTGCTATTTGGCATGGCTTTAATTTACCACTACTTATGAGTGGCCTTGCGGTATGTGGTGGTTTATTAATTTATACTCAGCGCAAATATCTATTCCAATTCCAAGCTTCATTACCGCCAATGAACGCTAAGAAAACCTTTGAACGTACTATGTACAACATAGTGTCTTGGAGTCGCGCGCGCGTAAACGCAATAGAAAATGGTTCGTTACAGCGTTATCTGATGCTGATGTTTATTGTTGTGCTGGTGAGTGCAGGCTGGCCATTGTTTGAAATGTCACAATTAGTGGGTAATTTGGAGCCGACGCCAATTGATGTGCATAACGGTATTGGTGCTGGTTTATTAATGATTGGAGCGATTGGCACGGTTATCTGGCATCGTACTCGTATGGTTGCACTGCTGATGATTTCGGTTGTTGGTCTTATGGTGTCGGTTGCCTTTACGCGCTTCTCAGCACCGGATCTAGCGCTTACTCAGTTAACGGTAGAAGTAGTAACCATTATTCTGTTGATGCTTGCGTTATTTTTCTTACCACAAAGAACGCCGAAGGAGTCTAGTTCAATACGTGTATTACGTGATATGGGTATTGCTTCAGCGATTGGTGTGATCATTGGAAGTATTAGTTACGCCTTAATCACAAGACCACTAGACAGTATTTCTGAGTTCTTTATTGCAAACGCCAAAGTTGGCGGTGGTGGGACCAATGTTGTTAACGTTATCTTAGTGGATTTCCGTGGATTTGATACGCTAGGTGAAATTACCGTATTGGGTATTGCGGCGCTGGGAATTTATAAGTTGCTCATTAACTTACCACTATTTATGCCTGGCAGTGATAGTGAAGGAAGACCTTGGGCGAAAGAGAGATATCCATTACTGCTGGCAAGTATTTCGCAAAGCTTATTGCCTCTGGCATTGCTGGTCTCAGTTTATATTTTCTTGCGCGGCCACAATCTACCAGGTGGTGGATTTATCGCAGGCCTAATCACAGCAATAGCCTTTATTTTACAATACATTGCCCATGGTTCGAATTGGATTGCGGAGCGCTTTAATGTCAACTACCGCAAGATTATCGCAACGGGTATCGCTATTTCTCTAGCAACCGGTGTAGGAAGCTGGTTCTTTGGCAAACCATTCTTAACCTCATGGTTTGATTATTTTGATATCCCATTGGTAGGTAAAACTGAGTTGGCAAGTGCCATCGCATTTGACCTTGGTGTTTATATCACCGTGGTAGGTGCAACGCTGATGATTTTGGCGAGCCTAGGTAAAGTAACGGCAAATGCGCCCAAAGAAGAGGTGAATATTTAATGGAATTGCTTTATGCATCGTGCGTGGGCTTACTAGTAGCCTGTGGCGTATTTTTGATTCTACGAGCAAGAACGTTCCCTGTTGTTCTTGGTTTAACTATGTTGTCTTATGCGGTCAACTTGTTTTTGTTCGCATCGGGTAGATTAACCTTAAACAAAGCTGCAGTCCTTGGTTATAGCAGTGAGTATGCAGATCCACTACCGCAGGCCTTGGTATTGACGGCAATTGTAATCGGCTTCGCGATGACGGCATTTGTCGTGATCTTAGCTATTCGCGGTCGTTCAGATTTGGGTAATGACCATGTAAATGGCATTGTTCCTGACAAAAAGGGTAAAGCATGATCCAACATTTGACTTCTTTACCTATTTTATTACCTATGTTGGCAGGGGTGATCCTGCTGATGCCACCGTGTGGTAAAAACGTAGCGATTAGGCGCAAAGTATCAGTACTTCTATCGCTTATTACGTTTGCAATTTGTACTTCACTTTTACTACATGTTCAGCAGTCTGGCATTCAGGTTTATGCGATTGGTAACTGGCAAGCGCCATTTGGTATTGTGTTAGTTGCTGACCAACTTTCTACTCTGTTAGTTAGCTTAACCGCTTTGTTGTGTTTTGTGTGTTCGCTTTATAGCTGTGCGGGAGACGACGAAAGAGGAAGTTTCTTCCATCCGTTGCTGCACTTTTTGGTGATGGGAGTAAACGGTGCCTTCTTAACTGGTGACGCGTTCAACCTTTTTGTATTCTTTGAAATTTTGTTGATAGCGTCTTATGCGCTATTAATGCATGGTGGTGATAAGCACAATACCCGTGCTTCACTGCAATACGTGATCCTAAATCTAGTAGGTTCGTCGGTATTTTTGATTGCATTAGGTATCTTGTACGGTGTGCTTGGTACCCTAAACATGGCGGATATGGCATATAAGATCACCTTCTTACAAGGAGATGATGTTTATCTTGCTAAAATTGGCGGCTTGTTATTATTGGTTGTATTTGCGCTAAAAGGCGCCTTGCTACCGCTTCATCTATGGCTGCCAAACACCTATGCAACCGCGTTACCTGTTGTTGCTGCTTTATTCGCAATCATGACTAAAGTGGGTGTGTATTCCATGATGCGTGTATACACGCTGATTTTTGGCGATCAAGCTGGTGAATTAAGTCATATGGCACAAGAATGGTTATGGTGGCTCGCTCTGGCGACTATCGTCATGGGTGGGATCGGCGTGCTTGCTAGTCAAGACTTACGTAAGCTGTCTGCAAATTTAGTGGTGGTGTCAGTTGGTACCTTAGTGGCATTAGTCGCCGTACAAACGGTAAATAGCAGTGCTGCAGCCATTTACTACTTAGTGCATTCGACATTAGTGTCTGCTGCTTTGTTTTTACTTGCTGATTTAGTGGGGAAACAAAGGGGGAAAGTCGCTGATAGGATCACCGCGGGTCGCCCAGTAGTTCAGCCTATGTTACTTGGCATCATGTTTGCGATTGCGGCAATCACTGTGATTGGTATGCCGCCGTTATCAGGCTTTATTGGCAAAGTATGGATCTTAAAGTCGACTATCGAGTCGAGTCACACGTATTGGTTTTGGGCGGTGTATTTATTAGTAAGCTTAGCGATATTAGTTAGTGTCTCAAAAGCTGGTAGCACAGTGTTTTGGCATCACACAGGTAAGGTCGATACACAATCGGCAGAAAAAGCGCATCCAGCCCAAATTATCGCAATTCTTACCTTGATAACTTGTGCGCCGTTAATGGTGATTTTTGCCGGTCCATTAACTGATTACGCATTGTCGGCAGCCGACTCTTTGCATGACTTTTCTAGCATGACGAATGCTGTGTTAAAAGGAGCGAAATAGATGCGTTTAGAAGCAAGGTTTAAATGGCTACCAACGCCATTTCGCAGCTTACTGCTATTTACTGTGTGGTTATTGCTAAATAATAGTGTGTCTGCTGGGCATATTATTCTCGCGACTATTCTAGCAATTGTGATCCCGCTCATAACCTATCGATTCAGAACTAAGCAGCCACTGATCATTAAGCCATGGCGTGCGTTTACTCATTTGCTGTTGGTGCTTTACGATATCATTACCGCCAACGTTGAGGTCGCAATAAAGATTTTAGGACCAACGAAGAAATTACGCCCCGGTTTCGTATTGGTGCCGCTCGATATAGATCAAGCTATGCCAATTACTATTTTAGCCAGCACAGTATCTTTAACTCCCGGCACTGTAAGTGCTGAGGTATACCCCTGGCCTGAGTCTGTAAAAAGTGGTGAAAAACCAGAACGTAAATACTTACTGATCCATGTGTTAGATCTTACGGATGAGCAAGCATTAATTGATACTGTTAAATCTCGTTATGAAGCGCCATTGAAGGAGATTTTTGAATGCTAGAAACTGTAATTCTTATTGTCTTTGCGATGATAGGTGTATCACTTTTGCTAAATCTTTGGCGTTTGGTTGTTGGGCCTTCAATTCCAGATAGAATTTTAGCGCTCGATACTATGTACATAAATACCATTGCGCTTATTATTCTTTACGGAATGAGTATGGGGACTGCATTGTACTTTGAAGCCGCATTATTAATAGCAATGCTTGGTTTTGTAAGTACGGTTGCGGTATGTAAATATTTGCTACGCGGCGACATCATAGAATAGGAGAGCGATATGTCAGAATGGATAATTTCGATTTTATTACTGTTAGGTGGTGCGTTTGTATTGATAGGTTCTATTGGTCTTGTGAAAATGCCTGACTTTTTTATGCGTCTCCACGGTCCTACAAAAGCGACAACGCTTGGAATGGCGTGCTTATTGACCTCAGCAATGGTGTATTTCAGTACCACGACTGATAGCGTGAGTGTAAAGGAAATCTTGATTTCGATATTTTTGCTGCTCACGGCCCCCATTTCTGGATATATGTTGATTAAGTCAGCAATACATCACCGCTTGCCAAGTAATGAAAAGACGACTGGCAAAGATAAAATAAAAAAATAGTGCTTCGGCGCTATTTTTTATCCATCATTCTATAACTTAGCCCTCAAAATACTTCGTTCAAGCATCATAAATTTCAGTACGTTATTAAATTTTTTGCTACAGTTAAAAAAGACTTCATAGTCGCCGATAAAAATAGGGGTCACTCGTTTTATCAAGTTGATGATGAACGTGTAGTGCAATTTGTTTGCATACTAAGTCTAAAAACTGGGAATGTTATGAAACAAGCTTCGATTAAAAACAAACTCTTATTCTTTGTAACAGCATTAGTAACGAGTTTGGTTGTTATATTAGTGACAACAATGTGGTTTCACCTTGCAGCAGAAAACACCAAGCAGAGTGAAGGGGTCCAACAAGCGATTTATGATGAAATATCCCAAGGCCTTATCGCTAAAGGCAATCAATATGGGCAACGTGTGGCTGGCTTTATCAATGAAGCCTATCGTGTTCCTTACACTTTGGCGGGTGTGCTATCGCATACAGCCGAGCAGGATCCTCTGAGCCGTGAACAAGTACAAGAAATTGTCAATGGTGCGCTAAAGCAAAATCGTTTTGTGTCTTCTATGTATGCGCAGTTTGAGCCGAATGGTTATGATGGTAATGATGCCAGTAATCAAGGTGGTTCAAGTCATTCCGTACCTGGTGGTGGTACGTTGGAGCTCTACTTTACTCAAGAAGCTAATGGTCCGATGCAACAAAAAGTTGAGTCAGCAGAAGAAAAATATGCTGACGCTATTAATGAGTTTGGCCTACGGGAAGCTGAGTGGTATTTGTGTGCAAAAGATAAAGTAGCGCCTTGCATCATGGAGCCCTATTTATATGAAATTTCTCCGGGTAACAAAATGCTGATGACCTCATTAACCACTCCGGTCGTGGTCAATCGTCAATTTAGAGGCTTAGTGGGCGTGGATGTAAATTTGCCTGTTTTTCAAACTATGGTTGATGAACTCTCAAACTCGCTTTACTCAGGAGCTGCTAAAGTAACCTTATTAAGTGAGCTTGGTCTTGTTGTGGGTTCCAGTCACTACAAGAACCTAGCACGCCCGCTTGCGGAGTCGACAAAGTCAGATAGGGCCGATATGTTAAAATCATTGCACACAGGTTCAGGGATTAAAGAGTTTGGTGAGGACTTAGTCGTAGCGGTACCGATTAATATTGCGTTACCAAACACCACTTGGTCTCTTGTAATTGAGCTTCCTAAGGCAATTGCACTTAGCTCTGCAACCACCCTGCAAAGTCAACTTGAGGAGTCGACAGACTCTGTTGGTAGTTGGATGCTTACCATTGGTGTTGTCATTGCGATTATAGGTATTGCCATTGCGGTAGTATTAGTGAACACAATTATCGGCCCGCTTACGCATATTCAGGAACGAGTCGAGAATTTAGCGTCTAGCGAAGGTGATTTAACGCACGAGCTAGAAGTGAGTCATCACGCTGAGTTGATTGCGTTGGCGCATGGCTTTAACCGCTTTACTGATAAACTACGAAAGATGATTGATGACCTCAAAGGTCTTGCTGAATCTTCCTACGAGCAGTCGCATCGAACAACAGAGGCCGCGATTAACATCAAAAACAAAGTCGCTAATCAGCATTTAGAAATTGATAGCGTAGTTACTGCAATTAACGAACTCAGTGCAACCGCTTCAGAGGTGGCTCGGGCATCGGAAAAAGCGGCTGCAAGTACGAATCAGGCCGCTGATCAAGTTCAGCAAAGCGAACAAAGCATCATTAAAACGACCGAAACGGTGCAATCAATGGCGGATCAAGTTATTGATGCAAAACAAGCAGTCGTGAAAGTGTCTGAGCGCAGTGATGATATTTCTAAAATACTAGAAGTGATCAGAGCCATTGCTGAGCAAACTAACTTGCTGGCCTTAAACGCAGCAATTGAAGCTGCAAGGGCGGGGGAGCAAGGACGTGGTTTTGCGGTTGTTGCAGACGAAGTTCGAGCCTTGGCGTCAAAAACACAAGCCTCGACGGACGACATTAGTAAACTAATAGATAACTTACAAAGCGAGGTCGCAAACTCAGGCCGGATCATTGAGAGCTCAGTGAAGCTAGGTGAAGATGCTGTAAGTTACTGTCAAGAGTCGGCAAGGTTAATGAGTACGCTGGTTGCTGAGTTGACAAGTATTTCTAATGAAGTAACACAAATTGCTACGGCTGCGGAAGAGCAAAGCATGGTTACCGAAGAAATTAATACGAATACGACGGGCATTTCAGATGCCGCTGCTGAGCTTTCGAAGTTCGCAGATGAAGTAGAGCAAGCGGCCAGTTCAATGACGTTGATAGTCGAACAAAAACACAAGCAACTTAATTTATTAAGAACGTAAGTTTGTTGGTTTGCAAAGAGACTGGAGACAGTCTCTTTGCAGCTATGGCGTTTTTTGTCAAAATTCACTATGATAACTGTATCTATATACAGTTAAGCTAATCATGAAACTCTATATCGCAGAAAAACCCTCTTTAGGTCGAGCAATCGCCGATGTCTTACCAAAACCACATAAAAAACAAGATGGTTATATAGAAGTCGCGAATGGTGATGTGGTTTCTTGGTGTATAGGTCACCTGTTGGAACAAGCAGAACCTGAAGACTACGAGGCCAAATACAAAAAATGGCAGTTTCATGATTTACCAATCGTGCCTACTCAATGGCAGTTCAAAGCAAAGCCAAAAACAAAAAAGCAGCTTAGCACTTTAAAAAAGTTACTCACAAAAGCCGATGAAATCTATCATGCTGGAGATCCTGATAGAGAAGGGCAATTGCTCGTGGACGAAGTATTTCAATTCGTAAATTTGCCAGAGCGGAAAAGAGCAACGATCCGACGTTTGTTGATCAGTGATTTGAACCCACAAGCTGTGAAAAAGGCATTGGCTTCGACACGTTCTAATCAAGAATTTGTTCCTTTAAGTGTATCTGCACTTGCAAGAGCTAGAGCGGATTGGCTATTTGGGATGAATTTAACCAGAGCATTTACGTTGGCCGGGCAAAAAGCGGGAGTGAATACTGTTTTGTCGGTTGGTAGAGTGCAAACGCCGGTACTTGGTTTGGTTGTTAGGAGGGATCTAGAAATAGAGAACTTTGTATCTAAACCATTTTATGAGGTGATTGCACACATCAATAAACCAAATTGGGGTGTTTTTGAAGCTAAGTGGGTACCAAGTGAAGCATGTAAGCCCTATATGGACGAAGATGGGCGTGTTCTGGTTAGAGCCTTAGCCGAAAATGTTGCGGATCGGATCAGTCAAAAGCAAGCAACAATAAATAAGGTTGAAACGAAACCAAAAAAGATAAATCCGCCGCTACCCTATAACCTTTCTTC
Source organism: Pseudoalteromonas sp. HM-SA03 (assembly GCF_002289345.1). Classification (GTDB taxonomy): domain Bacteria; phylum Pseudomonadota; class Gammaproteobacteria; order Enterobacterales; family Alteromonadaceae; genus Pseudoalteromonas. Next base: position 2,655 of record NZ_NSDG01000028.1, on the reverse strand, counting down.
TTTGCAGATTGACGCAAATAAGCGCTACGGTTTATCGGCTCAGCAAGTGTTGGATATTTGTCAGGCACTCTATGAGAAACATAAACTGATCACTTACCCTAGATCAGATAACCGTTATCTACCACAAGAACACTTTGTTGAAAGAGAGCAAGTCATTGCGGCTGCTAATCACAATCAGGGATTAGACAGTAAGTTTATTAAGTTAGCTGATATGAATCTAAAAGGAGCGTGTTGGAATGATAAAAAGGTAGAAGCGCATCACGCTATCATTCCAACCACTAAAAAGCTCCGCAGTGCTCAGCTTGGGCATAGAGAGTTACAGGTCTATCAACTCATCTCTGTACAGTACCTTGCGCAATTCTTTCACCCCTACCGCTACAACGAAACTAAAGTGGAGTTGGAGATTAGTGGTGGTCAATTCAAAGCACACGCGAAGCAAATAACAGATCAAGGATTCAAGATACTGTTTAAAGGTCATGAGGTAGAGAAAGAAAGCCTATTGCCGGAGTTACAGGTGGGAGAGCAACTTTTATGCGAGAAAGGTGAAGTTAAAGAAAAACAAACTCAGCCGCCAAAGCATTACACTGAAGCTACCTTATTAGGTGCGATGACAGGTATTGCACGGTTTGTTTCCGATCAATCTATCAAAAAGGTATTGAAAGACACTGATGGGCTTGGCACTGAGGCGACGCGGGCCGGAATTATTGAGCTTTTGTTTAGACGGCAGTTTCTTAGACGAGAAGGTAAGACGATATATTCTACGGCGCTGGGAAAAGCATTTATTCAAACCTTACCTGAGTCACTTTCATTACCAGACAGAACTGCGCTCTGGGAATCATTGCTCGGAAAGATCGCCAATAAGGAAACGTCGTATAATCAATTTATGCAACCGCTTTGTGATGAATTAGGTGGATTTATTGACAGCGCTCAGTCTATCAATACAAATGCACTGAAAGGTGTTCCTGTACCTGCATTTAAAAAGCGTGGGGCAAGAAAGGGGAAATTTACCCGAAAGAGAAAGCCAAGCTCTACATAATTGTTTTCTTGGCTTGGTTGTAAATTCAGATAGTGCCACTATATCAACCATATTAATTACTCAGACAGAAAATAGAATATGAGCAATAAAATCCAACTAACCCCTGAAAACATTCAGCAAGTAATAACCGATCCAAATCCAGAGAAAGTGTTATTGCTGACCTTTTATAGCAATCAAAATCCTGAATGTGTTCAGCAAGACCAAATATTGGAGAGGATAGCGACAGCTTATAGTGAGCATATAACCGTAGGCGTTATTGATTGTGATGTCCAACAAGCGCTGGCATCTCAACTCGCTCAGCAAATTGGTTTACAGGCTTTGCCAACGATTGTGATTTTAAAAGGTGGTGCGCCAGTAAATATGCTGGCAGGGGCAAAAACAGAAGAAGAAATTAAAGAAGCTTTGTCTGATCATTTACCATCACCTGAAGTTATTTTACTTGATCAAGCGAAGCAGTTTCTTGCAAGCGGTGACCTAAATAATGCCTTTGGTTATGCGAAGAAGGCATACGACATTGACAGTAGTAACACTCGAGTTAAGTTGGTGTTTGCGGATATCTGTATGCAAATTCAAAAATTTGATGAAGCTCAAGCGTTATTAGATTCTGTAAATGAAGAACAGCGAGACCCGTATTACCACAATTTAGTCGCTAAATTGGCGCAAGCTGCGGCTGCACAAGATTCACCAGAGGTAAAGCGTCTAGAGCAAGCGGTGGAAGCTGAGCCTGATTCATTAGACTTACGTTGTCAGTTAGCTCAAGCTCAGTTAGATGTGGGTAAAAAAGAAGAAGCATTGGCAAGCCTACTTATAGTGCTTAAGAAAGATATGAACTACGGTGAAGCCAAAAAGGGATTTTTAGATATTATCGCTTCGCTTCCTGATGGCGATAGTGTTGCTTCAGCCTATCGACGAAAGTTATATAGTCTTCTTTACTAAAAGAATAGATAGTTGAATATCAAGATACAGGTGAAAATTTCTTCAACTGTATCTTGCATCCTCCCAAATTTGATCAATACTTATGATCCTTTCGCGAAAACTGGTGACAGTTTTATGAAGAAAATATTGCATTAATGTGGTTTTTAAACTGTTTTGTGTGTTTTCTGTTCGAATGNATAAGTTTTAATGAAAAAAGGGGTTGCACTAAAATCGGATTTCCCTATAATGCGCATCCACCGACACGGGGAGCAGCGCTGAAAAGCAACAGGCTAACGAGTTGGGAGTCAAGTAAAACTTAGGTTTTGAGGCTTCGAAAAGAAACTTAAAATTAAGTGTTGACAAAAAATCGGGAATGT
>NZ_NSDG01000028.1:0-305 GCF_002289345.1 Pseudoalteromonas sp. HM-SA03 | reverse complement strand
CCCTCGAAACAACGAAATGTTTCGAAACGTTCTTTAAAAATATGAAGCAATCATCTGTGTGGGCACTCGTACAGATTGAGTTCTAACAGCAGATTCTAGTTCGCTAGATGACGCAAACAAATTTAGAGTCTCAATTGTAACTGAGTGACTATATAGTCAATTCGTTTTGATTTTACTTTTTTGAAAAGTAGAAACAAACAATCAGAATTCATTGAGCACGAAACTTAGGTTTCGAAAAAACTTTTAATTGAAGAGTTTGATCATGGCTCAGATTGAACGCTGGCGGCAGGCCTAACACATGCAAG
>NZ_NSDG01000027.1:2655-30476 GCF_002289345.1 Pseudoalteromonas sp. HM-SA03 | reverse complement strand
AATTGAGGTCAGAGCTGTACTTTATAGGCTGAGCGTATTCAGTAGCTAGGTGTGGTTCAGGCGACGCTTACAATTCATGCAAAAACCTTCCATTACAATTCATTATTGCGTGCTTTGCCAATGGATGCTGCGAGCTTCTTGGCTTGCACAAGAGTTGCTTTCAACTTTCTCCGACGATTTAAAGCAGGTTGCGCTCGCGCCTGCAAGTAAAGGCGTATTCGAAATTTACTACAACGATACGTTAATTTGGTGCCGAAAGGCGGATGAAGGTTTTCCTGAAGCCAAAGTGCTCAAAAGAAGGGTGAGAGATTTGTTAGATCCTGAGCGTGATTTAGGTCATGTGGATAAATAACTAGCTAACAATGATGGCTATAACTTAATCCCGAGATTACTGGCGGACCTAGAATTGCCGCTGTTTCACCGCTCAATGAGGTGAGCATCTGGTTCTGCTTCACGGACGAATTCCAGCACATGGTCCAGACCTGAGTCGCTCAGATTTAGCCCCGTGCGTACGGGGAACACGTTATGGACGGTAAATATAATCCGTAGAAAAAGCCGGTTTAGCCCCGTGCGTACGGGGAACACACTAAAGCGAATGCTGATGAAGATCACTATAACGGCTTAGCCCCGTGCGTACGGGGAACACACAACGACGGTAACCCTGACACTCGTTCTCAACGGTTTAGCCCCGTGCGTACGGGGAACACCAGTTGTTTATTCATGGTTTTGATGATTCTAGCGGTTTAGCCCCGTGCGTACGGGGAACACAGGTACAATTTCTCGGGGCTCACCAAAAAAAACGGTTTAGCCCCGTGCGTACGGGGAACACTGATGCTGTGTCTATGCAATGATTTTTGATTACGGTTTAGCCCCGTGCGTACGGGGAACACTTGATGTTGAGCGGGCTGGCCTTTTCTACCTGCGGTTTAGCCCCGTGCGTACGGGGAACACGCAGGTCTGCGACATGTCGTATTCAGTTTCGTCGGTTTAGCCCCGTGCGTACGGGGAACACGCAGGTCTGCGACATGTCGTATTCAGTTTCGTCGGTTTAGCCCCGTGCGTACGGGGAACACCTTGTTTGTTCGATTTCGCTGGTATCGGCACACGGTTTAGCCCCGTGCGTACGGGGAACACGGCTTCAGACAATCCCAAGGTCAAGATGTTTTTCGGTTTAGCCCCGTGCGTACGGGGAACACGTGATCAGGCTGTCGAACTGTTTGAACAGTTCCGGTTTAGCCCCGTGCGTACGGGGAACACTTTTTGCAAAGTAGCAATAGGGTTTAACAAGGCGGTTTAGCCCCGTGCGTACGGGGAACACTTTTTGCAAAGTAGCAATAGGGTTTAACAAGGCGGTTTAGCCCCGTGCGTACGGGGAACACACATCACGCCGTTAGTTTCGCTATGGAAAAATCGGTTTAGCCCCGTGCGTACGGGGAACACTCTAAAATTATATACTTGTTTTTAATAAAGAAAAATCACCTAGTAAAAGTTACCAAAAATTTTAGGTACAAAAGTACCTCTCATTATGAGGTAAAAATCTTAATCTCCAACTTGTTAAAGAGCATTAAATCGAATTAAAAAAACGAGGGGAGTTCGCTAATCAGCTCCCGGATTATCATTTGCTCTGGGCGTATACTTCACCAATCTCAGGCCCTGAAAATCGACAGGCATTCTGGCGTTTTCGCCGTAAGTGATAAAATCAAAACCCGACTCGGTATTAGTTGCCCAAGCCATAACCGCATTGCCGTCTTCCGCCAGCTCACTGACCTGAAACCAAATCATTTCGCGAATGCGTTTGCTTACATCACCCACATACACACCGGCACGGATCTCCAGCAGCCACACTGCCAGGCGACCTCTTAATCTTGGTGGCACTGCCTCAGTGACAACCATACACATACTCATAGTGGGCCTCCGCTGCGATGGCCTTCGTCACCAATTGATTCAGGCTCCGGGATGGCAGGTGGTTGTGCGTCGGCATAAGGCTCGGGTGGTGTTACCTCTCCTGCAGCCAGTACCTCTTCAACCAGCGGGATAAGGCGAGGCAATATCTTGTCTTTACGGAACGCTTCGCGACAGGCAATACGCACTTCCCGATCGGGTGATTGTGGTCGCCGTTTGGCGACTTTAAACGCCACAGGCACAACGGTATCGAACTTAATAATATCTGCAATATCATACACAAACGACAACGGCTTGCCGGTATGCAAAAAGCCAATGGCCGGGGCATATCCGGCAGCCAACACTGCGGCTTCGGTGACGCCATACAGGCAAGATGTTGCGGCGCTGATACACTGATTGATTACATCGCCCTTCGCCCAATCTTTGGGGTCATAACGTCGGCCCTGCCAGCTCACCTGATACTGTTTAGCAAGTAGCTCATAAGTTTTGCGGACACGCGTGCCTTCAATGCCGCGCAGCTGATCAACCGAACGCCGCTCCGGAGCTGGTTCGCCAAAGCGTAGCTCAAACATTTTACGTACCACTTTGAGCCGCAGGTTTTCATCCAGCGCCAGCTTGGCCTGATAGAGCAACTTATCGGAGCGCGCACCACCGGGCTGACCCGCCGAATAAAGCCTGACGCCCGCTTCGCCCACCCAGATAAGCAAAGTACCTGTGGTTGCAGCCAGCTTGACCGCAGCATGGCTCACCCGTGTGCCCGGCTCCAGCATAATACACACCACAGAACCCACCGGAATGAGCATCCGCTCACCGTTTACTTCATCAATCACAGCAAATGCGCCGTCACGCACATCAATACGTCCCATACCAATAAATATCATTGAGTTACGATCTTTGATTGGAATAGGCTTTAAAGGAAGAAATGCCATTCCCTGCACTCCTAAAATAAGTAGAAAATTAGCTAAGAAAAAAGGCGAGTCGCCCCGCCTTACTGATTGGTTTAAAGCGGTTTAATCAACATCAGTCCGCAGCCAAAAGCTTTGGAGCGGCCAATGCCGTTGAATAATGCCTGTTCCAGTTTTTGCACATCGGTGATTTTTGCCACACCAAAATAGTCCAGTGTGCTCAACTGAATTGGCCTTGCCCCATCTTTTTTAACCACTTTATGTTGCTTGTAATTGCTGAACTCAATACACTGAGTCAGCAACTCCAGGCCACCCTTTTGCAGTTTTTTGTCAAGCCAGGCTTTTGCTGCAATATCAACAGCTTCATTTACATTGCTATTTGCTTTTTGAGCCTGTTTTTTGGCATGCATCAAAACATCGTGACGGCGAGTTTTCTCTCCTTTTGGCGTAATATCTACAGTGGGATTAGCTCGCAATGAGAACTGAACCAGCCCTGCTTCTTTGAGCTGTTCCTGCTGTGTTTGAGTGACTATTTTCCAGCTTTTAATCGCATCTTTTAGCTGACGCTTTGAGCGAATAAACACTGTTGGCACTGGCAGCGCCATATCCACACGAAACATAAAATCAGCCTTAAGCAGATCACTGTCAACAAAACAACGCCACACCCACTGGTGCTGCTTATAAAGATCATCGGGGTGTAAAAACCCCAAATCTTCTCCCGCCTGGTCAGGATCAAAATACAATCGGCTTTCATACCAGAGAGTGTCAGACATATAGCACTTCCTCCGTATCCACCAACCCCCATCTGCTTTTAACGCTTCTGAATGTAAAGGCTCTGTGGTTTATCTCAAAGCTCAGCGGGACATCATGCCTTTGCTCTGTCCCCTCTTTCGCCTCGCTGTCTATGATGTATTTCACCGGTGTTCCGGCTACTTTTTCATGCTCGGCCTGCATTCTTGGTGCTTGTTGCAGCGCCAGTTCTAAAGGTAACTCCATACACGCCCTATGGGGATCAACTAAAGGAATGCCCGGCAGATAGGACTTACGCCCTAAAAACTGTGGCCAGACCGGGTTTAACAAAGCATGATGCAGTTTTTTAAGCAAAACCGCGTCGCCTTCAAAGCCCACCCAAAAGGCAGCATCTGCCAGATATGCTCGGTGCGACAACTGAGTGTCCGGCTTGCCGCCGTCAGCCTTGGCCACATTCAGTGCCGTTTGGTAATCAAATGCCAGGTCGCCTGGTTTATCTATACGCACGCCCATTCGCAATGCAGTAAGATCATTCAGAGGCTCATTTCGCTCACGTCCTAGCGATGCGCACAGCAAACCGATCACACCACTTTTTGTCGGATCAAGCTGAGTATTTCGCAGTTCAAAGGCACTTTTTAGCCCCCATGACTGCATTGGTCCGGCTAGTCGGATCAACAAAGTGCTCATTGACACTCCAAAGCACCTTGCAGTGCATCAAGCATCTGAACTTCCAGTTGTGCAATGGTGCCACTGTCTTTGTCCTGATACTCTTCCAGGTTGTCGATGTAAGTGCTGCGGCCCTCAAAAATAAAGCCAGACTCACCATACATAGCCGCCAGCTTCTTGGCGAACATTTCCAGTTTTTGTGCTGACTGGTGCTCAAGCTCGGCTTCATCAGGCTTGTCTATTGTGACCGCCTGAGTAAATGCGTTGCTCAGAGACCAGGGCGCACCATCTTTACGCACATTCACTTTGATATAGCTTGGCGGGTTCTGCGCCGCAAAACTGTTTTGTTTACCCGAAGGCACCGCCTGAACTAACGCCCTGAAAAAGCCTTTTACCGCGCCAGTCACCTGTTCCTTATCCTGCCCAAGGTTAGCAGCCAGTTTGTCAATGTTGATCTGAGCATAACGGTAATAACAGGCACTGTTAAAATACACGCCACCCATCATGCCAGAGCCTTGCTCACCCGCCTGCAATTCGTCGTCCACAGCAGTAAAAAAGTCCATGGCAGGTGTAACAATATTGGTTGAAATTGCATGGGCCACCTGGCACGCAGCATCAACATTGATATTGTTGTTGTCTGCGACCATACGGCCGAATAGTGCGATATCTGCGACGAAAGACTTACCCTCTTTTACAAACACATCATTTACTGCTTTGGTGATGGCTTTGTCCAGCTTGTCCTCCTGAAACTCGCTGAAGTGCTCATCTGCAATCGCTTTCAATGCGCTCACTTCATTCAGTCCAAGAAACAGCAGATATTCTGTTTTAAACGGGTGCTTTTTGTCTTTGCTCAGGCTCAGCTTTACCTGTTCTAACAGCTTTTGTGCAACGGTTTCGCTTTGCTTTTCGTCATTACCATTAGCAATCAGGTGATCACGGATGTCGATGGCTAGCTTACGAGTGCGTACCGCGCGGTCGCCCTGATGTTCTACCACTGCATCGTTAAATGCCCCATGCGTGCGGATCGCACGCTTCTGACACTGGCTTGAGATACGCGCCCGTTGCGAGCCGCCAAACACACAAGACTTAGGCGTATTGGTATCGTCGCGGTTCAGGTTGCTGGGGGCAAAGTTTTGTAATACATGAAATTCGATAAAAGACATAAGGTAACTCCTTTTTAATTTGTCGCGTCTGCTGAGTCTGTAGACTCATCGGATTGAATGGGTTTGGCCCAGTAATCTCTGGCCCATTTAAGTTGAATGCGTTTGTCGTCGCTACCCCAGTGGTAGAGATCTTCCATCAGGGTGCGGTAATCAATGGCAATGTCTTTGCTTTTTAGAATTTGTACCATCTGGCGCAGCGTTTGTTTTAACTGCTCACCTTTTGCCTCCAGCAGGCACTCAAAGCGAAAGCTCATACCGGGGCGTTGATCTTTATCCGCCTGATACCAAATGTGACCAAAACTGCTATGTTGTGCTTCTTGATACACTGTGGCATGACTTGCAAATAAACCAGCAACAAAAGCCTGCACTTTGGAGCGTTCATCCTCACTGGAAAGTAATGGCCCTAAGTAAGATATCGCCGTCAGTTGAGAGCCTTTTTGCAGATCCAGAGACTTCCTAAGCGCAGCCAGAATATCCCTTTTCGGGTAATCTGGATTACCCCACTGATATAACTGCCTGATGATTTCCTGAGTATCCTGACTCCAGTAAACGTGACGCCGCCACGTTCTTCCGTATAGCGATTCTTCTAGCTGTTGCTTAGCGATACTCAAGCCCTTTTGCGCTCTAACTCCACCATAGCACCAGCTATGTGTTGCACCTTCGAATGCAGCAAAGGCAATTTCCTGGCACACTTTACGCCAACTAGATTTGGCCTCTTCACTGTTATTACTTAATGCCCAAATAAATTGTTCAAACGACTCATTGAGCTTGGGCCAGTAAAAACGCGCAGGGTTGATCGACTCAACTTTTGTTGAAATATCTTGTGCCCTAGCACCATCTGGTAACAGATGAGAAGCAAAGGTTCTTACTGCCCCCATAAGCTGGCTATTAATGGCCTCTGCGGTTTCCAGACCTTTAACCAGATGTGCACTGTACTTGTTCTTTTGTACTTGGTCTTTTTCGATCAAATTAATCGCAAGTGGCAAGCGCTCGTCAAACCAACATAAGGGGTTGGCTTTGTTATTATCTAAACCAATTAACTGACAATTAAGATGAAGCTTATCAATTAATTCATTATCTTCCGCAGCAAGCAATTGGATACCAGCGGGCCTTAAATCTGTGGGCTCTATACCCACTTTAGTCGACCTGGCATATTGCAATAAGTTAGCCGTATCTCGCCAATAGGCTCGTTCAAAACTCAACCTAATCGGCAATTTCTTTTGCTCTTTATTGAAACGGTAAGCGAAGTAAGGCTCCTGCTCCATTTCTTTTGGATTAGGTAATCCCTGTGCTATGAACATGCGGGCAACGCTGCCATCTTTTTGGGGCAGTAAACGCACATGACGAGCACGCCAAGTAAGATAATCACTCAGCCCTCGCATTTCACGAGCCTGAGGCTGCTCAGGCTCATTTTGCTCCCATACAGGCAGGTCCGTTTTACGATCGAGCCACTCTTCATTTTTTGGCATATGTAAATTGAGCATCAAAGTTTGGAACAGGTTTTCGCCCTCCACCATTACAACTGCACCGCCAACTAATGGGGCATTGGTCAGGTTTGGGTGCTTACCAAACTGCACCGAACTACCACTCACCCCACCGCCCAAGCTAAAATACTGACAAACAAGTAACTGAAGTGCGGCTTCATTTGCCGGTAGTGAGAACTCATGATTATCAGCAATATGATTGAATAGGGTTTTATTGTTACCGCTCGCCAGATCAGGCGAGAGCTTTTTGACCGATGTTGTTACGCCCTTTTCTTTCGTGAAATTTGCTGTTTGAAAGAAGGGGTTTGACTCTGAAAAAAGGTCAAACCGTTCTGCGCACTCAGCCGAGCCAAGATAGCTGGAGACTTGCTCATCGAACTCTCCAGCTGCAAAAACCTTATCCCACTCGTCCGCTTCCAGATAGCCATAACTGCGATACAAGATTGCCAGTAAAAAGCGTTGTACCGATGCCACAACAAGCGGCTTTTCGTGTACTATCCGCTTTAACTTTGGGGCAACCTCAAGCAAAGATAGTATTGAGTATTCGTTGGTTACCCCCTGTAAATCTAGGGCTGGTATCCAACTTTCAGTTAGTAAATCGTATTTCATATTCCCTCACATTCTGTAAGTAAACCAATTATTGCTTACCAATTTCATTAATTTTGGACAAAGCTCCACAGTGTTACTGCCACTTTTAACAAAACCGGAAACTCCACTTTTAAACTTTTTTTCTATCCACTATAAGCCCCAATTGAGGATTTAACCTGAGCACTCCCAATTCACTATTGGAGTAAGATAAGTCTTGACCCAACACAACTGGAATACAGTTAAACAGTGTTGGCGAACGTCGCCAGATTTCTTTAGCGACAAAACCAAACGGCCAGCACTCTTCTTGCTCACTAAAGTGCGTCACCCACTTGGCGTGGCTCAGTGAGATTTGTGCCTGTTTTAAACGAGCAATATCAGCTTTTTTAAGCCTTTCTCCAGCTCGCCAATCAATCGCTTCTGATTCTGCATATTCCTTTGCCCCTTGGTTAAACGCTTGCACATTTTGTGTATAGGGCGAAAACTCTGTGACCGGAACAAGCACACCTTCTCCGTTATCAACAAGAAAAATCAATTGAACGCTGACACTGGTTAAACGTGTACTGAGGACAATGTCATCGTTTTCAATTTCACTATTCGTGTACTTTAATAGAGCCCTGACGCTCGACTTATCCGCATCAAACATCATCTCTTTAGCCAAAGTATATTGCGTCCGCTTATCCAATCTGAATTCAAATGCTTTGTCGTATTCCTGCTCGAGCCAGGTTATTTGTTGGTCGACATCGGCATACACTTTATTGATCCATGAATCCATATCGCTATTAATATTAATGGCAAAGCCGCCCCCACCAACTTCCTCATTCTTCTCCCAAAGCAAGCGAGTTGTTACAGCCAATAGGTGTGAGGGGTAGATAAATACTTCACCGTGACCAAACCATTCTCCATAGTCCTCGGGAATTTTATCCATTGATGGTAGGTAGATATTTAACGTGGGTGTTTTGATAAACTTAGAGCGAGCAGTATTATTAATTTGATGACGCCACACACGGCCAACTCTTTGCAAGAGCAGATCAATTGGTGCAATTTGGGTAAACATCTCGCATGCATCATAATCCAGACTTTGTTCCAAAACCTGACTCCCTATTAGGATCAAACATTTATCCTTCACTGGTCGGTTAGGGTTGATGCTACGATGGTCCGCAGGATGTTTGCCAACCTGATATTCAATCATCTCCTCAATGGACAAACGTGTGGCTAATGGATACTTTGCATGAAAAGTTAGATACTCAACTCGACCATCACTTTCGCTGCAATGTCTTGCAATGAGCCGGGACATTTCCTGAACTTTATCAACAGTATTCAAAATACAAACAAACACACCACAACCTGCTTTATTGGCTGTTGTTAGAACATCATTTGCCATATTACTGATACACAACTTTGGAGACGTTGAGTGCAGCTTTATCTTGTAGGTTCCGGGAGGGCTGGTTAAGTCTTCTTTTTTACTATCACACTCAGTTTCAATAATTGTCTGAGACTTCGCCAGAGCACCTGAGCTGTATGTGGTGATCCTTGGGTAGGGTTTATCTTCTACTTCAATCTCTGTTTCAAATGCTTGCCCATACGCCTGAACTAGGTCAACCAACATAGTGCGGGGCAAAGTTGCAGAAAGAATGATGACTCTGACATTAAGCTTGGCCATCCAATGCAATGTATTTTTAAGCAAATCTAGCTGAAAACTCTGTAAGGAATGCACCTCGTCCAGTATCAGAACTTTATTTGAGAGCCCAAATAATCTGACAAAATTATGCTTATAGCGCATTGCAGCCATTAGCAACTGGTCAATAGTCCCCACACATGCACCGGCCAATAAGCCATGTTTTTTTGATGTGAACCATTGATTTGCTACCACTGAGGGAATGGTGTTTTGTTGGTGCTGATAGTCGATGCTTTTTAATTTTAATGCTTCATATTGCGGCTCAAAATCTGCGTTGCTGTGTTTTAAGTGGGTTTCTATGTTCTGATACCCAAGCACATCTTTTTTGAATAACCTTAAAGTCCGTTTGAATAACTGATTTGCTGTCGCTTGTGATGGCATGGCCACATACAAACCCGAGTGGCCTAGATGGCGAATGAAATGATCGGCTAAAACCTGCGCCGCTTCAGTTTTACCACTCCCCATACCGCTTTCAATAATCGAGAGCCAAGGCAGTTCGTTGAGCTTGATAAGCTCTAATACCTTTAATTGCAAAGCATTAGGCTTAAAACCAAAAACATCTACGAAATCTGCCTTGTTATTTGAAGCTGTGACATGCTTGATATTTAATAAGCTCACAAGCGCATTTGCAGTATCCATTCTTTGCACAGCATTGTAGTCACTGGCTGTACAATACCTAAACTGTGATTCATCTGAACCAATCCAATCAGCAACCGAACAAAGTCCAGCCATATATGAGTACCAGGCTGGCGTTAAGGTTTGAGCTGCAAGCTGGTTAAATAGATAAAGGTCAATGGAAAAATAATCGGCTAACCATTCTATCGCATTGATCTGCACTTCACTCCATTGCTCACTGCCGCACAAACCACATTGTTTTTTATTCGCTACAAATACACCATGGTGACTGGCAACCGCAGAAAATATTACTCTCGCAACACTCTTATCTACACCATACTGTCCACAAAAGTAGTCATGTAAAATAACAAATCCTGAATTGCCATGTTTGGTCTCCGCGTCTTCACACACCTTGAATGTGTTAATGTCGAATAAACCCTTTACCCGATCCTGCAACTTATACTGAAAACCCGGTGTGATCTTGCCAATATCATGCAGGGCAATAAGCAGCACCACCATAGCAATCGCGGTATCCTTATCAACGCCTTCAATAGCTAAAAACGGCTTCAGTAAAATAGCCCGCTCCTGAGCTGCCAGCTTGAGAATAATCGCCCGGGCCACAAAGGCGACATCCAGCATATGGCACACTGCGGGTAGAGTCTTATGCTCGTCGGCCTTACCCCAAAACTGAAAAATGTCGCTGTTAAAATCACTCACACTGTTACTTCCTTGCTTTCAATACACTCAGCTTACGACGCGAATAAAATGCCAACAATCCTGCGATTGCAACCAGTAAAAAAATTACCCGGTCGGGTGCGTTTACTCAAATGTTCCATAGCAAACCCCTAGCCCTCAGCTCCCGATAGCAAGCCGGTTCCATCACAATTTGCTGTGCTTCCGGGTGTGGATGCTGAACATCCAGCCTCAAAATGCTGATCAGGTAGTTGATCAGTGCAGCGTTGGTTTTAATTTGCTTTTGGTAATTGTGCATATCAAAGTCGTGAGCGATAACTTGCTGGGCGTACTCGCTGAGTCTTGGGTCGGGGATTATGGTTAAGGTGACTTCCTGCTGCCAGGCTTCGTCGTCTTTTTTGTACTTTTGCGCTTTGCTGATAAATTCTGGGGAGGCAGAGACGATACGCGATAATGAAAAGTCTCTAAAGCCTTTGGCTTTTTCACAGTAGGCTCTCAAATGATAGCGCAGTCCAGAGTTAATCAGCGTGTGAGGGCGGATCACGCGCTCGGTTTCACCGCCTTCTTTTATAGACTGATAGCGAATATCCAGCACGCTTTGTCGCCGACAGGCATTCAGTATGGGCCGCAAAATGGTTGGATTGAGCTTTCTGTGTGGTAGTGCCAGCGTTGTGATGGTGGAGGAACTCAAGTTGTGGACGTACTGTTCCCCAGTGAGACTAGTATACTCAGTAAAATCCTGAGAGATATAGTTAGGTGTAAAGGGGCTTGCCAGCACATAGGCTTTCTCAGACTCATTGTAGCTTGCGGCAATCTGATAACGCTCAATAAAGTCGGTGACATAACGCCGTGCGCTGGGCCTTGAAAGCTTAAATTTGCTCTGGAAAGTACCAGTCTGGATTTCTCCCTGCCAAAACAATACCGCTTCAATATATCTAAAATACAGCTCTTCCTTAGCCTGCATAAAACACTCTGGTAAAATTTTCGTAAAATAAATGTATCAGAACAAATAAAGTAAGTCATTGACCTGAGACAAACTGACAGTGAGATCACGCTAGCATTTTTTTGATGGTAGATTAATAATCAACTTTGGCGGCAGTGTTTCCAATGGGTAACGGTTATATGCAGTTTATATATGATGTGAGTTCGAGTCTCACCCTGCCACCACTTCCAGCCAAGCTATCCACCACCTTCTCCCTACCGAAATGTCCTATTAGCTAGCCCCGTGTGTGCGGGGGCGAAGTAGGACCGACAAAAATATCTGGAATATTTTTGAACAGCTCAGCTGACCCGAAGGGCGAAAGACAGGAAGTCTGGAGTCATCACCGTTTCGCAGCCTGCTAAGGTGAGCGCATGGATACGTGAAGGATGCTGCTTCACGGACGAATACAACACATGATTCAGACCTGAAAAACTCAGGTTTAGCCCCGTGCATACGGGGAACACGACCAAGACTCGTGCATCTCGTAAAAAAGAGTCGGTTTAGCCCCGTGCGTATGGGGAACACGGTTTATTTCTTGTTGCTGTAGCTATGCTAAAACGGTTTAGCCCCGTGCGTACGGGGAACACGAGTCTAAGTGATGCAGATATTAAACGCATGGGCGGTTTAGCCCCGTCCGTACGGGGAACACTAGTTTTATCCGTTATATTGGTGCTCCCGTATCGGTTTAGCCCCGTCCGTACGGGGAACACCAACCTTGCCAACCCTTGAAATATACAAATCCCGGTTTAGCCCCGCGTCTGCGGGGAACACTTTCATCCCGGCCTTGGATACTGCTGGTAGTACGGTTTAGCCCCGCGTCTGCGGGGAACACGCTGTGTTCACGCTCAGTAAGCAGCACCAAGTCGGTTTAGCCCCGCGTCTGCGGGGAACACGAAATAGAGTCAGAAATAGCGAGAGATGATGACGGTTTAGCCCCGCGTCTGCGGGGAACACGTCATTTCAACTATCAGTTTGTTGATGTCAGCCGGTTTAGCCCCGCGTCTGCGGGGGAACACTCTGTTTCGATTGGTCAAACATCATCGCATTTCGGTTTAGCCCCGCGTCTGCGGGGAACACTTACGGTAGCCCTTGATAGCGCTATCCCTATGCGGTTTAGCCCCGCGTCTGCGGGGAACACACCACCCTCAACGTCTTTAATCGCGCATTCGTCGGTTTAGCCCCGCGTCTGCGGGGAACACGCTGAATCATTGGTTAGAACTGGCATGAGTCACGGTTTAGCCCCGCGTCTGCGGGGAACACAACAATGAGGCAAAGCCCATGTTTGTAGAAGACGGTTTAGCCCCGCGTCTGCGGGGAACACGCAAGTGTGTGAGCTAGTGCCAAGGTAAATAGCCGGTTTAGCCCCGCGTCTGCGGGGAACACCCAAAGCCAGGCTGTTTCGGTTGACACTAGAACGGTTTAGCCCCGCGTCTGCGGGGAACACGCATCGCACGTTATAAAATCGTGATAACGACCCGGTTTAGCCCCGCGTCTGCGGGGAACACGGAGCAAACGAACATGCAGAATCAGGCGAACGACGGTTTAGCCCCGCGTCTGCGGGGAACACAAAATGGTCTAATTTGATAAATGTTATAGTTACGGTTTAGCCCCGCGTCTGCGGGGAACACTCTAAAAATACATTATTGTTTCTATTAATAAAAATCACACTTACAATATTCACCAAAAATATTGGGTACAAATTCTACGTATGTTTACTCGGCTCAATTGTTAAAGATCGGGGTTTCTCTTCAAATAATGTATAGCCAACAGGCCAATAAACTTCACTATACTTGCTCAGCAAAATCGATGAGCTCTTGCCCTGATAGGCGATAAATAATCCACTCGTTTTGTGCTTTAGCACCGATGCTTTCATAAAAGTCGATTGATGGTTTGTTCCAGTCAAGTACCACCCACTCAAAGCGACCGCAATCCTTTTGTAATGCAAGTCTTGCGAGGTATTTCATGATCCCTTTACCTGCACCAACACCGCGCTTATCTTGTGATACATATAAGTCTTCAAGATAAAGACCGTGCTTGCCAAGCCAAGTAGAATAATTAAAGAAATACACTGCAAACCCGATTGCTTCGCCATCTAGTTCACAAATAACGCTGTGTGCTCTAGCTTCTTTACCAAACAGTTTCTGTTCTATTTCTTCCACGGTATTGAGCACGGCATCTGGCTCTTTCTCATAAATTGCAAGTTCGTTGATAAAGTGCAGTATCGTCGCGGCATCTGCTACTTCTGCTGGGCGAATTGAAAGGCTCATAATGACTCCTGTATGTAGGTTTTAGTCAGCTTAACAAATTGTAAAGGGGGATGACAGCACCTTTCAGACAGCAGTAAAGTGAACAAACACTCCAGCTCGTCCGTATAACAAGCCAACTGATTTTTATTATAGGACGAGGTTAATATGCAAAGGACCATCTTTGCCTTTTTGGTGTTGTTTTTCAGCACTCTGGGTTTCGCAAGTACCAGTGATGTTGTAAATCAATTTATAGAAACCCCTCAACAGGTCGGCAAAACAAGTCGAATGACCTATTTGTTTTGGGATGTTTATGATGCCAGCCTTTATGCCCCCCAAGGAGCGTATTCTCAAGACCAGCCTTTTGTATTGGCACTACATTATTTACGCGAGCTAGACGGCAAAGAGATAGCAAAACGATCACTGAAAGAGATAGAGAAACAAGGGTTTACTAACTCAAGTCAAGGTGAGCGATGGCTGGCAGAAATGGAAAAAATTTTTCCCAATGTCTCTAAAGGCACAATGCTCTTTGGCGTAAGAACACCCGAAGGAATTACACAGTTTTACCAAGATAAAAAGCTTATTGGCGAAGTGAAAGATTCGGAATTTACGACCCGTTTTTTCAACATTTGGCTCGGTGAAAAAACATCCGAACCAACCATGCGAGCCGAGCTTCTAGGTCTAAAGCGGAAATAGCATATGGTTTTTTTCCGTTAATTTAATCTTCGCTACTTGGCTCTCATATCAAAAGCAATAACATTCAAAGAGGCCCCAAGCCTAAGGAGAAAACAATGCACATCACTCTTGCAGTACTCATCTTACTTTTATTGTCGGCTTGCAGCTCCGGGATTGACGGTAAAAAGTACGCTACACTTAAACCGCAATTTGACCCCTACGAGTTTTTTGTTGGTGATGTAAAAGCGTGGGGGATAGTCCAAGACAGAGATGGTAACTTAGTTCAACAGTTTACTGTCAACATCAAAGGCTCAATCAATAACCTGTCAGAGCTTGTTTTAGATGAGTCCTTCAACTATCTGCTCGGTGATGGCGTGAAAACACGAGTTTGGAGCATTACAAAAGCATCTGGAAATCAATATACCGGCCGCGCCGACGATATCCTCAACTCAGCGTCAGGCGAAACCTTCGGCAATGCCATGAATTGGCAGTATAGAATGGACTTACCCGTTGACGACACCAGTTATGAAGTACACTTTGATGATTGGATGTGGTCTTTTGACCAAACCACTCTCATCAACCGCTCATACATCGAAAAGTTCGGTATTGTAATGGCTGAAGTCACAATATTTATGCAAAGGCAATAATAACTACGCCAAATCAACTTCAATTTAACCTTCTTACTCGTGTATTTGTCTACAATTTGTAGACAAATACACCAGCTTCACTACAATCCAACGCTATTTCAGTAGTGTTATCAGTATCCAACACTGGTAAATACCTAACAAAAAATGCCGTATCGAAAAGTTTTATTACTGAGTAAGACGCAAGAAACTGCGGCGAGATAGTAGCGAATAAGAACCAATAGGAATCCCCACAATGATAAAGAAGATACTAGCTGGAGCCGTAGCGCTTGCGCTTGTCGGATGTGTTAATACCGAAAATGAACAATCTAATAATGCAGCATTGACACAATCTGTGAAATATCCAATCACTAAAACAGGCACCGTTGTAGACAACTACTTTGGCACGCAAGTAGCGGATCCATACCGCTGGTTAGAAGACGATAAAAGTGCAGAAACCGCAGCGTGGGTAAAAGCACAAAACGAGGCAACACAGGCATATTTATCGCAAATTCCATATCGTAAAGACATCGAAAAGCGCCTCACCGAACTACTTGATTACGAGCGTGTTTCTCAACCTTTTAAACACGGAAACTATACCTATTTCTACAAAAATGATGGGCTGCAAAACCAAAGTGTTTTGTACCGCCAAAGAGAAGGTGGTGAGGCTGAGGTATTTTTAGATCCAAACACCATGAGCGACGATGGCACAACATCGCTTGCAGGGTTAAGTTTTAGTAAAGACGCTTCATTAGTGGCTTATCAAATTTCCGAAGGTGGAAGTGACTGGCGTAAAGTGATTGTGCTAAACGCCGAAACGAAAAAGCAGGTTGGTGAAACGCTAGTCGATGTGAAGTTTAGTGGTATCTCTTGGTTTGGTAATGAAGGTTTTTACTACTCAAGCTATGACAAACCTAAGGGCAGTGAACTTTCTGCAAAAACTGACCAACATAAGGTGTATTACCACAAGATTGGCACACCTCAAGTTCAAGACAAGGTCATTTTTGGTGCCACTGATGCGCAAAAGCACCGTTATGTTTATGGTGGCGTAACAGATGATAAAAAATACTTGGTGATCTCTGCTGCGGTATCAACATCAGGTAACAAGTTATTTATTCGTGACTTAAGCAAACCAAATAGTAACTGGGTAACGATTTTAGATCATACCAACTCTGATACCAGCGTGATCCACAGTGAAGGCGACACATTGTTCCTAAGCACGAACTTAGATGCGCCCAACCGTCGTATCGTTAAAGTCAATGCGAAGCAGCCACAACCAGAAAACTGGCAAGATGTGATCCCAGAAACCGACAATGTGCTTTCGGTATCAACTGGCTCTGGCTACCTATTTGCAACTTACATCAAAGATGCAATTTCATTGGTAAAACAATATGACTTCACAGGTAAGCTGATCCGCGATATTGCGCTTCCAGGTGTAGGTACGGCGAGTGGATTTAGTGGTGAAGAAGAAGATGAAGTGCTCTATTACTCATTTACTAATTACAAAACCCCGAGATCTATCTTTACTTTTAATGCAAAATCCGGCGTCAGCGAATTATATAGCTCAGATAAAGTAGATTTTGATTCAAATGCTTACGTGTCTAAGCAAGTTTTTTACACCTCAAAAGACGGTACTCGCGTCCCGATGATCATCACCCATAAAAAAGGGTTGAAGTTAGATGGTAACAACCCGACTCTGTTGTACGGTTATGGTGGCTTTAACGTCAGTCTTAAGCCTTCCTTTAGGGCAACACGAGCAGCATGGTTAGAACTGGGTGGTGTTTATGCTGTAGCAAACTTACGTGGCGGCGGTGAGTATGGTAAAAAATGGCACAAAGCAGGTACTCAAATGCAGAAACAAAACGTCTTTGATGACTTTATTGCTGCAGGCGAATATTTAGTATCTGAAAACTATACTTCCAGTGAAAAGCTTGCAATTAACGGTGGTTCGAACGGTGGCTTGTTAGTAGGTGCAACGATGTTGCAACGCCCAGATTTATTCAAAGTAGCAGTGCCAGCGGTAGGGGTACTTGATATGCTGCGTTACCACACGTTTACTGCAGGAGCTGGCTGGGCTTACGATTATGGTACAGCGGAAGACAACAAAGAGATGTTTGAATATCTGAAAGGTTATTCACCAGTGCATAACGTAAAAGCTGGCGTAAATTATCCAGCAACCATGATCACAACAGGTGACCACGATGACCGCGTAGTACCTGCACACTCTTATAAGTTTGCAGCTGAACTACAAAGCAAACACACCGGTGCTAATCCAATGCTTATTCGTATCGAAACCAATGCTGGACACGGTGCAGGCACACCAATAAGTAAGACGATTGAACAGTATGCCGATATTTATGGCTTTATGCTTTATAATATGGGAGTTAAATCTCTTTAGGCATAAGCCAAGCTTCAAAAGCCATCTGTACAAGCAGGTGGCTTTATTCAATAAGGACGTATCTATGATCAGTTGCCAACAGTATGATTATATCGAACTGGCGTGCCTAAAACGCCTAGTGGTTACTATTGAGATGAAAGGTGGTGACGTTGTGCGTGGCAGCTGCGAAAACACGGCCATAGTCGACAAACAGGAGTGTTTAGTTTTAGAGCGAGAAAATCAAACTGTCACGGTGGTGCTTACAGAGATTGACAGTATCTCTGCCGATACCAACAATCCCTATTTTACTACATTAAGATTTTAATGATAACGCCATAAAAACACTTAACGGGTTGTCGCGGTACATACCAAAACGCTCACATAGCTCAAACCCCAAGCTCTCATAAAGACTGATCGCACTGGCTTGCTTAGAGCCAGTTTCCAGCCGAATAAGTGGGATCTGCGCTTCACCCGCATAATGAAGCAATATTTGCATAATACGTTTAGAAAGTCCTTTACCTCGATAGCTAGGTTTCACGTATAGACGTTTAATTTCACCGTATAAGGTTTTATCAAACTGCTTTACAATCGCACCGCACGCTACAATACCTTCTTCATTTTGTAAGCCAACGGCATACACGTTAGGTTGGTTAATTTCTTCTATTGATAAAGACTGCGCACTTGCGATTGGATATAAACTGTTCATAAGCTTATCGATTTCAGAAAACACCGTAACTACTTGTGGGTCATCTGACTTTAACTGAATTAATTGCATACCTGCCTCTGAGAAGTAAGGCCAATTTGTCCCGAGCTCATAGACTGAGCAATATTATTACTATTCTGGCCGACGACAAACTATACCGAGTTAGAAATAATAAGCAAATTATAGAGGCAAGATGATAGGCTGAATGCCTACGGAAACTTTATGGTGGTGTTAGTTAAATAAAATAACTATCTGTTTTAAATAAATAAAAATGAGTAAACCTGAACTGTTATAAAGTGTAAGGTATTGGTGTGGGTTAGATACTTCAAGCTAGCCACAAGCAGCTAAGAATTTTTCATTCTTATTTTGTGGGGCGAACATCATGCTTTATCGCGCCGCTCTTATGTACTGCTACTTTGGTTGCTACAGGCTGTTTGCTCTTGCTTGGAAAGCTCAGTAAAGTCAGTAATAACAACAGGCTTGTTAGCGCTACAATCAACGGGATAGAGGTATGCGAACTTGTGTGTGATGCTCTATGGGGCATAAACAAACCTACGAAAATTAATTTGCCTTCCCTAAAAACCAATCCTTTTTAACCAATAACTAAAATAGCACTTAGTTAAATATAATTACTTTTTATCACACCTAAACTTTTAGTGCTATATCACTTCAAAAAAACATCAAAAAGTATTAATTCAATCGTTTACCAATGACATTACTGTTCATCCACTTTCCACCAATCCAACTGACAGGCCTCAACCAAAGTTATTAGCTTGCAGCTTGAAGGTTGAACTGTTTATTCACTAAGCTTTGGTAAAGCGAAGAGTGTTGCATCAAATACTGATGATCTCCCTGTGACTCAATCTCACCTTTGTTAATGACGATAATATTATCAGCATCCATAACCGTACTGAGTCGATGCGCGGCGATAATTGTAGTACGACCTTTTTTTGCATTTTTCAGGGCAATTTGAATAGCTGCTTCACTTTGTGAATCAAGGCTTGCCGTTGCTTCATCCAACAGCAGCAATGCAGGGTCTTTTAATAGTGCTCGCGCTAATGCAACTCGTTGCCTTTGTCCGCCAGACAAAGTAATGCCACGCTCACCAATTTGAGTATTCAACCCATCAGGTAGTGTCGCTATAAACTCTGCTAAATCGGCCGTGGCAATGGCATGCTGTAATTGTTCATCATCTATTGCCTCATAAGCACCGTAGACCAAGTTTTCATATAAGGTGCCGCACAACAGCGGGCTCTCTTGCGCAACGTAGCCAATTTGCGCTCTTAAATTGGCTCGGTCTAGCTCTTCAACATTAAGCCCAGCAATTTCAATGTAACCACGCCTCGCCTGATAAAAGCCCTGCAACAAAGCAAAGAGTGTAGACTTACCAACTCCTGATGGCCCAACTATAGCGGTCGTTTTTCCACTTAAGAATTCACAGTTCAAGCTTTTAAATACCGGTTTATCATCAGCATAACTAAAAGATAAATTGCGAACATAAATTGACTTATCAGTCAGGCTAATTGTATGACCACTTTCATTTTCTGGTGTCGTTGCTAAGATCTCATTAATACGAACGGCCGCTCCTTTTGCTTTATTAAAAGCGGCTACCACCATGCTTAACTGCCCCATCGGCAACACAATGTTCAGTAAAAACATAATAAACGCAACAAAAGCGCCTAGCGTCATCGCACCGTTCGCAACCCTTGATGCGCCAAACCCTAGAACTAACACTATCGAAGCCATGATCACTAAATTCACCAATGCGCCCATGGTAGCTAAAAGCGTATGTTCTGACATTGCGGTTTTATAGAGTGACTTCAATTCATTATTATTCTTTTTAGCTTCTATTTTCTCAGCACCTTGCGCTCTTAGTAAGCGAATATTGGCAAACAGCTCGGTTAACCTTCCAAGCATAGAGGCTTCAGTATCTTGTAATGACTTAGACAGCTCCGTCAGCCTCACGGAAAACGGTAAGATGATCAGAAAACTAGCCGTCACTGCACCAAGCATTACAAGTGTCATTTGCCAGTCTAAAAACCATAGAATAATAAAAGAGCCAAATAATGAAACTACACCAGATATAAAAGACACAGACTGCTCGCTCACGAGATTTTCAATAATTTCAGTGTCTTTTACGATGCGATTGGCGGGCTCCCCAGCCCTAGTATTATCAAAGAAGGAAACAGGCAAACGAATGAGGTGCTGAAAAAGGTCTCCGCGTAATTTAAGCTTTTGCTCATTGCCAATTTTACCCATGATATAAGTCATCAATCCTGCTAGCACAGCGGAAAATACTAATACCATAATTAATATGACTACCTGTTCATTTGAAAAATGACCATTTTCTCCGAGTTCTTCCAGCAATTTTTTCGTTTGCAAAGGCACCAACAAACCTAAAACACTAGAGAACAGTGTAAATAAAACCAGAGTTGATAGTAATAGGCGGCTTGGCCGCGTGCGCCTGACTAGTTGTATTAAAGATGATGTATTGTTCATAATTATTATGTCCCCGTTGAATAGATAACATAATAATTGACCACATTTTAAATTTAGTCAATTTAAAACTGACCTATTGGTCAATTTTAAATTGACTGTATACTGCAATGTGAACAGGAGGAGCTATGTCTGATAAGCGGAAATTAATACTGGCATGCGCGGAGCAGTTACTTTTAGCTGAGGGCGATAGTGCCTTTAGCATGCAAACCATTGCCAATAAGGTGGGCATTTCGAAAGGTGCTATCTACTTACACTTTAAGTCAAAAGACGAACTACTGTTAGCCGTTTTTGAGCGTCAAACAGCGGAGCTGCTAGATAAAATAAGAGCAATATTAGAAAGTGATAAATTGACTCCAATTGCCAAGCTAAAACAACAAATCCGCTTCCAGCACGAAGATTTACAGCAGTACCAAGCGATGTTTCAGCTTTTACTGCAGGAGGAGTCACTGAGCTTTTCAAATAACTTGATCATGTTCTATCAAGAATTTCGCTTAACGTGGCTTACGCTACAAGAAGGCTTTTTACTTGAAAACTATGGCGAGCAAGTTCGTCCATGGAAAACCGATCTTGCGATGACCCTTGATGGTATTATTGCTAATTATCTTTCGCTTCCTGTGATTGAAGGTATTAATTTCGATACTGAAAAGCTGGTTAATTGGGTAGTGTTATGTATGGACTCAGTTTGTACAGCGCTACCAAATCAAGCACTGTTGCCGGTGTTAACCGATCAGGATTTTCCGTCCCAAAAAGAGATCGAAGCCAAAAAACGACAACTCCACGAACAAAAAGTCCAACAAGCTTTTATACAGCTCCAAGAAAAGTCTCAGAAGCTAAAACTCACACCACAAAAGCGTGAGATCGTAGACCACACAATCGCTCTATTGGAAGCTCAACTACAAAGTAAAAACCCCGATACCGTATTAATCAGGGCACTTATCGCAGGACTTAGAGACTACAGAGGACTAAATACTGAGCGCCAGCTACTCGCAGAAAGACTCAATGTAGAGGCAGTGTAAACCACCGAGTAATGTTATACTCGTATGGTTAGAGGAAAGCAAAATATTGCTTTACACTGCTGACTATTTTTCTTTTAAGAATAAGACTCTCTTAATCAATCCATCGACGACTTCATAGGTTGCGATGGCTTTCTACTTTGATTTATATTCCTCACCATCACGCATTAGGCAAAACTCAATAACCTCAGTATCTACAATTTACAACCTTTACCCATCTTCCTAAACCTCACTAAATTGGCCATAAATCCAGCAAGTTAATCATGAACTGCTATATTGTTTTATGAGGATATTATGGGGAATACGATGCTAACAGCGCTTAAAGACAGTATGCCAATTTTGATTGTTACATCTGAATGGTATGTCAGTCATACAACCGCCATTGCGGAAAAACTGCTCGTACCTATCGACAACCTCATCAATAAACACCTTGAAGACTTATTCACCTTTCCCTTATGCGTAGAAGAGCAACAAAAGACGATTGCTGAGGGCTCATTGGTGCAAGTGTCGTTGCGCACGTCGCCAAATGTACAATTTTTGCTGTCATTTTATGATGTTCGCAGCAACGAAATATTTGTACATATCGCCGAGCTCTCAACGTATTATTGTCAAAACCCTTTGGAAGACGAACAAACTCGAATTTTACGCCACGCAGTCAATAGCGCAAACCTAGGAGTTTGGTGCTACGACCTCCTTAATAAGACTGCGTATTTTTCTCCTAAATTCAAATCACTGATAGGCCTCCCAGCGTCAGCAGAACTTGACTGGGATACCTTAAAAAGCATGATTTACCATGAAGATCAGCCGCTATTTGCCGAGCTACTCGCTCACCATATTGAGCAAGGACTTATGCTGCATTTTGAGTTCCGACTTGAGGTTAGAGGAACAATTCACTGGTTTGAGTTCAAGGGAGAGCAAGTTAAGTATTGTATTCGCACACACAGTGTTTATGGGATTTTAGCTGACTGTACTCACGAAAAAGACATGCTAGTCGCATTACATGATGCAGAAGAAAGCAAAGAGCTTGCCATGCAAGCGGGGAAAATAGGTACTTGGCGAGCAATACAAGTAGCGAATCAATGGATCTGGAATTGGGATCATCAAGCAAATGAAATTTTTAAGCTTTCGGAAGACGATATTGGTAATTTACATCTTTGGGAAGCAAGCCTTCACCCCGACGATAAAGTACGTGTTACGCAAGCACTAGAAGCGTCACTGAACTCAGGCCAAACCTTTGAGCAGCGTTATCGCGGCCTGCTCAACGGCAAGGACATTGTTGTGGTTTATGCTAAAGGTGTTGTGGGGCTCGATGAACAAGGCCGACCGTCACGTATTGATGGTGTTGTTATCGATCAAACCGATGTATATATTGCCCAGAAAAAGCTCCAACACATTAATCAAGAGTTGGAACAGCGCGTCGCAGAGCGCACTGCCGACCTTGAAGCCGCGATTATTAAAGCTGAGCAGGCCAATCGCACTAAATCAGACTTTTTGTCCATGATGAGCCATGAACTCAGAACCCCAATGAATGGCATTATCGCATCCTTAGATCTCATGGCGCTATCAGATCTAGATGAAGACAACCAAGAACTTTTAGAAACCGCGTCTATTTCAGCCAATAATTTAGTCTCAATATTGAATGACATTTTAGACTTAGCCAAAGTTGAGCAAGGGAAAATGGAGCTTGAAAGCTACCCATTCTCCCCTTCTAAAATGCTCAATAACATTATCAAAACCTTCGAAGCCCACGCGCGAGACAAATCAGTAAAATTAACGGTGCATGAGGACATAAAGCTACCGCTAGAAGTGATTGGCGATGAAAATAGAGTGCGGCAAATTATCTTTAACGTTGTCAGCAATGCCATCAAATTTAGCGTTGCAGATAGAGAAGGCGGCGCGAAAGTCACCATCAATGTGCACTGGGCGTGCGAGGGCGTAGCCTTATCTCACTTGATATTTAAGATAGAAGACAATGGTATTGGCATTGCACCGGAAGTCCAAAAGAAGCTGTTTACCCCCTTTACACAAGCCGAACGCTCTATCACGAGAAAGTACGGCGGCACCGGATTAGGGCTTGCAATATGTGGCAAGCTTATTGACTTAATGGGCGGCAAGGTCGCCTTAAAAAGCAAATCCGCTGAAGGCTCAACTTTCACCATTACCATTCCTATTTGGCGTCCAAGAACACAGCAGCAACCCAATATTATATTTACTACGCTTTATTGGTTAAGTGATGCGCCTTGGCAGAGTTCGTTGGCGCTGACTCAGTTGTACAATGCCTGCACGCATTTTTGCGATGAGATCAAAGTCATCGAGTCACCCAGTGAAATCAAAGAGACTGACGATACTGCACTTGTTCGTGTTGTCACAACGCAAGCCGCCCCCTCTGCAGAGCAAATACGCTCACCTATTCCAGAGTTAGTATTTGTTGATGAAAAGGCGTTTGCTAACTTGAACAGTACAGCGTTAACCACACCAAAACCAATTGCACCGCAGACTCAATACGCTATCGGCCAATTATTGAGCAAACTGAAAGTAAGTCAGCAAAGTGACGAGACTGATTTAGGTGAATTAAACGATCTCAGTGAACTAGATGCGCTCCTTTCACTAGACGATAAAGTATCTAGCCCTACCGATGATGAATCGGATACTAGTGGTAAGCAGCATATACTCCTTGCCGAGGACAACCCCTTTAACCAAAAACTCATCGTCAAACAGCTTTCTAGACTTGGCGTTTCCTGTGATATCGCCAATAACGGCAAAGAGGCCTTGGCGATGTATAAAAGCCAGCAATATCAGCTTTTGTTGACGGATTGCCATATGCCGGAGATAGATGGCTATGAATTAACCAAGTTAATTCGCGCATTTGAGTCCAAAGAAGAGCGCAGTGCCATTCCTATTGTTGCCGTCACAGGCGCTGCTATGAAAGGGGATAAAGCGCTTTGTTTAGATAGCGGCATGAATGACTATGTTAGCAAACCGGTGCGATTACAAGCGCTTAAAAACACCTTAGGTAAATGGTTAGATATGGACTTTACACAATGAGCAAAACCCTCAACCCTCAGGTGCTTATCGATTTAATCGGTGATGATTTTGCTACGGCGAAAAAGTTTTACACCGACTTTCTAGTACAATCGAAATCTAGTTGCGCAAAAATTAAAACTGCATACCAAACCCGTGCTTTTCAAGCTTTAAAAGACGAAGCCCATTACCTCAAAACCTCCGCCAAAGCAGTGGGTGCAGAGGTACTAGCTGAACATCTACAGGCGTTAGAATATTCAGCACTTGATAACAACACCACTGAGTGCGCCGAAAAAATAAAAGCGATACACCATGAGATCGGCAGCGAGTTTGTTCGAGAATTAAAAGCCTATTTAACCTCTCAGTCGCAAAATTAAAGCGCAATCGGCTGCTCAGCAAGCACCGCTTTGAGTCCTGCGCGTTCGAACTTCACAACATCTTCTTGATGCTGGTAATGATAGACCCAAATATTTTTAATGATGTCTTCGCGATAGCTCGTCAACAACTCATCAAGGGAGCAATGGCTGGGGTTGTTTGCAAGACCGCAATCATGAAAAATAACTTCGCCGTTACTGACATAGTGATGGAGCAGCTCAGGAATAGCTTTGGTATCACCACTGTAAAACAAGCTACCAGGGAGGTGAAACGAAAAAGCACTGTTGGGCTCATGATGACGAACGGCATAACTATGTATACGTTGCCCACGATGAAGAAAGCTCTCTGAGATTGGAAATAAACGAAAAACCTGCCATACGCCGCAATTCCCTTCGCTCAGTCCGGTGTAAGCAAGCATATTACACAGCCCAACGATTAGCTCTGCTGGAGCAAATAACGTGATTTGGTGCTGACTCAATGCTGCCTGAAAGTAAAGCTGCTCCAATCCACTAACATGGTCATAATGAAGGTGGGTGATAAACACAGCATCGGGTAATGACGAAAAATGCTTTTTATAACGCGACACCGTATCAAAGCCACAATCTATCAATAACCAAGGTAGGCCTTTATGGGTCAATACACAGGCAGAGCACCCGAGAGTTGCAGCGCTGGCGGCACTTCCCACTCCCAAAAAAACAACAGCGTCTGGTTTACAGTGACTGTCAACGAATGATTTCGGACTGACAGCGTGTAGCTTGGTCGTCTTGGTTATGTCTTTCATTGCACTGCCAGAAAAATCAACAAACAATAGCGCCAGACTACATTGTCGGATTTACAGACATATGACAGTCATATCTGCAATCTTTTGGTTCAGCTCACTATGTGATTTCGCTATTTTGACCAACCTTGAGTATCAACATTTATTAACTCATTGATTTATATAGACACTATTTATGGTATAACTATTGCTGAATGATAACCTTATGTCATCATCACTACGGAAAATAACAAAAATGAAAAAGCTTTTCACCAGTTTAGCCGCCCTTAGCCTTTTATCTGGCTGTGTCGTACATATCTCTCCAAGCGCAGCGGCAACCAAAACACTCGATAAATCTCTACAGCTCAGTGCCGAAGACATCAGCAAACTTGATGCAAATACCACTTCGGGTAATATCCAGATCATTGGATACGACAATCAACAAGAGATCCAAGTGGAAGCCTCCGTGTTAACCACAGAAGCAGAAAACTACCAACTTACATTGGAAAAATCAGGTGATACCGCCATATTGGTGGCCGACTCAGATACAAGTTCTGGTGTGCAATGGTATCGCAATAATAGCCCTAGAATTGACTTAACCATCACCATGCCAAGTCAGCTCGCACTAACACTTGATGACAGTTCGGGGGATATAGCCATCAAAAATATCAAAGGTTTTATCAAACTAGATGATGGCTCTGGCAATATCACATTAGAAGATATTCAAGGTGCTGAAATTGATGACGGCAGTGGCAATATCCATGTCACTAACGTCCAACAACTCGTTATCGACGATGGTTCTGGTGACATAACCATAAAGGGGTTGATCGATACACTGGAGTTGGAGGATGGCTCGGGTAATATTAATGTGGCTGGCGGCACGGATATCAAAATAGAAGATGAGTCTGGCGATCTAACCCTTCGCGGTTTTAGCGGCAACGCTGATATCACCGATGGCTCTGGCTCACTAGTTGTTGAAGGCGGACATAATATTAAAATCGATGATGAATCCGGTAACATTCGTGTGCGTCACGCCCAAGGCGATGTCATTATCGTTGATGGTTCGGGCAATACGGATATCGAAGCAGTGAAGGGCCACGTTCAAATAGAAGACGGCGCTGGAAATATTCGTGTGGTAAATGCCGGTTCCTTGACCATTACCGAATCAGGTTCAGGCTCGGTGAAAATAGATAGGATAGCTGGGGCCGTAAAGCTAGATGACTAGCTGAATCACTTTAGTGTGGAGCAATATACGATTGTTCCACACTAAAGTTCAACATTAACTCGAGACTATGTGTAAAGTCAGATAGTCCTCTTGACAGGTTTCTACGCCCATCCATGGGCTTCTTTGATGCCTAATGACAAGGCACTCTCTCATCCCCCAACAAACTTAACTTCTCGGCGGGTGAACCGTCTCCTACAATACTATTTGCACTGTGAATTAGGAAGCATTCTGCGATGATAGCTTTTGCAATGCTTTAAAGCAGCTTAATCGCTAAAATCGTAGACGATCTCACAAGCAACGTATTCCCCCTCCATCACAACCGAAAAGCATCAGTCGATATGCAATGTGCCGACAGGATGTCGGCCAAGTCTTGTCAGGCACAGGGACGTACCTTACAAGACGGTTGCGATACCAATTGTATTAGGTAAATGAGCAATTTGAAGCGGAGAAATAGCTTTAGTAGCAAGGCAAAAATTTTGCTATTTAGTTGTTCTAAATGAGAAATTTTTAACGACGCTAATATGGTATTTCACCCTTCAAATTGATTGGAGACTTAGTGCAATTGGTATTATATATCGGCGTAGGGTTTGAGGATTGAGTGTGATGCTGGGGCGACGTTTTCTTGGTTCGTTCTTTTTCGTCGTTTAAAAAGAATGAACGAGGAGCGCATGGATGCGCTTTGATATTAAACATGGAGGTTTATGTTGCTAACGACTGGTAGCTCGAAATTTACCGTAAAGTCAGCCCGTCCTCCTGACTGGTTTCGACGCCCATCCATGGGCTACGACATACTTTTCTTTGATGCCCAAAGAAAAAGTATGCAAAAGAAAAGGCACTCCCAACATCACACTGACTCCTCAAGCAAACTGCCAATATGAACGTCACCT
>NZ_NSDG01000027.1:0-2632 GCF_002289345.1 Pseudoalteromonas sp. HM-SA03 | reverse complement strand
GGCCATCCTTGGCCCTGTCACCGCTTTTCACNCATGCGTTGAAATGACTCATTGGCAATTTACTTTCGGGTGTGATGAGGGAGACACAATGCGCTGATAAATTATTGTGGTGCTTGCAAACAACTATGTTTCTGATGGCTTTGTGGACAGCTAACAGACAACTTATTTCCCCCTCCATCACACCCGAAAAGCATCAGTCGATATGCAATGTGCCGACAGGATGTCGGCCAAGCCTTGTCTGGCACAGGGACGTGCCTTACAAGGCGGTTGCGATACCAATTGTATTAGGTAAATGAGCAATTTGAAGCGGAGAAATAGCTTTAGTAGCAAGGCAAAAATTTTGCTATTTAGTTGTTCTAAATGAGAAATTTTTAACGACGCTAATATGGTATTTCACCCTTCAAATTGATTGGAGACTTAGTGCAATTGGTATTATATATCGGCTTAGGGTTTGAGGATTAAGTGTGATGTTGGGGCGACGTTTTCTTGGTTCGTTCTTTTTCGTCGTTTAAAAAGAATGAACGAGAAGCGCATGGATGCGCTTTGATATCTGCCAAGGAGGGCAAGCTGACACCGTTTTCATTTGGCTTGAGATTTAAAAACCACCCATTATGCCAAAAGATAAGCATTCTAATGCTGAATAAAAAAATGAGTTAAAAATGCTTGCCTTTTATGTAACAATAGCGCGCAAATAAAAACCAATCGCAGCACACTAGGAAGTAGTACCGCGTATTGGTGGAACGGCTTTAACCAACAACAGTGGACATAAAAAATGCAAACAAGGATTGTGGTGTATGGTACTAACCATCCTGTACATGTCGTCGATTTTGAACTCACGACCTGTATCAATAGCGGCTTTTTACTCAAAGCGAACCTAGAATCCCAATTTGACCTGGCTGATGAATTACTTGTCGGCAATATGCTTACGTTTGAAATTGAGTCACCAGATGCAATATCAACCTATTTCACTGGGACTTTGTTTGATATTCAATCTGGTTTTGTGTCTGAGCACACCTGTGGTGCAGAGGTGGTCTTAAAGCCTCGCCTTGAGTTACTTAAGCAAACAGAAAAAAGCCAAATCTTTGTACAAGCCAATGTTCAGTCTGTCCTCAACAAGTTGATACAAAAAGCCGGCTATTCACAAGACCGGATAAAATGGCGAGTCACTAAAGATTTACCCACGCTACCGCAGTGCGTACAAGCGCTAGAAAACGACTACACCTTTTTCACCCGACTCTTAGCAAAGTACGGGTTAATCTATTGGTTTGAATGCCATGATTTTATTGAGTCGATAGTGATTGCCGAGGGGAACCTTGCAAGCCCCTATATTGAGCGAGGCTTGCTGTCGGTAACGGATAAAGATGGCATGGTTCACGAGCATGAAACTGGCTTTGTTGGGTTTACGCAGTGCCAAAGCCGCCATCGTTTTAAAATGGGTGGCTCCCAAGTGCATATGAATGCCCATCCGCCAACCTCCGTCAGCTCGGCCCAGCGTAGCTATTTTGAGCCCGCCGCACACAATCCTGCTGAGCAATTTGAACGCACTGGCAATCTCGAGCTTGCCTATCAACAAGGTAAAAATGAAGTCACGCTGGTAGGAAACGTAGCTGAAGCCA
Organism: Pseudoalteromonas sp. HM-SA03; assembly: GCF_002289345.1. GTDB lineage: Bacteria > Pseudomonadota > Gammaproteobacteria > Enterobacterales > Alteromonadaceae > Pseudoalteromonas. Next base: position 1,016 of record NZ_NSDG01000027.1, on the reverse strand, counting down.
ATGCCGGTTATTCGTTTTCGTTAAATGGTAAATTGGGCACAGCGAAAGGCGGCGATTATACCTGTATTCGCAGTAAACAGGTGTATAAGCAAGGCAGTGCCAATGACCCTAAGCAAGTTGCATATCATAGCGAGTCGGTGTGTGTACCTCGGGGTGAGCCAATACGTATCGCGCCCCCAGAGCATAGCCCCAAGCCGATGGTATTTACCGCCACGGTGCGCTCGCTGTCGGGGTCAAAGGCTAATCCTCACTTAGATGCACAAGGGCAATATGCCACGCAAGTACATTTTGATAGTCAGGTGACCGAGTCGGTAAAGCGCCTCACACAATATGCCTGTCGCGGTCAAAAGCAACCGACANTACACTTTCCACTGCTGCCAGACAGTAATGTGCTCATCGGTTGTATGAACAACGACCCAGACCAAAGTTACTTGTTAGGGTTTGCCCTTAACGACACGCAACCGTCTGTTGTTACTAGCGTCAATAACACCCAAAACGTGCTCTGCTCTCGCGGCCAAAACCTATTGATGTTTGATGACACCCCAAATACCCCGCATATTGTGTTGCAAACCTTAGCGGGCAACCAGCACTTGGTGTTACATGGAGATAAAAAGCAGCCTTATATCCACTGGCTTGCGCAACTAGGCGCAATGAACATTTTTGCAGCCAAAGACATACAACTTGGCAGTGTTAAAAGCGCAATTCGACTACTCACCAATAAAACCTTTATTGCCAGCGCCAAACAACAACTGGCACTGGAGAGTAAAAAGTCGGTGATTGCCGATGCCGCAACCAACCTAGACGTCACCGCCAATCAAATTGACGTCAGCGCCAAACAAGATTTGACCCTTAAGGCGGGTCGCAGTCATCGCAGTGTTATCCAAAGTGATATCAACCTCAAGGCAGACAACAATCTTACCATCACCGCCCCAGCGGGAAGTCAACTCATTCAAAGCCAAGGTAATATCACGATTAAAGGCAGTGGCTCTGGCAACCTCACCCTTGCCAATGGCGGC
>NZ_NSDG01000026.1 GCF_002289345.1 Pseudoalteromonas sp. HM-SA03 | reverse complement strand
AATGGCGCAAAGCCGTACACTTCATCGGCATTGAGTGGCCCATGTTTTTTTAATGTCGCAGGAAAAAGTGGTTTCCCTTGGTTATTTTTAATATCAAGGTATTCAGGGCTTTGAAATGCTATAAAATTTTTTGCAGTTAGGTTAGCCTTACCAGCTGCAATATCTTGCTCGCTTCCTTCACTTGTTGTTATCCAGTTAAGGTGCGGGCTGATTTCAAGGGATTCACCTGTTTTTTCGCCGTAAATCTGAAGTTCACCCCAAGCATTGCGCGCAATAACATAATAAATATCATCTTGCTCAAACGGGGTATCTTCTAAAAATCGGTCAAGGATGTCTTGATAATCCGCTGGATTTGTCAGCCAAAATAAACCATCGGCAAAGCCACTGAAACCGAGTATTTGCCAGTATTCAAGTAGCTTGTCAGGCAGCTTACCTCGATACGCCTCTATATCAGCGGTAGTCGCAGGTATGATTGTTGTTGGTTGGCTAAATTTGCTTAGAAAATNCTAATGCGTCATCATTCGTCTCTATCATGGTGTTCTCTACTTTACTTTTTGTTTAACGGGCAACGCTCAAGTTGAATGTTCAACTTGGCATCTGGGCCATATTCTTTAAATGCTTTTTCAACTTGCTCATCCATTAATTCCACGCGTGTTTTATCCCC
>NZ_NSDG01000025.1 GCF_002289345.1 Pseudoalteromonas sp. HM-SA03 | reverse complement strand
TTGGACACCTCTAGTTGAGTGGTAATGATACCACCTAAAATAGTGTCCGGGTTTATTGAACCACAACAAACCACAACAGTAATATAAATTAACCTAGTCGGCCAATTTAAGATGGGTTGAAAGTGTATAACTGCTCGCTTAGGTTAAGGGAGCAGTTAGTGGTGCATGTTGTATGAAACACTTAACCTTATTTGCACAAAGCCATCGTTCCTACTTTATTTGGCTTTGCAGATTACCAATTAATTGTTTCTACAAATTGATTATTTTAACCAGCCTAATTGGCTCACCATCAACGTCAAACTCACCCGTGATCTCAAGTAATCCATCTTTTAATCCCTGCAATTTATCTACGTTAAAAGTTTTACTTTCATAAGGTGCGAAGCTAACGGGTAGTTGCCAAAGTAGCTCATCATTTTTGAATGAGTGAAATGGGGTAAAATCGACGCGTAATGTGCCACTCGATGCACCTGAATAGGGACCGGTTAGCGTAATGGTTATATTTTCACGAATAGTTACTTCCATTTTTACCCCATCAAAAGGTTCCTCTGGCGTTAGAAGAGGCTTTTGTTGTGTTAGCCCATTCCAACCAATCACTAAGTTTTGAAAGGTATGTTTTGGCAAAAGAACACGGTGTTCACCTGAAGCCAGAGTTTCTGTGTCGTTACCGTAAGTTAGCGCAATATCACGGTTACTGGGATTGTTGACGTAAAGATAGTGTACTCCATCAGAAAAATAGTCCTGGGTGTTGATACCACTTAGCGTAAAGAGCGCGTCGTCACCAAGTGTTGATTGCCACTTCTGCAGCAAGTGGTTAAGGGTTTTATTCTCTGTTTGAGTGACTGTCCTTGATTTCTGTTTGCTAAATATTTCGCGAAGTGGGGTCATACAGCCACTTAACTTAGCGCCATATTCGACACAGGTGTTGAAGGCTCTGCGCAGTAGCGATGCATCTTTAAAGCGCCAAGGATTAGTGGTCTGTTTATTCGTGATCAAGTATTTATGTGCGGCAAAGTAGGGCGCTATTCTATGATTATTATTTCGACCAAGAAGACTGATTTTTTGCAAGCTAAGCGCTGAAATATCGATTTGGTTCAACTGTAACCTAGCCAGTTGCTCATGGTGTTGTGTTTTCATTTTAATAACGATCGCATCGTTTTGCTTTGAAAGCGTGAGGGCAAGTTGATGATACTGCTTGATATCCATGCGTAATTGCGGCAGCAGTGCGATAGACTTCGAGGAAAACAATGCTTGATTGCTAGAGACTGTTAACTTTACTCCTTCTTTAAGGGTAAATTGCAGTAGGTTGTCTTTACTAAAATCAACTTCTTCAGCTTTAGAGCGTCCAATACGCGCATCCAAGCTTTCGGCTGTTAACTCTGTGATTAACGCAACGCCAATTTCCCCGCGTTTAACTTGCTCTGGCTCAAAGTCGATTAGTGCTGCAACACTATTCTCATCAAGTGAGTTGATTAGAGGTGTTTTATCTGGTGCGGGAAAATCCATCACGGCATGTATTGAAGAAAAGTTTGGATGAATGTCTAGACGATTAAGTGCTTTGCTTTCGGTATTTCTGAGCCAATATGCGGCACCGTTTTGCTCCCAAGGCCCGTCGACAATATAAAAACTTGGCGTGGCAGAGCGCACAAACGCTGCAAACTGCTGTTCAAGCAAAGGCCAATTGGGGAAGGTCTGTTTTAAGAGTGCATTGGCAGTTGGCAAGGTGTCTTCAGAGTGAGGATTTGCGTCCATTAATTTAGCAATAAAGCGTTTAAAATATTGATAGCGCTCAGGGTCGCTCAATAAAAAATGTACGATAAAAAAGTTGAGCCCGCGTTTGAGTGATGGGTCATCGTTGATTGCTTCAAAAGATGGCTGTCCACTTTGGTGATACTGCTGTAAACCTAAGTGCAGATAATTCATTGGAGCACGGTCGAAAACCATCACAGTTAACTGTTTTTTATTTGGATTATATACGTGGCTTGCAATGGCATCTGCCATCCCTTCAGTGATCCAATTTGGTGCCCAAGTTGAGTGACCGTTCAGTGCCATATGAAACGCATGCATGGTTTCATGGATCACGATGTAGCGCTGGTGATGCTGGCGATGACTCGGAAAGTTGTACCCTGCGCGGTTATAAAACATGGTTTCGCCACCAGCCGTTTTATGTACGCCTCGCAAAAAACCGTCGTCCAGCATGGCTTCTTTTGTACGTTGGCGTGAACTGCCATAGACGACAGCAATTCTCTTTTTATCAATCGCTGCAGGCGCCATACCAAACAATTCAACATAGTGAGGGTAAGACATTTCTAGTAATTCTAAATAGAGTTTTACTTTGTCCTCAGGAAAGTCACTTTTTAGCGCAAAATGTTTACTCACCCACCAGTCATAGCCCCGCGAGTTAGCTATTTTTCCATCGCTATAAGTCAGCGGAATTTGTTTACCAACATGTTGGATATCAATGTGTCTCAACGTACTGACTCGACCATTAACGCTTATTTCAGAGCGCATATCAGCGGGGCTTGGAATAGCGGCAATATCGCTTCGCGTAGTTTTACATCCGCTGAGTAAAGCAAGTATTGCAATTAGAGGAGCAAATACTAGCCGGGGCTTTTGCATAGAGGGTATTCGCCAATAAAAGGTATGGAATAGATAAAATAAAGACATGATACTTTTCTCTCGTTATTATTTGTGTATATTGTATGCAATATAAGATAACAAAGATAACAGGTATTGTCATTATGCAAAATCAGCAGCAGTGGTGTGAACCAGATCTCAATGAGGCAAATCGGTCAACGTCGCCGTCTGGGTTTGGTCGAACTTTTTACATTGCGAATATCATGGAAATATTTGAGCGGCTCGCTTGGTATGGCTTCTTCGCCGTGTCATCAATTTATATGACAACACCAAAGTCGCAAGGTGGTATTGGCTTTACTGATATAGAGCGTGGCGCGGTACAGGGGATTATTCCCTTCTTTTTATATCTTTTGCCTGTTGTAACTGGTGCGTTAGGAGATCGTGTCGGGTATAAAAAGATGTTCTTCTTTGCATTTTTGGTCATGACGCCAAGTTATTATTTATTGGGACAGGCTCAGAGTTTTTGGCCGTTTTTTGCTGCGCTGAGCTTTGTTGCTTTGGGTGCCGCTTGCTTTAAACCTGTGGTCGTTGGCACCGTAAGCCACAGTACAAACGATGGTAATCGTGGTCTTGGATTTGGGATCTTTTATACCATGGTGAATATTGGTGGATTTTTAGGTCCATTGGTCGCGGGATATATGCGCGCCATTAGTTGGGATGCAGTATTTATGATGTCGGCGATTTGGATTGCTATAAACTTTATTCCCTTGATGTTATTTTACAAAGATCCGCAAACATTACCTAAAACTAAGCAATCTCTTACTCAAGTATTAAAAACCGCACAGTCGGTGCTGGGTAATACACGCTTAGCACTTGCGCTGTTTGTCGCACTAGCGCTATTGATGTCAGCAGGAGTTGGGTTTTCTAACTACAGTCAAGCGTTTACTTGGATTGCAATATGGTTAGTAGCCAACTGGATGTGGGACAGAATGCTTATAAATCGAGCGCCGACTAAAGCATGGTGGCAACAACCGATGAAGGTGAGTAACCTGCCGTTTGCGTTATATTTGCTGATCCTTGCAGGCTTTTGGACTGTTTATAATCAGCTTTTTTATACTTTACCTGTGTATATCCGTGATTATGCAGATACCCGAGATATATTGGCGTGGTTTGGCGATTCTGGCGTCGCGTTTTTAGCACATGTTGATCTTGATAAGTTAACTGCTGCCATTTTTACGCTGTTCAACGAGCTTAAGGAAAGCGGCGCGGTATCTATTGAAACCATTAGGCTCGAATGGGTTCACCTCAAAGTGAATGTCCCGCATGAGCAAATACAGTTGATACTACAAACGCTAAATGCGCTTCATGATAATGGACAGGCACTTTCACAGCTCCAAGCGCAAGCCCTTGCTGAACAACTCGTACAATATCGTCAAATTAATCCTGAGTATCTCATTAATTTAGACTTTGCAGCGATTGTGGTCGCACAAATTTTGGTGAGCTTTCTCTGTCAGCGATTTAGACCATTTTATGTGTTAGTCACGGGCTTACTGGTGATGACGGTTGCGTTTATCGCATTACTTAGCGATAGCGACTGGTTAAGCGGTCAGCTCATTGTCACTGTCATATTGCTTATCGCGCTTGGTGAAATGCTTGCTTCTCCTAAAAGCCAAGAATATGTTGCGAGTATCGCGCCTCAATCTCAAGCTGCGTTGTATATGGGCTACTACTTTGTTTCTATGGCGCTGGGCTTCTTATTTGCTGGATTTTTATCTGGTTGGAGCTATAAAGTGTTGGTGCAAGAAATGGCGGCACCAGAGTTAATGTGGGGGCTATTTGCCGCTATCGCACTTATAACCGCCATTGCATTATTCTGGTTTAACAAAGTGATAATAGACAGAAAAACCTAGCTTTATTGAAATGGGAACGGTTATTGGTCGCGATCGGTTTGTTTGCAAGCCATATTCTTTCTACACTCAAACAAAAAATGAGGAAGTAACATGAATAAAAAAATATGGATGAGCACGGCACTCTTTGTATCAAGCAGTGTGTACGCGCAAACGTATGTTTTGAATGCTGACTCTGCGGTTGATGTGGTGTCAGGCAAGCTTATCTCACCTGCAACTGTGGTCGTTGAAGACAATAAGATTATCTCAGTCGGAAAATCAAATCGTAAAGCCTATCCAAAAGGTGCTGAGGTGATAGACCTAAGTGGCCACACATTGTTACCCGGTCTATTTGATATGCATGTTCACCTAACTTCAGACGCACATGTTCATGGCTACAAAAGACTGCAACGCACCGCACCGCGTGCGGCAATTACAGGCGTTAGAAACGCCAAGCGCACACTAGGTGCGGGCTTTACGTCTGTTCGCAACCTCGGTGCTGCTGGCTATGCTGACATCGCGCTGCGCGATGCCATCATTGATGGTGACGTATCAGGCCCTCGTGTAAACGCAGCAGGCCCTTCACTTGGGATCACTGGCGGCCATTGTGACAACAACCTCCTAACCCATGAGCACAAAGTATTTTCAGAAGGGGTGGCTGATGGTCCTTGGGCAGTAAGGCAAAAGGTACGTGAAAATATTAAATATGGCGCTAACTTAATCAAGTTCTGTGCAACGGGTGGCGTACTATCTAAAGGCACTAAAGTGGGGGCTCAGCAATATTCTCAAGAGGAAATGACGGCGATTGTGACCGAAGCGCACTTACGCGGTTTAACGGTTGCTGCCCACGCGCACGGCACGGATGGTATCAAGTCTGCAATTAAAGCAGGTGTGAACTCAGTAGAGCATGTAAGTTTTGTTGATGATGAAGCCATTCAGCTAGCCAAAGACAAAGGCACGTATTTCTCTATGGATATCTACAATACGGAATATATCCTTGGCGAGGGCGAGAAGGCAGGTATTTTGCCTGAAAGCTTGGATAAAGAACGTAAGGTCGGTGCAACTCAGCGTGCTAGTTTTACAAAAGCGGTAAAAGCAGGCGTGAATATGGTGTTTGGCTCTGACGCTGGCGTTTATCCTCACGGTGACAATGGTAAGCAGTTTAGCCGCATGGTGAAATTTGGCATGACTGAACTACAAGCCTTACAGGCTGCCACTATTAATTCGGCGACGTTACTCAAGCAAAACACACAATTAGGCTCGCTTGAGGCGGGGAAACTTGCTGATATTATTGCGGTTAAAGGCAACCCACTAAAAGACATTAGTGTAATGGAAAACGTCACCTTTGTGATGAAAGACGGCCAAATAGAAAAGCAATAATCTAGAGACTAGCGCAGAACTTGTCCTAAGTTCTGCGTAGACGCTATGAGAAGCTGGTTGGAATTCTTTTTTAGCCTCACTCTAGCATGCTAGGCTGCCTTAGAGGTTATAAGGAAGCTTTCCTGCACAGCCCATAGTTTTACCTTACTTTGTATGTTATTTACATTGACTCGGGGAATAGGGTATTTCTTACTATCTGTAAATTTTTATAACATCCATTGATGCTGCGGTATCCATATTCATTAGGGTATTCACTCCCTGCGTCAAAGCCGCTTGAGCAGTGACATTGTTATTTTGTTGCGCATTGATAGCGTTATGTGCAGCGTTTGACAATGCTTGGCTCACGGCAAGCATGAGCTTACTCGTTGCTAATGCTGGTGAGTCTCCAAGCACTTTAGTGTTTGTTTGAGACACTGAATCGGTAACTTGACTATTTACTGCAGTTGGAAATGCCATGTTTATCTCCTTTAAATAGCTAATACAAAAAGACACATAACCCTGTGGAATGCGGAGGTACTATTCTCGGCTCAGAGTATGCTTACATTCAGTCTAGTCTCTATATTGGAAAGTGCATTCAATCATAATGGTTAGTACAACAATTATCTAAAACTGAATGTAAATTTGGCCAGCAGGGGGCATCTTCACTGTTATGCGAACCGCATTTGTTGGCTCTGAGCGCCCTTGGACTTGGGAAAACTGTTGAATAATTTTGACGTTATCCGCTGACAAATGAACTAAAAAGGCGCACAATAGTAGGCGTTGCCAGACAAGGTATTTCATGATGGATTTGAAATACCTAAGTGCTTTTTTAAGACCCTAGAGTACTTAAGTATTATACTTTTAAGGGCAATATGATGAATACGCAACTTCCTAAAATTGTGATAGTCGGTGGTGGTGCTGGTGGCTTAGAACTGGCAACACAATTAGGACATAAACTCGGGAAAAAACGCCAAGCAGAAATCTTATTAATTGATAAAAATCGTAGTCATATTTGGAAACCGTTGCTTCATGAAGTCGCGACAGGGTCTATAGACGCTGACTTAGATGGAGTGGTTTATTCTGCTCATGCAGCAAAGCATTATTATCAGTTTCAGCTCGGCAGTTTTAGCCACGTAGACTCAAACAATAACACCATCACGCTGAGCGAGCTAAAAGACGAACTCGGTCATCGTATCCTCCCAGAGCGACAAGTCAGCTATGACTATTTAGTGCTGGCCATTGGTAGTATTAGCAATGATTTTAATACGCCGGGGGTCAAGGAGCATTGCTTCTTTCTCGATTCAAATCAGCAAGCTGAGCGATTTCAGCATGCACTCCTCGATAACTTTACACGCTTACACCAAGACGATGATCCAAAGCACTCGTTAACCATTGGCATTGTTGGTGGTGGCGCTACTGGCGTTGAGCTGTCTGCCGAGCTGTATCATGTATCAGACATGTTGAAAATGTACGGGCTGAATAAAATGACTGCCAAACGCCTTCGTATTGATTTAATAGAAGCAGGTCCTCGAATATTACCAGCACTCCCTGAGCGTATTGCCAATTCAGCTAAACGGGAGCTCGTGAAGCTAGGTGTCACGGTACGAGAAGGCACCCAGGTAAAGCAGGCAACTGAAGACAGTTTTATTACTAAAGAAGATGAACAGCTAAAGGCTGACATCAAGGTGTGGGCTGCGGGGGTAAAAGCACCAGACTTTATTAAAGAGATTGGGTTGTTCGAGCTTACTCGCAATAATCAAATTAAGGTAAATCAATACTTACAAAGCAGTGTAGATGAGCATATTTATGTCATCGGTGATTGCTGCGCATTTACCCAAGCGGATGGTACTCAAGTGCCGCCGCGTGCTCAGTCCGCCCATCAAATGGCGCAATGTGTAGAGAAAAATCTAATCGCAGCATTAAAAAATCAACCTTTACAAGAGTTTATCTATAGCGACCACGGCTCTTTAGTGAATTTATCTCGTTACAGCACTGTCGGTAGTTTAATGGGAAACCTAACCAGCAATAGCTTTTTTATTGAAGGCAAGATAGCGCGATTTATGTACATCTCATTGTATAGAATGCATCAGCGCGCAATCCATGGTATCGCAAAAACCTTTGCACTATGGATAAGCGAAAAGGTGCTTAGAGTGGTGCGGCCAAAAATGAAGCTGCACTAAGTTAACCTGAACTTCAGATAATTAATGTCTTTCTAGCAGCCAGTTTTAGCGCTAGCTGCGTTGAAATCGCTTCCAGCTATTGGTGCGTAAATACGCCTTGCCTAAAGGATGTAGGTACCAGCGTGATAGCAAGGCACGAGAGCAGAGTTATCCACAAAACTCTCTGGCTAAGTTAAGCAATTTTTAGCATTTCAAAAGCCGATGAAATTCGGCTTTTTGCTTTGTTGGCTTTGCTATTTGAATATCAACTATTAAGTGACTATCCACGATAACGGCCTTGTAATCACGCCATAAGTTACTCAATTTGTGTGCCTGTCCACAGAAAGGGCAGATAACCAATGAAAGCTTGATGTAGATTAGTGATTAATCATTTCCTCTTTTTTGATTAACGAAAGCTGTCGTGAAGCTTGAACATTTGTCCTAGTATATTAATCAAGTGATTAATGGAGTTGAAACATGACAAATAAGCTAACGGAAGCCGCTGTTACCCCGAGAGAAAAGCTCATCACCGCTGGTAAATGTTTGTTTATTAACCGCGGATATAATCGAGTCACGACCAGAGCAATTGCGGACCTTGCAGAGGTAAATATTGCTTTGATTAAGTACTACTTCGGCGATAAAGCAGGGCTGTTTGAAGCGGTATTTCGCGAAGTTGCGGCACCTCTACTGAGCTTGCTTGAAGGGATTAAAAAATCACAGTTACGCGAACTCTCACCGCTCATTTTAACTCAGTTTATAGAGCGTTACTTTCAGGTGATGAGCCAATACCCAACGCTACCTAAGATCATTTTTATGGCACTACATGATATGCACTCTAAAGAGCATGAAATCATAAAAAAGATTTTCTTTGAGCATGTAGAGAACGGTGTCAGTACTTTAAATTCGACCTTTCAAACGCTTTCGCCTGCAGAGCCCATTCGAGCTGAATGGTTACTTTTAACCTGTCTTGGCTTGTCGGCATTTCCTTTTTTGGTGCCACCTGTGATGCAGCCGCTACTTGGTATCAAAAACTCGGATACTGAGCAGTGGCGCTCCCTTGGCAAACATCAGCAAGCTATTTTTAACGTGTTTCTATCCCAGCATATTGAACGGAAAACATCATGAAAGCACCGTTTTACATCATTAGTTTTGTGTTATTGACGCTTTTGGTTGGTTGCTCTAAACCTGTGCGTAAAATCTTCGGCATTATTGAACGACCGCAGGTGCAGATCAGCAGCCCAACCGGAGAGTTATTAATTGAGTTGCTGGTCGAGCGCGGCGATAAAGTGGTAAAAGGACAGCCACTGGCAAAAATCGATGACGTAGTGCAGCAACAACAGGTTAATGCTATTGAACAGCAAATCGCGCGCTTGCAAGCGCAATATAGATTGTTACTCTCTGGCACCAGAGTTGAGCAAGTCAAACAAGCCAAAGCAAGGGTGCATGCAGCACAGGCCGCTTGGGAAGAAGCTCAGCGGCAACTTGTTCGACAGAGGCAGTTAATCAAAGACAAGTTGACCTCTCAAGATAGGGTCGATGCCGCCTTTGCCAATGTCGAGTCGGCACTTGGTATTTTGCAAGAGGCTCAAGCGCGTTTGAAAGAGCTTGAAAATGGCACGAGAGAGGAGACAATCGAACAAGCAAAAATCGCAATTGCAGAAGCACAAACACAGCTAATTATCGCCAACAAACAGCTCGCTGATCTTACCCTTAAAGCACCCACTTCCGGCATTGTCGAAGATTTACCTTGGCTTGTTGGTGAGCGTCCCATTAAAGGCGCACCGATTATTTTGCTGGCTGCTGACGACAAAACATTCGCACGGCTTTATCTGCCGCAAACCCAGCTTGCTAAAGTCTCTTTGGGAAGTGTGCTAAACGTGCATTTCGATGGCAGTGATAAAAGTCTACAGGGCACCGTCAGCTACATTAGCCAAAGCGCGAGCTTCACGCCTTATTTTGCACTTTCACAAAAGGAAAGAGCACGTTTAATGTATGTGGTGGAAGTGGTGTTCACTGATAAAGTGACTGTCCCTTCAGGCACGCCGGTATGGGTGGAGCTGCAAAATGACTAAGGAAATCGTGATCCAAAGTGAAGGTTTGGGTAAGCAGTTTAACGACTATTGGGCGGTTTCAGACCTAGACCTTACCGTAAAACAGGGCGAAATTTACGGTTTTCTGGGGCCAAATGGCTGTGGAAAATCAACCACAATCCGGATGTTGACTGGACTGTTAACACCAACCACAGGTCATATCAGTATTATGGGAAAGGATGTGCAGGCACATGGTGAAAGCTTGCGTAATCGACTAGGCTACATGACACAAAAATTCTCCCTATACGAGTCGCTAAGTGTGCTGGAGAATCTCGAGTTTGTGGCGAAAATTTATGGTTTATCACGCAATGATGTTAAGCGTAGAGTGGCTGAGCTGCTACAGGAATACCAATTAGAAGATAAAAAATCGGTGCAGTCCGGTGCATTGAGTGGTGGACAAAAACAACGCCTAGCGCTTGCCGCCGCTGTTATTCATAAACCAGAGTTGCTCTTTTTAGATGAGCCGACGTCAGCGGTTGACCCGGAAAATCGTCGTGCATTTTGGGAGCAGTTATTTAGTTTAAGTGCGCAGGGCACGACCATTTTAGTGTCTACCCATTATATGGACGAGGCAGAGCGTTGTCACCGCCTTGCTATCTTAGAGCAAGGTGTAAAGCGTGCGGATGATAGTCCCATCGCGCTGATGGAACAGTTAAGGGTTTCTGTGTGCGAAGTTGTGGGTGACGACGTTGCGGCATTAAAAACACGTTTAGCTTCATTACCCAGTGTGATTTCCGTCTCCCAAATAGGTGCTCGCCTTAGGGTATTGATAAACAAAAAAGAATCACAACCTCTGGCATTATTGCGAGCTGAATCTGGAGGTGGTTATGAAGTGGATTTCACTCGCACTAACCTCGAGGATGTGTTTGTAACGAGCACAGGGAGGGGCTATGCTGAGCTTGCGTAGGTTAAATGCCATCGTCAGTAAAGAGTTTATGCAGCTGGCACGCGACCGTATTACCTTTGCGATGATTGTGATGTTGCCATTGGCGCAGCTGTTGCTATTTGGTTATGCAATTAATACTGATGTGAGACATGTTTCCGCAGGTATTGTAGATTTTAGTCAGACTTATCAATCCAGACAGTTGATCCAAACCGCAGCCAACACTCAAGTTGTTGACTTTATCGGCTATTACGATTCAATTGCGGCGGCTGAGCAGGCCATTACCAGAGCAAAGGTGAATACCGTGTTGGTTATTCCTGCTGATTTTGTGCGTCGGCAGCTCAATCGTGATTATCAACTAAGTGGCTATAAAGTGGGTAATAGTACTGCGCAACATAGCGTTGCACAGTGGTTGATTGATGGTTCCGATCCGCTATTGAGTGGTGCCGTGGCAGGACTCAGCAAGTTGCCAATTAGCATCAAAAGGTTACCTATGTCTGCACTGCCAGACCCAGCTTTTGCGCTGCAAAATTACTTTAACCCAGAGAAACGTTCGTCGGTTAATATTATTCCCGGTTTGATTGCTATTATATTAACGATGACGATGATCCTATTTACCTCCTCAGCGCTGGTTAGAGAGCGTGAGCAGGGTAATATGGAATTTCTTATCACCACACCGGTTCGGCCAACCGAACTGATGTTAGGTAAAATTCTACCTTACATTCTTGTAGGCTTTATTCAAATGGCGATAATACTATTTTTAGGACATTGGCTATTTGATGTACCGCTCAATTTTGATATGCCAAGTTTACTTATCGTGACGTTGTTGTTTATCACCGCGAGCCTTACCTTAGGACTGTTGATCTCCACCAAAGCCAAGAACCAATTACAAGCAATGCAAATGACGGTTTTTGTGTTACTGCCTGCGATATTGCTATCAGGATTTATGTTCCCATTTGCCGCGATGCCAAGAGCGGCGCAATACCTTGCAGAGATCTTACCTGCCACACATTACGTACGGTCGATCCGAGCTGTGGTACTTCGAGGCGCGCACTTTAGCGATTTGTATTTTGATTTACTCTGTTTGGTCGCTTTTAGTGTGATTGGCTTTATGATTGCGACGATGCGCTTTAAAAAGCGATTAGATTAGTTGTGTAAATATTCAGGTACTGATAGTTTACAGTGAAGTGTTGTTTTAAAAGGAAAATTTTGATGGACTTGCAATCTCTCGCCGTATTTGCGGTGGCGTGTCTCGCGATTAACCTCATCCCTGGTCCCGATGTGATCTATATTGTGTCTAACACAATGAAAGGCAAAATGTCAGCAGGACTAAAGGCTGCGCTGGGTTTAGGCACCGGTTATTTCGTTCATACAATTGCCGCTTGTTTAGGATTATCAGCAATTATTTTAAGCTCAGCCTTTGCGTTTAGTGTGGTGAAGTGGCTTGGCGCTGCTTACCTAGTTTTTTTAGGGATTCAGTCGTTATTATCGATGTGGCGTGGCGATAGTCAACTGCAGTTAAAACAAACCGAGGTTGCAACAGGTAATGTCTTTATGCAGGGGGTATTGGTAAGTGTTTTAAACCCTAAAGTGGCTTTGTTTTTCTTATCCTTTTTACCACAATTTGTTGACCTTTCAGCACATTCCACTTCGCTGCAAATTTTAACGCTCGGCATGTTGTTTAGTGCCTTGGCGACACTTTGTAACTTGATTTACGCGGTAGCCGGAAGCTGGCTATTCAATCGTCCTAATGCTAAGCGGTACTCTCGTGCTCTTGAAGGTATCTCGGGCGTATTGCTGCTGGGATTAGCTGGAAAAGTTATCGCGAGCGAGAAGTAGAGTAATCAAAGGTGACTAAAAAAGGTAATCCTAAGTAGTAGAGTTACACGTGGAAAAGTCTAAAATCTGGAAAGACAAGTCTGTTGAGGGTGTCGAGCTTTTATCAGCGCAATATACTAAGTTTGAGTTTGCCAAACATTGGCATGACGAATTGGCCATTGGCGTGATAGAAGAAGGTGCTGAAGGTATTCTCTATGGCGGGCAAAAGTTAATAGTGCCTAAACATCACGTTGTTGCTATCAACCCTTCTGAAGTGCACACCGGATTCCCAGGTGTGCCAAGCGGATGGCGCTATCGAATGTTTTATTTTGATCTCGCATTTCTACAGCGACTTTTTGATAATATGAGTGTGTACTTAGCGCCTGTTGTTAATCGCACCATCATTGATGATAATCGTCTATTTTTAGGTTTATTGCAGCTTCATCAAGCCATGGAGCAAGCCAGTTTCACACTGACAAAAGAGTCGTTGTTGCTGATGACTTTAGAAAAGGTGTTTACTCAGTATGGCTCAGTGACAAACCCTGAAAACACTGCTTTTATTGATACTCACAGCGTGTTTCGTGCAAGAGATTATCTTTTTGATAACTGGCAAGAGAACATTTCACTCAATGACTTAGAGTGTTTAACGGACAGCACTCGGTTTCAATTAATTAAAGGTTTTAATTCTGCATTTGGCCTGACTCCACACCAATTCCTCCTGCAAATTAAAATCCAAAAGGCCAAGCTGCTGCTTGCTAAGGGCATGACGTGTGTAGACACGGCGCTAACCTGTGGCTTTTATGATCAAAGCCATTTTAGTCGCAACTTTAAGCGGGCATATGGGGTATCACCGTCTAATTACAGGTGCTGATATCTAGGCTTTTGGCTTATTTCAATTTTGTACAAGAACATGCCTTGCGATTTCTGTACTTTGTGTGCTTTCACAAAGGAGAAGTTTCAACCATGAGTTTGTTTATCATTTGGTTTAGTGCCATGTTCCCGTTAGTTTTTAGTCCAGGACCTGCAAATATCGTATTTGCTGCATCAGGTGCCAATGTCGGAGTGAGGCGATCATTAGGACTCTTGGCCGGAGTTGACGTTGTGTATATTCTAAAGTCGCTGCTGGTGGGGTATAGTCTTGGCAAAGTCGTTGAGTCTCACCCCATGGCTTTGAATATTATGCAATTGATAGGTGCAATATACCTTATATATCTGGCAACGAAGTTTTTTGCCGCGACTAAGAACATCTCAGCAAATGATAGCAAAAAATTAGGTTTTATAGATGGGGCGTTGCTGCAAATCTTGAATAGCAAAGGATGGGTATTAGTCTTTATTATGTTTACGCTTTTTAGTGAGCAAGCAAATGATACCTTCGGCGCGTTGGGCAATTTAATTCTGGTGTTATGGCTTGCGATACTCAACATTTCGGTGCATTTGGTGTGGATTAAAGCTGGCGACTTGTTGGCACGAGTGTCGAATAACCCAAATTATAATAAATGGTTGAATCGGTTTTACGGCGGCTGTTTGTATCTGGTCGCGGCTTGGTTAATTTTCGATAATGAAATTTGGCGCGAAGGTTTGATCTGAGCAAAACTAAAGGCTTCTAAATCGAAGCCTTTATTTGTATACAAGTAATAGGATGATTACATCACTCGCATGCCAGGCTGTGAACCTTCGTCTGGGTTCAAGATGTAAATTTCTTTACCACCAGGGCCTGCAGCTAACACCATGCCTTCTGACATACCAAAACGCATCTTGCGAGGTTTTAGGTTTGCAACCATTACGGTTAACTTGCCAATAAGATCTTCAGGTGAATAAGCAGACTTAATGCCAGCAAACACCTGGCGCGTTTCACCACCTAAATCAAGCGTAAGTTTAAGCAGTTTATCTGCACCTTCAACATGCTCTGCGTTGGCAATTCTTGCGACACGCAGATCAACTTTGGCAAAATCATCGAATTCGATTTCCGCAGCGATTGGCTCTTTGGCAAGCGGGCTATTCGGATCTGCTGCTACAGATTGACCACCCACTTTCTTTTCAAGACTTTCTTTAGATGACTCGATCATCGCATTCACTTTATCAAGTTCAACACGTTGCATTAGTGCCTTGAACTTATTGATTTCATGATTAACAAGGGCGTTGTCAACGCTTTCCCAACTTAGCTCAGTGTTCAAGAAAGCTTCTACATTTTTCGCCATACCAGGAAGGATAGGCTTTAAATAAGTAAGTAGTACGCGGAATAGGTTAAGACCCATAGAGCACACTTGATGTGCACGCTCAAGCGTCTCTTCATTCTTTGCAAGTACCCAAGGCGCTTCGGCATCAATAAACTGGTTTGCTTTGTCAGCAAGGGTCATGATCTCACGCACTGCGCGGCTGTATTCGCGGTTTTCAAAATGTGTCGCGATTGAATCCTTTGCAGCAACAAAGCTAGTTAGTAGCGCTTCGTCCATAACAGAGCCGCTTAGCTTGCCGTCAAATTTCTTAGTAATAAAGCCTGCGCAGCGACTCGCGATGTTTACCACTTTGCCCACTAAGTCTGAGTTTACGCGTGCCGCGAAATCTTCTAAGTTGAGGTCTAAATCCGTAACGCCGCTGTTTAGTTTAGCCGCGTAGTAATAACGTAAATATTCAGGATCTAAGTGTTCAAGGTAGGTACGAGCCTTTACAAAAGTGCCTTTTGACTTAGACATCTTAGCGCCATTTACGGTGACAAAACCGTGAGCGAATACGTTATTTGGTTTACGGAAATTAGCGCCATCAAGCATTGCAGGCCAAAATAGGCTGTGGAAGTAGATGATGTCTTTACCGATAAAGTGATAAAGCTCGGCGTCAGAGCCTTCACCCCAAAACTCGTCAAAGTTTAGGCCTTGTTTCTCGCAAAGGTTTTTGAAGCTTGCCATGTAACCGATTGGTGCATCCAACCAAACATAGAAATATTTGCCAGGCGCGCCTGGGATTTCAAAACCAAAATAGGGGGCGTCACGGCTGATATCCCACTGCTGCAAGCCGTCTGCAAACCATTCGTCTAGCTTGTTCGCCATTTCAGATTGCAGACTACCTGAGCGTAGCCATGTTTTTAGCATGTCTTCGAATGCTGGTAAGTCAAAGAAGTAATGCTCTGAATCTTTCAAGATAGGTGTCGCACCAGACATCACAGATTTTGGCTCAATCAACTCTGTTGGGCTGTAGGTTGCACCGCAGGCATCACAGCTATCGCCATTTTGATCTTCAGACTTACAAGTCGGGCAAGTACCAGTAACAAAACGATCTGGTAGGAAAATGCCTTTCTCTGGGTCAAATAACTGTGAAATCGTGCGCTTTTTGATATAGCCCTTTTCGTCTAAACGAGTGTAGATAAGCTCGCTTAGTTCACGGTTTTCGTTACTATGTGTGCTGTGATAGTTATCAAACTCGATATTGAAGTCTGCAAAGTCACGCTGACGCTCAATACTTACCTGCTTAACCATTTCTTCAGGTGTGATACCTTGCTTCTGTGCATTTAGCATGATTGGCGTGCCGTGCGCATCGTCTGCACATACATAATAGGCTTCATGGCCTTGTAACTTTTGGAAGCGAGCCCAAATATCGGTTTGAATATATTCCAGCAAGTGGCCTAAGTGAGTGGGGCCATTTGCGTATGGTAATGCACTGGTAATGAGAATTTTTCTCTTCGTCATAACGATTCCATGAATTTAGCGCGATCTTTCTAATTGATGGTGTTGAATTGGTTGATTATTCACCGAGTTAACACTTGTATGGACAAGTGTGCTTAGTGACTCACCTTCGTTCAGACCATGAACCGCGAATTGACTGGTTTTAATGAGTTGAATGTTACATAATTCCGTGGCTATTTTCATCACCCAGAGGAGTTTAATTTGTATGTTTGGACTGGAAAAATGGTTTGCCAAGGGAAAAAACACCAAACAGGCAATCATTGAGCTTTTAAATGGCTATCGTAGTGCGACATTACCAGTAGGTATTGATGCCAATTGGGTCATCAAAACGCAAGAGTCAAAAACGCAAATCCAAGTACATATTAATTTCCCGTTTGCTATTCAATGTGATCAAGAAATTGCCAGTTATCTGCAGCAACACTTAGGTAAGCCAATTGAGGTGACATCGAAAGTCGTCGTAGTCGTCGGCAGACCAAAATTTAAAGCCATTAAACATATTATTCTTGTTGCCTCGGGTAAGGGCGGGGTGGGTAAGTCTACCACTGCGATTAATTTGGCGTATGCGCTACGTGCTCAAGGCGCGAAAGTCGGTGTGCTAGATGCTGATATTTATGGCCCTTCGCTACCTAGTTTACTGGCTCTTGAGGATGAAAAACCTCAGGCGAAAGATGATAAAACCTTACTACCAATTGAAAAGTCGGGTATTAAAGCCATGTCTATCGGCTTTTTGGTCCCAGCAGAGGACGCCACTGTTTGGCGAGGACCAATGGCTTCTCAAGCGCTTACTCAGTTGTTAAATGAAACGGATTGGGGTGAGCTGGATTATCTGATTGTTGATATGCCGCCAGGCACAGGAGATATCCAACTGACCATGACGCAAAAAGTGCCAGCCAGTGGTGCGGTGATTGTCACTACACCGCAGACCTTGGCGCTAGCAGATGCACAGAAGGGTATCGCGATGTTTGAAAAAGTACAGCTCCCCATTTTAGGTTTGGTCGAAAATATGAGTTACTTCAACTGTGGGCAGTGTGGTAGCCGTAACCATATTTTTGGTCACTCCGGTGGCACTACGTTGGCGAGTCGCTATGGTGTACCTTTGCTTGCGGAAGTACCGCTTAACGAACAGATCAGAACAGCAACGGAGCAGGGCGAAGATATCATTGCCACAGTCCGTGAGCCTAATTCAGAAAGTAAGACTGACAATCATGGTATAGCGGATCATTATGTTGATTGTGCCCAACTGGTTGCCAGTATGTTATATTACCAATCAGACTCAACATCGGGTGTTGAGATTGTGATGACGGAAGACTAAGAATGAGATTATCGGATACCCATATTCGAGAAGCGATTGAACAACAACGCATAATCATCGAACCTACACCTAAGCCAGATATGATTTCAGGTGTTACCGTGGATTTAAGACTGGGTAACAAGTTTAGAGTGTTTCAGGACCATGCCGCGCCTTACGTTGATCTCAGTGGTCCTAAAGATCAGATCAATGCCGCGATGGAATCCATCATGAGTGACGAAATTGTGTTAGAAGATGGCCAAGCATTTTTCTTGCACCCTGGCGAACTTGCGCTGGCAATGACGTATGAAAAGGTAACCCTACCTGCCGACCTTGTTGGTTGGTTAGATGGCCGCTCGTCGCTGGCAAGGCTAGGTTTAATGGTTCACGTTACTGCGCATCGTATTGATCCCGGTTGGTCTGGAAACATTGTATTAGAGTTCTATAACTCAGGTAAGTTGCCTTTGGCACTTAGGCCAAACATGAAAATAGGTGCGATGAGCTTTGAAACGATGACAAGTGCAGCGCAGTTCCCTTATAACGAGCGTAAAGACGCCAAATATAAGGATCAAAATAGTGCGGTTGCTTCGCGTATTAGTGACGACAGTTAATTGAAAAGGTAGGCGAGAGGATTTGTGTGTAAATAGTTGGCCTATTACAAACAAATCTGACGCTTATGCTTGGAATAATAGTGGCTGGAGAACAAGTTGTTGTTCCAATCTTATAATTAAATATTTAACCCCTATAACGGCATGCCATCTTTACATTTTTGATTTCCCATCAAATAACCATAACGATTTAAATTCAATAATATTTTTGCATTTGCTTTGATCCAAACCATACTTATTAAAATGCGTTTTTTATGTTGTCGGCGAAAGCGTCATGCGAATGACTGCAGTAGACAAAGTGAAATAGGTATTAGTGCGCGAATGACGTTGCCTACTGATTTGCAAAGAAAGCCTCATCGCCAATGCTTTCGGGTTGATGGTTTTCTTGAACGTTAACGCTTGGTTCTTTGCATAACAAATAGGCTGATAAATCACCGTCAAAGTGACTCAAGGAGAATGGGTATGTGGCTTAGCGCTGCTAGGTATGTCACACTGATGTTTACGATAATTGTGTGTTGCATCTTTGCGATGTTGGCTACTGCTGAAGCGCAGCTGGCCACAGAAACGATAGAAGCAAGACCTTTAATTTCAGTAAGCTATGGTGACTTTTCCGAAGCCCAGTTTAGTGTATCGCAAGAAACGGTAATTATTCCAAAGGGCGTTGCGGTTTGGCTTCGAATCACAAACCTTGTTCGCGACGGTCTGTCAGACCAAGTACTAACTGTCGCACGTCCATCCATGGGCAGTGTTGAGTTTTTTACTACAGATCTTATTGGAAAATTAGTTCAGATCCCCGAAAGTAATAATCATACATCGTTATCCCATTTTTCACCCCATTTGGTGATTGATGCAAATAGTCAGATTGAGCCGATAATTGTTAAAGTTCAATCACCCTATGTTTCTTTGTCTAGGGTGAGTATTGAACCTTATGAAGTTTATATAGAAGATACCAATGCTCACCTATTTTTAACTGGGTTATTTCTAGGGGTGATGTTTTTATTGAGTATTTTCATGCTCAGTACTGGTATTATTTCGAAACGCGCAAGCCTGCTTTCGGTTGGAGGCTATTTGCTGTCATTAGCCTGCCTATACGTCACCCATAAAGGACTCGCTGATATTTTTTTCAGCTACCAAAATAGCATTCATTTTTTACATTACAGTGGCAGCTTTGTGTGTTTTGCACTTGGTTTCAGCCTTTTGTTTTTTCATCATTTCCTTACTAGAGATAGGCTTGATAGAAAGGTTAAGCTAACCATCAAGACGACCGCTTATATCTATTTACTAAGCGGTGTCGTTGTGGCATTTGCGAAAGTGAATTTACCTTTTGCACTTCAGTCCATAATGGTTATTGGTGCAATTGTATTAAGTACGATGATTTTGGTAAGCCAAGATAAAGACAGTCGTAAAGAAGTCTATTTTTGCTGCGCAATTTGGTCTCCCATGGTGGCGGTATTAATTGGTTTTGCTGGGAGTCAATTAATACAGCCAAGTGAGCAAATATCAATCGCAAATCATGTGTTGATCAGCCTACATTTAATGCTCTTACTACTGTTTGTGGTTTGGCACGATGCGGAAAAGCGGCGTATGTATATTCATTACGCTGAGTTTGATAAAGAGACGGCACTGCCCAATAAATTTGCCCTGTTTGGTTCGCTTGCTAAGCTTGAGGAGCAAAATAAAGCGCATACATTGTTGCTTTTTAAACCACTGATCCTGCCATCAATAAGACTGAGTTTTGGCTTAACTTTTGCGAATCAGCACATCAACAAGTTATTCAAAGAGGTCACTGAGCAGATCAATACTTATGGTAGCGCTGCCGTTGCAAATAAAGGAAACACACCTATTTACCGCCTAGAAGATCAAGTGTTTGCCATCGTGCTTGATGGTAAAATTGAGGTCAGTCAAGTTGAGCAATATGTATGTATTTTATCTGCTGTATTCGAAGAAGGGGTTGGGTATAAAGACACGCAGATTGTCGATAGTTTAGAGGTTGGGGTGGCGAATTATCCAATGCATGCAAAATCCACTGAGAAGCTTATCCAGCGCGCTCTACAGGCTCTTAATACTAAGTCACACAATGGTCAACGTTGGCATCTATTTGATGTTGAAAACTCTATTTCGACTGAGCGACAATTAAAGCTCACCTCGTTTCTTAAAAGTGCGATAGAACATGAACAGTTCAGTTTATTCTTTCAGCCGCAGGTAGATCTCAGGACTGGCAGGGTATTTGGCTCGGAAGTGCTACTGCGCTGGCTTCACCCTGAACTTGGTTACATACCTCCTGATGAATTTATTCCAATTGCGGAGTCTTCAGGGCAAATTTACGAGATCACAGAATGGGTGATTGAGCATGCACTTCATTATCAAGCTGAGATAACCAAGTTATTGCCTGAGCACGTTATTTCAATCAACGTATCTGGTCGTGACTTGAGTAGAAGAGAGCTGTCTGTACAGCTTATTACGCTTATTAATGAATTATCGCTCGCACCTTCTCAAATAATGATAGAGATCACGGAATCTGTAACGATAGGAAAAGAAGCAGAGCTTAAAGGGGTGTTAGATGATTATCGTTCTATTGGCGTAAAAGTGGCGATAGACGATTTTGGTACTGGATATTCGTCACTTGCATACTTGAGTAAACTTGGATTTGATGAACTTAAAATTGATAAAAGTTTTGTTATGGATATCGAGACATCTAAGAGCAACCAAACAATATGTAAAGCGACGTGTGATATGGCGCACAGTTTAGGATCAAGGGTGGTGGCAGAAGGGGTTGAGGATATCAATAGCTACATTCGTTTGCAGGCCTATGGCTGCGACTTTGTACAGGGCTATTTTATTTCACGTCCGTTACCGTTCACGGAATTTAAGAGTTGGCTAAGTAAAGTCACTTATGCCGGCGATATAAAATCTTTCCTAGTTCGCTGAAGTAGTGAAAAATGGGCTCAGCGCATCGTTCTCTATGTTCACATGTTGGGTAAATCCCCAGTTTTTCTTGTTCTGAACCTTTAATTCCCGCGGCCAAAAATGAATTTGATATATCGCTGTGGTAGGCAATAATGGCCTCGAACATCCGAGCTGTTAGCTCCTCAGGTAGTGCGTAATATATTTGTTTGTTTGCGCTATCGGCAATCTTGGCGGTATGAAAATACCGATTTGGTTTTTGATGTTGTTCATCTAAAAAGGTATGCGCAAAAAACGTTGCTAAAGCAGTGTTCAGAGGGTGTAATACGGTTTCGGTAGAAAGTAACCAAGCTGATGATGCAAAAGGCTTTTTTGGCTGAGTTATTAAATGCTGGCAAATATAGTGATCAAATGCATGCCACCACTCGTGGGCAAGTGCGCCACCACCGGCATTTTTTGCCAAGGCGAGTGTTCTCGTATTTGCTGCGTAATGCGCTTGAACACCTTGTTGACCGCCTGTGCCAAAAGCAAAATTAAGTGTTCCCCGAAGGCCAATGACTTCTGGTGGTACCTGCAATATTTGGGCTAGATCTGCGAGGGCATCATAAATGAAATTGGCGGATAAACGGGTTTCTTCGGGCGTAACCCAATGACCAATGGTCATGGTTTTAAAGCCAAAGGTCTGTTTGATTTCACTGAAATCAACTTGATCGCCGAATCGATAATCGGGTCCTCGGCGAGTGTATCCGCGCTGTAGTCTCGAGCTTGGCATTTTCTTCCTTTAATACCGAGCCTTAACATCATCAGGCATTCGCTTCATCTGTTCTTTCACCATGCCGGCTTGAAGTTTGTAGAGATCTGAAGTTTCGCATTGATCTACAATCTCGAGAAATTGCGCTGCCGCTTCAAGGGTTGATAAACTGTATTCATGTTTAGATTTACGGATAGTATATTCACTCGCATTTACCGAATCGAACTGAAAACTGGGTAACTGGCTTAGCCATGGGTTGAGGTTATAAAGCTTTGTGGCTTTCTTCCAAGTACCGTCCAATAAGATGATGGCATCGAGCTTTTGAGCGTGGTTATATCCTGTAGTTAAGGTCTTGGAATGACTGTTTGGGTAGAGCAGTGCGACATGATTTAAGCTGCAGAAGTTAATCAACTCTTCAAAGTCGGTGGTATTTTCTCCAACATACAACGCAAATCTGTCTAACTGCAACGCGAGGAGCTTTGCGGTATTTTTAGCGACTTTTACTTCGCTCGGATGCTGCATGATAATAACTTGAGTTGAATTTGATATCACGTTGCTAACATAGGGGCATACGCAAGTTTTTGTGGGAAACTGACAGACTGGACAGGTATTACGTTTCATGTTTGATGAGGTGTTTCTTAATATAAATCACATTTTACCATATCTTGCCCGCATTTACTTTGCACAAGAAACCAGATTTGGCTAGCATAAGTAATAGAATATTTAATTTAAGGAAAATTATGAGCATCGTAATAGATGAAGGTGCCCTAGAGAACATGCAAATGTTATTGGGCGAGCAATTCGAAGATACGGTTCATTTTTGTTGCTCTGAATTCGAGCGGTTAGAGTCGGAGTTGATGCTGAACTTGAATCAGGATCAAGAAGCTGCTATTCGTCATGCTCACAGTTTGAAATCTAACGCTGCTCAGTTTGGGGCTGCTAGTTTGAGCGATTTAGCAAAAACGATTGAGCATGCCCTCATGCAAGGGGAGCAAGATATTGTTGACGACTCTATTGAGAAGCTTGCAGCGCAAGTTGCAGGCTCAAAAGCGAAACTACAGCAGTGGGTGAGTGCACAGTCTTAAATCCAGCATAGGCCAAAGAGCGGAAATGAGGTCGTTTATACGGCCTTTTTTATTAACATTAGGCTGATACATCCCACTCCAAGCGCTTCATTTTGTATGTTGTTTTTTTGAAGCATAAAAAGTTATCACAAGCATAGAATTTAGACGGCATTGTGATATATGCTTGAGCAAAATGAGGGGGTTATAGATGCTACAAATAACAAAAAGTAATAAGCTCAACGGGGTGAGTTACGATATTCGTGGTCCAGTATTGGATCAAGCAAGAAAAATGGAAGACGAGGGCATGAAAGTCCTCAAATTAAATATTGGCAATCCGGCGGCGTTTGGCTTTGATATGCCAGAAGATATGCACCGAGACATCATAAAAAACTTATATTCTGCACAGGGGTATTGTGACTCAAAAGGATTGTATTCTGCTCGAGTTGCCGTCTATCAATATTATCAGCAAAAAAGCTTTCCCAATATTAGTGTCGATAACATTTTCATTGGCAATGGTGTCAGTGAATTGATTCAAATGACCGCACAAGCCTTACTCAATGATGGTGACGAAGTGTTGATCCCCGCACCGGATTATCCGTTATGGACTGCCGCTGTTAAATTATCAGGCGGTAATCCAGTGCATTATCTTTGTGATGAAGAGCAAGACTGGTTTCCAGATATCGAAGATATCAAGCGTAAAATCACGAGTCGTACAAAGGCATTGGTGTTGATCAACCCAAATAATCCGACCGGTGCTGTATATGACAAAGCATTGCTCGAGGCTTTAATTGACGTTGCCAGAGAACACAAGCTATTAATACTGAGTGATGAGATCTACGAAAAGATTCTATATGACGGTGCGGAGCATTTTTCAATCGCGAGCCTTTGTGATGATATCCCAGTTATCACTTTTAACGGCTTAGCAAAAACCTATCGTGCGGCCGGGATCCGCATGGGCTGGATGGTGATCAGTGGTAAGCATTCAGTGATGCAGGATTTGATTACAGGCTTAGAAATGCTTGCGTCTATGCGATTATGCGCCAATGTTCCTGCACAGTTTGCCATTCAACAAGCGCTTGGAGGCATACAATCCATCGACCAACTCATTGAACCAGGTGGGCGTTTGTATGAGCAGCGTGATATTGCGTTTAAAGGTTTAAACGATATCGAAGGGATAAGCTGTGTAAAGCCAAAGGGCGCGCTTTATGCGTTTCCAAAAGTCGACGTGAAGCGGTTTAATATTAAGAATGATGAGCGTATGGTGCTCGATTTGCTCAAAGAAGAGAAAATTCTACTTGTCCACGGACGTGCATTTAACTGGCCTAGTGCGGATCATTTTAGATTAGTGTTTTTACCACATAAAGATGATTTACAGCCTGCAATGGATAGAGTAAAGCGCTTTTTTGCGCATTACAGTCAGTAACATCTGTATTAAAAAATAAAAAAGCTCGGAAGTTTCCGAGCTTTTTTGTGGGCTAGTAATTTGTTACTTAGTGAGTATTAGAATTTAGCTCTGGTGTTGTTTGTTGGCTATCAGCCGAGCCTTTACCTTTAAACCATTTGCGGCCAACGCGTTTAAGATCTTCAAGTGCCACATATTGACAAGGGATAAGTACTAGGGTGATCACCGTGGCAAACAACACACCAAATGCAAGCGAAACTGCCATTGGAATAACAATTTTAGCTTGTAGGCTCGTTTCCATAATGATTGGTACAAGTCCGATAAAGGTGGTCAACGAAGTGAGCAAGATTGCTCTAAAGCGTTTGCATCCTGCCTCGACGGCTGCGGCTTTTAAATCGATGCCTTCTTCGCGTGCTTTATTGACAAAATCCACCATAACCAAAGAGTCGTTCACCACAACCCCCGCCACGGCAATAATGCCAAAGAAAGACAAGCTACTCATTGTCATTCCCAATATCATATGACCGAATACCGCGCCGACTACACCAAATGGGATCACAGACATGATGATGACAGGCTGAGAATAAGAACGCAGCGGAATTGCCAGTAGTGCGAAGATAATCATTAATGATAGGGCAAAGTCACGAATTTGCTCAGCAACACTCTCCATTTCTTCTTGTACGCGACCTGCCACTGCACTTTGAACGCTAGGATAATTCTTTAATAGACTAGGAAGGTACTCGTCACGAACCTGTTTTGCTATCTCAAATGGTTGTGCGATTTCTGTATCAACTGATGCCCAAACATTAATAGTGCGTTTGGCGTTTTCGCGGCGAATTCGGTTAACACCGTCGACCAATTTTACATCCGCTACTTCTACCAAGGGCACTTCTGCACCTTGAGGCGTTAAAATACGCACATCCTGAATATCACTAATGGCATCACGGTGTTCTTTTGGGTAACGGATCATTACTTTGATCTCCTCACCATCACGTAAAATACGCTGTGCCTCAAGGCCGTAATAACTGAAGTTTACTTGGGATGCAACATCCGCCAACGTCAGTCCAAGGCTGTACGCCAAAGGTTTCAGCTCAAGCTGCACTTCATCGGTTGCTGATTGCATGGAGTCGTTGATATCACCAACCCCTTCGATAGTTGCTAGCTTGTCCTTTAGTTTCTGCGCGACTTCGCGAAGCTCTTCTTTGTGTTTACCTTCTAACCTAAAGCTAATGTCTCCGTCATCACGGCCACCATTCATAATACTATCTTGAATGTTTAGCGACTTAACACCAGGCAGTGCAGGCATTGCATCACGCCATCGGGCGCTGAGTGCAAAGGTATCGATTGGGCGTGCATCTGGTTCAACCAAGATCACCATAATATTTGCGCTTGTGCGGCCGTTCATATTCACCATGTAATCACGGATCATTTTCTTGCCATACTCAGCCTCAATTTCTTTGTCGACATTCAGTACCATTTGCTCGATTTTTTGAATTGACTCAAGCGTCGCGTTTTCTGACGAGGATAAGTTCATATCAATCGAGATACGTGGAAAATCATGGGGGATTTTTGGGTTAGCAACGAACTTCACTAAGCCACCAGCAAACATCCCGGCGCTGACAATTAAAATGGTTAAAAAGCCAGCGATAACGGTATAACGGTAGTGAATACAGCGGACAATGAATGGGCGGTAGGTGTTTTCAATGAAAGATTGAAGGCCGCTATCCATTTTTTCCCTGAGGCGGTGGAACGGATTTTTAGGGTTGCTTGGTTTGTCTTTCATCGCGGCTAGATGCGCAGGTAAAACCAGTTTAGATTCAACCAAAGAGAATAATAGGCACAGAATTATCACGCCACCAATTGCTTTAGAAAATGCCGCCGTTGGACCGGTTGCTAATGTTTGCGGTAAGAAAGCTGCAACAGTAGTCAGCACACCAAAAGTGGCAGGGATAGCAACACGTTTTACGCCACGAACGACATTATCGAGGCTATGACCATGTTTTTCTATTTCAGCATGGGCGGATTCACCGACGACTATCGCGTCATCAACGACAATCCCCAGCACCAAAATAAAGGCAAACAGTGAGGCTAAGTTAATCGTTACGTCTAAATAACCCATTGGCATCATTAAAAACGCACCTAAGAAACTAACTGGCAACCCCATCATGACCCAAAATGCTAAACGTACACGTAAAAATAGAGCAAGCATTAGCATAACTAATACGCCACCTAACGCCATATTTTCTAGCATCATGTTAAGGCGGCCATTGAGGTAATAGGTCAAGTCAATAAAAGGTTCAAGTTCTACGCCTTGTGGTAGTGAACCTTTCTTTGCCTCAAGATAGTTCTTAATGATATCTGCAACTTTGGTGATGTCTTGGTCTTTTGACGCGCTAACTTCATAAACCAGTGAGTTCTTACCATTGTATTTAGAGTATTGCAGTCCTTCTTCAAAGCCATCGTTAATGGTGGCGACATCGCCTAAGCTAACCTGTGCGCCGTCAGGTAGTGTTAGCAAGGGGAGTTTTCTAAATTCATCACCGCGATAGGCTTGGTTTTCAACTCGCATTGAAATATAGCCATTTTCGGAGCGAATTTGACCGGCAGACATATTCGCTGAGAAGCTCTTTACTGCATCCGAAATCGCTCTAAAACTTAGGTCGTACTCGCGCATTTTATCTGGGCTTATCTCAACAGAAATTTCGTAGTCCAGGCCACCATCAAAACGCACAAGGTTAACGCCGGGTAACGACAGCATTTCTTCATGAATGCGATTACCAAGCTCTTTAAGATCATGGGGACTTAAGTCGCCATTGAGTGACAACCACATTACTTCTTGGTTTTCTTTTTCGTGACGTACAATAGGACGCTCCATCCCTGATGGGAAAGTTGAGACGGAGTCTACTTGCATTTTTATTTCGTCGAGTACTTCTTTAGTGTTGTACTGCTCGTCTACTTCTATCCAAGTTTGCGAATTACCACGGTTAGAGTAGGTGATCAAGCGCTTGATCCCTTCTAGACCTTCCATGGATTCCTCAATCTTAATCGTGATCCCTTCCTCGACTTCTTGAGGTGCCGCGCCCGGATACACTGCTTGAACACTTATCCAGTTACTTATGTATTGCGGAAACATTTGCTTACGGATCGAAAACGCGGTAAGCAAGCCGCCCACAATAATAAATATCATCAATAAGTTTGCTGCGACTGGGTTACGTGCAAACCAAGCAATTAAGCCTTTTTCTGTGCTTTGACTATGCATAAACTTTACTCCTCTTTGAGTGCCAGTTGCGTGTTAGCGCTTTGCGAAGGAGTGTCGTTTGTACGAAGTTGCATCCCTTCAGAAGGATAGTCCAGTGCTGAAGTAATGATCTGTTGGCCTGACTCAACGCCGTTATCAACGACGACCTTGCCATTGTACTCTCTAATAATATTGACCTTTTTGTAGCTCAGCTTGTTATCGTCATCCAATGTTGCAACGCGACCTTCTTTCACTAAGTGATGAGGAAGCATAGTGGCATTTTGCACTAACAAACCTTGAATATCTGCGTTGATATAAGCGCCAAAACGTAGTGGTTTCATGTCGTTGTGATAAGGCTGTTCGACTTGAGCAACAAGGTAGGTCATGCGACTTTTGTTATCGATAACGCCTTCACTGCGGACTATTTCACCTTTCCAACTCATCGGTTGACCAGCGACTTCTGCTGTGATCACGACATCGGTGCCAACACCTTGTTGCGGTAAGTATTTCAATTCATTATCGGCAACAGGGAGGCGTACTTCCGCAACAGATGTCGCATTGAGTTTACCAAAGCCATTACCGGGATTGACTACACTACCGAGGCTTACGGAGCGAGATTCTATAATCGCATCGTAAGGCGCTTTGATGTAAGTACGCTCCAAATTTCGGTTCGCTCTTTTCACCGCAGCCTGCGCCGCTTTAAAGCTTGCTAACTTTTCAGCGAGCTGAGGTTTTCTTAAATAGAGCTCGGAAGGTATCTTTTCGTTAGCGTTTGCTTTAATCCTTTGCCATTCTGCTTTTGCTACTTGTACCTGAGCTTGTTCTATTTCTAGCGCTGAGCTCGCTTGTGCTAAAGCCGCTTCGGCTTCAATCAGCGACGCTTCATAGTCATTCGGGTCGATGCGAGCAAGCACGTCACCTTCTTTGACAAAGCCACCTTTGACAAACTTGTCAGACAATGAAATGACTTGACCACTGACCTGAGCAACAAGCTCAGTACTGTATTTTGGCATCACGATACCGTATGACGATACGTTAAGCCTAACTTGGTCAATATGAATAGGTTGAACCTGTACGAGAGGATGCACTATTTCTTCTTTCTTCTCTTCTGGAGGTTGTTTCATTGCAGACATAGCAACTGCCGCTGCAATTCCCACCGCAAGAACGGCAATTGGTAGAATTATTTGTTTTTTACTAGCCACGTTAAAATCCTTCCTGTTGAATGATTTTTAATGACCCAGATTAACGGCTCTAGATCATCGATAAGCTTAAGAATACGCGAATAGTTATGTCGAGATGTTTAAATCCTACAGGAATATGTAACAAAGCTTTGCGTACCTATATTTATCGTTACACTCTTAATAGCGATTGATGCTTTTACGTGTAGTCGATTTTTCGATAAAATACACCACTTATTGTCAAAATTGCGAGAAACAGAATGGATTGTAGGCTTGGTTGTGGCGCTTGTTGTATAGCACCAAGTATTTCAACACCCATTCCGGGTATGCCAAATGGTAAACCTGCGGGGGAGCGGTGTATTCAACTAGATGAAAATAATCTGTGTAAACTGTTTAACCAGCCAGAGCGTCCACAGGTGTGTTTGCAATTTAAGGCCATGGAAGATGTGTGCGGTGACAGTAATGAAGCCGCGATGCAGATCATCACAGAACTCGAAATGTTGACCTAACTAGCCTCTGGTTAACTGATAAAAAAACGCCCAGAAACTTACCTGCTAAGTTCTGGGCCTAGGGAAAGGCTCAAGATTGAGCCGTGCGCTAACTAAAAACACCTTCTAAGACTGTAGGGAGAAGTAGAAAGTACTGTTAAGTTTAGTTAACCTTTCATTCTTTTTACAAATAAATGAATGATTTATTAAGTTTATATAAAACAAAGAGTTGTTCTTTATATTCATAATTGGTCTTAAAAATATCAAAAGGGTATATTCAGGTTATACCCAAGTTATCAACAGGCCGTCTTTAATTAAATCCCGAGGCAAACTGTTTTTAACTTTATTCTTTTGCCATTTTCCTAACCCGATGGCACTGCCACATAGCGTGAGGATCACCTCTCCAGTTAGTTTGGTAACTTCATCTAGGCGTATATCCTTGCCATTAAAGTAATCTTTTGCTTGCTCTTTTGTTAGTGCTAAAGTGTTTTTAGACGCTAAGTGACCGAAAGTAGTGGCAAACTCATGCTCTAATCTTACCCCGTTTTTATGGGTAGTACCGATTAAAATCCCTATGCGGGAATATTTGATCTTATCTTGGATTGCTTCAAAGTTGTCAGGAAATAGCCACACCTCTTTATCGCGCTGCATCAACTTACCGTCAAGTTGGGCAATACCAAACTGTTTCTTTAGTACGGATAACAATAGTTGAGTGGTTTTCTTGTCTAGTACTTCAAAAGGGAAAGCGCCTTTTTTCTGTTTTGGGTTCTTAACTTCAACCGTGCTTAACTTTTTAAATCGAGCAATGAAAAACCCCTCGCTATCATATAGCTGAGGCCACACATGCAAGTATCCTTCGGACGTTGTAGCTTTTTCAGCACCCTCGAATAAAGTCGATAGGTTTTCGATGGCTACTGCTTGGGGGTAATTATCAATGAGGTGTTGGCATACTTGCTGATTTTCCAGAGGTGTTAACGTACAAGTTGAATACACTAAGGTACCGCCTGGCTTTAAGGCTTGAAATGCGCTGTCTATCAGTTGCTTCTGCACTTGTGCAATTTCAACATTAGACTCAATTGACCAGTTTTTAAGGGCATTTGGGTCCTTTCTAACAGTGCCTTCTCCTGAGCATGGTGCATCAAGCAAGATGTTATCAAAACATTCATGCATATAATCGCCAAAGATACAGCCGTCAAAGTGAGACAACGCAACATTGCGTATGCCCATACGTTTCATATTTGCTGCAAGGGCTTTGAGTCGAGATGAAGATAGCTCATTAGCGATTAGTACGCCACGCCCATCCATATAAGCTGCGAGCTGCGAAGTTTTCGAACCTGGTGCTGACGCCATATCCAAATTAATATCATCACTGCTGATAGTCGATTTCAGTGCCGTGGGTGGCAACATGGAACTAGCTTCTTGGACATAGATGCAGCCACTTAAATGGATATCTGTGTTGCCGATAGTAAGATTAGCTTCTTCTTGTTCACTTCTTGATATCCAAAACCCTTCCTCACACCAAGGGATCGGTTCTGCCTGCCAATCACTTTTTTCGCAGTAGGTTAAGAATTCCGTGATAGACATTTTTAGGGTATTGACTCTGACTGCTCGGCGTAAAGGAGACTGGCACTTATCTATAAAGTCTTCGATGTTAAGATGGTCTGGCAAGTAGGTTTTTATGTCGTCCAGAAACACGCTGGGAATATAAGTTGATTTGTCCACGCAGTTACTCAATTTGAAAGCTTTATTTCATTTTACACTTTCATGAGTAAAAAATGCATGTTTGTTGTGGCGATGATAATTATTAAGCAAAACTCGTGGCTGACAGTAAGAGGCTATGGTTATATAATTGATCGCGAAATATCGCGAGGATTGCTATGTCTATTATCAAACACTTTTTGGCGGACCCTAAATTATTATTGAATGCGGTTGGAGAGGGGATCTATGGTTTTGACCTTTCCGGTAACGCTGTTTTTGTAAACCCTGCCGCGGAGCGTATGACTGGGTGGCAAAGTGATGAGCTTTTGGGGAAAAAAATACATCAGTACCATCACCATAGTCATGCAGATGGGAGTGATTATCCTGCTGATGAATGTAACATCTACAAAACAATGTTTGATGGTAAAACACGACAGGTAATCAATGAGGTGTTCTGGCGGAAGGATGGGAGTTGTTTCCCTGTAGAATATACCTCAACACCAATCTTTAAAGATCAGCAAATTATCGGTGCAGTCGCGATATTTCGCGATGTGTCGCAACAACACAAAACTGAAAATGCTCTGAGAGAAGCGTTGAATAAAGTTCAAGTACTTACTGAGCAACTCAAAGATGAAAATGCCTATCTGCTAGAGACATTAAATGAAAATTGGCAAGACTCGGGTTTGGTGGGCAGCAGCGCAATATTTCAGGCCATGTTGGCGCAGCTTGAACTGGTTAGTCAGACCGACAGTACGGTATTGGTTTTAGGGGAAAACGGCACGGGTAAAGAGCTTGTTGCCAGAAATCTGCACCGCCTTAGTGAGCGTTCATCGCAACCTTTCGTTAAAGTAAATTGCGCGGCTTTTTCACCAACCTTGATTGAATCTGAATTGTTTGGACATGAAAAAGGTGCATTTACTGGAGCGAATGAAAGACGTAAAGGGCGTTTTGAACTGGCAGATAAAGGGACAATATTTTTAGATGAAATTGGAGAGTTACCGCCAGAAGCGCAAAGCAAGTTATTACGTGTGTTACAAGAGCGAGAGTTTGAGCGTGTAGGGGGAAGTAAGTCGATTCAAGTAGATATACGGATAGTCGCGGCGACCAACAGAGATTTATGGAAAATGGTCGAGGAAGGGGAGTTTAGAATGGATTTATATTACCGTTTAAACGTTTTTCCTATTCGAGTGCCTGCACTGCGAGAACGTATAGAGGACATACCAGTATTGGCCAACAACCTCATCGTGCAGCTCAACAAAAAGCTGGGTAAGCAACTTCGGGGGATCTCAAAAAAGGCTATTCATGCGCTACAGCGTTATGATTGGCCTGGTAATATTCGAGAACTCCAAAACGTGTTGGAGCGCGAAGCGATATTATCTAAAGGTCGCTTACTTGACTTATCTCAAGCACTTAACGCTACTGAGAAGCATAAATCTGAAAGCGGTGAACTGACTTTAGCGCAAGCGGAAGCTGAGCACATATTAAGAGTGCTAGAAATAAGTAATTGGAAGATCGCTGGCAGCAACGGTGCGGCTGATAAGTTAGGACTACCCGAAAGTACGCTGAGGTCGAAAATGAAAAAACTAAAAATCGCTAAACTTTCGTGATATTTCGCGTCTATGCGTGATATTTCGCGATATTTAAAATGTTATGAAAATAAATTTCATAAAAATCAATTATTTATAAACTTTCAGATTGGTCTGAAAGTTGCAATATCAAACTCGTGTATTATCAATGTAGCAAATAACATGAAGTTTGATATCAAAGAAGAAGACATGATCATTAAGCCTTACAAACAAGAAGGGCCTATTTACGTCAGAGAGCAAAAAGGTTTTTTCCAAAAAATAAGAAGAAACCTTGGCTGGTTTTTAATGTTAACTTTCGTTCTCATTCCTTGGATCCCGTACAACGGGCAGCAGGCCATCTTGCTTGATTTTGGTAAACAGCAATTTAGGATATTTGGTGCCACTTTTCTCCCTCAAGACTTTATGATTTTAGCTTGGATTTTTATGGTAGGTGCCTTTGCTCTATTTTTTGTCACGACTTGGTTGGGTCGCGTTTGGTGTGGCTATACTTGCCCGCAAACGATTTGGATGCTGATGTTCACTTGGGTTGAGCACCGAGTGGAGGGGACTCGCAACCAAAGAATAAAGTTAGACAAATCAGACTGGAATAGTAAAAAAGTTGCTAAGAAAACGGCAAAACATGCTATTTGGTTGATAATTTCAGTGTTTACTGCCACGTCATTTATGGCCTATTTTATTCCTGCAAAAGAACTGTATTTCGATATGTTTACGCTCGAGTGGACTGGCCTCACTTCCTTCTGGGTATTTTTATTCGCACTTTGCACCTATGGAAATGCGGGCTTTTTGCGAGAAAAAATGTGTACTGTGGCATGTCCATACTCTCGTTTTCAATCGGTCATGTTTGACAAAGACACATTAGTCGTCACCTATGATAGTGAACGTGGTGAAAATAGAGGCCGTCGCAAACGCAAAGCAGATCCAAAACAGCTGGGGCTCGGTGACTGTGTAGACTGTAATTTATGTGTTGAAGTGTGCCCTGCTGGTATTGATATTCGGAATGGTCTTCAATATGAATGCATTAACTGTGGTTTATGTATTGATGCGTGTAACGAAACGATGAATAAATTCGGCTATCAGCCAGGCTTGATTAAATATCAAAGTGAGCACGAGCAAGCGGGTAAAAAGTCCAACCCATTTAGGTTAAAAATAGTGGGCTATGGTGCAATTACCGTATTGATAGTAGTCACTATGGTGATTTGGGCATTCAATCGTACGCCTATAGAAGCCTCTGTCATTCGCGACCGTAATGCGCTTTATCGCGTTAATTATGAGGGTTTAGTCGAGAACCCATATACCTTAAGTGTAATTAACAAAACGCAACATGATTTAACTTACACCGTGAGCTTAAAGGGACTACCAGATGCGAAACTAACAGCCCCAATCACGACGCATATCGCTGGCGGCGACATGGCATTAATCCCTGTAACGGTGACTGCTGATGGCTATGAGCTAAAAGGTAAACGGACTCCAATCCAATTCACTATAGAGTCGCAACAAGATGCCAAGATTAGCATCACGAAGGACAGCTACTTCTATAAAAATTAGTTTACACTCCCCCCGACTCAAGGCGCTTGTATTATGAAGCGCCTTTTTTGTGTGCATATATGCACAATCTAACGCTAAATTTATGGCTTTCTCTCTGAACTTTTAGCATATAAGCTTACTCTTATTGAGAATGAGTTTTATTAGCTGAATATTATGTTTAAAAATACATCACAAAACTATGGTTTGTTAGCCATCATCTTTCATTGGGTTAGTGCGCTTGTGGTATTTGGCATGTTTGGTCTTGGGTTGTACATGGTCGAACTCAGTTATTACGATCCTTTCTACCGTGATGGATTACATATTCACAAAAGCATAGGAATGCTGCTAGCAGCTTTGATAGTACTGAGACTGATTTGGAAGGTTGCCAATCCTAGTGTGAACCCCGAAAGTGAAGTAACTCCCATGGACAAATTGCAAAACACAATAGCACATGTCGTTCACGTCGTTTTGTATTTAGGTTTGTTTGGGCTGTTTGTCACAGGTTACTTAATCTCCACCTCGGATGGTAGAGCTATAGAGGTGTTTAACTGGTTTTCTGTTCCTGGTGTAGGGGAGCTGTTTGAAGAACAAAGTGATATTGCAGGCACTGTGCATTTATACACTGCTTGGGGACTCATTGGATTAGTGGCGCTACACATTGTGGGAGCGCTCAAACACCACTTTATAAATAAAGATCGTACCTTAGTTCGAATGCTCAAGGTACCAAATGCTACAAAAGTTGAGGATTAAAACATGAAAAAGACAATTATTGCAGTAAGCATGGCGGCTATGACCTTATCGGCTGGAGTAAATGCTGCGGATTATGTAATTGATACTAAGGGTGCGCATGCCTTTGTAAACTTTAAAATCAAACATTTAGGATACAGCTGGTTGCATGGTCGATTTAATAGCTTTGAAGGAGACTTCAGCTATGATGCAAAAAATCCAAATGCATCAAAAATCAATGTAGTGATCGATACTGCTTCTATTGACTCGAATCATGCAGAGCGTGATAAGCATTTGCGCGGTAATGATTTCTTAAACGTTAAAGCAAATCCTAAAGCGACTTTTAAGAGTAACTCGATTACTTTTAGCGATGATACAAATGCGAAGGTGAAAGGAAGCTTCACACTCAATGGGGTAACAAAGCATATCGAGTTTGATGTTCAAAAAGTGGGTGAAGGTAAAGATCCATGGGGTGGATACCGAGTTGGCTTTGAAGGAGAAACCCAGTTAAAACTTGCTGATTATGACATCGACTATGATCTAGGGCCGGCGTCAACGCACGTTACCATCGGTTTGCACTTAGAAGGTATTCGTAAGTAAGCGCTACTAGCACCACGTGTTACTAAATAACCTGAGCTGCGGATAATCAATGCCTTTCTAGCAGCCAGTTTTAGCGCTAACTGCGTTGAATTCACTTCCAATAGCCAGCTATTGGTGCGTAAATTCGCCTTGCCTACAGGATGTAGGTACCTTAGCGAGAGCAGGACGCGGAAGCGGTGTTTTCCCTAAAACTCTCTGGCTAGACAAAGAAAAAACTAAGTTGTGCTTTAGCAACAATGAGTTGGGACATTCCTTATCCAAACCTCAGGTTAAATACGTGGTGCTGCGCTTTATATTCTAGTAGGAGTCCACTTTTCAAGCGCAATATTAGGGCCTATTTACCTTTCAAGTTTGTTTTTGCAGCAGTTTGATTGGTATTTGTACAAGGCAGAGCCTGCGTAGCATAGTTATTCTATGTGAGTCAGGCGATAACACAGTAGAAATACCAATCAAGCGCTGTCCTTTGGGTTCACCTGAGTGCGCTTTGTTCATTGTTGCTCAACTTTTGCCTAGATTACTAGGCGGCAAGTCGAGCGTCGCGACCAAAACACACTCAGAAGAACAAAAATCAAACAGCAAAGTTCAACAGGCCCTAGTTTTACAAAGTTAGTTTTTAAAAATACTAGCTAGCTGTGGCTGAAATTGCTCTGGTAACCAACGAGACATAGCCAGTCTAAACTGCTCGTTTTTATGTGCTTGCTTTAATGCTTCGCTAATTACAGTTATCTGTTCTTTACCAATTGCATTGTTATTACAGCCTGCATATCCAGCAGTTATCTGCGAGGCGATACTCAATCTGACTTGTGTCAATTCATCCTGCTTATCTACATGTAATTTGTGGTAGTGGTGCTCACTTGGGTATCCGAGTATCACGTCGACTCTTTTTTTGAGTAGCATGATAGTCAAACTCTCTAATGTATCCCTTCCTGGTCTTACAAGGACTTGCTTGGTAGGTAAACTCGCCAATAACGCATCAATTTCATGACCAAACGACCGGTTTGCCGCCACACCTACGGTTAGTCCATGCTCAGTTACGAGCTTTTCCAAATCTATTGCGCTATTGGTAATGCCTAGTGACTTTGCGACATCTTTCCTTAGTGCGGCAGAGGTTGACAATCCGATGGTGGAATACTCATCACTAAAAGCGATATGTCTTTGTCGTTCGGCTGTTTTATAGAGGGAGATCATACAATATTGGTTGTTGAAATTAGAGAGCTCATGTATCGCCCTCGATGCGGGGAACACTTTATAATTGAATGTGTAGTCGGGCATCTGTTGATGAATAAGTTTTATCAATAACTCGTCTCGTCCTTGCCCTTCCAAATCGTCAGAAAGGATATAATAAGGCGCGAAGTCTATAGCAATCCAAGTTATTTGTTTTGCAAATACAAAACTGGATTGAAAAGCAATGAAGAGGAGTAAGATGATTTTGATCAAATTGGGTCACTCTTGCTGAACTTACAATAAGCTTAGCATTGTTGGCGATATTGATGATTAAATTAATGTTTATTTAATTTGTATTTAATGTTTACAGAGGTTGGCGGTATGCTAGTTTTAAAAGAGGTTTTAGTTCTGGGTAAAAGCGTGCTAATTAAAGCTCAGTTAAGCGATTGAATAAAGAGCTTGATTGCAGCGCGTTAATCCAAATATAAGCAGATAAGGCCGCATGGCAAGGAAAGTCATACAAGCCAATAACTATAAATTATTAATAAGGAAAACCGATGGCTATATTAATCGTTACCGATATTTTCGGTTATACGGATCATATTGATCGTTTTGCTAAATCGCTTGGAAGTGACGTACAGGTGCTTTCACCATTTATAGAAGAACCAAACAGTGTCTCAGAATCGGATTGTTATGAGCTGTTTTTGGTTCAGTGTGGTCACCGTTTATATGCTGACAAAGTATCAGCAGCGATTTCTGAATACAAACCAAAACTTATTATTGGCTTTAGTGCAGGTGGAGCTGCTGCATGGGTTGCATTGTCTGGACAAGGTGCATCTCGCTCTGTTGAGCAGCTTATTGCATTTTATCCCAGTCAAATACGTAATCATCTAAATATTAAGCCCAGCTGTGATGTGTCTATCTTCTTTGCTCAAGTTGAATCTCATTTTGACGTTGAGCCCGTTATTGAACAGTTAAAAGATAAAAAAGGGCTGGATTGTATCCGAACGCGGTATTTACACGGTTTTATGAACAAGCTTTCGGGTAACTATGATGAGTACGCATACTCGCATTATCAGTATTTTTGCCAGCGAGAGTCGCGTAACTATATCGAGGTTGTGCAACGAGAAGCGGAGTTTTCATAACAACATACGCAAAAGCGGCTTGAGCGAACTACACTAAACACTAACTTATCATACTTTAAGGAGTGAAAGATGTATCCCGAGTTGCCTGATTATCAACATTTTTATAGTAATCCGATCGCCAAACCTCCATGCAGAATGCTAAATGCACAAATGTATGGCTTTTTTGTCAAAGGAAAAAAATCAACAATCCAAACCTATGTTGATAAAACGCTTAATTCGGTTTCTAGTAGTGAATTTGTATTCAGGGCCCTAACCGATTGGTGCTTATTGACATTTACAGATATTGAAAATATCGCGTCAAAAGTGCCGCCATTTAGTAACTATGGATATATGCAAGAAACCGATGTCATCATCTGGTTGCCTATTCTGCAAGTCAATCTCGAAACGTTAAAGGCAGAACATCTATATTGGTATCCAGCATTTATCTCGGTCAACAACATTAACGCACTGATAAATGGTCGAGAAATATGGGGCTACAACAAATATTTATGTCGCTACGAAATGCCTGATAACTTTGGTGACCCACTGAGCTTTTCCCTCTCTCTGGAGACCTTTAAGGAATTTGATCCCAACGTCAAAATGGCATGGCATGAATTGTTATCCATTGAACCTGAGGATGACGGGGAGTCATGGCTAAAAGAAGTGTTGGAAGTGGGTGAAGAAATTGCTGAGCTTTTCAAAGATTCGGTGTCTGATTTAAACGTCGATAGCCAATTTCTTAAGCAGTTCTTATCAGGGTTTACCCATCCGCAAATGGATCAAATATTATTTAAGCAGTTTCCAGATGGTCGTGCCGAGAAGTCTGTATATTCGGCAGTGGTGCATTCCCCTTCAGAGGTGAAGAAAATCCACAAAATTGGCTTTATCAAAGATGACTTAAGCCTGAATCTACAACGAATGGATGCGTTTCCACTGGATAAAATGTTTGGCATTCCAATAGGCAAAAGCGAGGTCAAACTACCTTACTTTGTGAAAATGGACTTCGATCAGGCAGGAGTGGAAGAAATTGTTTCCAGTGCTCAGAGTATGGCTAACCTCCATCGTTAGTGTACTGGTGGCATAAAAAACACG
Organism: Pseudoalteromonas sp. HM-SA03; assembly: GCF_002289345.1. Taxonomy (GTDB): domain Bacteria; phylum Pseudomonadota; class Gammaproteobacteria; order Enterobacterales; family Alteromonadaceae; genus Pseudoalteromonas. The sequence continues at coordinate 23,695 of NZ_NSDG01000025.1, read as the reverse complement.
ATTTTTTACTAAAGCGATATTTGCATGTTTAGTTGTCTTTCTATGTGGCTTTAGGTGTTGCTCGTCAACACGTTAGAAAAAGGAAGATTTATGAGCAAACAAAAAGTAGCAATACTTGGCGGCGGTGTTTCGGCAATGACTGCTGCGGTATACATGACTGAACAAGACGATTGGCAAGAGCGCTATGATATTACCGTTTATCAGCAAGGCTGGCGCCTGGGAGGCAAAGGGGCCAGTGGTCGTAATGCTGAATACGGCGAACGTATAGAGGAGCACGGTCTTCACGTTTGGTTTGGTGCCTATGTCAATTCTTTTAGGGCAATAGAGATCGTTTATAATAAGCTTGAACGCTCGAGTTATATCCCCATTCACACTTGGCAACAAGCGCTAAAACCACATAGTTTGGTGGTGTTGCAAGAATATATTGATCAGCAATGGCAAACTTGGTCAGTAGATTTCCCTGAGATCCCAGGTAATCCAGCAGATGGCACACTCGATTTACATTTTTGGCAGATTTTAAAATTACTTGCGGCTTGGCTACACAAGTGGGTTGATGATTTGGAATGCGAAGTTGAGAAAACCCACAAATCCACACAACTCAAAACTAAAAAAGAAAGAGACAAAACGCTGCTTGCTCACTTGGGACAGGAAGTTAAAAGCTTTTTTGATAGTGTAGAAGAAAAGGCTAGAGCTCTATTTGATGACGCAGAAAACCATGTCCAAGAGGTCGTATCCACACCAAAGCTGTTAATAACGCAACTTAGTAATTTTCTAACGGTACGTGAAGCTGATCATCGTTTAGAAAATAAGAAAGATCACTTAGTTGTTTGGTATATGGTTCGAAAAATTAGGCGTTGGTTGCAGTCTGAAGTAAACGACTTAATTGATGACAACCCTGTCATTAGACGTCTATATATATGCATAGATTTAGGTGTTGCGATGACCATTGGCATGCTCCGTGACAAAGTCTATTCACGAGGGTTTGGTTATCTAGATCGATACGATTTTAAACAGTGGCTAAAGCGCAATGGCGCAAATGAATCGCTATCTGTGGACTCTGCCCCTGTCCGCGGCTTTTATGACCTCGTTTTTGGCTATGAAGACGGGGATTTTAAAAAACCAAATGTCGAAGCTGGCGTTGCGGCTTTGGCCATGCTTCGGATTATGCTGTGTTATCGCGGTGGTGTGATGTGGAAAATGCAAGCGGGGATGGGAGATATTATTTTCTCTCCTATCTATGAGCTGCTCAAACACCGAGGCGTTAAGTTTGCGTTTTTTCATCAGGTTGAATCGTTACACTGTGCACAGGATGATGATGGTCATTATGTTGATAGCATTCAATTAATTCAACAGGTTAAACTAAAAGAGACGCAAAGTTACGAGCCTCTGGAATTAGTCAAAGATTTGCCATGTTGGCCAAGCTCGCCACTGTGGCAACAAATTGACCCGCAGCAAGTGGCACTACTTAAAGAACATGAGATTAACCTAGAGTCTTACTGGTCTAATTGGGAAGCGGTTTACCAACAAGCATTTGGACAGAGGTTACCGAGAAAAACACTAAATAAAGGTACTGACTTCGATTTAGTGATTTTTGGGATCTCAGTGGCAAGTCTTGAGCCACTTTGTCAGCAATTATTGGCTAAAGATAACAGCTTAAAGTTGCAAGCTGAAAAGGTCAAAACTGTTGCGACTCAAGCATTACAGTTGTGGCTTACTAAAACTGACAGTGAACTGGGTTTTCACGATCCTTCTGGTAGTAATGAGCCACCAATATTAAGCGCATTTTCTCAACCTTTTGACACTTGGGCCGCGATGTCTAATTTAATTGAGGTTGAAGATTGGCCAAATACACAGCCAAATAATATTGCCTACTTTTGTAGTGCTTTTACCTGCGCAGATTATCCACCGCAGAGCGATCATGAGTTTCCTGAACGTATGAAAGCTCAGGTAAAAGAAAACGCATTGCGAAAACTTAGATTACAGATGCAGCCACTGTGGCCAGAGGCTTATCATGGTAACGACTTTGATTGGAATGTATTGTTTGATGTTGATAATAATGAAGGTGAAGTTAGGTTCAACAATCAGTATTGGAGGGTGAATGTCGACCCCAGTGAACGCTATGTATTAAGCGTTGTTGATAGTAGTCAATTTCGATTGCCCACTGACGGCAGTTTGTTCAATAACCTCTACATTACCGGAGATTGGATTAAAACCGGTGTCAATGCAGGTTGTGTTGAAGCTGCTGTGATGGCTGGCATGCAAACGAGTAGAGCTATCACCGGATATCCTCAAAGCATTAGTGGAGAATCAGGGTTTGAGCCGTTTAAATAACCGAGTTATTACTCTTTAGGTGCTAAACGAACGCTTGATTTTTGAACCGTTAGTTGTACAACTGTATTAGCTTAACCTATATTCTACGCCCTGCAATTTGCAGGGCTCAAATCCCACCTTGGTATAATTTGTATGTATTATGAACGATAACTTGAACCTTAAAAAGGTAATCGGGTTCATTTGTTTGGGGGTCTTTTTAATTCAGCTATACTGATAGTGCAATTGCATGATATAGCTCGGGATTCAAACTATGCCACATCCAAATGTGCTGTTAAATACGATAACACTAACATTACTCTTAGTAGTCTCGATGGAAGCATCAGCACAAGTCGAAGAAGAAATCGAAGTCATTGAGGTCTACGCCCAAAAAAGAAAGCAATCTATCAATGATGTTGCTATCGCTATTAAACCCATATCCGGACAAGCCATCACTGAGGCCGCGCTGAAAGATACAACCGAACTGGGTAGTTTAGTCGCGAATGTAAAAATTAGTCAAAATGCAGCTGAAGGTACACCCCCAGCGGTCAGCATTCGGGGGGTTGGGTTAGTCGATTACAATACAGCAAACACTTCTCCGGTTGGAGTGTATTTAGATGGTATATCAGTTGGATCTGCGAATAATCAAATTATCAATCTATTTGATATTGAACAAGTTGAAGTGTTAAAAGGCCCACAAGGTACGCTTTTTGGCAGAAATACCACTGGGGGAGCAATTTTAGTACGCACGGCGCGCCCAATAGATGGTAATTTTGCTTCTGTTAGCGTAGGGGGTGGTTCTGATTCATTATCAAGAGCGCGTGCGACGCTCAATTATAGCCTAGATCAAAATAGCGCGGTGCGACTTGCAGCTAGCCACAATAACTATGAGTACACAACGTATAATTTACAGCCTGATGCTCCTGAGGCGTATATGGAGCAAAATGATGTTCGACTAAGTTATTTTGGCGAGTTTGATAAGTTCAGTGTTTTTGTGAAATTAGATTACGGTCATTGGAATGGATTGGTTCAGCCAGTCGGGAATATCGGATTATTCTCAAACCCTTTGGATGGTTCATTATGTTCTCCAGCCCAAGCGGGCACTAGCAACTGCGTTGATGCGCTTGGCTTTAATATTGGCAGTGACGATTTTTGGGCTGTACGGGTCAATAATTATCAAAAACATCACAGTATAAGCAAAGGGGTTACAACAGAGGTCGCGTATGCACTGGGTGACCGGTCTCAACTTATTTATCTTGGGGCTTTCAATCGCTTAGATAGGATACATGGATTTAATTGTGATGGAAGTCCATTGTCATTATGTGAAGGTGAGTTAGGGCTTAAAAATGAAAAGCTGGTGAATGAGCTTAGGTTTGAGCAAAGCATGGAGACTAGCTTTCTAACGGTAGGTTTATTTCAACTAGAAGAGCGTATTTATCAAGATAATTTTAATGACTTATTACGTGATTTTAGGGGAACTCCTAATGGAGCAAGTGCGGCGACCTTTTTCTATGATAATGATATTAAAGTAAAATCAATGGCCTTATTTGGTCAATATGAATATGAATATGAAGTTAGTGAGCATACAGATGTACTCGTAGGAGTAAGATATAGCGATGAAGATGTGAATTATGACTCATTCTCGTATCTCAATGTGCCGTTTGGAGATAACCTCGCTGGTATTTTAGTTTCTGCCTATGATATTGAGGGAAAAGAGTCCGATAGTAATTTGTCTGGAAAGTTGTCAGTTATCCATAAAATTGAACCGGATAAGAGTCTCTATTACAGTTTGTCTAATGGGGNCGGCGGCTATAACGGCGGCTTTTTAGTGTCAAAAGCAGTGGCAACGCAAGCCAGTTATGGCCCAGAGGAGCTCATTGCCCATGAAGTGGGTGCTAAGCTGTTATTTAAAGATTTAAAATTTGGTACAAATTTGGCTGCTTTTTACTATGATTATAAAGACCAGCAGGTATTTATGAATCAAGCATCTGAAGTATCTGGGGCACCGCCTTATCAGTTACTTAAAAATGTGGGTAAGTCAAAAATCTATGGTGCTGAAATAGAAAACACTTGGTATCTATCGGAGCAGACTCATCTAGGATTAGATGTTGGTTATATACCCGAAGCAAACTTTGAAGAGTTTATTGATCCAGTGGGTGTTGTATTGACGGATAATCGCCTACCGTTTACATCAAAGTGGAATATCTCTGGCCGGGTCAATTATCAGTTTAATTGGGATAAAGTGAGCGTAAAGAGTAGACTAGGATTTGATTATCAAAGTGAATATTACTTCGACCAAAACGAATCTCCCTATGCTAAGCAGCCCAGCTATATGCTTTGGAATGCCAATCTACAGGTGGAGTATAGAAACTGGCAGTTAGGCATTTGGGGTAAAAACCTTCTAGATAAAGAGTATAGTCATCTTAAATTTGACCTAAGTAGCTTTTTGGGAATGTTGGAAGACTTTAAAGGTGAGGGAAGAAGGATTGGCATGGATGTAACATATCGCTTTTGATTTTGTTTGAGCACTATATAGAGATAAGTCACCTGACTTGAGGGTAGAAAACTTGCAGATAAAATACCGAACCACAGGTAACTTTACTAAGGTAACTGGCTAGAATGCGTTTACTACTGATCATTTTCAGCATAATTCTGTTTTCTAGTTCCGCATACGCAGATCAGACTGTGTTGAAATTAACGCAGCCTTGGCAATATCAAAATTTACATCATGTCGGAAAGGCTTATGAGGCTAATTCCAATACAAGGTTTCCCCAGAATTGGAATGACTTGATAGCGTGGGAGTCAATACGTGAGCCACTGAAAAAGAGATCGCTGTTTTCTGGTCGTTATTTCTTGGTGACTAAAATCAGAAACGAAACACCGTTAAATGAATTTGTGCTTTATCCATACAATACGGTTTTAAGTAAAGTCGAGTCCAGGATATATACACCAAAAGCGGTCCAGCGAGTATTTTCCGGGGGGAAAGTCGAAAATGAATTTGCATTTCATTATGGTAATCAAGTCACGTTAGAACCGAACCAAGATTATTATATCGTTACGCTTTTCGAGAGTGATTTCTTTTACACCCCGGTAAAATTGACTATTGAGCCTCTGAGAGACTTTCAGCAGGAAGTGGTTTATGAAAACCTTATCATGACGCTTTGTTTTGGTGTCGGCATTGTTCTTGGGCTATATAACTTATTGATCTACATCGGCTCTAAAGATATCACTCATTTTTATTACGCATTATTCACTTGTGTGTGGGTATTTGCGTGGAGCCATTTCTTTCATATTCCCGACGAGTTATTTGGATTTTACTCTGCAAACTTACATTGGTTAGGTTTTGCGCTTGCGCCGTTAACCAACGCGTTATTTTATATCCACCTTTTAAAACTCAAGGATGTTCATCCAAACTATGTGTCGATTTCTATCTGGCTCGGAGTGATAGCGGCGCTTGGACTACCGTTTTGTATTCTTTTCCCAGGTTTTGGCTTTATTTGGGCAACATTAGTAACTGGGTTAGCGCTCTGTTTCGGACTATTTGTCGGTATTAAGCGCTGGGTTGAGGGCTTTAAGCCAGCTCGCTATTTTGTGATGGCATATATTGCAATGGCGATCCCCAATATGGTGGGCAATCTAACTAACCTGAGTTTGCTACCTGAATCTTCGAGTAACTTATATCTTTACGGTTTAATAGGTACTGCGCTTGATGCGTTACTGTTGGCTTTCGCGGTTGCGGACAAATTTAGAATTACCAGTGAAGAAAATATCGAACTCAATAAAAACCTTGAGGCAAAGGTGTTAAAACGTACTTATGAGTTAGAGCAGGTGGCCTCAGAGCTTAGAGATGCTAGTGAGGCAAAAAGTCGATTTTTGGCGAACATGAGCCATGAAATAAGAACACCAATGACGTCAATTATTGGTTATGCCGATGGTATTATGCTCGGAGATATTAAGCCACATGAGCGTAATCACGCCATCTCCGTTATTTTACAAAACTCGCGTCATGTACTTGGACTAATTAATGACATTTTGGATATGTCTAAAATTGAGGCTAATAAACTAGAAGTCGAGTTGGTGGAGTCAAACCTTTTTCAAGCGATTGCGCATGTCGATTCGCTATTGGGTAAGCAAATTAGAGATAAAGGGCTTGAGTTTGCATTGAATTATCACTTTCCACTGCCTGATTCTGTGGTTACTGATCCCACTCGATTGCGGCAGATATTACTAAATCTCACATCTAACGCAATGAAGTTCACGACGGTTGGTAAGATCTCGATTGATGTGGCGTGTCAAAACGAGCGCCTTATGATCACGGTACGAGATACAGGGATAGGAATGACAGCGGATGAGCAAAAAGAATTATTTAGCGCGTTTTATCAAGCTGACTCTTCCACATCAAGAAAATATGGTGGGACAGGACTTGGGCTAAATATTTCCAAAAGCTTAGCAAGAAAATTAGATGGTGATATTTCGGTAGAAAGTGAAGTAGGCTCGGGTACCGCCTTTACTCTTACTGTTGGCTTATATACCACCGAGAAAACACAGTGGGTGCAAAGTCTCGCTCAGATTGGCGATATTCGTGAACAAGGCACAATACCTGATGAAATAAATCAAGAGCTTAAAGGTGAGGTGTTATTAGCTGAAGATAACACAGACAATAGTAAGCTTATTAAGCGTATTTTAGAGCGGATGGGCTTATCAGTGACGGCGGTTGAAAATGGTCAGCTAGCAGTACAGGCGGTACTAGATGATGATTTCGATTTGATATTAATGGATATCCAAATGCCGGTAATGGATGGTGAGCAGGCATTTAGCTTTATTCAGGCAACGGGATGTAGCACGCCTGTGATTGCATTAACTGCCAACACCATGCAGCATGAAATTGAGCGTTATTTAAAGCTTGGATTTAGTGATCATCTTGCAAAACCTATTGATAGAGTCGTATTCAGTCAAAAAATAGCCTATTATTTGGATATCCAAGTAGATGAGGAAGTTTATCTGCCGGAAGCTGAGTTTTATCAGTTAAAACAACAGTATATTTCTGGGCTGCATGAGCAAATGATTCAGATCAAGAATCAAGCTAAGTATCAGGATTACGATGCGTTAGCAAAAACAGTTCACGCGATAAAAGGCACTGCTGCGATGTTTGATTGCATTGATATTCATAAAATTGCAAACGAGTTGGACGTTAAGTTGAAGAATAAACAACTAGAGTGTGCTGAAGTACAGTTAACTGAGTTACTTGGCGCAATGACAACCGCTATTGAGTCAGAAAAGCAGCAAACCAAGCAAGCTTAGTTTTCTATGACATATTAATATTTATAACAGATAGGGTGGTCGTTCAAGGATTCTATTAAACATTTTATCTTAATGGCTGCAAGCTACAGATATGAGCTTTACTTAGACCAGGGAAATCCCTCTACTGTATAGTTAGCATATCGATTGGAAAATATGGTCGTTTTGGATAGTTTATCTAGGCTCGCAATAAATAAACGTCCACTGTTACGGTCTCCCGATATTACACTGCTTTTACAGCACTGCTGAAACGAGGAAATAAGCGTTCTGATAGTATTCTTATTGCCCATATCCTGTAGTGCAATTTCTGCTTCTATAAAGAATGCAACCCCACTCCAATAGACTATTTTCTGCGTATTTAATGACCATATTTGTTCGCTCACTCTTTTAAGCGTCCCTTTATTCATTAGGGTATTTCTTGCGCCTCGGCTGAGCCCTGAGATTAATCTTGTACGAAACACCCAACATTAAAAATACCGTTCTCTAGCATAATGACATTTTGTAAATAACCTGAGGTTTGGATAAGGAATGTTCCAACTCATTGTTGCTAAAGCACAACTTAACTTTTTTCCTTGTTTAGCCAGTGAGTTTTAGGGAAAACACCGCTTCCGCGTCCTGCTCTCGCTAAGGTACCTACATCCTGTAGGCAAGGCGAATTCACTTCCAATAGCTGGCTATTGGAAGTGAATTCAACGCAGTTAGCGCTAAAACTGGCTGCTAGAAAGGCATTAATTATCCGCAGATCAGGTTAAATAGGTAGCAAGCCCCTCTGCAAGCCAAAAATCTGAGTGGTCAAGCAACGGGTGATAAAGGTGAGCTATTTCATGGTACAAGGTCCAATCTTTAATCAACACTCGGCTTGAGGTAAATCGTTTGATTTGGAGTAGAACAGCATCGGGTTTGCCACGTTGAACCGTGGCCCACGGCACAGGCTCAGATGCGAATAGCTCGGTTCAATGATAAATGGAAGTGTAAATTGTTGTAATACTCCCAAGGAACGCTCTGTTGCTTTACCGTGTTCTAGCCAAGTTTCCACATGTTGTCTATCACTGCTACTTATCCAGCTCTTATAGTCGATTTCAATTTCGGTTGCCTGAGTGGATGCAGTTAAGTCGAACAACAGTATGAACATTAATAATTTCACTATTTTCTCTACAATGGTTACTTCATAAATAGACCTGAGAACGCATCATTTCATTCTTGATGTTGAGATTATCTCAACTGACCTGATTGGGTGATTGTGTAAAACTGAATAAAACAACGTTAAAGGGAAATAAGATGAAAGTCACCGTACTTAGTTTATTGTTATTGAGTCCAATTGCTTTGGCAAACCCACTTTTAGGTACTTGGGAATTTGTTGAGGGAAAATATGCCACCGCAGATGGCATTGTATCAGCGCAAGCGCCGAGCTTGACGTCGATAAAGTTAATTACTGAGGCTCACCACAGTTACATTACGCAAAGCGAAGGAAAGTTTAAATACGCTGGTGGGGGGAGCTACAAAATAGAGGGAAATAGATTTATCGAAACCTATGAATATGGAAATGTTACTTCCTTACTTGGTCGAACGATGTCATTCAGCTACAAGGTTGATGGTAATTTATGGCATCATGAACTGTATGAAGATGGTAAGTTCGTCGAGAAGGAAGTATGGAAAAAAGTTCAGTGATCCCAAAGAAGATGCGTTATATCAGTCACGCGTCTTCTCAGCTTCAAATCCAGTACACCGAAACACCAACATTGAGTGCAAAGCAAGTGCTAATCAAAGTACATGCGTTTGGGGTTAATAGAGCAGACATTTTGCAAAAACAAGGGAAGTATCCTGCGCCTGAAGGCGATAGCGGGATATTAGGTTTGGAAGTGTCTGGAACGATAGTTCAAGTGGCGTCTTCTGAGCTTGAACATTTACTTGGTGACCAAGTGTTCTGTTTAACCTCTGGCGGCGGCTATGCTGAGTATGTGGTTGCACAAAGTGAATTACTCATGCCGTTAACCGAAGGTTTGTCATTGAGCTATGCGGCAGGCGTAGCAGAAATATATCTTACGGCCTATGATGCGATTGTGCGAACTGGGCAGCTAAATTCTAATGGGGTTTTACTTTGCCATGGCGGTGCTTCGGGTGTTGGCAGTGCTGCCATAAGGATTGCAAAAAGGCTAGGTGCAACGGTCATTACCACCCAAAGTAGCAAGGAAAAGGCCGAGTATGCTAAATCTCTGGGTGCAGATCATACTATTAATTATTTAGACTGTGATTTTGCTGAAGAAATGAAAAAGCTTGGTTTGAAAGCAAATGTCATTCTTGATCCAGTAGGCGGTGAATACCTCAGAGCGAACCTAAGAGCTGCAGCAATGGATTGTCACTGTGTGATGCTCGCAGTGCTAGGCGGAAGATATACAGAGCTAGACTTTGCCAAGTTACTCGCAAAAAGGTTCAACTTGCATGGGAGCACGTTAAGAAATCGCTCTTTGGAATATAAAACGGAATTAGTGAAAGATTTTCTGAATGAATTTGGTCCACACTTATCGGATCCGGCGATGAAGATACCAATATATAAGGAGTTATATTGGGAGGAAATTGAGCAAGCCCACGATATTCTCGAACACAACCAGAACCTCGGGAAGGTGATAGTTAGAGTTAGTTGACTGTGTATTTATACAGTTGTTGTTCTATCACTTCTTAGTGATTTGAGGAGTGAACATTTTGACTTTCAAAATTGAAGAGAAAGTACCTTGCCCAGGGGAATATTGTGATTTGCGAATAGTCGCGGGATCATCTGCAAAATCTTTAGAAGCAGCGGCACGTGGGTTGTCTAATTCATCATTGGAGTTGTTATTAGACATGATGAACAACTTGTGGCAATGGGCCGTGTGGTTGGAGACGGAGGTTGTAATTTTGAGGTCGTCGATGTTGCTGTCAATCCACTTTATCAAGGGCAGGGATTAGGGCGTACAGTAATGGAATATATTGATGGTTACATAGCAGAAAATGTTTTGCCGGGCTCTTATGTTTCAATGATTGCAGGTGAGCCCGCTTTTTATGAAAAACTGGGTTACCGCTTAGTATCCCCTGGGAGTCAAGGAATGACAAAGATGTTTACAGTGGATAAAGACTGAATCTTCCCAAACACTACGCATTTACGCTGCCTTGCTCTGTGCTCCAAGTTGGTTTCTTCGGTTGCTGGAACGCCATAGTTGGTCAAGTTTTGCAGGTATCGCAAGTAACCCAATGAAAAATATGCAGATGAGTAAATCCCAATACCAAGTTTGCGTTGTGTAAGCCTGGCTCCAAGGCTGCAGAAAATAAATGACTACGGTATGGAAAGCAAATACGGGTAACGCATGTTGCCCTAAAAATACGGGGTACTTCAGCGTAAAGAGCCCCGGTATATGTCGGTTTAGTAACATAAACAGGTAAACGGCTAATAATAAACTCAATTGATAAACTACCGAGGCGTTACTACTTCCCAATAGATACGGCTCCATCAGTGCTGGAAACCAATGTTTAGTAATAAACAGAGCGGTGATACATGTGAGCAAGCATATCCGTACGGCAATGGGAAAATCAAAAGAATAGCCTTTATGGTGTTTTAGGTAGCTTAGAATAAAACCCATATAAAAGTATATTTGCCACGCTAAAGGGTCAAAGTAGCTCACATTGATTGTGATATCGGAAAATATAACGTTAAATGGACCAGCTAAAGGCTGAATTGTGACGTGTTGCGATAAAAGCCATATAAGGACAGAAGAAGTTGCGACTAACCAAAGTTGGCCACGATTTATAGCAAGTATTGCAAAAGGCAGAAATATCATTGGCACAAGATATAAGATAAGTATGTCATGATAACCAGGGTGTTCAAGCAATAAAATAGCCGAAATATAACTTTGAAAGGGATTGTTGAACCAATTTGCTGCATTAAAAAAACCAGTCCATTGTTGGATATAAAACGGAAANTATGAAACTGATGGTAATGGCTGTAATATGAAATCCATATATGGTTAAACAGCGCCGCCGTACTTTGCGTTGAAGCTGTGTTTTATTATTGCTCAACCTTCCGTAGACAATATATGCGACAAATCCAGACAAGAATACGAAACCTTCGGCTGCTGTTACAAAACCTAAAGGTGCTCTAGTGAGTTGAGGGACGAAGTGACCATATAAATGGTTACAGGCAATAATAATTAGCAGCCAACCACGTAGGCCATCGTATGCTAAATTCCTTTTCACTGTTCCTACCCCAAAGCCTGAAAGTTAATCCATTACTCTGTACCTTTTTTACTTATCATGCTAATGAAATAATTTAATATAGAGCTGATTATAGTGGAGAAAGTACTATCTTTATTATTGACCCTTGGCGCGGGTTATAGAGAGTAGGTAGTGCTTTTTTAATTTGAATTAAAACTAGTAGTGGTACAACCGAGTGGATTCGAACCACCGACCCCTACCATGTCAAGGTAGTGCTCTAACCAACTGAGCTACGGTTGTATTATAAGATTTGGTACGACCGAGTGGATTCGAACCACCGACCCCTACCATGTCAAGGTAGTGCTCTAACCAACTGAGCTACGGTCGTACAATAACATTTTCTTATTAAATTTTATCAGGTCTGTGCCTGTCAACGCGTTGTAATATATAGTGACTCAGCTAACGGATCAAGCGGCTTTCAGTAATTTTTTGATTGTTTGCCTTTTTTTTGTTCATACTGGAGGGATTTCACACAGCTGGTAAAATTTTTGCCACCATTTTACGTGTGCTTTCGCAGAATCTTTAAGATTATCCAAGTGCTGTTGAAGCATGAGCGGATCGACAACGTTGTTATTTTGATACAGTAGGTGGATGGGTTGCCAGGCTGAGATCAACTCTTCCATAGAAAGAGAGAGCACCGCCTGATAAGGCTGAAGAACGGATAAATAATACTTGTTGAAGATATTGCTTATGATCTTAGCCTGCTTTTTGTTTCCGCCACTTTTGCAAATATCATCTCTCAGCCTAAGTTGTTGTAATTGGCGTGTAGTGGCATTATTCAGTTGAGTCTGCTTACGGACGCTCGTCACCAAAGATGAGATAAATCGCTGAGAAAGCACTTTTAAAGCGGGTGTGAGTGTGACTGGGTTGAGATTTTCTGGCGTGTCTAAGTGTATTGCCAGCTCTGCGAGCTCGTTAACTGCCTCTAGCATGTTGCTGTGGGCTGCTGGCAACTCTAGTGGCACTTCTTCAGCGATTAACAAGCTCAAACTTGCCAACTCTCTTTCAAATGTCATCATGTGAAGAAAGTAACGTGGAAGCTGTTGTTTCTTTTCCTGTATTGCTTGGGTGAATGTTTGTTTCAACTCGTCGCTTGTGTTTGGGTGATGAATGCAGTGAGGCGCTTGCTGAATAAATAAGATGTTGTATTTCAAGCGCTCGCTTGGGTAACTTACTTTCCCTAATTGATTATTGTGCGCAGCGATGAGGTTTGTTACTTTGCAGTGTCCAGCGGTCGTGATGTCTAACATAGAGATAGTTAGCTCACTTGTAGGCAATGGTACTTTTTGTACCTCCGGATTGTAAAGTGGCGCTGTGTGTACCACCTCTATGTCAGTTGCGCTCGCCAAACGTTGTTGATATTCAACAGCAATATCGCTCGGCTGCTTGCTGCAGCCGGCCAATGTAAAAAGTAATAGCGTGCTAGCTATTCGCTTGACTAATCTCAAATTTCACCCGTTTGTTTACGCATGTAACCAATAATACTGCCGCCGTACTCAAGCCAATAATAATACCAATCCAGAAGCCTTGAGGACCCATCGCAGGCGTGATTAAATCGGTCTTTGCTAATACATAGCCTAACGAAAAGCCAATTAGCCAATATGATACAAAGGTAACCCAAGATATTGGTTTAGTATATTTGAGTCCCCTTAACACACCATTTGCCGAGACTTGTAATGCATCGGGTAATTGATACAAACAAGCCAGCACCATAATGCTGGTTGCAAGAGCGGCTACTTCGGTATTGTTTGTATAGAGCCAAACAATCTGATCTCTTCCTATATACGTAATGAGTGCGACAAATAGTGCAATTAAGGTGGCCAAAAGAAACGCGGTATTCACTGAAAGTTTGAGTTGGTCTAAGGCTCCTTGTCCAGTTAGATTGCCGATCCGTATTGCAATAGCCATTGACAAACTTAATGGCATCATAAACAGCATTGTAGTGACGCTGGCTGCAATTTGGTGACCGGATACGGAGATAGGCCCCAAATCAGCAATAAATAATGGAATACAAGCAAATAGTGTAACTTCAAAGAAAGTTGCCAGAGCAATTGGGAAGCCAAGTGCCGCAACGTATTTCATCATAGATAGACTTGGTTTGGTAAAACCACTAATCAATGCCTTTCCATCTATGTGTTTACTCTTTAAGCTATACACCCACTGTGCAATTGCCATTGACCAAAGTACGATGGATGTAGCGAGGCCACAGCCCGCACTACCAAGTGCTGGCGCGCCAAATTTACCATAGATGAAAATATAATTAGCAACGATATTGATACTAAGACCAACAATACTGATGTAAAAAGCAGGCTTTGTTTGCCCGACCCCTTCGGTAACATTGCGGTATACCGTAAAGGCCAAAAAGCCTAATAGACCCCATTTCACAAAATCAATATAGCCTTGAGCAAGGGTCTGGACATTCTCACTTGCCCCAATATTTGAAAAAACCATAGAAGTAAAGTTCGCTAAAACCAAACCCACGGTAAAAAGCGCTAAGGCCAGATACAAGCTTTGCTGGAAAAATCGTTTGATCCCTGCGGTGTCATTAGCACCATGGCAATGGGCAACAATACTCGTAAGTGCAAGTAAGATCCCTTGCAAACTAAAAATCAAAGGGTTCCAAACACCTGTAGCAATAGAAAGAGCAGCCAAGTCCTCAGCACTGACTTGACCTGCCATCATCGTATCAACGACGGTCATTAAAACTAAAGTAACTTGAGCGAGAAAAACGGGGATCGCAAGCTGAAGCAAGCGTCTGGCTTCCCAAGTTGAAAAATTCATGGTGAGATACTACTTAAGGCGTAAAAACGTTAGTTTATTTTAGTGCTTTGTTTTTAGCAAAATTTTGCGGCTAGCAGTCGCAACTATTTTTATCGAGTTGAATATTCAATACAAATTAAGTACATCTCTTAGTGCAATTTCGCTACAATCTCAAGGATAAGTTAAGAGGGTAGATATGTTTACAGGAATAGTTCAAACAAAAGCAACGGTGGTGTCAGCAAAGCAGGTCGACAATACTTTAAAATTAGTTATTTCTGTTGGTGCTGAATACCTCGATAAGCTGACCTTGGGGGCGAGCATAGCAATTAACGGATGTTGCCTAACGGTGGTACATTTCGAACAACCAGAAAATGATGTGGTAGGGCAAGTTTGTTTTGATGTGATTGATGAAACATTGAGACTCACTAATCTAGGTGAAGTACAAAGAGGGTCGCAGGTAAACTTTGAGCGCTCGATGACGTTTGGGACGGAACTCGGCGGACATATAATTTCAGGCCATATTCAAACAAGCGCGAAGATCAGTGAAATACGTCGCAACGAGGGTAACTGTAGGATGCATGTGGCCTTGCCAGAAGCGTGGCATAAGTATGTGATGTACAAAGGCTTTATCGCGGTAAACGGTGCGAGTCTGACAGTGGGAGAGCTTGACCATACCGGCTTTTGGTTACACCTAATACCTGAAACGCTAGCGCTTACAAACTTGGGTACGATGCAAGCGGGAGATAGCGTGAATATTGAAGTTGACCAACAAACCTACACGATTATTAATACCGTTGAAAACTACATGAAGAAGCAAACTTTATTGAAGCATAGCTAGTGCCTTGCCCGAGAACAACCCTTTTCGCACACTATTAGGCTACAAAAATTGCTGACTAAGGTTGTGTCAACTTGATAAGCAGCTCGCAAATGAGCTGCCCATCATCTGTAGTATTTCAGCTTCGACTAAAATACTTGTTCGTCGTCGCTATCAACCCTAAGTTCAAGCTTATTGTGCAGTTGGTCTAAGTGCATATTTAGGTGTATTGGATTGCAACAAGCCGCACAGTCTTCGTAGTAGTCCTGATCGCCTTCACTCGTATCAAGATTGACAAAAATATGATGTCCACAATGCGGACATTCAATACGTTGTTGATATAGGTTTTTCATTGGCCCTCCACCTGAATTGGCCAAACTAAATACCTTTTAACTATAGCGCATTGTGACGAAAATATGGCAGTTATTTGAGCAGGGCTTGCACTTGTTCTGCCGCGTCCCGTATGTACTTGCCAGCAAACAAGTTTGCTTGCACCAAAAGAGGATATAAGCGATAAATGTCTAAACGCTCAGCCGCATTTTCTGCGAGAGGATAGATAGACTCGTAACCATGATAGAAGTCATCTGGTAGCGGAGCGAATAACGAAGCCATCGCAATATCAACTTCTCTATCACCATAATAGCAAGCAGGGGAAAATAGCACGGGTTTTTGATGGCTAAAACCAATGTTACCATGCCAAAAATTACCATGAACCAGAGACGGTTGAACTTGGTGAGGAAGGAGTGGCTTAAGTTGTTCCACAAATGTGTCAATATCAGTGAGGATAATCCCTTTTTCAGCAAGCAGCTGCAGTTGCCAACCAATTCTTTCCTCAGCAAAAAAAACTTCCCATTTTTTGTGCCATTGATTTGGTTGCGGCAGCTCGTGAATGTAATTGTCTTCTTCTAGGCCGTACATTTCCTGTTCATGACGTTGGTGCATTTTAGCAAGACTTTGACCGCACTCAAACCAGTTTTCATTGCGATGATCAAGTTCTAACCATTCCAGCACAATAAAACAGAACTCAACACTCGTACCTAGGGCTATTGTATCAGCCACAAGAAAATCAGAGTCGCGAATAAGCTTTTCACGATTAGATGCTTCGCATTCAAATCGCTCTAAAGCCTGAATTGGAGCTACTTTGACCAAAAACTGATGGGTATCGTCTGCAATCTTATAAAGCTTTTTAGACCCATAACTCTTTAAGGTTTGCTTCGACGAAAACTCAAAAGCGCCATGGAGAGATTCAGAGATTTGTTGGTTGACTTTGTTCCACATAAGTTAGATCCAACATATTCACTTACTCTAAAATATGGTTGAAATTCTCAAGATCACAAATACTTGAGGCCTTTTTCTAAAAAAAATAAAATATCGTGTCTGTCATTTTATCCAAGGGAAGTACATTGAATAAAAATATCATCACCAATTCATTCGCAATACTGCTAACAGGTACTGGCTTCGTACTAGAAAACGACGTTTTGTTTTCGGTTGGATTGTTTGCATTATCTGGCGCACTGACGAATTGGTTAGCGGTACATATGTTATTTGAGAAAGTGCCTTTCCTCTATGGTTCAGGAATTATTACGCTTAAGTTCGAATCGTTTAAAGCGTCGATTAGAGAGCTCATCTTGAGCGAGTTCTTTAGTAAAGAAAAACTAGAAAAGTTTCTCGACAAGGAGCATCCAAAGTTTGACTTGGCACCGATCGCTAATAAAGTCGATTTAAATCCTGCGTTCGACCGTTTGTTAAGTGTCATTGAAGCGTCTCAATTTGGCGCGATGCTGCAGATGTTTGGTGGAACTGAAGCTGTACAACCGCTGCGAGAACCATTTATTGAAAAAATGCGATTAGCAATAGTTGAGCTCGGTGAACAGCCTGAGTTTGATGTTGCAATTAGTGAATCGCTCAGTAACGGTCTACTTGGCGATGATTTACATCAAACTATTGAAAAAGCGGTGGATGAGCGACTCAATGAGCTAACGCCGAAAATGGTTAAGGAGATCGTACAAAACATGATTAAGACTCACTTAGGTTGGTTAGTTGTGTGGGGAGGCGTCTTTGGGGGTCTATTTGGGTTATTGACTACAGTTGTGTAGCTGAACTGAGAAAAAGGCGCAGCTAGGGATTGCTACGCCTTGCTTTTTTGTTTACAAACATGTTGACATCACTACTTAGATCCTGAGACAAAAATGGTCTTTTTATCTAGTTTAGCGATGTCTTTAATACTGGTTTCTACATTACTGTCTACACCGAGGAAATCCGCAGCTTTATTAAATCCGTAGGTTGCTGCAAATTTGCCGACAGGCATATCATTGCAGTGGAGTTTTTCTTCTACAACACGTTTTTTTAGGTGGTGCTCTTTAATGGTGTGGAACAAGTGAATCTTATTGTCTTTGACTACCGACATACAAACTTTGGTCGCTCTACTATTATCTGCAGCAACAAAATCTGCCGCAGATGCGGTACCTGCGATTAGAAGCGAGGTTGCACATACTAAATTGAACAATTTCATGGTTAGCTCCTTGGCTATCTCTAGGACACGTTCTTAGTATTACTAAAGTTGCCGCAGAATGCTGTAAATCAAGTAATTCCGAATGTAATAGAGTATGTCAAATGTGTGCCAGATTTCTATCTATCTGTAAAGTATTAAGTTATTCTTTTTCTAAAGATACAAATAGCAAAAACTTTTTTCACTATAAAATACTATTATCGATAATTTAACACTTCGTTTTTAGATTTACTTCCTCTTTGTTACTTATGCTTCGTGATGTGTCAAAACGTGTCAATATTGACGCTAATTTACATTCCGTTGTGGCAACTAAGGCTTTTCTAAATTACTCACTGCTGACAACATGCGTTATAATATCTGGACGTTCGTCGTAATTACTTGTGACTAAAACTCATAATTGCGTAAAGTGCGATGGTATGAGTTAAAGTCAAAAAAAACAATAGAGATGACAAAAAATGTATAAATTTGCTCCCTCCATAGTCGTAGCTGGCATTGCCGCAGCTTTGATGGGCTGTCAGGATAACGGCCCACAAAAAGAAAAAGTTACCATAGAGAAAAACCCATACCCAAGTACCTACAAGCCTGTACCTTCTCAGTCCACCCTAATCACTAATGCTACCGTTTTAACCGGAACGGGTGAAAAAATAGAACAAGGTGATGTATTTATTGTTGATGGTAAAATCAAGCAAGTTGGTAAAGACCTATCTGTCACGGCAGATATTACCATTGATGCTGAAGGCAAATGGGTAACACCTGGCATTATCGATGTGCACTCTCACTTAGGAGCTTACCCCAGCCCAAGTGTAGAATCGCACAGTGATGGCAATGAAATGATTAACCCTAATACTTCTCAAGTATGGGTTGAGCATTCTGTATGGCCGCAAGATCCAGGCTTTAACCGAGCTAGAGAAGGGGGGATCACCACGCTACAAATCTTACCTGGCTCTGCAAACCTATTTGGTGGTCGTGGTGTTACCTTAAAGAATGTGCCGGCACCAACAATGCAGGCAATGAAATTCCCAGATGCGCCATATGGGTTAAAGATGGCATGTGGTGAGAATCCAAAGCGTGTATACGGCTCTAAAGGTGTAGCCCCTTATACTCGTATGGGTAACATGGCAGGATACCGTGAAGCTTGGATTGAAGCTGGTGAATATAAGCGCGCTTGGGAACAGTACGAAGCCGAATATGCTGCTGGATTGAATCCGGATGCACCGAAACGTGATATCAAGTTCGATACGCTTCGTGGTGTGCTAGATGGTGAAATCTTGATCCATAACCATTGTTACAAAGCAGAAGAAATGGCAATGATGATCGACTTGTCTAAAGAGTTTGGTTATCACGCAGGGACGTTCCACCACGGCATTGAAGCATATAAGATTGCAGATCTATTAGGTGAAAACGGTAACTGTGCAGCGCTTTGGCCAGATTGGTGGGGCTTTAAGATGGAGGCGTATGATATGGTTCAGGAAAACGTTGCAATTGTTGATGCAGTGAAAAACTCATGTGCAATTGTCCATTCTGATTCAGATACCACAATCCAACGCTTAAATCATGAAGCCGCAAAAGTGATGAACACGGCTAACCAGTCTGGCTTTAACATCAACGAGCAGCATGCAATTAAGTGGATCACCTCGAACGCAGCTAAATCGTTAGGCATTCAGGATAAAACTGGATCGCTTGAGCAAGGCAAACAAGCCGATGTAGTAATTTGGAACACCAATCCGTTTAGCGTGTACTCTCGTGCAGAGCAGGTCTTTGTAGATGGTGGTAAAGTCTATGATCGTCACGATGAAAAATATCAAGCGGTTAGTGATTTTATGTTAGGTCAAAAGTAAGGAGTTGATGAGATGAAAACCATGAAACTAACCATGATCACTAGCGCATTGCTAGCTCACTCAGTTGCTTTTGCCAATGTTACCGCAATTACTAATGCAACGATCCATACCGCGACAGATGCTGGCGTACTTGAAGGTGCGACCCTAGTTATCGAAAACGGTAAAATAAAAGCGATTAACCCAGATAATGTGACTGCTGATGTAACGATTGACGCCAGCGGTAAGGTTGTCACTCCAGGTTTTATCGGCTCAATGAACCAACTTGGCTTAGTTGAAGTTGGTGCGGTTGCTGCTTCTCGTGATGCTGGTGATGACGATGCCGGAGTAGATTTTGACGCAAGCACCGCATTTAATCCACGTAGTAGCTTAATTGCCTATGCAAGAAAAGGCGGTATAACGCAAAACTTTGTCGCACCTTGGGGCGGTAAAAGTGAGTTTGCAGGGCTTGGTTTTGTTGTTGACTTATCTGGCGAGTTTAACAGTGTGACTGACAAGCAAACAGCGTTAATTATTCATCTGGGGGCCAAAAGCAAAGGGTCTCGTGCAAAAGCGTTAGATAACGTTGTTAAAAAGCTTGACGCACAGCAAGAAAAGCTTGCTAAGAAAGACAAAAAAGATGAGGGAAAACCGAGTTCAGAAGAACAAGTGTTAACTCAAGTGCTTGCGGGTGATATGCCTGTGATTGCAACGCTTTCAAGAGCGTCTGATATTCTTGAAGCGATTAAGCTAAAAGAAAAGTTTGGTTTAGATCTGATGATTCAGGGCGCAGATGATGCGGTAGTGGTCGCTGAGCAATTAGCCGAGGCGAAAGTACCTGTTATTTTGAGTGCGGTATCAAACCTACCAGCTAGCTTTGACTCAATGCATGCAAGTCTAGATAACGCAGGTAAGCTTGAAAAAGCGGGTGTCAATGTCATCCTGTCAATTGGTGGTGACGGTAGTCATAACGTCTACCAGCTACGCTTTGATGCGGGTATTGCTGTAGCAAATGGCATGAGTCATGAAGGCGCACTCAAGGCAGTTACCGCTAACCCTGCGAAAGCACTGGGCATTGATGGCGGTGTGATTGAAGCTGGTAAACGTGCAGACATCGTAA
The DNA here is from genome assembly GCF_002289345.1 of Pseudoalteromonas sp. HM-SA03. Taxonomy (GTDB): domain Bacteria; phylum Pseudomonadota; class Gammaproteobacteria; order Enterobacterales; family Alteromonadaceae; genus Pseudoalteromonas. The sequence continues at coordinate 2,831 of NZ_NSDG01000025.1, read as the reverse complement.
TGTGGAGTGCGGATCCTTTCGAATTTAGCACCACAATCGATAAAATCTGGATCAATGGTGAGGAAGTGTCTACTGAATCACGTCACGATAAACTAAGAGACAGATATACGACAGATTCTGATATGCCAAGAGCGTATACGAAGTAATGTTTTTATACAGGGCCTCATTTGAGGCCTTTTTTAGTTCGGTTGTCCCGTCCTAAATACACTTGGCGGGTTTTGGCAACCCCGCTATTTTTGTTGCTTGTTTGGCTGGACCTTTTGGAAATAACTTATACAAATAGATGCTATTGCCTTTATCCTCGCCTAGTGCTTTAGCCATTGCCTTTACCAGCATGCGGATCGCGGGGCTGGTGTTGTATTCGAGATAAAAATTTCTCACAAACTCAATGACTTCCCAATGTGCATCTGAAAGCTCAATATTTTCTTCTGCGGCTAGAAGTGGTGCTAAATCTTTAGTCCATTGAGTATGGTCTAGCAAATAGCCTTGTTTATCTGTCTCGATAGTTTGGTTGTTAAATTCTAGCATGATGATTACCAAGTAATTGAATTGTTCATCGTAATGGTCAGCTCAACCCAATCTTTGTCAGAGATAAGCTCTACTCCGGCCTCTGGGACAATGCCTCTGGCACTGGCGCAAGTTTGCAGCATCACCACATTTGCATCCCCGGCTGAGATACGCGTTTGCCCAAAGCAGCCATCATTACATAATAAAATAGTGTCTTGATGGGATACAAACTGCAGCTGATCGCATGCTTCGATACTAGAAATAATATGTAGCGTGCTCATAGTGTCACCACAAAGTCATGTTGTTTGATTAACGCAAGGATTTCATGCTGATTTTTGACTTCAGTATCAACAGCAAGGGAGTGTGGCGATACGTTAAACTCATCCATCGCTGACTGGCAGGCATAAACCCGCTCGACATCATAAATTTCCAGAGTTTTTAATTGCTTAAACATGTCTTTTAAACCCAGTGTGGGCGCATTGAGGGTTTTCTGGAGCGATAGCACAGCAGAACCGGTAAAAAGCCAACTTACTTGTTGATCAATCGCTGCATAGATTAGTGCGACATCGAGTGCTTCTTTCAGACTATTTTGGTCAAAAGGACTGGTTTGAGAAATAATTAACACGTTTTTACTCATTTAAACTGCACCCACTTATCAGACTTACTCGAGATCATGGCAAACTCCGCAAGGCCAGCAACGGTGAAAGGGCTAACGTCTTCGATGCTAACGCCGCGTTTTTCCGCAGCGGTGACACACAACAACAGGGGGATCCCTTTATCTTTGATGCGTTGCCAAAGTGCGTTGACCTGCAATTCGTCGGAAGCGTGTACGATATTTTGACTGGCGTGATAAACACCATCTTGGTATAGAAAGATACACGCGATTTGATGGTCACTTTTAATAGCGGCATCGACATACCGTTCTAGTAAAGTTAACTTTGACTGTGCAGCTACGCCAAAGTGAACTGATATGGCTATTTGACTCAAATTTTACTCATAAAAAAAGCCCCGTAATGGGGCTTATTTTATCAGAAATTCTGAGTTAGTCATCCGATGCGCCTAAAAGGGCAAGGATACTGGTAAATAAGTTATAAATACTTAAATACAAGCTCACAGTTGCAAGCACGTAGTTTGTCTCGCCGCCGTTGATAATTCGGCTTGTATCATAAAGGATAAAGCCAGACATTAATAACACGACTGCCGCGTTAATTGCCATAAACGCGATGCTAGATCCAATGAACAAGTTTACTAGGCTTGAGATAATAACCACGATTAAACCAACCGTTAAAAAGCCACCCATAAATGAGAAGTCTTTTTTCGTAGTTAGTGCATAAGCTGATAAACCGAAGAAAATTAACGCTGTTGTGCCAAGTGCTTGTGCTATCAACATGCCACCATTTGGTAGTGCAGCATAGTGATTAAGCATAGGCCCAAGGCCGAAGCCTAAAATACCAGTAAATAGGAATACAAGACCGATAGCAGAAGATGAGTTTGCTTTTTTACCGATAACAAAAAGCAAACCAAATGCAACTAATGAACAAACAATACCGGTAAATGCTGGTAATGCCATTGTCATTGAAATTGCGGCTGTTACTGCACTAAACGCTAATGTCATTGCCAACAGGAAGTAAGTGTTTTTCAACACTTTGTTTGTTTCCATTGTCGACATGACAGGTTTTGCAGTGTTGTATGAATGATTGAATGCCATGATTCAAGCTCCTTAATAAAACATGCTGATCCCAAAAATAACTAAGATAAGAGTATCAATTGTTATATGTTGGGGCAATGATTTCTGGATCAATATCTGTCGTTAATTGGGTCTCTACGGTAATAGTTACTCAATACGTAAGACTTTGAATATTTTCAAAAGTTCGCTGAAATATCTAAAATACGCATAATTTTGACTGGTTCTTAGACGATTGAGCCAAATTTTACGCAAACGATCAAATAATTGAAAAAAAAGCTTCACAAGCGCATAGGGATTCTCTATTATTCGCCCCGCTGCGGAGAGATGGCTGAGTGGTTGAAAGCACCGGTCTTGAAAACCGGCATACGTTAATAGCGTATCTAGGGTTCAAATCCCTATCTCTCCGCCACTTATTTTAGATTCGTGCTATTAAGCGTGGATCATAGGTTTTGGAGAGATGGCTGAGTGGTTGAAAGCACCGGTCTTGAAAACCGGCATACGTTAATAGCGTATCTAGGGTTCAAATCCCTATCTCTCCGCCACATTTAAAGCCCTCATATTTGAGGGCTCAGACTGTTGAAAAAGGGCTGGACACAGATCTAGCCCTTTGATCTAATAAGCGTAGTGAGTTTAGAGA
>NZ_NSDG01000024.1 GCF_002289345.1 Pseudoalteromonas sp. HM-SA03 | reverse complement strand
CAAAAGGCTTCGCAATAAAGGTAAGCCGTGGAATAAAAAGCGTGTTGAACGCGTTTACAACATGCTAAAACGGATGAAAAGAGCGTGAAAAGAGTGACACCCATCACTATTAGTATTCAAGCTGAGAAAGTGAAGTAAAAAGTAGAAAAATACTTCAATCACTAGGTACAAAAGCGTTTGTCGATGGCTACTTTTTAGCGCTCAAGCGTATCTCTACACTAAAACTGAGTTATCGCGCACGACAATGCGCTGCAAATACAGCAGTAAGAAATTCTAGAGTTGAGAATGTGAGTTTTGCTAAGCCAACAAGCGCTCGCAGT
>NZ_NSDG01000023.1:19358-19492 GCF_002289345.1 Pseudoalteromonas sp. HM-SA03 | reverse complement strand
ATACAAAGCCGTGTTTGTAGAGGATGAGTTGGCGGTTAAAACGGAGGTCGCGGGGTAAACCCGCTGCTACGTGTATGTGTAGCTTGCTGTGGTTTGCTGTTGAGCCCTTGTGTGCGACTTTATGTCGCGACAGT